>DAIDHD010000040.1 GCA_027459765.1 Gammaproteobacteria bacterium | reverse complement strand
CGCCCGCGCCTCCGCCGCCCGTAGCGGCTGGCGCACCCGCGCAGGCGCCCGCGGCGTCGCCCGCTGAGCCCGCTGCCGCGCCGGCCGGTACCGAGGCGTCCGCCGACGCCCCCTGGCAGGATGCGCGGCTCTTGGCGCTGGTGCTCGAGCGGGTCAAGCGCGAGTACGTCGAGCCGGTGGACGATCACCGCCTGCTGCAGGCGGCGATTCGCGGCATGGTGGCCTCGCTCGATCCGTTTTCCGCCTATCTCGACGGCAACGACTACGACGAGATGATGATCAGCAGCGCCGGCGAGTACTCCGGCGTCGGTCTCGAAGTGACGCTGGAGGACGATCAGGTGGTGGTGGTGTCGCCGTTCGACGGCTCGCCGGCCGCCGCGGCGGGCATCCGCCCCGGCGACGTGATCGCCACCATCGACGGGGTGCCGGTGAACGCCTTCTCCCTCGACGACAGCATCGACCGCATGCGCGGTCGCGAGGGCACCAGCGTCAAGCTCGGGATCGTGCGCGAAGGCAGCGACGAGCCGCTCATCGTGACCTTGAAGCGCGCGCGCGTGGAACTGCACAGCGTGCGCGCGGACCTGCTCGCCGGTGGCTACGGCTACGTGCGCATCGCCGAGTTCAGCGACACCACCGGGGAGGAACTCCTCAAGGCGCTGCACGACCTCGCCAAGCGCCGCGGCGCGCCGCTCCCCGGCCTGGTGCTCGATCTGCGCAACAATCCGGGCGGGGTGGTGGATGCCGCGGTGGCGGTGGCGGACGCCTTCCTCGATTCGGGTGTGATCGTCACCGCGCGCGGCCGCACGCCGGACTCGAAGTTCGCCTACTCGGCCAAGCCGGGCGACGAGATGCACGGCGCGCCCATCGTGGTGCTGGTCAACGGCGGCTCGGCCTCGGCGTCGGAGATCGTGGCCGGCGCGCTCAAGGACCACCACCGTGCCACCTTGATGGGCCGCACCACCTTCGGCAAGGGCTCGGTGCAGACCGTGATTCCGCTCGACGATCAGCGCGCCCTGAAGCTCACCACCGCGCTTTACTACACGCCCTCGGGCGTGTCGATCAATCACCGCGGCATCGTCCCGGACATCGAGTTGCCGCGGCCGGCGCCGAGCGCCGTGCCGGCCGCCGGCACGGCATCGGCCGGCGCATCGTCGGCCGCCGCCGCGGCTCCCGCCGCCGCCGACGACCCCGAGGTGCAACGCGCCCTCGCCGAACTGACCTCGCCCAGCGTGCCTGCGCGCGCCGCCGCGGCGCCGCCGGCCGTCGCGCACCCTGCCGCGGCACCCTGACGCGCCCTCCGCAGGCTCACCGTGCGCAGCACCCGCTCCATCGAGATCCTCTGTCTGGCGCTCGCCGCGCTGGTGCTGGTGTGGTCGCGCGCCATCCTGGCGCAGCCCTGGGCGGTCGGCGCGCTGCTCGCCGCCTTCGTGGCCGCGATCGTCGCGTTCCGCGCACGGCGCTTCTTTCCGGGGCGTACCCGCGCCCGGCTGCTGATCGAGTCGTGGTCGATGGTGTCGTTCATCACCGGCGCGCTGTGGTTCACCGGCAAGAGCGACAGCCCGCTGCTGAATCTGTACCTGCTGCCCATCCTGCTGAGTGCGCTCACGCTCGGTCGCAGGGTGACCTTCGCGCAAGTGGGCTTCGTCTGCCTGTGCCACGTGCTGCTCGCGACCTCGCTGCTGGGTGTGGACGTGCTGTCGCTCGCGTACGCGAGCCGGGCGGTGGGCGCGCTCGCGCCGATCATGATCGCGGCCTACCTCACCACGACGCTGGCGGCCGACATGACCGAGGCGCGCGAACGGATCGAGGATCTCGCGCAGACCGATACGCTCACCGGCCTGCTCAATCAGCGCGCCTTCAACGAAGCCTGGCAGCGATTGCACGCGCAGGCCGAGCGTGAGCGCACCGGCTACGCGCTGCTGATGATCGACGTCGACAAGCTGCAGGCGATCAACGAGGCGTTCGGCCACGAAGCCGGCAACAGCGCCATCCTGATGGTGGCGCAGTGCCTGCAGCGCAGCCTGCGCGGCAGCGACGTGGCGGCGCGGTTCGGCGGCGACGAGTTCGCCGTGCTGCTGCCGGGAGCGACCGCGGAGGTGGCGGACGCGGTGGTGAAGCGCATCCGCAACCACGTCTACAAGACCACGCTCGACCTGCGCGCCCGCATGATCCGCTGCAGCGTCAGCATCGGCGCGGTGAACTATCCGCGCGACGCGCGCGATCCCCGCGACCTGTTGGCGGCGGCCGACCGCAGCATGTACCGCGACAGGGAACTGCGGCGCGCGCCGGGCTTCGCGCGCGCCTGACCTCGTGGGCGCTCCCCAAGGCGGCTCGAGGGTCGCCCGGGGCGCCTCCGGGGGATTCGGCATTTCCCGTAAAGCGCGATCGTGACCCCCCTTACGTCAAGCACTTATGACATAAATCTCACTGGACTTTGACGGCGAAGCTGGCAAAGTTCGGACTCGGTCACGGCGCGCGCCGGGGATGTTGTGCCTAATGGGTGCGCGTTTAGTCAAATCTTCGAACACTTCAGGACGTCTCCGGCCGATGAGAGCATCGATGTCTTGCGGGAGTGCGGGTCGTTCCCGTCTCTTCGCCACCGTGGTGGCGCTCGCACTCGCGGGCGTCGGTGTCACCGCGCCGGTGCACGCGCGCTCGGCCGAGCCCAAGCTCAGGTCCAACTCGGTATTGGTCTTCGACCGCAGCACCGACGCGGTGCTGTACGCACGACGCGCCGACGTGGCCGCGCCGATCGCGTCGATCACCAAGCTCATGACGGCGCTGGTGGTGCTCGACGCACACCAGCCGCTCGACGAGTCCATCGAGATCAGCGCCGCCGACCACGAGTTGCCGAAGCCGCAGCCGTCGCGGCTCGCGGTCGGCACCGTGCTGTCGCGCGCCGACCTGCTGCACCTCGCGCTCATGGCCTCCGAGAATACCGCCGCCCACGCCCTCGGGCGCAGCTACCCGGGCGGCATGCCGGCGCTGGTGGCTGCGATGAACGCGCGCGCGGCGGCGCTCGGCATGACCAGCGCACACTTCGTCGAGCCCACGGGCCTGTCGAGCCAGAACGTGGCGAGCGCCGCCGACCTCTCCAAGCTGGTGATGGCGGCCTCGAAGTATCCGGTGATCCGCGAGTACTCCACCGATCCGCACTACGCGGTGCGGGTGCGCCGCCGCCTGGTCGAGTTCCACAACACCGATCGGCTGGTGGCGAACCCGGGCTGGGACATCGTGGTGCAGAAGACCGGCTACATCGCCGAGGCCGGGCGCTGCCTGGTGATGGAGGCGGTGATCGAGGGTCGTTCGGTGGTGATCGTGCTGCTCGACTCGTTCGGCAAGTTCACCCGCCTCGCCGACGCCAAGCGCGTCAAGACCTGGATGGAGAACGGCGGGCTCAACGCCCGCGTGTCGATGCGCTAGCGGCGGCGCGCGCGAGGCGCCGGCGTCAGGCCGGCGGACGCGTGGCGAGCATGGAGGCGCGCGCCGCGAAATCCTGGTGCCAGCGCGCCAGCGCCGGGTGGGTCGCGCGCCAGTCGAGCGCCGCGTAGCGAAAGTCCAGGTAACCGAGCGCGCAGGCCACCGCGATGGTGCCCAAGTCCACGCGCGTCGCGAAGCCCGCCGCGAACCTCTCCATCTCGGCGAGCGCGCAGTCCACCTTGTCCATCTGCCCGGCAATCCAGCCCGGCCAGCGCAGCGCCTCCGGGCGCGCCGCCGACTCGTAGCGGGTGAGGATGGCGGCGTCCAGCAGACCGTCGGCGAGCGCCTCCTCGACGCGCACCCGCCAGCGCGCGTGGCCGGCGGCCGGCAGCAGACGGCCGCCGCCGGCGAGCGCATCCAGGTATTCGCAGATGACCCGGCTGTCGTAGAGCGCCAGTCCGTCGTCGGTCACCAGGGTCGGCACCTGGCCGAGCGGGTTGTGCTCGACCAGCGCCCGGTCGCGGTTCACCGGGTGCGGCGCCGCCGCCGCGAGCTCGATGCGTGCGGCGAGCCCGAGCTCGTGGGCGCACACCAGGCACTTGCGTGCGAACGGGGACGTCGGGGAGTGGTAGAGCTGCATGGCTCGAAACTCACGCGCTGGGTCGGAACCTGCCGAGTCTTTCAGAACTTGGCGGTGAAGTGCACGCCGAAATTTCGCGGCTCGCCCAGCTGAGTGTACACCTTGCTCGGGAAATCCGGCGGCTCGTCGCCGAAGTAGAAGCCGCGCACGGTGTAGTCTCGATTGAAGGCGTTGCGGATCCAGAAGTAGGTCTCGTAGCGCGCGCCCTGCCAGCCGAGCTTGGCGTTGACGAGCTCGTAGGGCTTGGAGCTCGTGGGATTGGGCGGCAGGTCGTAATAGAAGGCGCCCATGCCGGTCAGGTCGAGGCGCGCGTACGGGCCGCGCGGGTCGCGCCAGGTGGCGTTCAGCGCCGCCTGCCAGTTGGGCGCATTCGGCAGCGCGCGGTCGGGCAGCACGACGCCGTTCTGCACGAAGCCGTGGTAGTGGGTGTCGAGCAGCCCGAGCGAGCCGCCCAAGGTCAGGCGCTCGCTGGCGCTCCAGGACAGGCTTTGTTCCAGGCCGTAGTTGGTGCCGGAGCGGGCGTTGCCGGTGTAGAAAATGAAGGTGTTGGGGTTGCTCGGGTCGAGCTGCTCGCCGGTGATCAACTGCTCGGCGTGGCGCTGCATGTAGAAGAGCGAGGTGTCGATCGCAAGCCGCCCGTCGGCGCTGCGCAGCTTGTGGCCCACCTCGTAGTTGAGGTCCCACTCGGGCCCGAACAGAAGCTGGTCCGCGGGCAGTCCCGGACTCAAGTTGAAGCCGCCCGCCTTGTAGCCCCGCGACAGCAGCGCGTAGATCTCCTGGCGCTCGGCGAGCGCGTAGGTGAGCGAGGCCTCGCCGCCCCACAGGTCGTAGGCGGGGCCGAAGTGATTGGCGGTCGAGGGCGCATCGAGGTTGGTGGTGAGATCGTCGTAACGGGTGGTGTGGCGCTCGCCGCGCAGCCCCAGCGAATAGCGCAGGCGCGGCGCGAGGTCGCCGTCGATCTGCCCGTACAGCGCGGTGCTCGCGGAACGATACGCGCTCGACACCACGGTCAGCGACTGGGAGTTCTGGGTGGGATCGAAGGGATCGAGATACACCCCCGCGCTCGTGTCGGTGAGGCCCTCCTTCAGGTCGAACGCGTACACGCCCACCCGCCACGCGAACCCCGTGGTGGCGTCGTTCGCGAGCCGGAACTCGGCGCTGCGCGTGATGCGGTGACGGTCCTGGAACTCCGTGTAGTTGTAGGTGTAGGGCGCCCACAGCACGGGATTGCCCCAGTCGCCGTCGTAGCCGTAGCCGATCAGCGAGTCCGCGTAGCTCGCGATGGCGGTCAGCGTGAAGGGCTTGAAGCCCGAATACTGCGCACGCACCGAGGCGCCGGTGGAGTGCTGGTCGTCGACGCTCGGGTGGTCCGACTGGGTGTTGCGGGTGTTGTCGATGGCGAAGGCGTCGTAGCCGTCGTTGAGCGCGACGTGCATCAGGGTGAGGTCGACCTTCAGTTCGTCGCTCGGCTGATAGCGCCACTTGCCGCGCACGGTGGTCTCGTCGCGCCCGTCGGTGTTGTTACGGTGCAGGTACAGGTTGTCGTAGAAGCCGTTGCTGACGTAGCGCTGCACGGCGAGCCGGTAACTCGAGTCGAGGGCCTCCACCGGCCCGCTCACCACGAAACCGTAGGAGCGCTCGCCGTAGTCGCCGGCGTCCAGTTCCACGCGTCCGCCGAAGGTCGAGGACGGATCGGCGCTCTTGACGTAGATGAGCCCGGCGAGGGCGTTGGCGCCGTAGGCGAGCCCCTGCGGCCCGTGCAACACCTCGATGTGGTCGACGTCGAACAGCGTCGCCACTCCCCCTAAGCCGCTGAAGTCGATGTCGTCGATCAGGAAGCCCACCGACGGATTCGGTGCGCCCTGGTATTGCTGCAGCTCGCCGATGCCGCGCAGCTGAAAATAGCGCGGCCGCTGGGTGTCGCCGGCCCAGTTGAGGTTGGGCACCAGCGCGAGCACGTCCTCGAACTGCTGCTGTCCGGCGTCCCGCAGGGTCTCGCCGCTCAAGAGGGTGACGCTGCCTGGCAGGGTTTCGGCCGGCGCGGCGCGCAGCGTGGCGGTGACCACGATCTCCGACAGGTCGGTCTGGGCCGCGTCGGCGGCATACGCGACCGGTGCGGCCGCGACCACGAGGGTGAACGAGAACGATGCGGCACGCAGCCGCGCAAACGACGAGCGAATCATGCTCCCTCCGCCGGTACTAACCGGATCAGGTTCTATGGGTTCGCCGCTGTGCGCGAATGCGCGGGCGGCGTCTCAGGCCTCTTGCGAAGGCCACCCCAGCCATGTGAAAAACCGGGCGCGAGTATGTCAGTCCGCGGGCGCGGATTCAACGCCACGCGGATCGGGGAGCGATGAGGGGGGGCGTACGCGTCAGTGCGCGAGGAGCGCGCGGATCGCGCCGACGAGCCCGCCGACGATCAGCGTGGTCGATCCGAGCATGGACAGACCGAAGCCCGGACCGCGCTTTTTCGGGTTCTTCACGTAGGCCGCGGCGTAGATCTCGCGGCCGACCAGGTACACGACTCCGAGCGCCGCGGCGATGCGCGGATCGAAGTAGCGCGCGAACAGGTACAGGCCGGGGATCAGCACCACGAGCTGCTCGAGCGTGTTCATCTGCACGCGAAAGTGCCGCTCGAACACCTCGTGCCCGGTGACCGCCGGGGCGGAGACGCCGTACTTGGCACGGGCGGAGCCGACGCGAAAGCCGAAGCCGATGAATTGCAGAACTGCGAGCGCAGTCACGATATCGACAGCCGTCATGGATGTTCCTCGTAGGTTGGGGAATTCTACCATTGCGCTGCGGGACGCCTCCCGCCAGGATCATTGCATGCCTTCACCGCACCGCATTCCGCGCTCCGGCACGCGCGGCTACGCCCACCTCGTCGAGGTCGGCGTGCCCGTGGCACGCGTCTGGCGCGCGCTTCTGGAGCCGCGTCTGGTGCGCATCTGGACCAGTCAGGAAGCCGAGATCGACGCCCGCATCGGCGGACTTTACCGGCTCGGCCGCGCGCCCGGCGCCGTACGCGAGGGGCACATCGACGTGCTCGACACGCAGCGCCGACTCCGGGTCATCTGGCTGCCCGGCCGCGACACGCCGCCGAGCGACAGCGCGGTGGTGGACGATTTCCTGCTCGACGTTCGCAAGGGACCCGGCACCACCTCGGTGCGCCTGCTCGGGTCGGGAATCCCGGAATCCGCCGAGTGGGATCCGCTCTACCTGCGCATCCGGGTCGGCTGGGAACGCGCGCTCGCCCGCCTCAAGGTTGCCCTGGAAAGCCCGCCGGCGCCGCGCCGCCCGGCCGCGGCGCCGCCGAAGGATCCGCCGCTGGCCGGATTCGACGACTGATCACCGCGCCGCCCGCCGTGCGGCTTGAATTCGCCGCGCCCAGGGGCATATGGTGGCGATGAGAGGTGAACACATGTTGGGATTCCTGCTGCGCGCCGCCATCGTTGCGCTCGGTCTGTGGCTCGCCACGGCCTGGGTGCCGGGCCTGGTGATCGACGGCCCGGCCACGCTGCTGCTCGCCGGCGTGCTGCTCGGCGTGGTGAACGCCGTGGTGCGGCCCATCCTCGTGCTGCTCACGCTGCCGATGACCGTGCTCACCCTCGGTCTCTTCCTGCTGGTCATCAACGCCGCCATGGTGGCGCTGGTGGCGGCACTGCTGCCCGGCATGCACGTCGCCGGCTTCGGCACCGCGTTCTTCACCGCCGTCATCGTCGGCCTGGTGAGCGCGGTGGGCTCCTGGTTCATCGGTCCGCGCGGCAAGATCGAGATCATCGTCCGCCGCGGCTGAGGCGGCGCGCGGCGCGGCAGCGCGGCGGCGCGCGGACGCCGACGTCAGCGCGTCTGCGGTTCCTCAAGCGTCTTCAAGTCGGCCACGCCCGCGCTCGGCAGGGTCAGCACCAGCACGCCGACCAGGATGATGACCATGCCCGCCACCTGCACGCCGGAGAGCCGCTCGTCGAGGAATTGCCAGCCGAGATAGGTGGCGATCGCCGGGTTCACGTAGCCGTAGGTGCCGATGAGCGCGGGCTTGGCGTGGTGCGTGAGCCAGCCGTAGGCGGCGTACGCGAGGCAGGAGCTGGCGAAGGTGAGGTAGGCGAGCGCCACGAGTCCGGGCCCGTTCCAGGTCCACTCGGCGATGTCGCCGTTGAGCAGCGCGACCGTTGAGAGCATCAGCCCGCCCATCAGCATCTGGCAGGCCATGAACATGAGCGACGTCAGCCGCGTGTCGATGTTGCGAAAGTACAGCGTGCCGAGCGACCAGGCGAAACAGGCGGTGAGCGCGGCACCTTGAGCCACCACGCTTTCCAGGTGCAAGGAGCCGCGCGGCACCAGGGTGAGCGCGGTGCCCAGGAAGCCGATGGCGAGCCCGGCGAGCGCCGAGCGGCTCAAGGGGTGGCCGCGCCTGCCGACGGTCCCCATACCCGCGATCCAGAACGCCGACGTGCCGTTGAGCAGCGCCGAGAGGTTGGTGGGAAGGTAGCGCATGGCCCAGATGTTGAGCCCGTTGCTCGCGAACACCATGAAGAAGCCGGTCACCGTGACGTGCCGCCAGTCCGCGCGCCGGCGCGGCGGCGAGTCGCCGAACACCAGCCGCGCCACGGCCATGAGCACGAGCCCGGCAGTGACGAAACGCACCCCGGCGAAGAGCGCCACCGGCAGGTGATTCACCGCGATCTTGGTGAAGAGGAAACTCGAGCCCCACACCAGGTAGACGGTGCCGAGGCAGAGGGCGAGCGTGGCCGAGTGGCGCGAGCGCGCTGGCATTCAATCGGCGTGCTGCCGCCTCACTCGATGTCGCCCATGAGCTTCTTCACCGGCCGCGCGAGCACCAGCAGCACCGCACCCAGGCCCACCGAGAAGTACACGATGTGCATGTACTGGCCCGGCATGGCGGCGACGTTGTTGGCGTCGAACTCGCCGGCGATCAGGCCGGCGACCAGGTTGCCGAGCGAGATGGCGAGGAACCACATGCCCATCATCTGGCCGACGAAGCGGCGCGGCGCGAGCTTGGTGAAGTACGACAGCCCCACGGGACTCAAGCACAGTTCGCCGAAGGTGTGCAGCAGGTAGGTGATGGTCAGCCAGGTCGGCAGTACCTTCTGGCCTGCCGCCACGAACACCGCCGCCGCGGCCATCACCAGGAATCCCGAGCCCATGAGGATCACGCCCAGGGCGAACTTCGCCGGCGCCGACGGATTCAGCTGGCGGCGGGCGAGCGCGACCCAGGCCCAGGAGAACAGCGGCGCGAAGCCGATGATGAAGGCGGGGTTCAGCGACTGGAACCAGCTCGAGGGCACGGTGAAGCCGCCGATGGTGCGGTCGGTATAGCGCTCCGCGAACAGGTTCAAACTCGACCCGGCCTGCTCGTAGCCGGAGAAGAACAGCGCGCAGCCGATGAACAGCACCACCAGCACCACGCCGCGGCGCCGCTCCTGCGGCGAGAGTCCGCCGGCGAGGAAGTAATACAGGAAGTAAAGCGCCGCCATGCCCAGGATGAGGTTCTGGGTGATCCGCGCGAGGCCGACGGGATCGACGTTGATGGCGCCGGTCGAGATCGCGACCAGCAGCGCCGCGAGCGCGATGACGGCGATGCCGAGTCCGCGCCAGCGCGCGGCGGCGCGCGCGACCTCCGCGCCCTGCGGCCGCACGTAAACCCCCGCACCCCCGAGGTGGTGGCGCGTGAACAGGAACTGAACCACCCCTAGGGCCATGAACAGGCCGGCGGCGGCGAAGCCGGCGCGCGGGCCGAACCAGGCCTGCGCCTGGCCGGTGACCAGCGGACCGATGGTGGCGCCGGCGTTGATGCCCATGTAGAACACGGTGAAGCCCGAGTCCAGGCGCGCGCCGCCCTCGGGGTAGAGATCGCCGACGATGGCGCTGACGTTCGGCTTCAGGAGCCCGACCCCGATCACGATCACGACCAGACCGAGGTAGAAGTCGCGCGGGGTGGTGGAGAAGGCGAGGATGGCATTGCCGGCGGCGATGGCGATTCCGCCGGCGACCACCGCGCGCTGCGCGCCGATCAGCCGGTCGGCGATCCAGCCGCCGGGCAGCGCGGCGAGATAGACCGCGGCCTGGTAGAGGCCGTAGATCGCCGTGGCGGTGCGGTCGTCGATACCGAAGCCGCCGGTCTGCACCGCGCCCACCAGGAACAGCACCAGGAGCGCGCGCATCCCGTAGAAGGTGAAGCGCTCCCACATCTCGGTGAAGAACAGCGTGGCGAGGCCGCGCGGGTGGCCGAGGAAGGTGGCCGCCACGTCAGCCGCCCGACTCGCGCTTGGCCGCCTCGGCGTCGTCGCGCTCGCGCGCGGCGATCTTGTCCTTCAAGAGGATGCCGGCCATCACGATGCCGATCTCGTACAGGCCGTACATGGGCAGCGCCATGGCGCTCTGCGACACCGCGTCGGGCGGCGTGACGAAGGCGGCGAAGATGAAGATGCCGAGCAGCACGAAGCCGCGGTTCTTCTTGAGTGCGCCGAGGCGCACGAAGCCGGTCCACACCAGGAGCACCGTCGCCACCGGCACTTCGAAGGCGGCGCCGAAGGACAGAAGCAGGACCATCACGAAATCCAGGTAGCTGTTCATGTCCGTCATCATCTGCACGCCGTGCGGCGTGGTGGCGACGAAGAAGCTCAGCATCACCGGGAAGACCACGAAATAGGCGAACGCGGCGCCGAGGTAGAAGAGGAGCACGCTCGAGATCAGGAGCGGCACGGCGAGCTTCTTTTCGTGGCGGTACAGCCCCGGCGCGACGAACGCCCAGGCCTGGTAGAGCACGAACGGGATGGCGATGCCGAGGGCGAGCAGCAGCGCGAGCTTGAACGGCACGGTGAACGGCGCCACCACGCTGGTGGCGATGATGGTGGCCCCCGCCGGCAGCTTCGCGAGCAGCGGCTTCGCCACGAACGTGAACAGTTCGTTCATGTAGGCCGCGCAGGGCACGAAGCACAGCCCCACGGCCATCATCGCCTTCAACAAGCGATCGCGCAGCTCGAGGAGGTGCGAGATCAGCGTGCCTTCGGCGAGCTCCGGATCGGCGCCGGGCTCACTCATGGGGCGGGTGATCTCCCGGGGACGCCGCCGGCGGCGCCGGCTCGGTCGCGTGCGAGGGTGGCAGAATGCTCGGCGTGACGTGCGCGGCGCCATCGGCCGCCGTTGCCGCCGCAGGTGTAGCGGCGGCCGCGGGTGCAGTCGCCGGCGCCGGTGGCGGGTTGACCGCGCGGTCCAGCGACTCCTTGATTCGCTGTTGCTCGCGCAGCAACTCCTCGGCGTTCACTTCCCGCTCCAGCTGCTCCGTCAACTGGCGCGCCATCACGCGTGCGCGGCCCATCCAGTTGCCGACCTGCCGCGCGACGCGCGGCAGCCGCTCCGGACCGAGCACCACCAGCGCGATGGCCGAGGTGAGCAGGATTTCGGAAAAACCGATGTCCAGCATCTTGCGTGGGATCAGGCGTTCGGCTTCTTGCCCTCGGCCTCGCGTGTCGCGCTGCCGGTGGTGCCGAAATCGGCGTCGGCCTTGTCCTGTTTCAGGAGTTCGGGCTTGGCCTGCTGCTTGGCCGACTCGTCGGCCTCGCCCTCGTTCATGGCCTGCTTGAAGCCACGTACCGCGGCGCCGAGATCCGAGCCGATGGTGCGCAGGCGCTTGGTGCCGAACACCACGAGGGCAATGGCGAGAATGACCAGCAACATCTTTGAATCGAACATGGGGTGCTCCGCTCGCGCGGCGCCGCCAAAGGCGGGGCCGTCAGGTCTCAAGGGCGCCCATGATACGCCAAAGCACAGCGCGCCACGCGAGGCGGCGCGACCGCTGCGCGCCCGTGCGCCGCGGGTGCGCTCGGCGTCACGTTTCCAGCCAGAAGGTCACCGGGCCGTCGTTGGTGAGCGACACCTGCATATGGGCGCCGAACACGCCACAGCCGACGCGCGGGTGACGCGCACGCGCCGCGGTGACCAGGTGCTCGAACAGGGCGTGCGCCAGCGCCGGCGGCGCGGCGCTCGCAAAGCTCGGCCGCAGGCCGCTGTGGGTGTCGGCGGCCAGGGTGAATTGCGGTACCAGCACGAGATCGCCGCCGATCTCGACGATATTGCGATTCATCTTGCCGTGATCGTCGGCGAAAACACGATATTTGAGGATCCGGTCGAGGAGTTTGTCGGCATTCCCGGTCGTGTCCTCTGGGCGCACGCCGACCAGGACCAGCAGCCCGTGTCCCCCGGAGGCGACGATGGCGGCGTCAACGGTGACGCGAGATTCCACCACGCGTTGCAAAAGTGCGATCACGGCTGTCGCGCCTCCCACTCAATGGCTGATTTTGGGGAGGTTGCGTGGCCGCGGGTACTGCTGCTGCCGGTCGAGTCCCTTTCGGCGAGTCGGTGGGATCGACGGGTCACCCTGGCCGTCATTTACGCCAGAAAGTGGGCGTGAACAGCACCAACAGGGTGAATACCTCGAGTCGGCCGAGCAGCATGGCGATGGAACACACCCAGGTCTGGAAATCGTTCAGCACGCCGTAGTTGCTGCCGGGGCCGACCAGCCCTAAGCCCGGGCCGGCGTTGTTGATGCAGGCGAGGATGGCGCCGAAGGCGGTCATGAAGTCGAGGCCGCTGGCGAGCATGACGAGCACCAGCGTCACCAGGCTCATGAAGTACAGGAACACGAACGCGAGCACCGCGAACACCACCCGGTTCTGGATGAGCGCGCCGCCGACTTTGAGCGGCAGCACCAGGTTCGGGTGCACCAGGGACTTCAATTCGCGGTTGGCCTGCTTGGCGAGGATCAGCGTGCGGATCATGTTGATGCCGCCGCCGGTGGAGCCGGAGCTCGCCACGATCGAGCTCATGAACAGCATCCACATGGGCGCGAAGATCGGCCAGTGCGAATAGTCCTGGGTGTGCAGCCCGGAGTCGGTGGCCACCGAGACCACGTTGAAGGCCGCGTGCCGCAGGGCGGTCGGGAAGTCGGGATAGGTGCCCTTCAGGGTCAGGAACACCGCGATCCCCACCACCGACAGGACCAGCACGCCCAGGATGGCGCGCGCCTCGGCGTCGCGGAAGTAGGCCTGCACCCCGCGCTGGCTCCAGGCGAGGTAGTGGGTGGCGAAGTTCAACGCCGCCAGCACCTGGAACACCACCAGCACGAGCTCGATGGACAGCGAGTTGAAGTGGCCGATGCTGGCGTCGTAGGTCGAGAAGCCGCCGGAGGAGAGGGCCGAGAAGGCGTGACACACGGCGTCGAACCAGTCCATACCGGCGACCTTCAGGCAGCCGATGCACACCACGGTGAGCCCGGCGTACACCGCCCACAGGAGCTTGGCGGTCTGGCCGATGCGCGGCGTCAACTTGGCGTCCTTCATCGGTCCGGGCATCTCGGCGCGATAGATCTGCATGCCACCGATGCCGAGCACCGGCAGGATGGCCACGGCGAGCACGATGATCCCCATGCCGCCGATCCACGACAGGAGGTGGCGCCACAGGTTGATGGAGCGCGGCAGGAACTCGAGCCCGGTGAGCACCGTGCCGCCCGTGGTGGTGAGCCCGGAGGCCGCCTCGAAGTAGGCGTCGGTGAAGTTGATGGGCAGGTAGTTCCAGAGCGGGAAGCCGGCCACCGCCGGCAGGGCCACCCAGGTGAGCGCCACCAGCAGCAGCCCGTCGCGGGTCTTCAGCTCGCGCTTGAAGCGCCGCGTCGACAGCCACAGCAGCGCGCCGATCACGAAGGTCGCCACCGCGGACACGAGGAAGGACCAGAGCGCGCCGTCGAATTGCCATAGCGCCAGCACCAGCGGCGCGAGCATCGCCGCGGAGAACACCATCATGACGAGCGCGAAGAGGTGCGCGACCGGCAGGACGAGGTCTTTCACAGGAAGGACGCGGAGCCCTGGAAGAGTTTCTCCACCGCCTCGATGTGGCGGCGGTCCGTCAGGAACAGAATGAGGTGATCGTCGGGCTGAATGGTGGTGTCGTGATGGGCGATGATCACGTCCTCGCCGCGCACCACCGCGCCGAGGGTGGTGCCCTCGGGCAGCGTGATCTCCTCGATGCGCCGGCCGACGATCCGGGAACTGTCGGCGTCGCCGTGCACCACGACCTCCAAGGCCTCCGCCGCGCCGCGGCGCAGCGAGTGCACGCGCACTACGTCGCCGCGGCGCACGTGCGCGAGCAGCGAGCCGATGGTCACGGTCTGCGGCGAGATCGCGACGTCGATCGAGCCGCTCTCGATCAATTCCACGTACGAGGGCTTGTTGATCAGCGCCATCGCCTTGTGGGCGCCGAGACGCTTCGCCAGCATCGCCGAGAGGATGTTGGCCTCCTCGGAGTTGGTGAGCGCCGCGAACACGTCGGCGTTGTCGATGTTCTCCTCCAGGAGGAGCTGCTCGTCGGCGGCGTCGCCCTGCAGCACGGTGGTGCTCTTGAGCTGCTCGGACACGCGCCGCGCGCGCTTCTTGTCGCGCTCGATGAGCTTGACCTGGTTCTTGTCCTCGAGCCGCGAGGCGAGCCGGAAACCGATGTTGCCGCCGCCGGCGATCACCACCCGGCGCACCGGCGCCTCCTCGCGGCGCATCTCCTTCATGACGGTGCGGATGTTCTCGCGCGCGGCGAGGAAGAACACCTCGTCGCCGTCCTCGATGACGGTGGAGCCCTCCGGCTTGATGCTGCGGCCGGCGCGATAGATCGCCGCCACGCGCGCGTCGGCGGCCGGAATGTGCTCACGCAGCGTCTTCAGGGCCTGGCCCACCAGCGGCCCGCTCTTGAGCGCGTGGATGCCGACCAGCCGCACGCGGCCGTCGGCGAAGTCCAGCACCTGCAGCGCGCCGGGATAGCGGATCAGGCGTGCGATGTGCTCGGTGATCAGCTGTTCCGGGCTGACCCACACGTCCACCGCCACGGCGTTCTCGCCGAACAGCCGCTCGCGCTCGGTGTACGCCGAGGAGCGCACGCGCGCGATCTTCTTCGGCGTGCGGTACAGCGTCCAGGCCACCTGGCAGGCGAGCATGTTGACCTCGTCGCTGTTGGTGAGCGCGACGAGGATGTCGGTGTTGGCGATGCCCGCGGCCTCGAGGATGCGCGGGCTCGCCGCATTGCCGTTGACGGTGCGGATGTCGAGCCGGTCCTGCAGCTCGCGCAGCACCTCCTCGTTGGTGTCGACGACGGTGACGTCGTTCGCCTCCTCGCGAGAGAGGTGGTACGCCGCCGTGCGGCCGACCTGACCTGCGCCCAGGATGATGATCTTCACGACGCGTCCTACTCTACACCACGGGGCGCCGGCGGCGCCCTCAGACCACCTGCAGATTCGCGTACGACAGCATCAGCCACTTGGTGCCCTGGCGCTCGAAGTTCACCTGGACCCGTGCCTGCGGGCCGTTGCCCTCGAAATTGAGCACCACGCCGTCGCCGAACTTGGCGTGGCGCACGCGGCTGCCCATGCGCATGCCGGGCGCGGCCGACTCGCCGCCGTCCACACGCCCCCCGCCGGCGCCCGCGCGCGGCCGCGGGGTGAACACGGGGCGGGAGACCTTCAGCCGCGGCCGCACCTCCTCGATCACCTCCGGCGGCAGCTCGGCGATGAAGCGCGAGGGCATGCCGTACTGGTCGACGCCGTACAGCCGGCGCTGCTCGGCGTAGGTGATGTAGAGCTGGCGCATGGCGCGGGTGGTGCCCACGTAGCACAGCCGGCGTTCTTCCTCGAGCGAGGCCAAGTCGCCGATGGAGCGCTGGTGCGGGAACAGACCGTCCTCCATGCCGGCGAGGAACACCACCGGGAACTCGAGGCCCTTGGCCGAGTGCAGCGTCATCATCTGCACGCAATCCTCGTACGGGTCCGCCTGCCCCTCGCCGGATTCCAGCACGGCGTGGGCGAGGAAGGAGTCGAGCGGCGACATCTCCGACTCGCCTTCCGGCGAGAAGCCGCGCGCGGCGCTCACCAACTCGAGCAGGTTCTCCACCCGGCCCTCGCCCTTGTCGCCGCGCTCCTTCTCGAAGTGCGGGATCAGGCCGCTGCCCTGGATGACGTGGTCGACCTGTTCGTGCAGCTCGAGACCGGCCACCTCGCGGGCGAGGCGCTCCACCAGGTCGAGGAAGGCGCCGAGCGCCTGTGCCGCGCGCTGCGGCAACGTACCGCCGGCGATGGCCGCCTGCGCCGCGGCCCACAGCGAAGTAGAGCCGGCGCGGGCGGCGTCGCGCACCGTGTCGAGGGTCTTGGCGCCGATGCCGCGCGCCGGCAGGTTGACCACCCGCTCGAAGGAAGAGTCGTCGGCGCGGCTCGCCACCAGGCGCAGGTAGGCGAGCGCGTCCTTGATCTCGGCGCGCTCGAAGAAGCGCAGGCCGCCGTAGACGCGATAGGGCGTGCGCGAATTGAGGAAGGCTTCTTCGAAGACGCGCGACTGGGCGTTGGAGCGATACAGCACCGCGACTTCGCGGCGCGCGCCGCCGCGCTCCACCCACTCCTTGATGCGGTTGACGACGAAGTCGGCCTCGTCGCGCTCGTTGAAGGCGGCGTAGAGCTTGATGCGCTCGCCGTCCCCACCGCTGGTCCAGAGGGTCTTGCCGAGGCGGCCGCCGTTGTGGGCGATGAGGGCGTTGGCGGCCTTGAGGATGGTGCCGGTGGAACGGTAGTTTTGTTCCAGCTTGTAGAGCACCGCCCCGGGGTAGTCGCGGCGGAACTGCTGCAGGTTCTCGACGCGCGCACCGCGCCAGCGATAGATGGACTGGTCGTCGTCGCCGACCACGAACGGTATGCCGTCGCGGCCGGCGAGCAGCGTGAGCCAGCGGTACTGGATCGAATTGGTGTCCTGGAACTCGTCCACCAGCACGTGGCGGAAGCGCTGCCGGTAGTGCTCGAGGAGCTCCGGGTGGTCGCGCCAGACTTCGTAGGCGCGCAGCAGCAGCTCCGCGAAGTCGACCACGCCGCCGCGGCGGCAGGCGTCCTCGTAGGTGGTGTAGATGCGGATCAACTCGCGACGCGTCGGATCGCCCTCGTCCTTGAGCGATCCCGGCCGGCGGCCCTCGTCCTTCTGGTTGTTGATGAACCAGAGCACCTCGCGCGGCACCCAGCGGGCCTCGTCGAGGTCCATCGCCTTCAGCACCTTGCGCAGCAACCGGGTCTGATCCTCGGAATCCAGGATCTGGAAGTTCTGCGGCAGGCCCGCCTCGCGCCAGTGCAGCCGCAGGAGCCGGTGCGCGAGACCGTGGAAGGTGCCGATCCACATCGCGCCGCTCGGCATGGCGAGCAGCGTCTCGATGCGGCTGCGCATCTCGGCCGCGGCCTTGTTGGTGAAGGTCACCGCGAGGATGGAGGAGGGCGACGCCCCCTCCACCTCGATCAGCCAGGCGACGCGGTGGGTGAGCACGCGCGTCTTGCCGCTGCCGGCGCCGGCGAGGATCAGCGCCGCGCCGAGCGGCGCGCCCACGGCTTGGCGCTGCGCGTCGTTGAGCCCGTCGAGAAGGTGGGAGACGTCCATCAGGGCGCGAATTGTACAAGGGCGCGCCGGGACGTGCGCGCCGGCCTCACGCGTGCGCCGCGCGGCTCTCCTCGGCGAATTCCGCCAGCGCGATCACCAGAGAGAGCACCACCGGCCCGAGCACGAAACCGATGGCGCCGAAAGCCGGAATGCCGCCCAGAACGCCCAGGAATACCGCCAGCGGCGAGATGCGGGCGCGGCCGGAGATCAGCATGGGCTTCAGGACGTTGTCGAGGCCGGCGAGCAGGAGTCCCCACACGCTCATGAACACGCCGAGGCCCCAGTGGCCGGTGACGAACAGCCACAGCGCGGCCGGGACCCACACCAGCGCCGCGCCGCCGACGGGCAGCATGGCGAGCAGCGCCGCCAGCACGCCGAACACCACCGGCGAGGGCAGCGAGGCGATGGCGAAGCCGATGCCGAGCAGCAGGCCCTGCAGCAGCGCGGTCAGGCTGGTACCGAAGACGATGGCGCGCGTGACCGCGCCGAGCTCGGCGAACAGGCGCCGCTTGCGCTCTTCCTCCAGCGGTATGAAGGCGCGCGCCCGCGCCACCATGGCCTCGCCGTCGCTCAGGAAAAAGAACAGCAGGAACAGCGTGATGCCGAACGACACCAGCGAACCGAGCGCACCTAGGAATAGCGCGCCGCTCCAGCCGGCGGCGTGTTGCAGCAGATCCTGCGAGCCGGACATGAGCCAGCCCTGGATCTGGTCGGGCGACACATCGACGTGTGCCGCGAGCCAGTCGTAGGCGTGGCCGATACCCGGAAACTGGGACAGGTCGGCGAGGCTCTTGATGTCGAACTGGCGGATCAGCGCCTGCACGCGCTTGGCGAGCGTGCCGATCTGCGCCACGAACTCCACCGACACCGCGGTGAGCGGCAGCACGATCACCACGGGCGTGAGGCCCGTGAGCAAGCCGGTGGCGAGCCCGGGCCGCCCGAGGCGGCGCGCGAGCCGTGCCTTGAGGGGCGCGAGCAGGAAGGCGAGGAAGGCCGCCCAGGTGATGCACCCCAGGAACGGGCGGAAGATCTGCACCAAGGCGTAGCCGAGCACGGCCGCGACCAGCAGTGCGAACACGCGCGGGTAGAAGGGGCTGTCGGTCTTCATCGCGCGATCCTATCACCGGGGCAGGGCCATCACCGGGGCACGGCGCGCCGGGGCCGGTGTACCATCCTGGCAAGAACGACGCGGCCGCCGCCGCAGGGGGATGTCCGGCGATGACGACGTTGAAGGTGAACGGTCGCGAGGTGTCGGTCGACGCAGCCGCCGATACCCCGCTCCTGTGGGTGCTGCGCGATCACTTGAATCTCACCGGCACCAAGTTCGGCTGCGGCCGGGCGCTGTGCGGCGCCTGTACCGTGCACCTGGACGGCGAACCGGTACGCGCCTGCGTCACGCCCCTCTCGGCCGTGGGTACGCGCGCGATCACAACCATCGAGGGCCTGTCGGCGGATCGCAGCCACCCGGTGCAGCGCGCCTGGATGGAGATCGACGTGCCCCAGTGCGGGTACTGCCAGTCGGGGCAGATCATGTCGGCGGCGGCGCTGCTCAAGCGTACCCCGCAACCGAGCGACGCGGACATCGACGCCGCCATGGCCGGGAATATCTGCCGCTGCGGCACCTATCCGCGCATCCGCCGCGCCATTCACCGCGCCGCCGAACTCGCCAAGGTGAAGCCGTGAGCGAGCTCGACCGGCGCGAATTCCTGAAGGGCGCCGTCGGCGCGGGCGGGGCGCTGCTGATCGCGCTCACGCTGCCGGCGTGCGCCAAGCGCGGTGCGGGCGGGGCCGGCGCGGGGGCCGGCGGCGCGGCGGCGTCCGGCGGGCCGGCGACGCTCAATGCGTGGCTTCGCATCGCCGCCGACGACTCGATCACGGTGATCGTGGATCGATCGGAGATGGGGCAGGGCGTGTATACGGCGCTGCCCATGCTGCTCGCCGAGGAACTCGAAGTCCCGCTCGAACGGGTGCGCATCGAGGCCGCGCCGGTGGGCGCGGCCTACGTCAATCCCGGCAACGGCGGCCAGATCACCGGCACCAGCAACAGCGTGCAGGACGCCTGGGAAAAGCTGCGCATGGCCGGCGCGCGCGCGCGCCGCGCGCTGATCGCGGCTGCGGCGCAGCGCTTCGGCGTCGAT
Source organism: Gammaproteobacteria bacterium (assembly GCA_027459765.1). Taxonomy (GTDB): domain Bacteria; phylum Pseudomonadota; class Gammaproteobacteria; order Steroidobacterales; family Steroidobacteraceae; genus Bog-1198. The sequence goes on along the minus strand of DAIDHD010000040.1, from coordinate 20,930 downwards.
CCGGCCACCTGTCGCGCGGTCGACGGCCGCGTGGTCGACGGCGCGGGTCACTCGGCTTCCTACGGCGAGCTCGCCGCGCTCGCGGCCACGTTGGTCACCGACCAGCCCGCGGCGCTGAAAGCCCCTGCGGACTGGAAGCTCATCGGCAAGGGGCTCGCGCGCACCGACACGCCCGCCAAGGTCGACGGCAGCGCCGAGTTCGGCATCGACGTCAAGCTCCCCGGGATGCTGCACGCGACCCTGCTGCAGAGCCCGGTGCTCGGCGGCGCGGTGGGTTCGCTCGATGCCGCGGCGGCCGAGAAGCTACCCGGCGTACGCAAGGTGTTCGCGGTGGACGGTGGCGTGGTGATCGTCGCGGAGCACTTCTGGCAGGCGCTCGCCGCGCGCAGCGCACTGAAGGTCACCTGGAAGCCGGGCGCGAACGCGCACCTCGACGATGCCGCGATTCGTGCGCTGCTCGCGAGCGCGGCCGCCAAGGACGCGGGGATGGAAGCGCACGCCTCTGGTGATGCGCCGGCGGCCTTGAAGAGGGCGGCGCGGGTGCTGCGCGCGAGCTACGAGGTGCCGCTGCTCGCGCACGCCACCATGGAGCCCATGAACTGCACCGCCGACGTCAATGCGCAGGGCTGCGATCTGTACGTCGGCACCCAGGTGCAACAGGTGTCGCAGGAGACGGCGGCGAAGGCGCTCGGCATTCCGGCGGCGCAGGTGCGCGTGCACACGACGCTGCTCGGCGGCGGCTTCGGCCGGCGCCTGGACGTGGATTTCATCCCGGCGGCGGTGCTCGCCTCCAAGGCGGTGGGCGCGCCGGTGAAGCTCATCTGGACCCGCGAAGACGACATGACGCACGACACCTACCGGCCGCCGGCGCGGTTGGAACTGGCGGCGGCGCTGGCTGCGGGCGCGGGCGCGGGCGCGGGCGCGGGCGCGGGCGGGGGCGCGGCGGCTGGCGCCGTCGACGCGTGGTCGCTGCACATCGTCAGTCCTTCGGTCACGGCGCGCATGTTCCCGCCGGTGAAGGGCGTGGACGACAGCGTGGTCGAGTACGCCATCAACTTCCCCTACGCCGTGCCGAACACGCGCCTCACCTACACGCGCCAGGAGATCGGCATCGACTGCGGCTACATGCGGTCGGTGAGCCACGCGCAGAACTGCTTCGCCATCGAGTGCTTCATGGACGAGCTCGCGGCCGCGGCGAAACGCGATCCGCTGGAGTTTCGCTTGAGCCTCTTGGCCGCCAAGCCGCGCCACGCGCGCGTGCTCAAGGAGGCCGCCGAACGCGCCGGCTGGGGGCACGCGCCGCCGGGCCATCACCTCGGGATCGCTCTGCTGCAGGGCTACGACACCCACATCGGTCAGGTGGCCGAGATCTCGGTCGAGCACGGGCGCCTCACGGTGCACAAGCTCACCTGTGTGGTGGACTGTGGCACGCGCGTCAATCCGCGCATCGTCGAGTCGCAGATCGAGGGCGGCCTCGTGTTCGGCCTGTCGGCGGCGCTGTGGGGCGACATCAACGTCAAGAACGGTGAGGTGCGGCAGCACAACTTCGACGCCTATCGGGTGGCGCGCATCCACGAGGTGCCGGTACTCGACGTGCACATCCTCGAGAGCACCGAGGCGCCGGGCGGCATCGGCGAGGCGGCGGTGCCGGCGGTGGCGCCGGCGATCGCGAATGCGCTGGCCGCGGCCACCGGGCGGCGCATCCGGCGGCTGCCGCTGGCGGCGGTGGGGGGCCTTTCGGTCTAGACCGGCAGCGGCAGGTAGTGGTCGACGATCAGCGCCGCGAACAAGAGCATCAGGTAGGTGATCGAGTAGCGGAACAGCAGGATCGGCAGTTCCGGGCGCGGCTTCGAGTAAAGGCGCACCGCCATCCACAGGAAGCGCGCGTTGAGCGCGAGCGTCGCGGCGAGGTACAGCGCGCCGCTCATGCCGGTGAGCACGGGCAATAGCGTCACCACGGCGAGGAGGATCGAGTACAGCAGGATCTGCAGCCGGGTGTGTTCGATGCCGTGGGTGACGGGCAGCATCGGGATGCCGACGCGGGCGTAGTCGTCGCGGCGCGCGATGGCGAGCGCCCAGAAGTGCGGCGGCGTCCAGGTGAAGACGATGATGAACAGCAGCAGCGCGTGCGGGTCGATGCTGTTGGTGACCGCCGCCCAGCCGAGCACCGGCGGGGCTGCGCCGGCGGCGCCGCCGATGACGATGTTCTGCGGCGTCGCGTGCTTCAGCCACAGCGTGTAGACGATGGCGTAGCCGATCAGCGAGGCGAAAGTGAGCACCGCGGTGAGCGGTCCCACGGTGGGCCAGAGCACCGCCATCGAGCCGATGGCGAGCAGGCTCGCGAAGGCGAGCGCCTGGCCGTGGCTCAAGTGTCCCTTGGGCAAGGGCCGGCGGCGGGTGCGCGCCATGTGTTCGTCGAAGCGACGGTCGAGCACGTGATTGAAGGCGGCCGCTGAGCCCGAGGCGAGCGCGATGCCGATGGTGCCGTACACCAGCGGCGCCAGCGGCACCATGCCGGGCGTGGCCAGCACCATGCCCACCACCGCGGTGAACACGATCAGCAGGCTCACCTTCGGCTTGGTGAGCTCGAAATAGTCCCGCCAGCGCGGTTCGCGCAGGGCGGGCAGGGCCGGGTTATCGGGCAGGCTGGACACGCGACAAGGGTACCATGCCGATGGCCGGCGCCGGCCACAGCGCGCGCAGCAGCGTGACCATACTCACGACCAAGAGCGCCGCGCCGGCGTTGTGCGCCGTGGCAACGGGCAGCGGCACGCCGTAGTGGACCGTCGCAATGCCTAACGTGATCTGCAGCACCACGGCGCCGGCGAGCAGGGCGCCGGCGGTGCGCACGGCGCGCGCCCGGCCGCGCAGCAGCGCCGTCACCCCTAAGCTCAGCAGCACCGTGCCCGCCACCACCGCGCCCATGCGGTGGGTCAGGTGGATGGCCACGCGCGCAGGTCCCGCCAGCACGCCGCCCTCGTAGTTGATCCCGAGACCGCGCCACAGCACGAAGGCGTCGTGGTAGTCCGGGGACGGCCACCACGAGCCCTGGCAGGTGGGGAAGTCGGGGCAGGCCACGGCGGCGTAGTTGGTGCTGGTCCAGCCGCCCAGGGCGATTTGCATCACCAGCACGGCGAACCCGAGCAGCGCGAACGGCTTCAAGCTGGTTTCGGCGGGCGTGAGGCCGCGCCGCTGCGGCTCGAGCGACAGCCACCACAGCAATCCTAAGGTGGTGAGGCCGCCGAGCAGGTGCGAGGTGACGATCAAGGGCTTCAGGAGGAGCGTCACGGTCAGTGCGCCGAGCGTGCCCTGCAGGCACACCACCAGGAACAAGAGCGCCACGGCAACGAGCGGTTGGCCGCGGTCGCGGCGGCGCATGAAGGCCCACACGAACAGCGTGACGATGATGAGCCCGAGCGTGCCGGCGACGTAGCGGTGGATCATCTCGTGCCAGGCCTTGGCGGTGCCGTGTTCGGCGCTGGGCACGATGTGCCCGTAGCAGGCCGGCCAGTCGGGGCACCCCAGCCCCGCATTGGTGAGGCGCACCCAGGCGCCGAGCACCACCACGCAGGCGGCGAGCAGCGCGCCGGCAAGCGCCAGACGACGAAACAACAGGAGGCGACGATCGGCGTGCATGGCGGTTCAGCCCACGTGCGACAGCTTCAAAAGCCGCTTCAGGTCTTCGAGCAGCCCCTTCGGGTCCGCATCCGGCGCATACGACATCATGAGATTTCCCAGCGGGTCGATGAGATAGATCCGGTCGGAGCCCACGGGCGCCGTGGCCGGGATCTCGGCGAGGAGCGGCGCGGCCGCGGCGTCGGCGCGCACCGCGATCAGGTCCGGGTGTTCGGTGCGCAGGAAGGCAAGATCCGCGCCCTCGCCCGTCGCCAGGAACACGCGCTGCACTCGGTCGAGGTCCTTGTTGAGCAGCAGCCGCACCTGGCGCGAGACGTACAGGTCGTGCCGACAGCCCTCGGCGCAGCTCGCGGCGCCGACGTAGAGAAGGGTCCACTTGCCGGTGAGCCAGTTGGCGGCGGTCCGGCCGCCGTCGAGCCGCTCGAGCGCGAGCGCCGGCAGCGGTCGCGCCGGATCGATCAGATCGCCCTTGTTGACGTGGCCGGCGGGGTGCCAGTCGTGGTGGCCGTAGTAGAGGTAGAAGGCGACCAACACCGGCACGAAGAACAGCGCCGCGAGCCCGAGGAACAGCCGCCGCTGCCGCCGCGTGTGCGCCGGATCGGGCGTCGCCCCGGGTGTTGCACCTGGCGTCGCGCCGGGCGTCGCGCCGGGCGTCGGGGTGGTACGGGCGTTCGGGTGGGTCGCGGTCATGGGGTGCCTTGCGGCCTAAGGCGGCGAGTATTGGTCACGACGTAGATGATCACCAGTGCGAGCGCGAGCGCGAACCACTGCACGGCATAGCCCAAGTTGCGCAGCGGCGGGAAGCCGCCCGGCTTCCAGTCGCGCTCGAAGCCGTCGGGTTCCCGCGCATCGAGCAGCAGCACGGGCGTCGACTCGATCAGCGCCGAATCGCCGAGCAGCGCCGCGATCTGCGCGTGGGTGGGAAAGAGCGCCGCCACCGGATAGGGCGGTGCGAGCGGCGCGGGTTCTCCCAGGCGGATGCCGGGCCGCGGCAGCTCGCCGGCGCGGCCGCGCACCGCGCGCTGCTCGTCGCCCACGGCCAGCGCGGCGGCGGAGGGCGCCCCCGGCGCCGGCGCGGTGCCGGCAACGAAGCCACGGTCCACCAGCAGCCAGCCGCCGCCCGCGAGCGCCAAGGGCGTGATCACCTCGTAGCCCACCCGGCCGGCGGCGTCGGACAGGCTGGTGATCAGGATCTGCCGGCCCGCGTCGTAGTGGCCGTGCACCTCGATGGGCTGGTAGCGCGGCACGGCCGGGCTGTGCGCGTCCACCGTGATGCGGGCGGCGTCGCTGCCGCGATCGAAGGCGTCGAACAGCGCCTTGCGCTCCGCGTAGCGGTGCAGTTGCCAGCGGCCGAGCGACAAGAGCAGCGCGAGCAGCGCCACCGTCACCAGCGTCGGCACCAGCCGCGGTGCGAACACGCGCGAGCCGACGCGGATCGACACGATATAATTCACGTCCTCATCACCGACCGGCCAAGCCCGTGCCATTCAAAATCCTGGTCATCGCACTCCTGATCCTCATCGTCGCCAGCCTCGGCAAGGCGTTGTTTCACCTCTCCACCGCGGGCGGCAACGACGGCGGCAAGATGGCGAAGGCGCTCACCGCGCGCATCTCGCTGTCCCTGCTGCTGTTCGTGCTGCTCTTGATCGCGTACCACGAGGGCTGGATCGCGCCGACCGGGCCGCACTAGCGCGCGCCCCTTAAAGGGAAGAAAAAGGCCGCCCGTTTGCGCGGGCGGCCTCGTCTAAGGTCGCGAATTCCGTACCGGCTTACAGCCAGTACACGAAGATGAAGAGCCCCAGCCACACCACGTCGACGAAGTGCCAGTACCAGGCCACGGCTTCGAACGCGAAGTGGCGCTGCGGCGTGAAGTGACCCTTCATCAGGCGCAGCCAGATCACGGTGAGCATGATCGCGCCCACGGTCACGTGGAAGCCGTGGAAGCCGGTCAGCATGAAGAAGGTCGAGCCGTAGATGCCGGTGCCGAGCTGCAGGCCGAACTCGGTGTAGGCCTCGTGGTACTCACGCGCCTGCAGGTACACGAAGGTGAAACCCAGCAGGAAGGTGAGCGCCAGGGTGAGCTTCGCGAGGCCGCGCCGGTTGGCGAGGATGGCGTGGTGGGCGATGGTCACCGTCACGCTGCTGGTGAGCAGGATGGCGGTGTTGATCGCCGGCAGGCCGAGCGCCGGGATGGTCTCGAAGGTGCCGTCGGCACGCGGTCCGAGCGCCGCCGGTCCGTTGGTCGGCCAGGAGCCGGCGAACTGGTGCCAGAGAAGCACCTTGTCGAGCGCCTTGGTGCCGCCGCCGGCGAGCCACGGCACCGCGAGTTCGCGAGCGTAGAACAGCGCGCCGAAGAAGGCCGCGAAGAACATCACCTCGGAGAAGATGAACCACATCATTCCCATGCGGAACGAGCGGTCCACCGCCATGTTGTACATGCCCCGCTGGTTCTCGTCGACGACGGTGCCGAACCAGAAGAAGAACATGAGCGCGAGCATCACGAAGCCCGGCAGCAGCGACCACGCCGGCAGCCAGGTGTTCAGGGTGGCGATCGCGCCCGCCATGAGGGTGAACAGGGTCACCGAGCCGTAGATCGGCCAGGGGCTCTGGTGCGGAACGTAGTACTTGTCTGTTTCCTGGGCGTGGGCGTGAGCCATCTTCGTGTCTCTGCAGGTTGAGTTTGAATCCTAGCCGCGCATTCTAAACCGGTCCGTCAGCGATTTCCGCCACCTTGGGTGGTGTCGTAGAAGGTGTAGGCCAGCGTGATGCGATCGATGTACGGGGGCAGCGCCGGGTCGACGATGAAGCGAACCGGCATCTCGCGCCCCTCGCCCGCGGCGAAGTGCTGCGGGCTGAAACAAAAGCACTCGGTCTTGTGGAAGTACTTCGCCGCTTCCGGCGGCGAGATGCTCGGGACCGCCTGCGCCACGGAGGCGTCGGCCGTGAGATTCTTGGCGTAGAACTGGGTGTCGTAGAGCTTGCCCGGATGGATGCTCATGGTCGGCGCGTCCGGGCGGAATTCGTACACACCGACCGAGGCGGGCGAGGCCACGAACTCGATGGTGAGCTTGCGATTGGGGTCGATGGCCTCGTGGGCCACTTCGGCGCCGACCCGGGCATCGGCGTTGCCGATGCCCGTGACGGAACAGAACACCGAGTACAGCGGCACCAGCGCCCAGCCGAAGCCGAAGCTGCCGGCCGCCATCAAGAGGAGGCGGCGGGTGAGGCTGCGGTTTTCCCGCTGCTTCTCCTCCGCGTTCATCCGTGGTGGCTGCGGAACCAGGTGAGCGCGATGAACCCGACGTAGAAGCCGAGCGCCAGCAGCACGAGTCCTGCGATCAGGAATCGATTCGGCCGCGGTGCCGGATCCATCGCGCCACTCATGTCACTTCACTTCCGGCGCTTCGGTGAAGCTGTGGTACGGCGCCGGCGAGGGGATGGTCCACTCGAGGCCGTGCGGTGTCGCGCCTTCCCACACCGTCGAGGTCGCCTTGGCGCCGCCGCGCACGCACTGAATGATCACCACGGCGAACAGGATCTGCGACAGGCCGAAACCGAAGCCGCCGATCGAGGACACCATGTTCCAGTCCGTGAACTGCACTGCGTAGTCCGGGATGCGGCGCGGCATGCCGGCGAGGCCGAGGAAGTGCTGCGGGAAGAAGAGGACGTTCACGAAGATCGCCGACAGCCAGAAGTGCGTCTTGGCGAGCGTCATGTTGTACATGTTGCCGGTCCACTTCGGCAGCCAGTAGTACACCGCGGCCATGATGGCGAACACGGCGCCCGGCACCAGCACGTAGTGGAAGTGCGCCACCACGAAGTAGGTGTTCTGGTACTGGAAGTCGGCCGGCGTGAGCGCGAGCATCAGCCCCGAGAAGCCGCCGATCGAGAACAGGAACAGGAACGCCACCGCGAACAGCATCGGCGGCTCGAAGGACAGCGAGCCGCGCCACATGGTGGCGGTCCAGTTGAACACCTTCACGCCGGTCGGCACCGCGATCAGCATGGTCGACATCATGAAGAAGAGCTGCGCGGCGACCGGCATGCCGTCGACGAACATGTGGTGGCCCCACACGATGAACGACAGGAAGGCGATCGAGGCGGTGGCGTAGATCATCGACACCGCGCCGAAGAGCGGCTTGCGCGAGAAGGTCGGGATGATCTCCGAGATGATGCCGAAGGCCGGGAGGATCATGATGTAGACCTCCGGGTGTCCGAAGAACCAGAACACGTGCTCGAACATCACCGGGTCGCCGCCGCCGGCGGCGTTGAAGAAGCTGGTGCCGAAGAAGTGGTCCGTGAGCAGCATGGTCACGGCGCCCGCGAGCACCGGCATCACCGCGATCAAGAGGTACGCGGTGATCAGCCAGGACCAGCAGAACAGCGGCATCTTCAGCAGGTTCATCCCCGGCGCGCGCATGTTCATGATGGTCACGATCACGTTGATCGCGCCCATGATCGAGGAGGCGCCCATCAGGTGCACCGCGAAGATCAGCATGGGCACGAAGTTGCCGCCCTGGAGCACCAGCGGCGGGTACATGGTCCAACCGCCGGCCGGCGCGCCGCCCGGGACGAACAGCGTCGACAGCAGCAGCGTGAAGGCGAAGGGCAGGATCCAGAAGCTGAAGTTGTTCATGCGCGGCAGCGCCATGTCCGGCGCGCCGATCTGCAGCGGCACCATCCAATTGGCGAGTCCGACGAACGCCGGCATCACCGCGCCGAAGATCATGATCAGCGCGTGCATGGTGGTCATCTGGTTGAAGAAACCGGGGTCGACCAGCTGCAGGCCGGGCTTGAACAGCTCGGCGCGGATCACCATGGCCATGGAGCCGCCGACGAAGAACATGATCAAGCTGAACACGAGGTACATCGTGCCGATGTCCTTGTGATTGGTGGCGAACAGCCAGCGGCGGATGCCGGAGATCGGCTGGTCGTGGTGCTCGTCGTGGTGAGCGGTGTCGGCGTGTGCGTGTGCCATGGGCTTGACTCTCTGATGCTTGACTTGACTGGAACCTGAACCGATTCGTCGAACCTCGGGTGCGCGGCGCTCAGCCGGCGGGCTTCACGTCCACGACCTGGGCCGTGGCGGGCGCGGCGGCGGCCGGCGCAGCGGCCTGCTTCAAGGCGGCCTTCTGCTCCTCGACCCACTTCTTGAAATCGTCCGGCGTGCGCACGTCCACCACCACCGGCATGAAGCCGTGGTCGCGGCCGCAGAGCGCGACGCACTGGCCGCGGTAGATGCCTTCCTTGCCGGGCTCGACCTTGAACCACAGCTCGTTCACGAAACCGGGGATGGCGGAGCGCTTGACGCCGAAGTCAGGCACCCACCAGGCGTGGATCACGTCCTGGGAGGTGAGCAGGATGCGCACCTTGGTGCCGCTCGGCACCACCAGCGGGTGATCGACGTCGAGCAGGTAGTTCGGCACGGTCGAAGGATCGACGCCGGAATTCAATTGCCGGGCGAAGTTCGAATCCTGCTTGAGGGTGGAGAAGAAGCCGATGCCCTCGGCCTGGTCCATGTACTGGTACTGCCACTTCCACTGATAGCCGGTCACCCGCACGGTGAGCTCGGAATTGCGGGTGTCCTCCATCTTCAAGATGATCTCGGCCGCCGGCACCGCCATCGCGACCAGGATCAGCACCGGGATGATGGTCCAGACGATCTCCACCTTGGTGCTGTGCACCATGGTGGTGTCGGGCACGGCGCCCTTGGAGTGACGGAACATCACCAGCGAATAGATCATGGCGCCGAACACCACCACCGCGATGCCGACGCAGACCCAGAAGATCTCCATGTGCAGGCCGTAGATGGCCTGGCTGATGTCGGTCACGCCCGGGGGCAGGTTGTAACCGTTGGAGGTGTTGGCACCGGCCGTGCCCGCGAAGGCGAGCGAAGCGAGGGAGGACAGCAAACGAACCGGAGTCACACGCATCTCAACGAAACCTCTTTAACGTCGGTCGAATTCCAGGGGCGGGGACTCGGCGACCCCGCCCACCAGCGCCTGTAAACGCTCGGCCAACCGGCTACGCTCCTCTTCGTTGAGGAAGCTTCCGACCTCATAGGCGCGCCCGTGACTCTCGATCAGCAGGCGGCTCGGGTACAGCCGGCTACGCGGCGCACGCAGTTTAACCCTCGCCCAATGCCGCGCAAACTCTTGTTTTGCTTCGCCCCGGCGCGAGCGCGTGGTGAGACTGATGTGCGCGTCGGTAATGAGAAGCGTCTGCGACCAGCGCCGCCGCCGCATGTTGAGGTAAAGCGCGAGTCCGAGCGCCGTCATTTCCAGAGCCCAGAACACCAGCACCGGCCAGCCGCGCCGGTAAAGGAACAGAAAGGCCACGGAAAAGCTCAAGGAAATCAGGCAGGTGAACGCAAAGAACAGCTTGGCGCCGAAAGGCGTCAGCGAGCAATGGGGGGCAAGCTCGATCCGCTGTTCCATGACAAGCGCGAAGGATACTCCAACGGCGCCGTCGGCGGCGCCGACACGGCGCGCATTTTGCGCGCCGCGATCACGCCTCGGCGGGCAAGCGCACCGTGGCCGCGAGTTCTGCCGGATCGGCCTCTCGCGCGTAGGGGAAACGCGCCAAGAGCGGCGCCGGCAGACGCTCAACGAGCGTCGCCACGTTCTCGTCGGCGCGCGTGAAATTCGGGTCGATGGCGTTGCCGATCCAGCCCAAAAGAGGCAAACCGCGTGCCGCAATGGACTCGGCGGTGAGCAGGGCGTGATTCAGGCACCCCAACCGCAGGCCCACCACGAGGATCACCGGCAGCTGCCAGCGCTGCGCAAGGTCCGCGAAGGCGCGGGTGGCGTCGATGGGCGCGAGCCAGCCGCCGGCCCCCTCCACCACCACCACGTCGGCGAGGTCGGCGAGGTGTTGGTAGGCGCGATCCAGGCGTTCCCAGTCGATGGCGACGCCCGCTTCGCGCGCCGCGATGTGCGGGGCGATGGCGGGCTCGAAGGCATACGGATTGACGAGCTCGTAGGGCGCGGTCACGTTCATGGCGGCGACCAGTCCCAGCGCGTCGCCGCTGCGCAGTCCCTGCGCGGTGAGCTCGCATCCCGAGGCGATGGGCTTCATGCCGGCGACCCGCCGGCCGGCCCGCGCGAAGGCGTGGCAGAGCGTGGTCGAGGCGCGGGTCTTGCCCACCTCGGTGTCGGTGCCGGTGACGAACACCCCGCGGATCACGGCGTGGCTCCCGGCCGCCGGCCGATGGCCGAGAGCGGCACCCGGGTCTCGCCGCCGCGGCTGCGTTCAGGGCGCAGCGCGGGGCCCCAGGCCTGCGCGAACACCACTTCCCAGGTGGCCGGCAAGCGGCCGTCCGCCCGCCAGCCCTCGTAGGCGCCGGCCAATGCGCCACGATGAGCACGCGGCGCGAAAGCGGGCGCGCCGTAGGCGGTGAGGTCCTCGGCGAGCTTGTCGAACTCGGTGTACTGCAGCGTCCAGCGCTCCACGTCCAGCACGGGGGCGGCAAACCCGGCCCGCACCAGCGCGTCGCCCAGATCGTGCATGTCGATGAACAGCGGCATCGACACCGTCGGGTCCACCGCCGCCCACGCTGCGCGTAGCTCCTTGAGCGTATCCGGACCCAAGCCGGTGAGGGTGAGCAGCCCCTGGGGTTTCAGGACCCGACGGAACTCCGGCAGCGCGATTTCCGGGTCCACCCAGGGCAGGAGGAGATTCGCGTACAGCAGATCGACGCTTCCGTCCGCGAACGGCAAGCGCGCGGCGTCCGCGCACACCCGCCCGAACCGCCGCAGCAGCGACTGGCGGCGCGCGGCCTCGGCGAGCATCCCCAACGAGACGTCGAGCGCGAGCACCTGCGCGCGCGGATAGCGGTCTTTGAGTTTGCGGGTGGCGTGGCCGGTGCCCGCGCCCAGGTCGACGACGAGGTCGGGTTCGAGGCGCGTGAGCGCGAGCCGCTCGAGCAGCGCGGCGCGTGCCTCGGCAGCCACCACGGCGGCGCTGTCATAGGCCGGCGCGGCGCGGTCGAAGGCGCGGCGCACGCGCGCGAGGCTCGACGCGGCGGTGCGCATGGCGGCTCAGGCGGCGGCGGGGGCGCCCGTCGCGATGTGCGCGGCGTCGGGCGTGGCCGCGGTGCCGATCGGCGCGGCGGTGTCTTGCGCGGCGGTGCCGTGCGCGACGTCGGCCGCGGGCGGCGCCTCGGGGGTGATGCCCAAACGCGCGAACAGGGCGCGGTCGCGCGCCGTGTCGGGGTTGCCGGTGGTCAAGAGCTTCTCGCCGTAAAAGATCGAGTTGGCGCCGGCCAGGAAGCACAGCGCCTGCAGCTCGTCGCTCATGCCGCTGCGGCCGGCGGACAGCCGCACGTGCGAGCGCGGCATGAGAATGCGCGCCACCGCGATGGCGCGCACGAACTCGAACGGGTCGAGGTCGGCGGTGTCGGCGAGCGGCGTGCCTTCGACCCGCACCAGAAGGTTGATGGGCACGCTCTCCGGGTGTTCGGGGAGCGTCACGAGCGCGTGCAGCAGCCCGACGCGGTCCTCCGCGCCCTCGCCCATGCCGACGATGCCGCCGCAGCACACCTTCATGCCGGCGGCGCGCACCGCCTCCAGGGTGTCGAGCCGATCCTGGTAGGTGCGGGTGGTGATGATCTTCTCGTAGTACTCGGGCGAGGTGTCGAGGTTGTGGTTGTAGTAGTCGAGCCCGGCCTCTTTCAGCGCCACCGCCTGGTCCGGCGTGAGCATGCCGAGCGTGGCGCAGGTCTCGAGGCCCAAACCCTTCACGGCGCGCACCAGCGCGGCGACCTTGGCGAGGTCCTTCGCCTTCGGCGAGCGGTAGGCCGCGCCCATGCAGAAGCGCGTGGCGCCGGCGTCCTTGGCCGCCTGGGCGCGCGCGGTGACGGTCTGCAGCTCGAGGAGGTCCTCCGCGTCGAGGCCGGTGTCGTAGCGCACGCTCTGGGGGCAGTAGGCGCAGTCCTCGGGACAGGCGCCGGTCTTGATGGAGAGCAGGGTGCTCACCTGGACCGTGTTCGGGGTGTGGTAGCGCCGGTGCAGTCCCTGCGCCTCGAACACGAGGTCGAGGAGCGGCCGGTCGAAGAGCGCCTGAATCTCGGCGCGGGTCCAGTCGTGGCGGATGGTCATCCAGGCAGTATCGGGAGCATCCGCCCGCTTCGTCAACTCAAGGTCAGGTCGGCGGTTGACGAAACAGGTACTCGGCCGCGATGCCTAAGAACACCACCAGGCCGACGTAGTGGTTGTTGAGGAACGCCCGGAAGCAGGCCGCGCGGTCGCGACGCCGGATCAGCCAGAGTTCATACAGGAAGAACACCGCCGCCGCGGCGAGGCCGGTGTGGAACCAGCCCGCCATGCGCAGCGACTGGCCGGCGAGCCACAGGGTGAGCAGAGCGAGGCCCTGCAGGATGGCGATGACGTGGCGGTCGGCGTCACCGAACAGGATGGCGGTGGAGCGCACGCCGATCTTCAAGTCGTCCTCACGGTCCACCATGGCGTAGATGGTGTCGTAGGCCGTGACCCAGAGGATGTTGGCGAGAAACAGTACCCAGGCGATGCGCGGTACACGCTCGAGCTGCGCGGCAAAGGCCATGGGAATGCCCCAGCCGAAGGAGAGCCCCAGGTACAGCTGCGGCACCGACAAGAAGCGCTTGATGAAGGGATAGGTGACGGCGAGGAAGGCGCCCGCCACCGCGTACAGGAGCGCGAGCCGATTCAATTTCAGCGCCAGCATCAGCGCCGCGAGCGCAAGCAGCGCGAACAGCGCGAGCGCCTCGAGAGGCGTGACCCGGCCGGCCGCGAGCGGGCGTTCGCGGGTGCGCGCCACGTGCGGATCGAAGCGGCGGTCGGCGTAGTCGTTGATGGCGCAGCCCGCCGAGCGCATGAGCACGGTGCCAAGCGTGAAGATCACTACGATGGGGCCGGCGGGGTGGCCGCGGCCGGCGATCCACACCGCCCACAGCGTCGGCCACAGCAAAAGCCAAATGCCGATGGGCTTGTCGAGGCGCGCGAGCCGCGCGTATTCCTCGAGCGTCGCGGCGATGCGCGGCAGGTCGCGCGCCACGAAGGGGTGGAAGCGCAGCCGGTACAGCGCCCAGCGCCAGCGCGCCTCGAGCCGTTCGAGAAGTTCGGGGCCGGAGCGAGGCAGCGCCATGGGGGGGCGTCCGCGCCCGTCAGACCCGCCGCGACGCGGGGTGGCCGGCGGCGACGGCGGGGAAGAAGAGTTCGTGCACCAGGAGCGGTGCGCCGCGGATAGTGAAGCGCGAGCGCCGCGACCACAGGCCGCCGTCGTGGCTGCCGGAGGCTTCGCGGGCGCGGGCCGCGAGCGGCTCCTCGGGCGGCAGCCAGGCGTACTCGTAGGGCCCGCGCTCGACGCCGCTCAAGGCGCTCAAGGTTTCGCCGAGGGCGGCGTCGCCGAGCTCCGCGAGCCACGGGTGCGCGCTCAGCGTCGAATCCGGCACCACCGTGCGTGCGTACACCCACAGCACGCCGGCGCCGCGCATCTCGACGTCGCGCAACAGGCCGGCGGCGTCCGAGACACCGAGCGCGGACTGTACCGGTTTTGGCAGCAGCGCCGTGTTCTGCTCGACCAGGCTCAAAGTGAAGCGATTCTGGCTCGCCGCCTTCAGCCGCTCGGTGAGCAGACCCTTGCCGATCAACCAGACCCGCAAGGCGGGGTCGAGCGGACGCTCGCCCAGGCGCTCGGCGGGCAGCCACTGCACGGTCGGGACGGCCGCCGTCTTGGGATTCATCATGGGCGGCGATTCTACCCGACCCGGCCGTAGCGCTCGGCGGCGCCGACCCAGCGGCGCACGAGCGGCGCCACCGAGGCTGGCCACTCGGCCAGCAGCCGCTCGGCCGCCACCTGGACCTTGGGCAGGAGGTCGGCGTCGCGGGAGAGGTCGGCGACCCGCATCTGGGCGAGGCCCGTCTGGCGAGTGCCGAGGAGTTCGCCCGGGCCGCGTAACTCGAGGTCCCGGCGCGCCACAGCGAAGCCGTCGTTGGTGTCGCGCATCACCGCGAGGCGCTCGCGCGCCAGCATCGAAAGCGGCGCGCGGTAGAGCAGCAGGCAGGAGCTGGCGTGCTCGCCGCGGCCGACGCGGCCGCGCAGCTGGTGCAACTGCGCAAGTCCCATGCGTTCGGCGTTCTCGATCACCATGAGGGTGGCGTTGGGCACGTCCACGCCCACCTCGATCACCGTGGTCGCCACCAAGAGGTCGATCTGGCCCTCCTTGAAGCGGCGCATGGTGTCTTCCTTGGCGGCCGGCGGCATGCGCCCGTGGACGAGCCCGACTTTGAGCTCGCGCAGCGCCTCGGCGAGCGTCGCCGCGGTTTCCTCCGCGGCCTGGTAGGGCATCTCCTCGTTCTCGTCGATCAGCGGACAGACCCAGTAGGCCTGGCGCCCGGCGAGGCAGGCGCTGCGGATGCGCTGCACCACCTCGTCGCGGCGGTTCTCTGCGATCACCACGGTCTTCACCGGCGTGCGCCCGGGTGGTAGCTCGTCGATCACCGACACGTCGAGGTCGGCGTAGGCGGTCATGGCGAGCGTGCGCGGGATGGGCGTGGCGGTCATGATGAGCTGGTGCGGCACCTGGCCGTCGCGCGCGCCCTTCTCGCGCAAGGACAGTCGCTGGTGCACGCCGAAGCGGTGCTGCTCGTCGACGATGACGAGCGCGAGCGAAGCGAAGCGCACGTGCTCCTGGAAGAGCGCGTGCGTGCCGACCACGACAGACGCGTGGCCCTGCGCCACGCCCTCGAGCGCGGCGGCGCGCGCCTTGCCGGTGAGCCGGCCGGTGAGCGAGGCCACCACGACCCCCAGCGGCTCGAACCAGCGCTTGAAGTTCTGCGCGTGCTGGTCGGCGAGGAGTTCAGTGGGCGCCATCAGCGCCACCTGCAGGCCCTGTTCCACCGCGTGGGTGGCGGCGAGCGCGGCCACCAGGGTCTTGCCGCAGCCGACGTCGCCCTGCACCAGGCGCAGCATGGGATGCGGCTGCGCGAGGTCGCGGCGGATTTCCTCGAGCACGCGCCGTTGCGCGCCGGTGAGCGAGAACGGCAGCGAAGCCAGGAGCCGCTGCCTCAACGCGCCACCGCCGGCGAGCGGCCAGCTCGGCTCGCGCTGGATGTCCTGGCGCAGGAGTTTCAAGGACAGTTGGTGCGCAAGCAGCTCTTCGAAGGCGAGCCGGCGCTGCGCCGGGTGGCGGCCTTCCACGAGCGCGGCCACCGGCGCGTCCGCCGGCGGGCGGTGCACGGTGAGCAGCGCCTCGACCAGCGACGGCAGGCGCGCATCGTCGAGCAGCGCCGGCGGCAAAAGGTCTGGCAGGTCGCCGTTCGCGGCGGCATCGAGCGCAAGGCCGACGAGCTGGCGCAGCCTGCCTTGCGTCACGCCCTCGGTGGCGGGATAGATGGGCGTGAGGTGCTCGGCGGCGACTTCGGCCGCGCGCGAATCGGCGCGGCGGTATTCGGGGTGCACGATTTCCAGGCCCGTGGGGCCGCGGCGTGCCTCACCGAAGCAGCGGATGCGGGTGCCGCGGGCGAGGCCTTGCTGTTGCTGCGCGTTGAAGTAGAAGAAACGCAGCGTCAAGAATCCGGAGCCGTCGCCGATGCGGCAGAGCATCTGGCGCCGGCCGCGAAACACCACCTCGGTGAGCAGCACCTCGCCCTCGACCGAGGCGCGCTGGCCCGGCATGAGTTCCCCCAACGGCACCACGCGGGTGCGATCCTCGTAGCGCTGCGGGAGGAGAAAGAGCAGGTCCTGGGTGGTCTCGACGCCGAGGGCCCGCAGGCGCTCGGCGAGCGCGGCGCCCACGCCGCGCAAGGACGTGACCGGTCGCGCCGCCGCGGGCGCCGCCGGGCTCACTGCGCGACGATGCACTCCACTTCCACCTCGGCGCCGCGCGGCAGGGCGGCCACGCCCACGGCGGCACGCGCCGGGTAGGGCGCCTGGAACATCTCGGCCATCACCTGGTTGACGAGCTGGAAGTGGGCGAGGTCGGTGAGATACACGTTCACCTTCACCACCTGATCGAGCGTGGCGCCGGCGGCGGTGACGATGGCCTTCAGGTTCGCAAACGCCTGGCGCACCTGCGCCTCGATGCCGGCGACGAGCTGCCCGGTCTTGGGGTCCAGGGGGATCTGGCCCGACACCCACAGGGTGTTGCCGACGCGCACTGCCTGGGAATAGACGCCGATGGCCGCGGGCGCGGTGTCGGTGGAAACGATGGTTTTGCTCATGGGGTCGCCGTGTCGTGGTTGGACGTCAATTGCCGTGCGTGCCGCGGCGCTCGCCGGCGGCAACGCGCCGCGCCGAATTCTACGCCAAGGTGCGGAACACGCGCTGCACGTCCGGCATGCGGCGCACGACGCGCAGCACGCGGGCGAGGTGGTGCCGGTCGCGCACCTGCATCTGGATCCTGAGCGAGGAGCTGTCGACGTCGCGCTCCTCGAGCGACACCTGATCGATGTTGGTGCCGGTCTCGGCGATGCTCGCCGCCACCGCCGCGAGCACGCCGACGCGGTTGCTGATCTCGAGCTGGATTTCCGAGGCGAAGGTGCGCCCGGCCTGTGCCTCCCAGGCCACCGACAGCCACTTCTCGGGCTGCTTGCGGTAGCCGGCGAGGTTGCCGCAGGCCTGGCGATGGATGACCACGCCGCGACCGGCGCTCAGGTAGGCCATGATGGGGTCGTTGGGGATCGGGAAGCAGCAGTGCGCGTACGACACCAACAATCCTTCCGTGCCGGCGATCATCAGCGGGCCGGCGGTGTGGTGCGTGAGCTCGCCTTCGTTGGTCGGCAAGAGGCGTCGGGCGACCAGCGGCGCGAGGCGCTCGCCCATGCCGATCTTCTCGAAGAGCTGGTCGGTGTCCTCGAGACCGGCCTCCTTCACGGCCGCCTGCAGGGTCTCGGCCGGGATCTTCTTCAGCGGTATGGAGAACTCTTCGAGGGCGACGTTGAGGAGTCGCCGACCGAGCTCGATGGCCTCGCTGCGCTTCAGGTTCTTCAAGTACTGGCGGATGGCGGCGCGCGCCTTGGCGCTCACCAGGAACGAGGACCAGGAGGGGTTCGGGGTCGCGCCCTTCGCCGTGATGATCTCCACCGTCTGGCCGTTACGGAGCGGCGTGCGCAGCGGTACCAAGCGCCGGTCCACCTTGGCGGCGACGCAGCGGTTGCCGACGTCGGTGTGGATGGCGTAGGCGAAGTCGACGCAGGTGGCGCCGCTCGGCAGGCGCAGGATCTTGCCCTTCGGCGTGAACACGTAGACCTTGTCCGGAAAGAGGTCGACCTTGACGCTCTCCAGGAACTCCTCGGAGCTGCCGCCCTCCTGGATCTGCACCAGGCTCGCCAGCCACTCGCGCGCTCTATCGTGTTCGACGCCGCCGAAGGCGTCGCCGCCCGACTTGTACTTCCAGTGCGCGGCGATGCCGGACTCGGCGACGCGGTGCATCTGTTCGGAGCGGATCTGCACCTCGATGGGCACGCCGTTCGGGCCGAAGAGCGTGGTGTGCAGCGACTGGTAGCCGTTCACGCGCGGGATGGCGATGTAGTCCTTGAAGCGCCCGGGCATGGGTTTGTAGACGCCGTGCACCAATCCGAGCGCCCGGTAACAGGTGTCGACGTCCTCGACCACGATGCGAAAGCCGTAGACGTCGACCATTTCCGTCAGCGAGATGCCCTTCTTCTTCATCTTGCGGTAGATGCTGTAGAGGTGCTTCTCGCGGCCCTCCACCGCACCGTCGATGGCGGCCTTCAGGAGCGCGCCGCGGAAGGTCTCGGCGATCTTGGCGATGAATTCTTTCTGGTTGCCGCGGGCGCGCTTGAGTTCGCGCTCCAGCACCTTGTAGCGCACGGGGTAGAGCGCGCGGAATCCTAAGTCCTCGAGTTCCAGCTTCACCGTGTAGAGACCCAATCGCTCGGCGATGGGGGCGTAGATCTCGAGGGTCTCGCGGGCGATGCGGCGGCGCTTGGCCGGCGGCATGACGCCGAGGGTGCGCATGTTGTGCATGCGATCGGCGAGCTTGACCATGATGACGCGGATGTCGCGCGTCATGGCCAGGAGCATCTTGCGGAAGCTCTCGGCCTGGGCTTCCTGGCGGTTCTTGAACTGGATCTGGTCGAGCTTGCTCACCCCGTCGACCAATTCGGCCACCACCTGGCCGAACACCGAGGCGAGCTCCGCCTTGGCGGTGGGGGTGTCCTCGATGACGTCGTGCAGGATGGCCGCCACCAGGGTGTCGGCATCCAGCTTCAAGTCGGCGAGGATGTCGGCGACCGCGACCGGGTGGGTGATGTAGGGCTCGCCCGAGACCCGGGTCTGGCCGCGGTGGCGCTCGGCGCCGAAGTCGTAGGCCTCCCGCACGCGCTCGACCTGCGGCGGCGGGAGGTAGCTCTCGAGCTTGTCTAGAAGCTGCCCGATCCCCGTGGAGCGTCTGCCACCGGGGAGGAATCCGAGGAGGGAAGACGCATAGTCCATGGGGTCCTTTAGGGCCGGCTCCTTAAGATCAGTCTCCCAGGCCGAGCTGCGGGGCGCGGAAGTCGGAAGGGATCTCCATGTCGTTCATCGGCGCCTCGACCACCGGCGCCGGCTCCGGCTCCACCAGCATCTCCGGGGTGATGTTGCCCGCGGCGATCTCGCGCAGGGCCACCACGGTGGGCTTGTCGTTCTCCCACTCCACGGTCGCCTCGGCGCCGTTCGCCAGGCGCCGCGCGCGCTTGGCGGCGAGCAGCACCAGGTTGAAGAGGTTGGGTTCGTTCTTGAGGCAATCTTCGACGGTGATTCGCGCCATGGGTTCTACTTCGGGCCTTGCCCGTGAAATTAAAGGGAAAAGGTCGACAGAATACCAAAGGCACCCCGGCCGCGGCGAGCGGAGATTGTCGGCGCCTGCGGCGCGGCCGGAACTTCAGGCGGCGGCGGACTCGCGCGCGGCGGCTAGCGTCAGCGCAGGTACGGGCGGTGGGGGCGCGAGCGAGGCGCCGGGCGGGCCGAACAGGGTCCGGGCGCGCTCCGAAACGGTGCGGCCGGATTTAAGGAGGTCGCGGCCGATGGCGGCGTACTCATGCAGCGCGATGCGCACGGGGTTATAGGTGTCGAGGGGTTTCACGATGCCATAGCGCACCGGCTCGGTCGGGTCTTCGGCCACGAAGCTGCCGAAAAGCCGGTCCCAGACCATGAACACCCCGGCGTAGTTGGCGTCGAGGTAGCGCGCGTTGCTGGCGTGGTGGACGCGGTGGTGCGAGGGCGTATTGAAGAGATATTCGAACCAGGCCGGCATCCGGTCCACCGCCTCGGTGTGGATCCAGAACTGGTACAGGAGGTTGATGGCGAAGGCGATGCCGGTCATGGCCGGATCGAAGCCGATCCAGGCGAGCGGTGCGCTCAAGAGAATCAGGCCGCTGAACTGCGAGGTCCAGCTTTGGCGCAGGTTCGTGGACAGATTGAAGTGCTGGCTCGAGTGGTGGACGACGTGCGAGGCCCAGAACCAGCGCGAGCGGTGGCCGATGCGGTGCCAGACGTAGTAGCGCAGGTCCTCGAGCACGAACGCCCCCGCGAAGGTGCCCCTGGTCCAGGGGATGTCGAACAAGCGATGGGTGTGTATGCGGGCGACCACCGAGAGCAGGAGCCCGCTCCCCAAGCCCCAGAAGACGATGCTGCCCACGCTCACCCCGATGTTGGCCAGGGTATCTTGAGGGTCGTATTCGCCGCGGATACGGCCGCGGGCGATCAGCCACAGCTCGAGCGGAATCAGGAGGAGCAGCAGGATCTGCAGCGCCTCGACGCCGTGCACCAGGCGCGGATCAGGCATGCGGCACCCCGGACGGCGCCGTCTCGGTAAGCGCTGCGAAGCGCGCGCCCCACGCCTCGCTGGTGGCGACATCGGCGAAGGTCAGGCGCGCCCGCGGCCAGCCGAAGTCCCTAAGCCCGAGCAAAAGCGTGGCGCCGTCGCGCTGGACGTGGGCGAGGTCCGAGGACGTCACCGCACGCACGGTCCAGCGCCGGGCGTGGCGATCGATGAGGCCGATGGCGGCGAGGCCGACGAGTTCGGCCACCGCGCCGCGTCCGTCCGCGGTGACGGCGACGTCGCCGCAGGCGGCGCCGATGCGCGCCTCGATGAGCGCACGGGCCTCGTCCGCGCCCGACAGGCGGGCCCGGTCCGGCCGGGCGACCACTGCAAACAGCACGACCATGATCGCGCCGAGCAGGAGGTTCACGCCGACGGGGAGCGCGAGTTCCAGGGGACACCTATATAGAGGAGCCAGCCAAGGACCCCGACGCTAGCGCAGGCGGCGCCGGGCGGCAACGGGGGCGCAAGCCGCCGGCCTGTGCCGTGCGTT
>DAIDHD010000033.1 GCA_027459765.1 Gammaproteobacteria bacterium | reverse complement strand
GCGATGAACTCTCGGAATCAGCTTTGCCGAACTAGCGATGAGGACAGCTTCTCCTCGATCCAATCCCACTCGGTCGATTGCGTCATGGGAGAACTCTCTTCGCATCCTTCAGCAGCAGAAGCAATTGCTGCTCGCGCAATGGCGAAGCGATGAATCCGAACCGAGTGTAGAAACGCGCCGCATCTTCGTCGATTGGGTGGGTCAGCATGGCCCGCACACCGGCCTGCTCGGCGATCACCAGCGTACGGCGGATCGCATCCTGAAGCATCCCGACACCGATCCCGCGGCCATGGTGCTCGCGTGACACGGCGAGTCTGGCCAAGATCACCACCGGCACCGGGTACTGTCCCATGCCCTTGCGGATGCGCTCCGGCGCTTCCAGCGTGTCGACCTGGCCCACAGTCAGGCTGAAGTAGCCCGCGACGCGGTCACCACCGTCGGCCACGACGAAGGTCTTGGCCGCGCCGCTGCCCTGCGCCTGGCGAGCGTGCCGCAGCAGCCAATCATTCAGCGCAGGCTTGCCGCAGTCGAAGCCTTCCAGCCGATGCAGCGAGGCCAGGGGCTCCGGTGCCCGCAGCGTCACTACTCGTCCCAGGGCGCCTTGCGAGCGAACAGGTCACGCAAGCCGTCGTTGGCCTGCTCGGGGCGCTCCAGCAAATCCATCAGGGCCTGGTACTGGTTGCCCGAAACCATAAACAGGCGCTGATCCAGCAGGGTCTGCTCGGCAGCGAGGCAGGCGCTGTCGAGGATGAAGTCGGTCAGCGACTTGTGTGCCACCTCGGCGGCACGGCGCAGCACGGCCTCCTGTTCCGGCGTGGCGCGTAGCCCCAAGCGGGCGGAACGGGCAGCAGTCGAGGATGCGATGGCAGTCATGGCGGCGCTTCTCTAGCTCGGTCAACTGGCGCAATGTTAGTACAAATGACGCACGCGGGCCAGTTCTCCGAGGCAACCAGGCACCGAGGTTGATGATGAACCGCCGAATGTAAAGCGTTGATTTTGCGAAGGTGCGCGCTGCGTGTACCCGCAGCACAGCCGGCCGCAAACCCGCGTGGCGCGGGGATCGCAGACGAAAAAAGGCCCGGAGGTCATCCGAGTCCTTATAAATGGTGGAGCCGGGGGGAATCGAACCCCCGTCCAGAAGTCCTACGCTTCAAGATCTACGTACGTAGCCCTGTCATTGTTTCTCGCCGCGCGCCGACCCGACGGGCAGGGCAAGCGTGCGGCCAGCCCGGTAGCGATTCGCGCAGCACACCCCGGACCCGTGCGCTTTGCTATCTGGTGAGCGCTACCCTCGAACCGATCGCACCAGCACGAATCGGCCGAGGTTCAGCTGCGATTAGGCAGCCAGAGCGTAGTTGTCTTCGTTGGCAACTATGAGTTTGCAAGTAGTTTTACGAGGTAACCTGCACCTCGGTACGCCCCTGAAGTTTCGCAACCCCTGTCGAAACCGGTCGGCCCCGATGGGAGACCGCATCTTACGCCGAAGCGGCCCTCGAGGCGAATATGGGGCGCCCCGGGGCGGGATTCAACCCCGCGGGCGTCGCGCGCCGGTCGCCCTGCGTCAGCGCCGGTTGGCCTTGAGGATCCGGCTCTTGTCGCGCTGCCAGTCCCGATCCTTTTCTGCGGCGCGTTTGTCGTGCTGCTTCTTGCCCTTGGCGAGGCCTATCTCGAGCTTGGCGCGGCCGGCGCGCCAGTGCAGGTCGAGCGGCACCAGGGTGTAGCCCTTGCGCTCCACCGCGCCCACCAGGTGATCGAGCTGCCGCCGCGACAGCAGCAGCTTGCGGGTACGCCGTGGCTCCGCGTTCACGTGCGTCGAGGCGGAGATGAGCGGCGTGAAGTGCGCTCCGAATAGAAATGCCTCGCCGTTCTTGACGTACACGTAGGCTTCGGTGATCTGCGCCTTGCCGGCGCGCAGGCTCTTGACCTCCCAGCCGGCGAGGGCGATGCCCGCCTCGTATTGCTCCTCGATGAAGTAATCGAAGCGAGCCTTGCGGTTGACGGCGATTGGCGGCAGTTTGTCGGCGCTGGCTTTCACGGTGCGCGAAGTCTACCGGCAAGCGGCGCGGGATGCCGCACTCGTTGTTATGACGGCGCTTTTCCCCGACAATCGCGCCAGCATCGCGGCAGGTCCGCGCCAGGAGATAACCATCAGCCTCCACGTGGTCGAACGCAGTGCGCTCGTCGCTTACACGCCTGCGCAGATGTATGCGCTGGTGAACGACGTGGCGCGCTACCCGGAATTCCTTCCCTGGTGCACCGCCGCTTCCGTCGAGGCCGATTCGCCGACGGAGCGAGTCGCGCGTGTCGAGGTGTCGAAGGGTCCCTTGCGTACCTCCTTCACCACCCGTAATGCACTGCAGCCGGACACGGGGATCCACATGCGGCTCGTCGACGGTCCTTTCAAGCAGCTCGTGGGCCGCTGGGAGTTCGACGCGATCGGCGATCGCGGGTCGAGGATCAAGTTCCGGGTCGATTTCGAATTCAAGAGCCGGCTCACGGCCATGGCCTTCGACGGCATCTTCGAGAATCTCTGCGGCACGGTGGTGGATGCCTTCGTGCAACGCGCACGGTCGCTGTATGGCGAGGCGCCCGGCGGGGGTGGGGGCGGGGCGTGAGTGCGAGCGGCGCGCCGCCCTCGGCCGTTCAGGACGACGCGTCGGCGACGGCCGGGAATACGGTGCGGGTGGAGGTGGTCGCGGCCTTTGCGGATCGTGCGCTCGTCGGCCGCTACCGGATCGCGGCGCCGGCGACGGTGCGCGCTGCGCTCGAGGCGGCGGCGGCCGACCCGCAGTTCGCAGCCGCGGGCCCGTTCGATGCGAATGCGGTCGGCGTTTTCGGGCGGCTGGCCGCGATCGACGAGCGGCTCGAGGAGGGCGATCGCGTGGAGCTGTATCGTGCGCTCGCGGCGGATCCGAAGGCGGCGCGAAGAGCGCGGGTGCGCGAGGCGCGCCGTCGTCAGTAGATGCGGCCGTTCTTGATCTTGGCGGCGGAAGCGTCCTGTTCGGCGAACACCTTCGCGCTCGGCTTCTCGACCTTGGCGACCTTGTCGCCGTCGAAGAACACGGTCACCCGCCGCTCGTCGACGTGCCGCGTACGGCCCTTCTTGAGGTAGTAGATGTAGTCCCAGCGTTCCTTGTCGAAGCTGTCCGCCACCATCGGCGTGCCGAGGAGATAGCGCACCTGGCTGCGCGTCATCCCTTCCTTCACCTGATCCACGGCCGCCAACTCGAGGTAGTTGCCTTGCTGGATGTTGATGCGATAGACGCAGCCGGACGAGGCGGCGAGCAGCGCACCGCAGGCGAGGGAGATCCAGATTTTCATCGCGAGGTGGTGCCGTCCGACCGAATGACCGATAATCGATGCGGGATCATACCGGATACCTGGGCATGCCGCAGCGCCTGAAACCTCCGCCGACCAGCGACAGCACCGACCTGCGCAATGCGGGGTTGAAGGTCACCCTGCCGCGGCTGAAGATTCTCGACATCCTCGCCGACGCTTCGGTGCGCCACATGAGCGCCGAGGACATCTACAAGAAGCTGCTCAATTCCAACGAGGACATCGGGCTCGCGACCGTCTACCGCGTGCTCACGCAGTTCGAGGCCGCGGGGCTGGTCACGCGCCATCACTTCGAAGGCGGTATGGCCGTGTTCGAACTCAATCAGGGCGCACACCACGACCACATCGTGTGCGTCGACTGCGGACACGTCGAGGAATTCGTGGATACGAGCATCGAGGAGCGGCAGCAGGCCGTCGCCAAGCGGCTCGGCTTCGAGATCAGCGATCACTCGCTCATCCTGTACGGGCACTGTCGCAAGCCGAACTGTCCCAACCGGTGAAGTTCGTCGGCGGGCGGCCGGCGCGTCGCCTGACGGCCGTAGCTGCGGCGGGCGGCTAGCGCCTGGAGCGGCCTCGCCCGGCGGACTCCCGGGCGTTCGCCTTGGCGGGTTGCGGCGGCGTTCCGGCCGCGAGCGACAGCATCTCGCGCGCGTGCGCCCGCGCCGGGTCGGTCACGTCGACGCCGGCGAGCATGCGCGCGATTTCCTCCACGCGCTCCTCGGGTCCCAGCGGCGCCACCGCCGTGCGAGTGGTCTTGCCGTCGGTGAGCTTGAGCACCCGGAACTGCCGATGCCCCTGCGCCGCCACCTGCGGCAGGTGGGTGACGCAGAACACCTGGGAACGCTCGCCGAGCTCGCGCAGGCGCCGTCCGACGATCTCCGCGACGCGCCCGCCGATGCCGGCGTCCACTTCGTCGAACACGCGGCACAGCGGCGCCGAGCGTGCCGCCGCCGCCACCTGCACGGCGAGGCTGATTCGGGACAGCTCGCCGCCCGAGGCCACCTTGGCGAGCGGCTTGGGGGCCTGGCCCGGGTTGGCGCTCACCAGGAACTCGACCTCGTCGGCGCCGTGCGCCGCGAATTCCTGGGCCGCCGCGCGCACTTCCACCACGAACCGGCCGCCCGCCATGCCGAGCGTCTGCATCAGGTCGGTGATCTGGCGGCCGAGCGATTCGGCGGCGCGCCGCCGCCCGGCCGTCAACTTCGTCGCCGCCGCGCGGTAGCCCCTGGCAAGGTCCTCGAGCCGTTGCTGCAGGCCGCCGAGCGTGGTCGCTGCGTTCTCGAGCTTCGCGAGCTCGCCCTCCAGGCGATCGCGCACTTCCGGCAGGGCGAGCACGGCGACCCGGTGCTTGCGCGCGAGTCCTTCGAGGGCGGCGGCGCGACGCTCGATCTCGTCCTGCCGCGTCGGATCGACGTCCAGTGATTCGAGGTACCGGCGCAGCGCCTCGCCGGCTTCCTGCGCCAGGATCGCCGCTTCCGCGACCAGCTTCGCGGCCGGTTCCAGCGTCCCGTCGAGATCGAGCGCAGGGCGCAGTGCGGCGTGTGCCCGCGCCAGCAGGTCGTGCGCCGTGTCCGCGTCCGCTTCGTACACCGCACCGAGCGCCTGGCGGGCGGCCTCGGCCAATCGGCCGCGGCCCGCGAGGCGCTTTTGCTCGGCGAACAGCTCCTCGAGGTCGGCGACGGTGCCCACTTCGGATTTCAGCTCGGTCACCTGGTAGCGCAACAGATCGAGTCGCGCGTCCCGGTCGGCCGCGGCGGCGCTCAGTGCCTGGAACTCGCGCTGGCAGTCGCGGTGCGCGGCGAACGCGTCGGCCACGGGGCGCACCAGCGACGGGTCGCCCAGGTGATCGTCGAGCAGGCCGCGCTGGGCATCGCGTTTCAGCAGGTGCAGGAATTCCTGCTGGCCATGGATCTCGAGGAGATGATCGCCGAGCTCGCGCAGCGCCTGGATGGGCACCAGCTGACCGTTGATGAAGGCGCGCGAGCGGCCGTCAGCCCCGATCACGCGTCGCACGATCACCTCGTCCTCGGCGTCGATCGACTGGGCCTCGAGCCAGGCGCGGGCCGCGGCCGGCAGCCCGGTGAAGCTCGCCGTGACCTCGGCGCGCTCGGCGCCCTGGCGCACCACGTCGCCGCTCGCGCGCCCGCCGGCCACCAGCGACAGCGCGTCGACCACCAGCGACTTGCCGGCGCCGGTCTCGCCGGTGAGGGCGATCAGCCCCTCGCCGAACTCGAGCTCCGCGGCGTCGACGATCACCAGGTCACGCAGTTGCAGATGGGTGAGCACGGCGGTCAGTCGCCCCCGGGGGCGCCGCGTCCCCAGTGCAGTTTGGAGCGCAGCAGCCGGTAGTAATCGTAGCCTGGCGGGTGCAGGAGCGTGATCTGGGCGTCGGCGGCGCCCACGTACAGAGTGTCGCCGTGGGCGAGGTCGCCGAGTGGGCCGCCGTCGCAGGTGACTCGCGCCAGCACGTCGTGGCGGCCGGCGAGCCGCAGCCGGATCTCGCAACCCGCGCGCACCACCACCGGCCGGTCGCTCAACGTGTGCGGCGAAATCGGCGCCAGCACCCAGGCGTCGAGCGCCGGCTCGACGATCGGTCCGCCGCAGGACAGCGCATAGGCGGTGGATCCCGTCGCGGTGGCGATCACGATGCCGTCGCCGCCGTGCGCATTGACGAAGCGCCCGTCGACGCTGGTCTCCAATTCGAGCATGCGGCCGGTTTCGCGCTTGTTGACCACCACGTCGTTGAGGGCGAGCCCGTGTCGCATGGCTTCCCCGGGGCGCTCGAGCCGCGCGGCGAGCAGCGAACGGTGATCCTGCGAGCACGAACCCGCCAGCACCGCGTCCACGTCCTCGAGCATGGTGGAGGGGCTCACGTCGGTGAGGAAACCGAGGCGGCCCCGGTTCACGCCCAGGAGCGGCACCCGCCCCCCGGCCACCAAGCGCGCGGCGTACAGCAGCGTGCCGTCGCCGCCGATGGCGATCACGAGGTCGGCGCGCCGCGCGACATCCTCTTCGGGGCAGCGATCGACGCTGCCGGGTGCGAACGGCAGCGCCACCGCCGGTTCCACCAGCACGGCGAGACCGCGGCCGCTGAGGTGCGCGGCGAGACTCAGCATGCACTCCGCCACACGGTGATCGCGGGCATTGCCGACGAGCGCGATGGAGCGGAATGCGGGAGCCATGATGAGTTCCGCTTTGTAGCACGTTAGCGGCGGCAGGGTCACTCGCCCAATGGCAGCGATCGAGGCGGGTGAACGGACTTGACTTCGAGCGGACTCGGTAGGTAGCGTCGGAATGAGGGTATGAACCGCACGACCTCTGAAGGCACCGAAGAGTCGCTGAGCGAGCGCGCGCAACTGCTGCTCAAGGCGCTCATCGAGAATTACATCCGCGACGGCCAGCCGGTGGGCTCGCGCACCCTGTCGCGTGACTCCGGGCTCGCCCTGTCGTCCGCCACCATCCGCAACGTCATGGCGGACCTCGAGGAACTGGGGTTCGTGGCGTCGCCGCACACGTCCGCCGGGCGCGTGCCGACCGACAAGGGCTACCGGTTCTTCGTCGACACCTTGTTGAAGCTCAAGCCCCTGCAGAGCGAGGAGGTCGAGGCCATCGAGCGGCGCCTCGGCGCCGAGGCGGGCAGCGGCCGCGCGCTGGTCCAGGTGGCATCGCAGATGCTCTCCAGCGTCACGCACATGGCGGGCCTCGTGACCCTGCCGAACCCGAATTATGTCGCCTTGACCCAGATCGAGTTCGTGAGCCTGTCGGAGAACCGGGCGCTCGCGATCATGGTCATGAGCAACCGCGAAGTGCAGAACCGGGTGGTGCAGCTCGACCGGTATTACTCGCCGGACGAGCTGCGGCGCGCAGCCAACGCGCTCAACGAGGCGTTCGCCGGGCGCTCGGTGCAGGAGGTGCGTGCGCGACTGGTGGCGCAGCTCCAGGAGACCCGGCAGCACCTGGACCGGCTGATGAGCGACGCCATCCAGGTGGCGCAGAAGGTGTTCGAGCCGGGGTCGGATCTGGAGCCCGGCTACGTCATCGCCGGCGAGACCAACCTGATGGGCTTTGCCGAGCTGTCGAACATCGAACGGCTGCGAAGGCTGTTCGAGGCGTTCAACGAGAAGCACGACATCCTGAGGCTCCTCGACAATTGCATGCGGGCCCAGGGTGTGCAGATCTTCATCGGCCAGGAATCGGGCTACCGGATCCTCGACGACGTCAGCGTCGTCACGGCTCCCTACATGATCGACGACCGGGTGGTCGGGGTCCTCGGGATCATCGGCCCGACGCGCATGGCCTACGAGCGGGTGATTCCGATCGTCGACGTGACGGCAAAATTGCTCGGTTCGGCCTTGAACCCTCGAAAATAGCCCCCATGTGGCCCGGCGGGAGCGGATGACCGCCGTTGATCGCGCTGCGCCCTCCCGCATCGATTCATCAGCGTAAGGGCCAACCCGTGACCGACACTTCCAAGGCCGAGCCGGCGGATCCGGCCGGTAACTCTCCCGCCCAGCCCGCGGCCGCCACCGCGGATCCGTCCGCCGAACTCGCCGCCGCGCAGGCCAAGGCGCAGGACAACTGGAATCAATACCTGCGCGCCGTCGCCGAAATGGAGAACTATCGCAAGCGGCTGGAGCGCGAGATCGACAACGCGCGCAAATTCGCCATCGAACGCTTTGCACAGGAGTTCGTCACCGTGGGCGACGCCCTGGAGGCCGGCATAGCGGCCGGCGCGGCAAACCCGGGCCCGGCGCTGCTCGAGGGCGCCCAGGCGACGCTCAGGGAGTTGCACCGGGCGTTCGAGAAGGGCGGGATCAAGGTCATCGATCCGCAGGGACAGCCCTTCGACCCGGCCTGGCACGAGGCCATGATCGCCCAGGAGAGCGCCACGGCGCCGCCGAACACCGTGCTGACCGTGGTGCAGAAGGGGTACGCCCTGAATGGCCGGCTGCTGCGCCCCGCGCGCGTCGTGGTCAGCAAGCCCCCGGGCTAACGGCGCGGGCGGCCGCAAGCCGGCGCGCGATTGAAATCGCGCGTCCGCGCCCCACGTAGCGGACATCGGAATCGCAAACTTTCAGAGGACTCACGCATGGCTAAGATCATCGGCATCGACCTCGGCACCACCAATTCCTGTGTGGCCATCATGGAAGGCGGCAAGCCGAAGGTTATCGAGAACAGCGAGGGTGATCGCACGACCCCCTCCATCGTCGCGTTCACGAAGGACAGCGAGGTGCTGGTCGGGCAGCCGGCGAAGCGTCAGGCGGTGACCAATCCGCAGAATACCCTCGCCGCGGTCAAGCGCCTCATCGGCCGCAAGTTCGGCGACGACGTGGTCAGCAAGGACATCGGCATGGTGCCGTACAAGATCGTCAAGGCGGACAACGGCGACGCGTGGGTCGACGTGCAGGGCAAGAAGATGGCGCCGCCCGAGGTCTCCGCGCGCGTCCTCATGAAGATGAAGAAGACCGCCGAGGACTACCTCGGCGAGACGGTCACCGAGGCGGTGATCACGGTGCCGGCGTACTTCAACGACTCGCAGCGCCAGGCGACCAAGGACGCGGGCCGGATCGCGGGCCTCACCGTCAAGCGCATCATCAACGAGCCGACCGCGGCCGCGCTCGCCTACGGACTCGACAAGGAAGGCGGCGATCGCAAGATCGTGGTCTACGACCTCGGCGGCGGGACTTTCGACGTGTCGGTGATCGAGATCGCCGAAGTCGACGGCGAGCGTCAGTTCGAGGTGCTGTCCACCAACGGCGACACCTTCCTCGGCGGCGAGGACTTCGACCTGCGTGTGATCAACTATCTCGCCGACGAGTTCAAGAAGGAGAGCGGCATCGACGTGCGCAAGGATCCGCTCGCGATGCAGCGCCTGAAGGAGGCGGCCGAGAAGGCGAAGATCGAGCTGTCCTCGAGCCAGCAGACCGAGGTCAATCTGCCGTACATCACGGCCGACGCCTCCGGTCCGAAGCACCTGAACATGAAGCTCACCCGCGCCAAGCTCGAGTCGCTGGTCGAGGACCTGGTGCAGAAGACGATCGAGCCGTGCCGTATCGCCCTGAAGGATGCCGGCCTGTCGCTCAAGGACGTCGCGGAGGTCATCCTGGTGGGCGGCCAGACCCGCATGCCGCTGGTGCAGAAGGCGGTGCGCGACCTGTTCGGCAAGGAGCCGCGCAAGGACGTCAACCCGGACGAGGCGGTGGCCGTGGGCGCCGCGATCCAGGGCGGCGTGCTCGCCGGCGACGTGAAGGACGTGCTGCTGCTCGACGTCACGCCGCTGTCGCTCGGCATCGAGACGCTCGGCGGGGTGATGACCAAGGTGATCGAGAAGAACACGACCATCCCGACCAAGGCGGCGCAGACGTTCTCGACCGCCGAGGACAACCAGACCGGCGTGACCATTCACGTGCTGCAGGGCGAGCGCGAGCGCGCCGTGGACAACAAGTCGCTGGGCCGCTTCGATCTCACCGACATTCCGCCGGCGCCGCGCGGCATGCCGCAGATCGAGGTCGCTTTCGACATCGACGCGAACGGCATCCTCAACGTCTCGGCCAAGGACGTGAAGACGGGCAAGGAACAGCGCATCGTGATCAAGGCCTCGAGCGGCCTTTCCGAGGCCGAGATCAAGCGGATGGTCTCGGACGCCGAGGCGCACGCGGAGGAGGACAAGAAGTTCCGCGAACTGGTCGCCGCCCGCAACAAGGCGGACGCGGCCGCGCACAGCGTCGAGAAGGCCCTGAAGGACGTCGGCGAGAAGGCGAGCGCCGACGAGAAGCGGGCGGCCGAGGAGGCTCTCGCCGCGGTCAAGTCGGCGATGGCCGGCGACGATCGCGAGGACATCGAGCGCAAGACGCAGGCCCTGGAACAGGCCTCTGCGCCGCTGCTGCAGAAGATGTACGCTCAGGGTGCGGCCGGCGAGGCCGGCGGCGGCGAGACGAAGAAGGAAGACGTGCTCGACGCGGAGTTCGAAGAGGTCAAGGACGGCGACCGCAAGAAGGCGTGAGCCGCGACGGAATAATCGTCGCTTGACGGTGAGTGCGCCGCCGGTACTTCATGATGGTGCCGGCGGCGTCTTTCTATTCGACGTGGGTACTCGATGGCGAAGCAGGACTACTACAAGGTGCTCGATCTGCCGCGCACGGCGACCGAGGCGGACATCAAGAAGGCCTATCGGCGCCTGGCGATGAAATATCACCCGGATCGCAATCCCGACGATCCGGATGCCGAGCACAAATTCAAGGAGGCCAAGGAGGCCTACGAGGTGCTCGCCGACGCCCAGAAGCGCGCCGTGTACGATCAGTTCGGCCACGCCGGACTCGAGGGCGGGCGCAGCGGCGGCTTCAGCGCCGCGGAAGCCTTCGGCGACATCTTCGGCGAGATGTTCGGGGACATCTTCGGTGGCCAGCGCGGCCGGTCCCAGGTTTTTCGCGGCGCCGACCTGCGCTACGAGCTGGAGCTGGATCTCGAACAGGCCGTGTTCGGCACCGAGACCGAGATCCGCGTTCCCTCGCTCGGCGAGTGTCCCACCTGCAGCGGGTCGGGTGCCGCGAAGGGCACCCAGCCGAAGACTTGCGACACCTGCGCCGGTCACGGCCAGGTGCGGGTCCAGCAGGGCATATTCACCATCCAGCAGCCCTGTCCGCGCTGCAAGGGCCGCGGCAAGATCGTCGCCAATCCCTGCGACACCTGCTACGGCCAGGGGCGCGTGCGCCGGGAGAAGACCGTGGCGGTCTCGGTCCCGGCGGGCGTCGACAGCGGCGACCGCATCCGCCTCACCGGTGAGGGGGAGGCCGGCCGCAACGGCGGGCCGCCGGGCGATCTGTACGTCGAGATCCGGGTGCGCGAACACCCGATCTTCGAGCGCGAGGGGAGCCACCTGTCGTGCGAGGTGCCGGTGAGTTTCACCACGGCTGCACTCGGCGGTACGGTGGACGTGCCCACGCTGGACGGCGAGGTGGTGCTGAAGATTCCCGCGGAGACCCAGTCGGGCCGGGTGTTCCGACTGCGCGAGAAGGGCGTGCGTCCCGTACGTGGAGGCTCGCCCGGAGACCTGTTCTGCCGGGTGGTGGTGGAGACGCCGGTTGACCTGAGCGCCGAGCAGAAGGAACTCCTGCGTCGCTTCGAGGCGACCTTGCAGCAAGGCAGCCACAAGCCGCGCGAACAGTCCTTCTTCGAGGGCGTGAAGAAGTTCTTCGCGCGTGCACTCGAGTAGCTGCGCGCGCGTGCGTAACCTCACCCTCTTCGGCGTCACCGGCCGCATGGGCGAGGCGCTGCTACGCGAGCTCGCCGAGCCCGCGGCGGACGAATCCGCCGCCGCGGCCGGCTGGCGCCTCACCGGGGCGGTGGCCTCGGCGGGCAGCGCGCGCCTCGGCGAGCGGGTCGGTCCGCCGCCCGGTGTCGCCATCGTCGCCGATCCCGCCGCCGCGCTGGTCGGCGCGCAGGTCGCCATCGATTTCAGCCATCCGGCCGCGGCGGCGGCACACGCCTCGGCCTGCGCCGCCGCCGGGGTGCCCCTGCTGGTCGGCACCACCGGACTCGATCCGGCCGCCGTGGCGGCGCTTGCGGCGGCGGCCGAGCGCGTCCCGGTCCTGGTGGCTCCGAACACGGGAGTGGGTGTCAACGTGATGGCGAAACTCGTCGCTCTGGCGGCCCAGGCGCTTGGGGCGGACGCCGACGTCGAGATCCTCGAGGCGCACCACCGCTTCAAGCGCGACGCGCCGTCCGGTACCGCGCTCGCACTCGGCGAGGCCGTGGCCGCCGCACGCGGCGAGCCTCTGCGCGCGCTCGCCGCACCGCCGCGTCAGGGCACGAGCGGGCCGCGCGAGCGCGGCCAGATCGGCTTCGCGGTGCTGCGGGCCGGCGACATCGTCGGGGAGCACACCGTGCTGTTCGGGCTTCAGGGCGAGCGCCTCGAGATCACCCACCGGGCCACCGACCGCGGCGTGTTCGCGCGCGGCGCCCTGCGCGCCGCCGCCTGGCTCGCCGGCCAGCCGCCGGGCCGCTACTCGATGAGCGACGTGCTCAATCTGTCCGGAAGTTCGATGGACAGGTCAGGCGCTCATCGCTAATATTCGCGCCCGGCCAGTTTCAGCGGCATTGAATTCAAACCGAAGCGGGAGGACGTTCGTCAGCGAGCGACTCCCGCTTTGCGCATGCGCGGACCGCGCAGCGGCGCGAAGCGAGGAACCGGAGTGTCGACACCTGCAGTGCTAGCGCTCGAAGACGGCACCGTGTTCCGTGGCATCTCCGTAGGTGCGAAGGGCAACACGACCGGGGAGGTCGTCTTCAACACGGCGATGACCGGATACCAGGAGATCCTCACCGATCCCTCGTACTGCCGTCAGATCGTCACCCTCACGTATCCGCACGTGGGCAACACCGGCACCAATCCCGAGGACCTGGAGTCCGGCGCCGTGTACGCGGCGGGGCTCGTGATCCGCGACCTGCCGCTACTG
Source organism: Gammaproteobacteria bacterium (assembly GCA_027459765.1). Lineage (GTDB taxonomy): Bacteria > Pseudomonadota > Gammaproteobacteria > Steroidobacterales > Steroidobacteraceae > Bog-1198. The sequence goes on along the minus strand of DAIDHD010000033.1, from coordinate 31,634 downwards.
CACTCGAACTGGCGAGCCACCGAGTCGCTCGGGGCGTTCCTCGCGCGCTGCAAGGTGGTGGCGATCGCCGACATCGATACCCGCAAACTGACCCGGGTTTTGCGCGAAAAAGGCGCCCAGGCCGGGTGCATCATGACCGGGGATTCCATCGACGAGAATGCCGCGGTGCGGGCCGCGAAGAAATTCCCTGGGCTGAAGGGCATGGACCTCGCCAAAGTCGTCTCCACCAAGCGTGGCTACCAGTGGAACGACGGCCTGGTGTTCAAGGCTGCGGCGGCGAAGCCGCCACGACCGCAGAGCCGCCTGCACGTCGTCGCCTACGATTTCGGGATCAAGCGCAACATCCTGCGCATCCTCGGCGAGCACGGTTGTCGCATGACAGTTGTTCCTGCGCAAACGCCTGCAGATCAAGTACTTGCGATGAATCCTGATGGTATTTTCTTAAGTAACGGGCCCGGCGATCCCGAGCCCTGCGACTATGCCATCGAAGCCATTCGACGCTTTCTGGAGACCGACATACCGCTGTTCGGCATCTGTCTCGGGCATCAGCTGCTCGGTCTCGCCTGCGGCGCGAAGACCGTGAAGATGAAGTTCGGACACCACGGCGCCAACCACCCGGTGCTGGAGATCGATTCCGGGCGGGTGTTCATTTCCAGCCAGAATCACGGCTTTGCGGTGGACGAGGCCACTCTGCCGCCGACCCTGCGTGCGACCCACCGCTCGTTGTTCGACGGCTCGTTGCAGGGCCTTGCGCACACCGAGCGGCCCGCGTTCAGCTTCCAGGGCCACCCCGAGGCGAGTCCGGGGCCGCACGACCTCACGCTGCTGTTCGAACACTTCATGTATTTGATGGTGAAGCGTAGCCAGGCGCAGTCGCGGGCGCGCAGCGCCGCCAAGGGGGCCAGGGCGGTCCCGGCGGCACGCGGCGAGGATCGCCCGGGCGGCGAGTCCGCCGTGCCGGCGGCGCAGGCCGGCGATCAGCCGGGTGCGGGGGACGACGCAGCCCAGTCCGGCGCCGGCGAGCCGGCCTGAGGGGGTAGGGTATGCCGAAGCGAACCGACCTGCAGAGCATCCTCATCATCGGCGCCGGCCCGATCGTGATCGGCCAGGCCTGCGAGTTCGATTATTCCGGAGCTCAGGCGTGCAAGGCCCTGAAGCAGGAGGGATATCGCGTCATCCTGGTCAACTCGAATCCGGCGACCATCATGACCGACCCGGAGACCGCCGACTCGATCTACATCGAGCCCATCAATTGGCGCACCATCGCGCGCATCATCGAAAAGGAGCGCCCCAGCGCGCTGCTGCCCACCATGGGCGGCCAGACCGCGCTCAACACGGCGCTCGATCTGGTGCGCGAGGGAGTGCTCGAGAAGTTCGACGTGGAGATGATCGGCGCCTCCCGGCGCGCCATCGACATGGCGGAGGACCGCGAGCTGTTCCGCCGCGCCATGACCGAAATCGGGCTGGAGACGGCGCGCGCGCGCATCGCGCACAGCATGGAGGAGGCGCTCGCCGTGCAGGCCGAGATCGGCTTCCCCACCGTCATACGCCCGTCTTTCACGCTCGGCGGCAGCGGCGGCGGCATCGCCTACAACCGCGAGGAATTCGAGGCCATCGTCGGCCGCGGACTCGATGCCTCGCCGACCAACGAGGTGCTGCTCGAGGAGTCGGTGCTCGGCTGGAAAGAGTATGAGATGGAAGTCGTTCGCGACCGCAACGACAACTGCATCATCGTTTGCTCGATCGAGAACGTCGACCCCATGGGCGTGCACACCGGCGATTCGATCACGGTGGCGCCGGCGCAGACGCTGACCGACCGCGAATACCAGCGCATGCGCGACGCCTCGATCGCGGTGCTGCGCAAGATCGGCGTCGACACGGGCGGGTCCAACGTGCAGTTCGCCATCGACCCGAACGACGGGCGCATGATCGTGATCGAGATGAATCCGCGCGTGTCGCGCTCCTCGGCGCTCGCCTCCAAGGCGACCGGATTCCCGATTGCGAAGATCGCCGCCAAACTGGCGGTCGGCTACACGCTCGACGAACTGCGCAACGAGATCACCGGAGGCGCCACTCCGGCGTCGTTCGAACCCGCGATCGACTACGTCGTCACCAAGATTCCGCGCTTCACGTTCGAGAAGTTCCCGGGCGCCAACAACCGCCTCACCACGCAGATGAAGTCGGTCGGCGAGGCCATGTCGATCGGGCGCACCTTTCAGGAGTCGTTCCAGAAGGCGTTGCGCAGCCTCGAGCTCGGCTACGACGGCTTCACCGAGCAGTTGCAGCGCCCGCTCACCGAGGAGGGGCGCGAGAAGCTCGACTACGAGCTCCGGTGGCCGGGTCCGAACCGCATTCTGTACGTGGCGGATGCCTTTCGTGCGGGGATGTCGCTCGCCGAGGTCTTCGACGCCACCCGCATCGATCCGTGGTTCCTGGCACAGATCGAGGATCTGGTGCGCGAGGAGGCGCGGCTCGAATCCGAGGGATTCGACAGCCTCGACCTCGCGCGTCTGCGGACGCTGAAGCGCAAGGGCTTCTCCGACGCGCGCATCGCTGCCATCACGGCGCGCGACGAGCCGGCGGTGCGCAGCCGCCGTCGCAAGCTCGGTCTGCACCCCGTGTACAAGCGGGTCGACACCTGCGCGGCGGAGTTCTCCACCGCGACCGCCTATCTGTACTCCACCTACGACGAGGAGTGCGAGGCGAGCCCCACGTCGCGTCGCAAGATCATGATCCTCGGCGGCGGACCGAACCGCATCGGCCAGGGGATCGAATTCGACTATTGCTGCGTGCACGCGGCCATGGCGCTGCGCGAGGACGGGTTCGAGACCATCATGGTCAATTGCAATCCGGAGACCGTCTCCACGGACTACGACACGTCCGACCGGCTGTACTTCGAACCGCTCACGTTCGAGGACGTCATGGAGATCATCGACAAGGAGAAGCCGGAGGGCGTCATCGTCCAGTACGGCGGCCAGACTCCGCTCAAGCTCTCGCGGGCGCTCGCCGCGGCTGGCGCTCCCATCATCGGCACGAGCCCCGACAGCATCGACGTCGCCGAGGATCGTGAGCGGTTCCAGAAGCTGGTGGCCGGCCTCAAGCTGAAACAGCCCGCGAACGCCACGGCCCGCAACGAGGAACAGGCGGTGATCATGGCCCGCGAGGTGGGCTTCCCGCTGGTGGTGCGGCCGAGCTACGTGCTCGGCGGGCGCGCGATGGAGGTGGTCTTCAACGAGGACGACCTTCGCCAGTACATGACCGACGCGGTGAAGGTGTCGAACGACAGTCCGGTGCTGCTCGACCGTTTCCTCGACCTCGCCACCGAGGTGGACGTCGACGCCGTGAGCGACGGCGAGACGGTGCTGATCGGCGGCATCATGGAGCACATCGAGCAGGCGGGCGTGCACTCCGGCGATTCCAGCTGCTCGCTGCCGCCCAACGGGCTCACGCCGGAGACCCAGGAGGAACTGCGCGTCCAGACCCGCAAGCTCGCCAAGGCGCTCAACGTGGTCGGACTGATGAATATCCAGTTCGCGATCCAGAGCGGCGTCATCTACATACTCGAAGTCAATCCGCGCGCCTCGCGCACCGTGCCGTTCGTTTCCAAGGCGACCGGCATCCCGCTCGCGAAGGTGGCCGCGCGCGTCATGACCGGCCGCAGCCTCGCCGCGCAGGACCGCACCGTCGAGCGCATTCCGCGCTACTTCTCGGTCAAGGAGGCGGTGTTCCCGTTCGTCAAGTTCCCGGAAGCCGATCCCATCCTCGGTCCGGAGATGAAATCGACGGGCGAGGTGATGGGCACCGGGGCGACGTTCGGCGAGGCCTACGCCAAGGCGCAATCCGCCTCCGGCGTGGTGTTGCCCACGCGCGGATTGTGCTTCGTCAGCGTGCGCGACCGTGACAAGCCGGGAGCGGTCGCGCTCGCGCAGATGCTGATCGAGCGCGGATTCGAGATTGCCGCCACCGGCGGCACCGCGCAGGCGCTCGCGGCGGCCGGGGTGGCCTGCCGTCGCGTCAACAAGGTGCGCGAGGGTCGCCCGCACATCGTCGATATGATAAAAAACGACGAGGTCGCGCTGATCGTCAACACCACCGAAGGCAAGCAGGCGGTGAAGGAGTCGCGCTCGATCCGCCGGGAAGCCGTGGCGCGTCGCATCACCTACTACACCACCGTTGCCGCGGCGCGTGCGACTTGCGATGCACTCGACCATCTCGGCGACAGTGCCGTCAACCGCTTGCAGGACTTGCACAAGGAATTCGCGGCGTGAAGCGAACACCCATGACTCTGCGCGGCGCGGAGCGCCTCCGGCAGGAGTTGAAACAACTGAAGAGCGAGGCGCGGCCGAATGTGATCAAGGCGATCGCCGAGGCGCGCGCGCACGGCGACCTGTCCGAGAACGCGGAGTACCACGCCGCGCGCGAACAGCAGAGCTTCATCGAGGGCCGGATCGCCGAACTCGAGCAACGGCTCGGCAACGCCGAGATCATCGACGTCACCAAGCTCAACGCCAGCGGCCGGGTGGTGTTCGGTGCCACGGTCGAACTCGAGGACCAGGACGGCGGATCGAAGGTCGTCTATCAACTCGTCGGTGACGACGAGGCGGACATCAAGCAGGGATTGCTGTCGGTGTCCTCGCCCATCGCCCGCGCGCTGATCGGCAAGTCCGAGGGCGACGTGGTGGACGTGAACGCCCCCGGCGGCACCCGCAGTTACGAGATCGTCTCGGTGCGCTACGTCTAGCGCGACGGTTGCCTCCCCTTGTCTGTGATCCGCAGTCTGTTCATCGTTTCGCTGGTGCTCTGGGCGGGCAGCCTCTGGTCCGCCGCTCTCTGGGTGGCGCCGACCCTGTTCACCGCGCAGGCGGACCGACACCTCGCGGGGTTGCTCGCCGGGCGCCTGTTCTCCATCGAGGCCTACGTCGGCATCGCGGTGAGCGTGTTCGCGGTGCTGCTTCCGGTGCGTGCGAAATTCCTGCGCGGATACCTCGCCGCGGCGCTGTTGGCGCTCGACCAGTGGGGCCTTCGGCCGCTGATGGATCGCGCCCACGCGCAAGGCGCCTTCGCCGGCCTGACGTTCGTCGCCTGGCACGCCGTGTCGGCGGTCATCTACGGGCTCGCCTGTCTCGCTCTGGTGGTGCTCGTCTGGCGCGAGGAATTCCGATAGCGGGCGAGCCGTCGCCGCGACGGCCCGCCGCACGGCTATCGCACCGCGGGAAATCGGTTATCATCCGCTGAATCGTGCGGTGGGGATGCCGCGCCGGAGCGGATCGCGTGAGTCTGCTGGTAAGGATCAACCTCGCTCTCCTGGCGGTCTTCGCGCTGGGCACGGCCATCGCCGGTTACGCGTGCTGGGCTTTGCTGGAAGACAATGCGCGGCGCGAGGTGCTCAACGAGGCGGCGCTCATGGTCGACAGCGCGCTCGCCACGCGAGCCTACACGTCCAGCGAGATCCAGCCGCTGCTCGCCGATCAGATCCAGACGGCGTTTCCACCGCAGAGCGTGCCGTCCTACGCCGCCACCCAGAATTTCGCGCGATTGCGCGCGCGGCACTCGGAGTACACGTACAAGGAGGCGACGCTCAACCCCACCAACCCGGTGGACCGGGCCGCCGACTGGGAAGCGGACATCATTCAGAAATTCCGCAACGACTCCAAGACCGCGGAAGTGGTCGGCGAGCGCGACACACCGATGGGTCGCACGCTGTACCTGGCACGGCCGATCCGCGTGCAGGGCACCTGCCTCGTGTGCCACAGCCTGCCGGCCGCGGCGCCGCGCTCGATGATCGCGCGCTACGGTTCGGACAACGGCTTCGGCTGGAAGGTCGACGAGGTCGTGGGGGCGCAGGTGGTGTCCGTGCCGTTCGCGATGGCCACGGCGAGCGCCGAGAAGGCCTTTCACGGCTTCATGATCTCGCTGGTGTCGGTATTCGGCGCCGTGTTGCTGGCGGTGAATCTGCTGCTCTACGCGCTGGTGGTGCGGCCGGTGCGGCGGTTGGCGCGCTGCGCCGACCAGGTGAGCCTGGGGGAGGGCATCGAACACGAATTCCCGCAGGGCGGGGCGCGCGAAATCGCCTCGCTCGCCCGCTCCTTCGATCGCATGCGCAAGAGCCTGGAGAAGGCCATGCGCATGCTGCAGGCCTGAACCCTTGGGGCACGTTTTCGTCAGTTACTCCAAGGCAGACCAGGCCTGCGCGTTCGAACTGGTCGAGCGCCTGGAGTCGCAGGGCGTGCGTTGCTGGATCGCGCCGCGCGACATCACGCCGGCGGCCGACTGGGCCGCCGAGATCATCGATGCCATCGCCGCGGCGCGTCTGATGGTGCTCGTGTTCTCCTCGGCGAGCAACGAATCTCCCCAGGTGCGCCGGGAAATAGAGCGCGCCGTGCACAAGCAGGTCAACATACTGCCGTTTCGCATCGAGGACGTCATGCCCTGCAAGAGCCTGGAGTATTTCCTCAGTTCGCAGCACTGGCTCGACGCCTTCCCGCCCCCGCGTGAACCGCACTACGCGCGGCTCGGCCAGCACGTGAGCATGGTGCTGCAGAAGGATCCCTTCGCGCAGACCTGGCCGCAGATGAGCGCGCCGAACACCGGTGATTCGGCGGTGGTGCGCGCGCTGGCGGCCGCGAACGCCGGCATCGATCCGGCGGATCTCAAATTGATCGAGGCGCGTCTCGCGGTGCACATCGGGCCGATGGCGCACGTGCTGGTGAAGCGCGCCGCGGCGCGCAGCGGATCGTTGCGCGAACTGGTGGCGCTGCTCGCCGGCGAGATCGACGGCGAGGAGGACCGCCGCCGGTTCAGCGAAGCTTGCCGTGCCATCGGCGGGCCGCGGGCGTGAAGGCCGCCGTGAACACGGCGCTCGCCGGTGCGCGTGAAGGCAAGCTCCCCATCGTCATCGGCGTCACCGGCCACCGCGACCTGCGCCCCGAGGATTGCGCTCTGTACCGGGCCCGCGCCCGCGAACTCTTCGCCGATCTGCGCCGCCGCTATCCGGGTACGCCGCTGCGGGTGATCTCGGCGCTCGCCGAAGGGGCGGATCGTCTCATCGCCGAGGAGGCGCTGGATGCGGGCCACGAGGTGGTCGTGCCGCTGCCGTTCGATCCGTCGGAGTACGAGCGCGATTTCCCGCCGACCGTGGCCGAGTTCCGCACGCTGCTCGCGCGCGTGCCGGCGGAACACGTGTTCGTCGTGGCGGCGCCCGCCGACTCATCCGGCGCGCAGTCCCCGGCTGGCGCGGACCGCGACGCGCACTACGCCGCGGTGGGCGCCTACATCGCCAACCACTGTCACATCCTGGTCGCGGTCTGGGACGGATTCGTGCGCCCGAACGGCGCGGGCACGTCCATGGTGGTCGGCTTGAAGCTGTCCAGCGAGGACGGTGGACCGGTGTATCACGTGCGTGCCCGTCGCGCCCAGTTCGACGCGCCGCCCGACCTGGTCTCGAGCGTCGGCGAGTGCAACTGGACCTTCCCCGAGGGCGTGGGCGAGGCGACCCTCGACTCGATGTGCTCGCGACTCGACCGCTTCAATTCCGACCCGGCCCGTGATCGGCGCGCGCCGCTCGCCGCCGAGTCGGCGGCCGGGCTGCTGCCGGAGCTCGAGGCGCGACCGGTCGGCGATCGGGTGATCGCGACGACCTTCGGCTGGGCGGATCAGCTCGCCAACCACTATCGTCGCGTGACCCACGGCGTGCTGCGCGCGGTGCTGCTGCTCGCCGCCGCGCTCGCGCTCACGTTCGAACTGTACGCGGAGATCTTTCCGGAGCGGATCCTGCCCACGTTGTACCTCGGCGTGTTCGCCGCAATCACCGTGCTCTACTACTGGCAGAAGGCCAAGGACGCCCAGGGGCGTTATCTGGACTACCGCGCCGTCGCCGAGGGGCTGCGGGTTCAATTCTACTGGCGGCTCGCCGGCCTCCCGGAACAGGTCTCCTCGAGCTATCTGCGCAAGCAACTCGACGAGCTGCGCTGGATCCGCGAGGCGCTGCGTGGCGCCGGTGCGATTCCGCCTACCACCGCGATGGCGCCGAACCTGGTGCTCGGGTTCTGGATGAAGGGCCAGACCGAGTACTACCGCTCGCGCGCGGTGCGCCAGGAGCGGCGCTTCCACCGCATCGAACGCAATTCCGCGCGCCTGCTCGCCACCGGGCTCGCCGCCACTGCGAGCCTGGTGCTGTTCTGGGGCTGGTACGAGCGCATGCCGCGACTGCACCACTGGGTGGTGCTGGTGATGGGGTTTGCACCCATCGGAGCCGCGCTCTGCGAGGCCTATGCGGAGAAATTCGGACTGCGCACTCAAGCCAACCAGTACGCGCGTTTCGCGGCGGTATTCGGCCGCGCCGAGCGCATCGTCGAGCGCTGGGAGGCCGACCCGGATGCTGCAACGCGCCATGCGGTGCAACTGGAGCTGGTACGGGAACTCGGGCGTGAGGCGCTGATGGAGAACGGCGACTGGGTGCTGCTGCTGCGGGAGCGGCCGATCGTTCTGCCGAAGGGCTGACGGCCGGCGCAAGCCGGGCAGCCCGCAAGAGCCGAATCAGGCGTCCGGCAGCACGATCCGTGCGAGCCGCTTGGCGCGGCGATAGAATAGGCCCACGTTGCCGACGCGTTGCACCAATTCGCTCGTCGTGCGCGCCGCGAGTTGCCGGAATGCGTCGTCCCTGGCCTCGCGGTCGCCGACCCGGGCGCTTACCTTCACGAGCTCATGGTCTTCGAGCGCGCGGTCGAGCTCGTTCGCCACCCCGTCGGTCAGCCCGGCATTCCCCAACATCACGATGGGTTTGCACGCGTGTCCCAGGCGCCGCAGGTGCTTCTTCTGGAGTTCCGACAACGACATGGATCGATTATAGACGCGATGCGTGCACCAATCCCATGACCAAGCGTTCAAAGAGCAGTGCGCGCTGGCTGGCCGAGCACGAGTCCGACGAGTACGTGCAGCGGGCTCGGTCGCAAGGGTTCCGTTCGCGCGCGGTATTCAAGCTTCAGGAAATCGACGCCCGCGAGCGGCTGCTGCGCAAGGGCATCCGGGTGGTGGACCTCGGTGCCGCGCCGGGGGGCTGGAGCCAGTACGCGGCACGCGTCGTGGGCGGCGCGAGCCGCATCGTCGCCACCGACATCCTGCCCATGGACGCCATCGCGGGCGTCGAATTCGTGCAGGGCGACTTTCGCGAGGAGGCGGTGCTCCAGCAGGTGCTCGAGCGGGTGGGTGCGGAGAAGGTCGACCTTGTAATGTCGGACATGGCCCCCAACATGTCGGGCATAGACGCGGTCGACCAGCCGCGCTCCATGCACCTCGCCGAACTCGCGGTCGAGTTCGCGGAGCGTGTTCTGGCGCCGGGCGGGGATCTGCTGCTGAAGGTGTTCCAGGGCGCGGGGTTCGAACCGATGATGCGGGATCTTCGCGGGAAATTCGGCCGCGTGGCGGCCAAAAAGCCAAAAGCGTCACGTTCGCGCAGTCCCGAACTGTATCTGTTGGCGCGACAGTTTCGATTGGTGTAACGTCGGTGACGAACCCGTGTCTATAGAAGAAGACTCGGCGTCCCCCAGGCTCGCTGTGGTAGGTGCAACTTGAACGATCTGACCAAACAAATTCTCCTGTGGGTCGCCCTGGCCGTGATTCTGCTCGCGATCTTCAGCCAGTTCGGCATGCGAACCGGGCAGCCCCAGACCATCGATTACTCCCAGTTCCTCACCGAGGTGAAGAGCAACAACGTCGACTCGGTGACCCTGAAGGGCGAGATCATCGAGGGCAAGCGCCGTTCCGGTGACCAGTTCATCACCTACAACCCGGAGACCAGCAACAGCGCGCTGATCGGGCTGTTGCAGTCGCAGGCCGTGAAGTTCCGCGGCGAGCCTCCGAAGCAGCAGTCGGTGCTGATGCAACTGCTCATCTCCGCCTTCCCGATCCTGATCCTGATCGGCTTCTGGGCGTACTTCATGCGCCAGATGCAAGGCGCCTCCGGCGGGCGCGGCGCCATGTCCTTCGGCAAGAGCCGGGCGCGGCTGCTCGGTGAAGACCAGGTCAACGTCACCTTCGCCGACGTGGCGGGTGTGGAAGAGGCCAAGCAGGAAGTGGTGGAAATCGTCGACTTCCTGAAGGATCCCGGCAAGTTCCAGAAGCTTGGCGGCAAAATTCCGAAGGGTGTGCTCATGGTGGGCTCGCCGGGCACCGGCAAGACCCTGCTCGCCCGGGCGATCGCGGGCGAGGCCAAGGTGCCGTTCTTCACCATCTCGGGCTCGGATTTCGTGGAAATGTTCGTCGGCGTCGGCGCATCGCGCGTGCGCGACATGTTCGAGCAGGCCAAGAAGCACGCGCCCTGCATCATCTTCATCGATGAGATCGACGCGGTCGGCCGGCATCGCGGCGCGGGTCTGGGCGGCGGCCACGACGAGCGGGAACAAACTCTGAACCAGCTCCTGGTGGAGATGGATGGGTTCGAGGGCAACGAGGGCATCATCGTGATTGCCGCCACCAACCGGCCCGACGTGCTCGACCCGGCGCTCCTGCGGCCGGGCCGCTTCGACCGGCAGGTGGTGGTGCCGCTGCCCGACGTTCGCGGCCGGGAGCAGATTCTGAAGGTGCACATGCGCAAGGTGCCGCTGGCCGACAACGTCAAGCCGGCCGTGATCGCGCGCGGCACGCCGGGCTTCTCGGGTGCCGACCTCGCCAACCTGGTCAACGAGGCGGCGCTGTTCGCGGCGCGCGCCAACAAGCGCACCGTGAGCATGGAGGAGTTCGATCGCGCCAAGGACAAGATCATGATGGGCGCGGAACGCCGCTCGATGGTCATGACCGAGGAGGAGAAGCGCAACACCGCCTATCACGAGTCGGGTCACGCCATCGTCGGTCTGTCCGTGCCGGAGCACGATCCGGTGTACAAGGTCACCATCATCCCGCGCGGGCGCGCGCTCGGCGTGACCATGTTCCTGCCGGAACAGGACCGCTACAGCACCAGCAAGCGCCAGCTCGAGAGCCGGATCGCGACGCTGTTCGGCGGCCGCGTCGCCGAGGAGCTGGTGTTCGGAGCCGACTCCGTGACCACGGGCGCGTCGAACGACATCGAGCGGGCCACGGAGCTCGCGCGCAACATGGTGACCCGCTGGGGCCTGTCGGACCGGCTCGGTCCCCAGACCTACAGCGAGGAGTCGGGCGAGGTGTTCCTCGGCCGCTCGGTCACCCAGCACAAGCAGGTCTCCGACACCACCGCGCACGTCATCGACGAGGAGGTTCGGCGCGTCATCGACGGCAATTACCAGCGCGCCTACAACATCCTCAAGGACAACATGGACAAGTTGCAGACGATGGCGGACGCGCTGATGAAGTACGAGACCATCGACGAGGAACAGATCAAGGACATCATGGAAGGACGCGTGCCGCGTCCGCCGCGCGATTGGGACGATACGCCGACCCCGACGCCGCGCGGTCCCGCGGCCGAGAATCCGGGCACGCCGCTGGTTCGGCCCGCCGGACAGCACTGACGGCCGGCCCCGGGCGGTCGGGCGCGACGCGAAGGCCGGTGGTGACCCCATCGGCCTTTTCGTTTGCACAGCCGGCGGCCAATCCGAGGCGAGAACGATGACGAATCCGGACCCTGCGAGCGCGTGGCAGTGGCGCTGCCGCGACCGGCTGATCGACCTGCGCCGTCCGGTCGTGATGGGGATACTCAACGTCACGCCGGATTCCTTCTCCGACGGCGGGCGCTTCGCGGCACCCGGCGCGGCGCTCGAGCACGCGGAGCAGATGCTGAGCGAGGGCGCCTCCATCATCGACGTGGGCGGGGAATCGACGCGTCCAGGCTCGCCGCCGGTGGATGCCGCGACCGAGACGGAGCGGGTGGTGCCGGTGATCGAGCACATCGCGGCACGATTCGACGTCGCGATCTCCGTGGATACGAGCAAGCCCGAGGTGATGCGGGCGGCGCTGCGGGCGGGCGCCTGCATCGTCAACGACGTGCGCGCCCTGCGCTCGCCGGGCGCCCGCGAGGTCGTGGCGGCGAGCGGCGCCGGCGTGTGCCTGATGCACATGCAGGGCGAGCCGGGGACCATGCAGCAGGCCCCGACCTACGTCGACGTGGTCGCCGAGGTTGCGCACTTTCTCGTGCTCGAGCGGGAGGCGTGCCGGTTGGCGGGCATACCCATGGAGTCGATCGTGCTGGATCCCGGCATCGGCTTCGGCAAGAGCCTCGCGCACAACCTGACGCTGCTGCGCGCGCTGGCGCGACTCGCGGCGCTCGGTTCGCCCTTGCTGCTCGGCGTGTCCCGCAAGAGTCTGATCGGCCGCGTGCTCGGCCGCGAGGTCGACGAGCGCTTGTTCGGCGGCCTCGCACTGGCGGCCTACGGCGTCGGCGCCGGTGCGCGTATCATCCGCACCCACGATGTCGGCCCGACGGTGGACGCGGTCCGCATGGTCGACGCGGTGTTACAGGGGATGGCTTGAGCCATGAGCAATCGAGTGTTCGGTACCGACGGCGTGCGGGGACGGGTGGGCCAGTCGCCCATGACCGTGGACTTCGCGCTCAGGCTGGCGAGCGCGGCCGCGCAGGTGCTCGCACCCGAGGGTGGGCGCGTGCTCATCGGCAAGGACACGCGCGTGTCCGGATACCTGTTCGAGTCGGCGCTGGAGGCCGGCTTCGTGGCGGCGGGCGTCGACGTGATGCTGATCGGTCCTCTGCCCACGCCCGGGATCGCCTACATGACCCAGCGCCTGGGCTGCGCCTTCGGCGTGGTCATCAGCGCCTCGCACAATCCGTACCAGGACAACGGCATCAAGTTCTTCGACGCGTCCGGCAGCAAGCTGCTCGACGAGGTAGAGGCGCGAATCGAGGCGCTGCTCGAGGGCCCGGTGATCACGCGCGATTCGCAGCGTCTCGGCAAGGCGACGCGCAGCGACCGCAGCCGGGTCCAGTACCAGGAGTTCTGCGCCTCCACCATCCCGAGCGGCATGTCGCTCGAGGGCTTCAAGATCGTGGTCGATTGCGCCAACGGCGCGGCATACAAAGTGGCGCCGCGGTTGCTCGCCGATCTCGGCGCCGACATCGTGCCCATTGGCTGTTCGCCGAACGGGCGCAACATCAACGACGGTTGTGGCTCGACGTCCCCGGAGCTGCTGCAGCTCACCGTCGCCGGTGTGCGCGCGCACGTCGGCATCGCGCTCGACGGCGACGGCGACCGGGTGGTCATGGTCGATGAATTCGGGCGCTGCGTCGACGGCGACCAACTCATGTTCGTGCTCGCGAGCGAACGCCACCGCCAGGGGAGCCTGCGCGGCCCGGTGGTCGGCACCGTGATGAGCAACCTCGGGCTGGAGCACGCCCTCGGAGAGCTCGACATAGAATTCCGGCGCGCGCCGGTGGGCGATCGCTACGTACTCGCCATGCTCAACGAGGTGGGCGGAATTCTCGGCGGCGAGACGTCCGGACACATTCTCTGCCTCGACAAGACCACGACCGGGGATGGACTGGTGAGCGCGCTGCAGGTGCTCGCCATCATGAAGCAGCGCGGGGTGGGCCTCGCAGAGCTCGCGGCGGGCATGCGCAAGTACCCTCAGACCCTGCTCAACGTGAAGGTCGCGCGACGCTTCGATCCGACGGCGGCGCCGGAGGTCATGGCCGCGGCGGCCGAGGTCGAACGCCGCTTCGACGGCCGCGGCCGGATCGTGCTGCGCGCGTCCGGCACCGAACCGGTGGTGCGCGTGATGGTCGAGGGCGACGACGCGGAACTCGTCAAGCGCGGCGCGCGCGAGATCGCCGCCGTGGTCGAAAGCGTGGCGGCCCGCCAGTAGCCGCCGCCGCGTTCGCGTCCGACTCGCCGGGCGCCGAATCGCGCCACTTGCAGTCGGCGGGTCACGCGGCTAATCTTCCGCGCCTTTCCGGGCGGGGGAGCCTTCCTCAAGGTAGTGCGCATGCGCCGACCGTTCGTGGCTGGTAATTGGAAAATGCACGGCTCGCGCGCCGCCAACGAGACGCTGTTGGCGGAGTTGGAGCGGCGACTGAAGCCCGAGTGGCCGGTCGAGATGGTGGTGTGCCCGCCATTCGTGTACCTGGCCGACGCCGCAAGGCAACTCGAGGGTGGCCGCGTCGGGGTCGGTGCCCAGGACGTGTGCGCCGAGCCCGTGGGCGCGTTCACGGGACAGGTCAGCGCCGCGATGCTGGTCGACGTCGGTTGCCGCTACGCGATCGTGGGACACAGCGAGCGACGCCGCCTGTACCACGAGGACGATGCCCTGGTGGCGCGCAAATTCGCGGCCGCTCAACGTGCCGGGCTCGTGCCGGTGCTGTGCCTGGGGGAGACCCTGGAGGAGCGCGAGGCCGGGGCGACGGAGGCCGTGGTGGCGCGGCAGCTCGACGCGGTGCTGTCGATCCACGGAGCGGAGAGCCTGTCCAAGGCGGTGCTGGCTTACGAGCCGGTCTGGGCCATCGGCACCGGCCGGAATGCCTCGCCGCAACAAGCGCAGGACGTGCACGCCTTTTTACGGCGGCGCATGGCAGCACAAGATGCTACACTGGCGGGCCAGGTACGGATCGTGTACGGCGGGAGCGTCAAGGCGGGCAATGCCGCCGAGCTTTTCGCGATGCCGGACGTTGATGGCGGTTTGGTGGGCGGCGCCAGCTTGAGCGCCGACGAATTTCAACAGATCTGCGCGGCCGCGGCCGCGCGGACTTGAGAGATCGGACATGTTGCGTGGATTGCTGTTCGGCGTGCACGTGTTGCTCGCCTTCATGATCGTTGGCCTCGTGCTGCTGCAGCGGGGCAAGGGCGCGGAAGCCGGCGCCGGATTCGGTTCCGGCGCTTCGGGCACCGTGTTCGGCGCGCGCGGAACGAGCACGCTGTTCTCGCGGCTCACCGCCGTGTTCGCGGCGCTCTTCTTCGGCACGAGTCTGCTGCTCGCCTACCTCGGCACGGGTGCTCGCGTCGAACCGACGTCGGTGCTCGAGCGCGCCGCCCAGGCGAGTGCCGCGGCGGCCGCGGCGGCGAGCAAGGCGGGTGCGGCGCCGAGTGCAACCCCGGCCGTCCCGGGCGGTGCGGCCGTACCGGCGAGCGGCGGTGCCGCTGCACCGGCGGCGCCGGCGACGCCGGCGAAGGCGCCGTGACGATACGCTTTCGGAATGGGAGTTTTGAGTTCAGAGCCGACGTGGCGGAATTGGTAGACGCGCTAGTTTGAGGGGCTAGTGGGGCAACCTGTGCCGGTTCGAGTCCGGCCGTCGGCACCATCCAGACGCCACATGAAGATTTACTTCATGTGGCGTTTTTATTTCGGGTCGGCGCTTCGCGTCGGGCTTCGCGGATGTCGAGGCAGCGGAGGGCGCGCAAAGCCGCCTGCGGCGTGGGCCGCGCGGAAGGAACTTCAGGTCGTTCGAGGCGTCAGGTAGTCGTGACGTAACGGATTCGTACCTGATATAATTTCGACGATATATAAGAAGCCCGAAGCAGACCCTGATGCTGACACAGTATCTGCCCATTTTGATCTTCCTGGGCCTCGCCACCGTTCTTGGACTGGCGCTGTTTACCATCGGCTGGATCGCGGGACCGCGCCGGCCGGACTCGGAGAAACTGTCGCCGTACGAGTGTGGTTTCGAGGCGTTCGAGGACGCCCGCATGCGCTTCGACGTGCGCTATTACCTCGTCGCCATCATCTTCATCGTCTTCGATCTTGAAATCGCCTTCTTCTTTCCCTGGGCGGTGTCGCTCAAGGCGACCGGTGCGTTCGGCCTGGTCGCCATGCTGATATTCGCTCTGTTATTGGTGGTCGCGCTGGTATACGACTATCGCAAGGGAGCGCTCGAATGGGATTAGAGGCGGTAACCTCGGATGCGCCGGCGGTTCCCGGGTTCGAAGTCACGACCGTCGACAAGCTGATCAACTGGGCCCGTACGGGGTCCCTGTGGCCGATGACCTTCGGCCTCGCCTGTTGCGCGGTGGAAATGATGCAGGCCGGCGCTGCGCGCTACGACCTCGACCGCTTCGGCATCGTCTTTCGACCGAGTCCGCGCCAGTCCGACGTGATGATCGTCGCCGGCACGCTGGTCAACAAGATGGCGCCGGCGCTGCGCAAGGTGTACGACCAGATGGCCGAGCCCCGCTGGGTCATCTCCATGGGTTCCTGCGCCAACGGTGGCGGCTACTACCACTACTCCTACGCCGTCGTGCGCGGCTGCGACCGCATCGTGCCGGTCGACGTGTACGTACCCGGTTGCCCGCCGACCGCCGAGGCCTTGCTCTACGGCATCATCCAGCTGCAGAACAAGATCAAGCGCAACAAGGCCATCATCCGATGAGCGAACCAACGGCCGCCGGCGCACCGGCCGGCAACGATCGCGTGGCTGCGCTCGCCGAACTCGTCGAAGCCACGCTCGGCGGGCGCGTGCGCCGGCTGCCGTCGCTGGCCTCCGAGATCGCCTACGAGGTTTCGGCGGAGCACTTGCTCGACGTCGCGCGACAGTTGCGCGACGCGCCCGAACTCAAGTTCGAGACCTGCGTCGACGTGTGCGGGGTCGATTACCTGGACTACGGTCGCAGCGAGTGGAACACGCAACGGGCCACCGGCACCGGCTTCAGCCGCGGCGTGGCGCGCGGCGCGCCGCGCGCGGAGGGGCCGCAGCCCGGGCGGCGCTTCGCGGTGGTCTATCACCTGCTGTCGGTGTCGCTCAATCGGCGCCTGCGGCTCAAGGCCTACTGCGCCGAGGACGAGTTCCCGGTGCTCGACTCGGTGACGGGCGTCTGGGCCTCGGCCGACTGGTTCGAGCGCGAGACCTTCGACCTCTTTGGCATCCTGTTCCGCGGCCACCCGGACCTGCGGCGCCTGCTGACCGACTACGGTTTCGTCGGGCACCCGTTCCGCAAGGACTTTCCCCTGTCCGGCAACGTCGAAGTCCGCTACGACCCCGAGAAGGCGCGCGTGGTCTACGAGCCCGTGAGCATCGAGCCGCGCATCGGCGTGCCGAAAGTCATTCGTCACGACAACCGTTACGACCCGGCGCTCACCAACGCGCCCATCAACGTGCAACCGAAGCCCAATGCCTGAGATTCGCAACTTCACCATGAACTTCGGGCCGCAGCACCCTGCGGCGCACGGCGTGCTGCGTCTCGTGCTCGAGATGGACGGCGAGGTCATCCAGAAGGCCGACCCCCACATCGGGCTGCTCCACCGCGGCACCGAGAAGCTCGCCGAGTCGAAGCCGTTCAACCAGTCGATCGGCTACATGGACCGGCTCGACTACGTGTCGATGATGTGCAACGAGCACGCGTACGTGCTCGCGATCGAGAAGCTGCTCGGCATTGAGCCGCCGCCGCGGGCGCAGTACATCCGCGTCATGTTCGACGAGATCACCCGCATCCTCAATCACCTGATGTGGCTCGGCGCCCACGGCCTCGACATCGGCGCGATGACGGTGTTCCTGTACGCCTTCCGCGAGCGCGAGGACCTGATGGATTGCTACGAGGCGGTGTCGGGGACGCGCATGCACGCGACCTACTACCGGCCCGGCGGCGTCTATCGCGACCTGCCCGAGGCGATGCCCAAGTACGCCTACTCGCAGTGGCGCAGCAAGAAGGACGTCGACCGTCTGAACGAACGCCGCGAAGGCGGGCTGCTCGACTTCGTCGCCGATTTCGTGCGGCGCTTCCCGGCCTGCATCGACGAGTACGAAACGCTGCTCACCGACAACCGCATCTGGAAGCAGCGCACCGTCAACATCGGCGTCGTGACTCCGGAGCGCGCGCTGCAGCTCGGCTTCACGGGGCCGATGCTGCGCGGCTCGGGGGTGGCCTGGGACCTGCGCAAGAAACAGCCGTACGAGGTCTACGACCAGGTCGATTTCGACGTGCCGGTCGGCAGCAACGGCGATTGCTACGACCGCTACCTGGTGCGCATCGCGGAGCTTCGTCAGTCGACCCGCATCGTCGCGCAGTGCGTGGAGTGGCTCAAGGCCAACCCCGGACCGGTGATGATCGACGACCGCAAGATCCGCCCGCCGCGGCGCGCGGAGATGAAGGGCGACATGGAATCGCTCATCCACCACTTCAAGCTGATGACCGAGGGCTATTGCGTTCCGGAAGGGGAGACCTACGCCGCGGTCGAGGCGCCCAAGGGCGAACTCGGGGTGTACCTGGTCTCGGACGGCGCCAACAAGCCGTATCGGCTCAAGGTGCGGGCGCCGGGATTCGCGCACCTCGCCTCCCTCAACGAGATGGTGCGTGGACACATGCTCGCGGACGTGGTCGCCGTCATCGGCACTCAGGACATCGTGTTCGGGGAGATCGACCGATGAGCGCCGAATTGACCGCGCACGTGCGCGAGGAGATCGATCGCTGGCTGGCGAAGTTCCCGCCGGACCGCAAGCGTTCGGCGGTGATCGCCGCGCTGCACGCCGCGCAGCACGAGAACCACGGCTACCTCACCACCGAACTCATGGACGCGGTCGCCGCCTATCTCGGGCTGCCGCCGATCCAGGTCTACGAGGTGGCGAGCTTCTACTCGATGTTCGAGACCAAGCCCGTCGGCCGGCACCACGTCTCCGTGTGCACCAACATCTCGTGCATGCTGCGCGGCGCCGAGGACGTGGTGGCCCACGTCGAGAGGAAGCTCGGCATCAAGACGGGCGAGAGCACTCCCGACGGGCGCATCTACTTGAAGTGCGAGGAAGAGTGCCTCGCGGCGTGCACGGGCGCGCCGATGATGATGGTCGATCACGTCTACCACGAGAACCTGACGCCCGAGAAGATCGATCGCATCCTGGACGATTTGCCCTGACGGGGAATGCCGATGGCCTACGAGCAGAATCTGGTGTTGTTCGAAGCGCTCCAGCACGAGAAGTCCTGGACGATCGACGTCTATCGCAGCCTCGGCGGCTACGAAGTGTGGGAGCGGATCCTCAAGGAAAAGACGCCGCCCGAGAAGATCATCGAGGACGTCAAGGCGTCGGGGTTGCGCGGACGCGGCGGCGCCGGCTTCCCGACGGGCGTCAAATGGAGCTTCATGCCGCGCAGTTCGCCGGTGCAGAAGTACGTGGTCTGCAATTCCGACGAATCCGAGCCCGGAACCTGCCACGACCGTGACATCCTGCGCTACAACCCGCACGCAGTGATCGAGGGCATGGCCATCGGCGGCTACGCGATGGGTGCGACCGTGGGCTACAACTACATCCGCGGCGAGTTCCTGGCCGAACCGATCCCCCGGTTCCAGGCGGCGCTCGACGAGGCCTATGCGGCGGGCCTGCTCGGCAAGAACATCCGCGGGGCGGGAGTCGATTTCGACCTGCACATGTACGTCGGCGCCGGCGCCTACATCTGCGGCGAGGAGACCGCGCTGCTCGAGTCGCTCGAGGGCAAGCCCGGGCGGCCGCGCTTCAAGCCGCCGTTTCCCGCCAACTTCGGCCTGTACGGCAAACCGACCACGATCAACAACACGCAGAGCTTCGCGACCGTGCCGACCATCCTGCGCAAGGGTCCGGCGTGGTTCGCGGGACTCGGGCCGCCCAATTCGGGCGGCACCATGATCTTCTCGATGTCCGGCCACGTGGCGAAGCCCGGCAACTACGAACTGCCGCTCGGCATTCCCTTCAAGGAACTGCTGAACATCGCCGGCGGGGTCTGGAAGGGGCGCAAGCTCAAGGCCGTGATCCCCGGCGGGTCGTCCTGCCCGGTGCTGCCGGCGGAGGCCATTCTCGGCGCCAACATGGATTACGACTCCATGAAGAAGGCCGGTTCCTCGCTCGGCACCGGCGCCGTCATCGTCATGGACGAGAGCACCTGCATGGTGCGGGCGCTCGAGCGGCTGTCGCGATTCTACATGTCCGAGTCCTGTGGCCAGTGCACTCCCTGCCGCGAGGGGACCGGCTGGCTCGACCGCATGCTGAAGCGCATTCTCGCGGGCCAGGGCCGCAGCGAGGATCTGACCCTGCTGCTCGACGTGGCCAATCGCATCGAAGGCCACACCATCTGTGCGCTCGGCGATGCGGCGGCCTGGCCCGTGCAGAGTTTCCTCAGGCATTTCGCACACGAGTTCAAGTACATGATCGAGCACAAGGGCCGGTCGATCGTCGAAGGCCAGGCGGCGGCGGCTTAAGGGCGTACGATGAGCGACGATACGGTCAACATTGAAGTCAACGGCGTGCCGTTGAAGGCCCGCAAGGGCCAGATGATCATGCAGGTCACCGACCGCGCTGACATCTACATTCCGCGCTTCTGCTACCACGACAAGCTGTCCGTCGCGGCCAATTGCCGCATGTGCCTGGTCGAGGTGGAAAAGGCCCCCAAGCCGCTGCCCGCCTGCGCGACCCCGGTGACGGAAGGCATGAAGGTCTTCACCAAGTCGCCGAAGGCCATCGCCGCGCAGCGCGCGACCATGGAGTTCCTGCTGATCAACCACCCGCTCGACTGCCCGATCTGCGATCAGGGCGGGGAGTGCGAACTGCAGGACCTCGCCATGGGGTACGGTCGCGACGTGGCGCGCTTCGCGGAGCGCAAGCGTTCCGTGAAGGACAAGAACCTCGGGCCGCTCGTCTCCACCGACATGACCCGCTGCATCCACTGCACGCGCTGCGTGCGCTTCGGTCAGGAGATCCAGGGGTACCCGCAGATGGGCGCCACCGGCCGCGGCGAACACATGGAGATCGGCACGTACATCGAGCGCAGCGTCGACCACGAGCTGTCCGCGAACATCATCGACCTGTGTCCGGTGGGCGCGCTCAACAACAAGCCGTTCCGCTACCACGGCCGCTCCTGGGAGATGCAGCAGCACGCGCTGGTCTCGCCGCACGACGCGTTCGGCACGAACCTTTACGCGCACACGCTGCGCGGCAAGCTCATGCGCGTGGTACCGCGCGAGAACGAGGCCATCAACGAGACCTGGATCGCCGATCGGGATCGCTTCGGTTTCGAGGGCATGTACGCGGCGGACCGCATCGGGCGGCCGATGCTGCGCATCGACGGCGAACTGCAGGCGGTGGATTGGGACGTGGCGCTCACCGCCGCCGCCGAAGCGCTCGGCAAGGCGCGCACCGCGCACGGCGCGGCCGCGATCGGCTTCCTGGCCGCGCCCAGCGTCACGGTGGAGGAGGCATTCCTGTTCGCGCGCATCGCGCGCGCGCTCGGCTGCGCCAACGTCGATCACCGTCTGCGCCAGATGGACACGCGCGGCCAGGACCTCGAGGGTACCTATCCGCATCTCGGCCTCGCCATCGCCGACGTCGAGCGCCTGCAGGGCGCCCTGGTCGTGGGCTCGAACTTGCGGCACGAGATGCCGCTGCTCGCGCATCGGCTGCGCAAGGCGGCGGTGAAGGGCGGGGCGAAGATCGGCTTCCTGAATCCGCGTCGCTTCGAGTATCTGTTTCCGGTGGCCTCCTACCTGGAGAGCGAGGGCGACCTCGTTCTGGATCTCGCCGCCGTGGTGCGCGCCGCCGCCGAGGCCGGCGGCCAGCCGGTCCCCGCGGGCGTGCCGGAGGCGAGCGTACACGACGCTCACCGTGCTCTCGCCGCGGCGCTCGCGAGCGGCGAACGCCGTGCCGTATTCCTCGGCACGCTGGCGCAGCGGCACCCGGCATATGGTGAACTGCAGGCGCTCGGCGGGATGCTCGCTGCGCTCACCGGCGCGAGCCTCGGTTTGCTGACCGAGGGAGCGAATGCGGCCGGCGCGTATCTGGCGGGCGCGGTTCCGCACCGCGAGCCGGGCGGGGCGCCGGTGCCGGTCGCCGGCCTGTCCGCCGCGGCCATGCTGACCGCCAAGCTGCCGGCGTACGTGTTGCTGGGCGGCATCGACCCGGCGGTCGACCTCGCCGTCGGCGGCGAGGCGCTGGCCGCCGCGGAGAGCGTGATTGCGCTCTGCACCCATCTTCCCGAGTCGCTGCGCGCGGTGGCGCACGTGGTGCTGCCCATCGGCGCCTTCGCCGAGACCTCCGGCACCTATGTGAACGTCGAGGGCCGGTGGCAGAGCTGGGCCGGCGCGGCGCGGCCCTTCGAGGACAGCCGTCCGGGATGGAAGGTGCTGCGGGTGCTCGCCAATCTGCTGGACGTGCCGGGCATGGACTACGCGAGTTCCGAGGAGGTGCGCGAGGCGCTGAAACAGCTCTGCGGAGCGCGCGCCGAGCCGCTGGCCGACGGCCGTGCCTCGCCGAGATTGCCCGCCGGGGCGCGACCGCACGGCGCCTGGGTGGACTTGCCGCCGTATCAGCTCGACGTGCTGGTGCGCGGCTCCGAGGCGCTCGCCAAGACGAAGGACGGGCGTGCGGCCCGCACGGTGATCTGACGCCATGTGGCAGTGGGACCCGATCCGGACCTGGCTGTCCGGCCAGATAGGCGAGTACTGGAGCCTGCCGCTGCTCACGGCGGTCCAGATCCTCATGGTCATGGTGTGTCTGATCCTGGTGATGGCCTTCTACACCCTCGCGGAACGCAAGGTGATCGGCTGGATCCAGGCCCGGCGCGGCCCCAACCGGGTCAATCTGCTCGGCATTCCGGGCGCCGCGCAGCCGTTCGCCGACGTCATCAAGCTCCTGTTCAAGGAGATCCTGATCCCGGCGGACGCCAACGGCTTCCTGTTCCGCCTGGCTCCATTCCTGTCCATGGTTCCGGCGCTGGCGATCTGGGCGGTGATACCGTTCGCGCCGGAGCGCGCCTTCGCGAAGATCGACGCGGGACTGCTCTACATTCTGGCGCTCACCTCGATGGGCGTGTACGGCATCATCCTCGCCGGCTGGGCCGCCAACTCGAAGTACGCCTTCCTCGGCGCCATGCGCTCGGCGGCGCAGATCGTCGCCTACGAGATCGCGATGGGCTTCGCCATGGTCGGCGTGCTCATGGCGGCCGGCAGCCTCAACATGGGCGACATCGTGCGTGCCCAGTCGGGAGGCCCGTTGAGCTGGAACTGGTTCTGGCTGTTCCCGCTGCTGGCGGTGTATTTCATTTCCGGCATCGCCGAGACCAACCGCGCGCCCTTCGACGTCGCCGAGGGCGAGTCGGAGATCGTCGCCGGCTTCCACGTCGACTACTCAGGCATGGCGTTCGCGCTGTTCTTCATCGCCGAGTACGTCAACATGATCCTGATCTCGGCGCTCACGGTGATCTTCTTCTTCGGCGGCTGGCTGTCGCCTTTCCAGGGATATCTGCCGGAATCCTCGCTGCTGGCCGCGCCGGGATTCTTCTGGTTCGGGCTGAAGACGCTCGCGCCGATGTTCACTTTCCTGTGGGTGCGCGCCACCTTCCCGCGCTACCGCTACGACCAGATCATGCGGCTCGGCTGGAAGGCGCTGATTCCGGTGACCATCGTCTGGCTGCTGGTCGAGGGTGTGATGGTGTATTGCCACGTGGGTCCGTGGAAGGGGCAGGTCTGATGAAGGGCGTGCGCGGTTTCCTCAAGACCTTCCTGTTGTGGGAGCTGGGCCAGGGGCTGTGGCTCACCGGCAAGGCGTTGTTCCGTCCGAAGGTGACCATCAACTACCCCGAAGAGAAGACGCCGCAGAGCTCGCGCTTCCGCGGCCTGCACGCGCTGCGCCGCTACCCCAACGGCGAGGAGCGCTGCATCGCGTGCAAGCTGTGCGAGGCGGTGTGCCCGGCGCTCGCGATCACCATCGAGTCCGACGTCAGCGCGGACGGCACTCGCCGCACCACGCGCTACGACATCGACCTCTTCAAGTGCATCTACTGCGGGTTCTGCGAGGAGGCCTGCCCGGTGGACGCCATCGTCGAGACGCGCATCCACGAGTACCACATGGAGAACCGCGGCGAGAACATCATGACCAAGGACAAGCTGCTCGGCGTGGGCGAGCGCTACGAGGCCATGATCGCGGCCGATCGCGCGGTCGAGGCGCGGTACCGCTGATGTTCGCCACCATCCTGTTCTTCGTGTTCGCCGCCGTGCTGGTGGGCGCCGCGCTCGGCGTCGTGCTCGCGCGCAATCCCGTGCACTCGGCCCTGTTGCTGGTGCTGTGTTTCGTCGCCAGCGCGGTCATCTGGCTGCTGTTGGAAGCCGAGTTCCTCGGAATCGTCCTGGTGCTCGTCTACGTCGGCGCCGTTATGGTGCTGTTCCTGTTCGTCGTGATGATGCTCGACATCAACGTCGAGCAGCTGCGCAAGGGAATCGCCGGCTACTGGCCGATCGCCGTGGCCGTGGCGGGCTTCGTCGTCTTCGCCATGCTGAACGTCTTGGTGGCGCGCCGCCTCGGCGGGCTCGCGCTGAAGACCGCACCCGCGTTGCCCGCCGGTTACTCGAACACGCGTGCGCTCGGCGAGGTGCTGTTCACCCGGTACGCCTATCCCGCGCAGGTGGCCGCGGTCATCCTGCTGGTCGCGAGCGTCGCCGCCATCGTGCTCACCCTGCGGCGCCGGCCGGGCCTCAAGCCCCAGGACGTCGCACAGCAGGTGGCCGTGCGCGCCGCCGACCGGGTGCGACTCGTCAAAATGCCTGCGGAGCGCCGCCCATGATCGGACTCACCCACGTGCTCGCGCTGTCCGGAATCCTCTTCTCGATCGCCGTGGCGGGCGTGTTCCTCAACCGCAAGAACATCATCGTGCTGCTGATGTGCATCGAACTGATGCTGCTCGCGGTGAACTTCAATTTCGTGGCCTTTTCGCGGTTCCTGGGCAACATCGACGGCCAGATCTTCGTGTTCTTCATCCTGACCGTCGCGGCCGCAGAGGCGGCGATCGGGCTCGCGATCCTGGTGGTGCTGTTCCGAGAGAGGCGCAGCATCGACGTCGAGGATCTCGACACGCTCCGCGGCTAGAGGTTTCCCCAAACAGCCATGCAATCGATCTACCTCGCCATTCCGCTCGCGCCACTCGCGGCCGCGATCCTGGCGGGCCTGTTCGGCCGCTCGATCGGGCGCGCAGGCGCGCACACGGTGACCATCCTCGGCGTCGCGACCTCCTGCGCGCTGTCGTGCTACGTGCTGTACCAAATGCTCTTCGGCGGCCTCGCGCCGTTCAACGGGCCGGTCTATACGTGGCTCGCCAGCGACGGCGTACAGATGCAGGTCGGATTCCTCATCGACCACCTCTCGGCGATGATGATGGTGGTGGTGACCTTCGTGTCGCTGATGGTGCACGTGTACACCATCGGCTACATGCACGAGGATCCGGGCTACCAGCGCTTCTTCGCCTACATTTCGCTGTTCACGTTCGCGATGCTCATGCTCGTGATGGCGAACAACTTCATGCAGCTGTTCTTCGGCTGGGAAGCGGTCGGCGTCGTGTCCTACCTGCTGATCGGCTTCTGGTACACGCGCCCGTCGGCGATTTTCGCGAACCTGAAGGCCTTCCTGGTCAACCGCGTGGGCGACTTCGGTTTCGTGCTCGGCATCGCCGCGGTGCTGCGCTACACCGGTTCGCTCGACTACGCCCAGGTCTTCGCGCACGCCCCGGCGCTCGCCGCGGCGCAGATCCACGTGACCTCGACCGTGACCTGGTCTGCGATCACCTTCGCCTGCATCTGCCTGTTCGTGGGAGCCATGGGCAAGTCCGCCCAGGTGCCGCTGCACGTATGGCTTCCGGATTCGATGGAGGGCCCGACGCCGATCTCCGCGTTGATCCACGCCGCGACCATGGTGACGGCGGGCATCTTCATGGTCGCGCGCATGTCGCCGCTCTTCGAGATGTCCGACACGGCGCTGTCGACCGTGCTGGTGATCGGAGCCACGACGGCGCTCTTCATGGGGCTTCTCGGCATCGTCGCCAACGACATCAAGAGGGTGGTTGCCTACTCCACGCTGTCGCAGCTCGGGTACATGACGGTGGCTCTGGGCGCCTCGGCCTACGGCGCCGGCATCTTCCACCTGATGACCCACGCCTTCTTCAAGGCGCTGCTGTTCCTGGCCGCCGGTTCGGTCATCATGGCGATGCACCACGAACAGGACATGCGCAAGATGGGCGGCCTGCGCAAGTACCTGCCAATCACGTACTGGACCTGCCTGGTCGGGTCGCTCGCGCTGATCGGCTTCCCGGGCACCTCGGGCTTCTTCTCGAAGGATGTGCTCATCGACGCGGTCCGTGCCTCGACGCGACCGGGAGCCGGCTACGCCTACTTCTGCGTGCTCGCGGGTGTGTTCATCACGGCGCTGTACACCTTCCGCATGTTCTTCATGACCTTCCACGGCAAGCCGCGCATGGATCACCACACCGAGGAGCACCTGCACGAGAGCCCCTGGGTCGTCACGGTGCCGTTGGTGCTGCTCGCGATTCCCTCGGCCGTGATCGGCTGGCTCACCGTCGAGCCGATGCTGTTCGGGGGTTATTTCAACGGCGTGATTTCGGTCGAGCCGGCTCACGACGTGCTCAAGGGAATCGGCGAGGAGTTCGGCGGGCCCGTTACCTTCCTCGCGCACGCCTTCGCCGCGCCGACGCTGTGGCTCGCGGCGCTGGGCGTCGCCACCGCGTGGCTGTTCTTCCTCAAGAAGCCGGAGCTGGCGGACGCGGCGCAGCGGCGGTTCGGGTGGCTGCACGCGGTGCTCACGGAGAAGTACGGCTTCGACTGGTTCAATGAGCACGTGCTGGTGGCCGGGGGGCGGCTGCTCGGCAGCGGACTTTGGCACGTCGGCGATGAGACGCTCATCGACGGCGGCATGGTCAACGGCAGCGCACGTGTGGTCGGCTGGTTCGGTTCGGTGATGCGCTACGCGCAGTCGGGATATCTCTACCACTATGCATTCGCCATGATTCTCGGGCTCGCTTCCTTCCTGCTCTGGCTGGTGTGGCGGCCATGACGGGGCACCTGCTTTCCTGGGTGATCTTCCTGCCCATCGTCGGCGGCATCGCAGTTCTGGCGCTCGAGCGGCAGGAACGGGCGGCGCGCTGGACCTCGCTTGCCGTGAGCCTCGCCACCCTCGTGGCGAGCGTACCGCTGTACACCGGGTTCAACGTCGGCACCGCCGCCATGCAGTTCGCCGAGCGATCGGCGTGGATCCCGGCCATCCACGCGGATTACCACCTCGGCGTGGACGGCATCTCGATGCCCCTCATCCTGCTCACCACGTTCACCACGGTGCTGATCGTCATCGCGGGCTGGAAGAGCGTCGAGAAGCGGGTCGCGCAGTACTTCGGCTCGTTCCTGATCCTCGAGGGGCTCATGATCGGCGTGTTCGCGGCGTTGGACGCGGCGCTGTTCTACGTCTTCTGGGAGGCGATGCTCCTGCCGATGTTCATCATCATCGGCGTGTGGGGCGGACCGAGGCGGGTCTACGCCACCATCAAGTTCTTCCTGTACACCTTCATCGGCTCCTTGCTGATGCTGGTCGCGCTCATCTACATGTACCTGCGGGCAGGCACCTACGATCTCGCCACGCTGCAGGCCATGCCGCTCGGCCTGCGCGAGCAGATATTCATCTTCCTCGCCTTCTTCGCCGCCTTCGCGGTGAAGGTGCCGATGTGGCCGGTGCACACCTGGTTGCCCGACGCGCACGTGGAGGCGCCGACCGGCGGTTCCGTGGTGCTGGCGGCCATCATGCTGAAGATGGGTGGCTACGGTTTCCTGCGCTTCTCCCTGCCGATCGCGCCGGATGCGAGCCGGGCGCTCGATGGCCTGCTCATCACCCTGTCCCTCGTCGCGGTGGTGTACATCGGCTTCGTCGCGCTGGTGCAGCGGGACATGAAGAAGCTGATCGCCTACTCCTCGATCGCGCACATGGGCTTCGTCACGCTGGGCGCCTTCATCGGCTACCGGATCGTGGCGGCCACCGGGCGCACCGCCGGCATCGAAATGGGACTCGACGGCGCGGTGGTGCAGATGCTCTCGCACGGCCTGGTGTCGGGCGCGATGTTTCTCTGCGTGGGCGTGATGTACGACCGCGTGCACAGCCGCGAGATCGGCGCCTACGGCGGCGTCATCAACACCATGCCGCGCTTCGCCGCCTTCATGGTGCTGTTCGCCCTCGCCAACGCGGGGCTTCCCGGCACGTCCGGGTTCGTGGGCGAGTTCCTGGTGATCCTGGCGTCGTTCAAGGCCAGCCCCTGGTATGCCTTCCTCGCGGCGACCACGCTGATCCTCGGCGCCGCCTACACCCTCTGGCTCGTCAAGCGGGTGATCTTCGGTGAGGTGGCCAACGAGAAAGTGGCGGCGCTCACCGATCTGGACGGGCGCGAGTTCCTGGTGCTCGGCGTGCTCGCGGTCGCGGTGCTCGTCGTCGGCATATGGCCCGCACCGATGCTCGACGTGATGCGCGCGTCGACCACACACCTCGCCCAGCAACTGCTCGCCTCGAAGATAGTGCCGTAAAGAGTACCCGCATGAGCGCCTTCAACCCCGTGGAATTCAACGCTGGCCTCGCGCTCGCGGAGCCGGAGATCTTCCTGACGCTGGCGGCGTGCGCCATCCTGCTGGTCGATCTGCTGCTCGGCCAGGCCTCGCGCCGAGTGAGCGGGCTGCTCTCGGTGCTCGCGCTGCTGGCGACCGCCGCACTGGTGGCGGCACACCCGGTCGAAGGGCGGGTGGTGGCCCTCGGCGGGCTGTTCGAACTGGACCGCATGGCGCAGGTGCTTAAAGTCGCAACCCTGCTCATCGTGGCGGCGAGCTACGTCTACTCGACGGACTATCTCGCGCGGCGGGACATCCTGAAGGGCGAGTACTTCGTGTTGGGGCTGTTCGCGGCCCTGGGCGCGCTCGTGCTGATCTCCGCGGCGAGCCTGATCACCCTGTACCTCGGGCTCGAGCTCATGTCGCTGTGCCTGTACGCGATGGTGGCCTTCGATCGCGACTCGGGGGTGGCGGCCGAGTCGGCCATCAAGTACTTCGTGCTCGGCTCGATGGCCTCGGGCACGCTCCTCTACGGAATGTCGATCATCTACGGGATGAGCGGCAGCCTGGACCTCGCGACGATCGCAGCGGCGGCGCAGGGCGGGCTCGGCGACAACGTCGGCATGATTTTCGGCATCGCCTTCATCATCGTGGGTGTCGGTTTCAAGCTCGGCGCGGTGCCTTTCCACATGTGGGTGCCGGACGTATACGAGGGGTCTCCCACGCCGGTGACGGTGTTCATCGGCACCGCTTCCAAGCTCGGAGCCTTCGCGCTGATCATGCGGCTTCTTCCGGAGGCGCTGGGTGCGGCCCAGGGCGACTGGAGCCAGATGCTCACCGTGCTCTGTGTGCTGTCGCTCGCCATCGGCAACCTGGTGGCGCTCGCGCAGACCAATCTCAAGCGCATGTTGGCGTATTCGACCATTTCGCACGTCGGCTTCACCCTGCTCGGCATCCTGTCGGGCACGGTGCCGGGCTACCAGGCGGCGATGTTCTACATGGTCACCTACACCCTGGTCGCGAGCGGCGCGTTCGGCATGATTCTCCTGCTCGCGCGGCAGGGGTTCGAAGCGGATCGAATCTCCGACTTCCGCGGACTGAATGCCCGCAGCCCCTGGTTCGCGGGCTTGATGGCGGGACTCATGTTCAGCCTCGCGGGGCTGCCGCCGTTCGTCGGATTCTGGGCCAAGCTCGGCGTGATCCAGGCGGTGCTCGGCGTCGGCGACACCTGGCTCGCGGTGATCGCGGTGATGTTCTCGGTCGTGGGCGCGTTCTACTACCTGCGCGTCGTCAAGGTGATGTACTTCGAGGAACCGGTCGACACCGCGCCGCTCGGCGGCTCGATGGTGATGCGGCTGGTGTTGAGTGCGAACGCGCTGCTGGTGCTCGCGCTCGGCATCGTACCCGGCGCGCTGCTCGCGATTTGCCAACGCGCGCTGACCTGATCGAGAGACCGCGGCAGGGCAGGGTGCGCGGTCCCGCTCATTGCGGTGCGGGGTGAACTTTCGCATCGCCGAGCCTTGCATCGAAGCCGCTTACTGGTAGAATACCGGGCTCACTCCTGGTGCGGGGTGGAGCAGTCTGGCAGCTCGTCGGGCTCATAACCCGAAGGTCGCAGGTTCAAATCCTGCCCCCGCTACCAATTTCCCTCGACCGAAATCGTCCGCGCTTTTCCTCGCCGGACCCGGCTACCTTTCTCTCGAATGAAGATTCCCATCGGCCTGCGGCCGCTCCTCGACGACGGCATGATCGACGCCGTGGTGCGCAGCTTGAAGAGCGGCAAGGAGGCTTCCGTGTTCGTGGTCACCTCCGGCGGCGAATTGCGGTGCGCCAAGGTCTACAAGGATGCCCGTAAGCGGGGCTTCCACAAGCTCGCGCAGTACGAGGAAGGGCGCAAGACCCGCAACAGCCGAGACGCCCGCGCGATCGGTCGACGCGGACGTCACGGACGTGAGATGCAAGAGGCGGAGTGGAAGAACGCGGAGGTCGCGGCGTTGTTTCGGCTGGCGAACGCGGGTGTACGGGTCCCGAAGCCGTACCTCGTCCACGAAGGGGTGCTGCTGATGGAACTGGTCCGGGACGCGCAGGGGGAACCCGCGCCGCGGCTCGCCGATCTGGTCCTCGGAGCGGAGCAGGCCCTGCAGTGGCACTCGTTCATGATGCGGCAGATCGTTACGATGCTGGCCGCCGGGCTGGTACACGGCGACCTATCCGAGTTCAACGTGCTCGTCGACGGGCACGGCCCGGTGATCATCGACTTGCCGCAAGCGGTGGATGCCGCCGGCAACAACAACGCGTTCGCGATGCTGGAGCGCGACGTCAACAACATGCGATCGACGTTCGGCGCGGCGGCGCCGGAGTTGCTGGAAACCGAGTATGCGCACGAGATCTGGGCCTTGTACGAGGCGGGTGAACTGACGCCCGACTCACGTCTGACTGGTCGCTTCGCGCGCGCCACATCGGTCGCGGACGTGGACGCCGTGCTCGCGCAGATCGAGGACGAGCGCCGCGAAGCGGAGGAGCGGCAGCGTCGCCGTGCGGAAATGGATGCCGCCTGATCGTGGGGCGGGCGAACCTGTGCGTGGGCGTTGATGCCCGCGCGGGTGCCGGGTGCTGGCTGTGACGCGCTACTTGTTCTGCTGTGAGGCAGACCGTCACAGTGACTGCCATCAATAGGAAGAGCGGTCTTCCGGTGCCGTAGTTGGCACCGGAAGGTTTCCGGGCGCATTCGACGCGTGCGTCCTCCGTTATGCCGGCGGGAGGTGCCTGACGAACGGGTCCACGAGTGCTCCCGGGCTTCCCACCGTGATGATTCGCACCGCCGAGCCCGCCCATGCGGACCGGCCAACGGTCTCCGTCGTCAGTCCGGCGACGATCAGTACGCCCAATCCCCACAGCCAAGCGGAGTGAATGCCTCGCTCGCGCAGCCAGTCCGCTGCCATCCCTGCGAGCGGAAACAGAAGAATTGCCGCCGCCGAAATGAGGCTCATGTACTGGGCCAGGATTGCATCCGGCAGCAGTCGGTTCACCGGCGTTATCACCAGCGCCGCCATCCCGCAGAACATCAGGCGCCGGTGCCAATCCGTGTCCTTCCGCCGGAGGATCGCAGCGGTCGTGAGCACGGCGAAAGCCAAGAGCGCCACCAAGTTCATCGTGAGGAAGTAGGCGTAAGTCCAGAACGGCGGCACTGCCGCGTTACGCATCATGCGGAACAACGTCGCCGCGCCGATGACGATCAGGACCGGTATCAGGGTCGCACCGACCCGTCCCAGCCGCCGGTGCAGATCGACGCGGCCCGTACATGCCAGGGACACCTGCAGCATGAAGAAGCCCACCCAGCCCATGAATGCGAGCGCGTGCAGGTGGACCGGCCACGGCGCGGCGAACGTCGAGATGCCCCGTATGTAGAGTCGCGCGAA
>DAIDHD010000017.1 GCA_027459765.1 Gammaproteobacteria bacterium | reverse complement strand
GCCTGCGCCTGCGCCTTGGCGCGGGCATCGGCGGCGCGCTTGTCATCGGCCTCGCGGCGGGCCTGCTCGGCAGCGGCGGCCTCCGCGGCCGCTTGCGCGTCGGCCTTGCGCCGCGCTTCCGCCTCGGCTTGCGCCTGCGCCGCGCGTTGCGCCTCCTGCTGGCGTTGCGCCTCGGCCGCCTGCGCCGCCGCGGCGGCCTGTGCCTCCTGCGCCGCCCGTTCGACGGCGAGGGCGCGCTCGGCCTTCTCGCGCTGCGCCGCCAGCAGCACGCGCGAATCCACCACCACGGCGTCGAGCGGCAGCGGTGTCGGCGACTGGGTACGGGTCCGCCAGTCGAGGGTCCACAGCACCGCCACGGCCGCGAGGCCGAGGTGCAACAGCAACGACCCCACCAGCGCCGCCGGATTCTCGCGCAGGAATTCGCGCATGATCTAGTTCGAACCCGCGGCGGCGGGCTTCGGCCGCGCGTTCTTGGGATCGGTCAACAAGCCCACCTTGGAAGCCCCGGCGCCCTGCAGCAGCACCATGGCCTTGACCACCGCCCCGTAGGGCACGGTCGAGTCGGCGCGAACCAGCACCGGGGTCTCGGGGTCACGACGCAGCAGCGCGGCCGTGCGGGTGGCGGCGGTCTCCTCGCTCACCGGCTGGTCGGCATTGCGGCCAATGTTCACGTACAGCCGCCCCTGGGCGTCGACGGTGACGATCAGCGGTTCGTGCTTGGCGAGTTCGTTCGGGTCGATGGGCTTGGCGCCCGCCTTGGGGAGGTCGACCTTCACGCCCTCCTTGAGGAGCGGCGCGGTGATCATGAATATCACCAGCAGCACCAGCATGACGTCGATGTAGGGTACGACGTTGATCTCACCCACGAGCTTGCGGCGGCGCTGTTGCGCAGGCATGGCGGACTTCAGCCCGTGGCCGCCGCGCGCGCCGCACCGTGGCGCTGCAGAATGGTCGAGAACTCCTCCACGAACGTGTCGTAGCGCAGTTCCAGCCGGCTCACCTGGTCCGCGAAGCGGTTGTAGGCGACCACCGCCGGAATGGCGGCGAACAGGCCGATCGCGGTGGCGACCAGCGCCTCGGCGATGCCCGGCGCAACCGCCGACAAAGTCGCCTGCTGCACGTTCCCCAGGCTGTGGAAGGCGCTCATGATGCCCCACACGGTGCCGAACAGCCCGACGTAGGGGCTGGTCGAACCGACGGTCGCGAGCGTGGCGAGATTGCGCTCGAGGCGGTCGAGCTCGCGCATCTGCGCGACCCGCATGGCGCGCCGCGAACCCTCGAGCAGCAGGTCCGCCGACGTCCCGAGCTGGCGCAGGCGGCTGAATTCACCGAAGCCGGCCTCGAAGATGCTCTGCATCCCCGTGCCCTGCCGGCCCTTGGTCTCGATCTTGCGATAGAGCGCGGCGAGATCGCCGCCCGACCAGAACGAGGTCTCGAAGCTCTCGGCCTGGCGCCGCGAGCGACCGATGACGCGACCCTTGCCGAAGATGATGGCCCAGGAGGTCACCGACGCCGCGAGCAGCAGCGCCATGACACCCTGTACGATTGGGCTCGCATCGAGCACCAGCGTGAATATCGACAGCTCGCTACCCATGACGCCACTCCGCGAAAAGGTCCTTGGGGATGGCGCGCGGCTTGAGCGATTCGGAATCGAGACAGGCCACCCGGGTACTGGCCTCGATGAGTTGCACGTCACCCCGCCAGATATTTTGTTTGAACGAGATTGTGGCACCGCCCATTCGCTCGAGTTCCGCGGTGACGATAATTTCATCATCGAGCACCGCCGGCCGCAGGAACTCGACCTGCACGCCGACCACGGCGAATTGGAGCTTGCGCTCCAGCCGCAGCCGGTGCTGGTCCACACCCATGGCGCGCAGCCAGTCGGTGCGGCAGCGCTCCATGAACTTGAGGTAATTGGCGTAGTACACGACGCCGCCGGCGTCGGTGTCCTCCCAGTACACTCGAAAGGTTGTCTCGAATTGGTGCGTCAAGCGACTTCGACCTCCCGGCTACGGCCACACGAGGCCCGGATCCGCGCCGCAGTTTAGCAGGCGGCCGCAGGCCGGCCGTGGAAACCCCCGACTGCTCCGGCGCGGCGCGCGCGTAAGCTGTCCGCGTACCCGAACGGCTGCGGGAGGCCTCATCGTGACGACGACCGGGTGGCAGCTGACCCACGTGCACGGCTCGCGCTGGCGCCGGCGGGTGGATCATCTGCTGGCCGAGTGCGGCGTGGCGATCGACGGGCCGGCCGCGCACGACATCCGCGTGCGGCGCGAGGACTTCTACGCCCGCGTGCTCGCCGAGGGCTCGCTCGGTCTCGGCGAGTCGTACATGGACGGCTGGTGGGATACGGACGACCTCGAGGAATTCGTGTACCGGCTGCTCGCGGCGCGCATCGACGAGCGGGTGCACACCTGGCGAGACCTCGTCGACGGGTTGCTCGCGGCGGTCTACAACAGGCAAAGGCGGGCCCGCGCCTTCGCCGTGGGCGAGCGACACTACGACATCGGCAACGACCTCTACGAGCGCATGCTCGATCCGCTGATGATCTACAGCTGCGCTTACTGGCCCGGGGCCACCGATCTCGCCCAGGCGCAGGTCGCCAAGCTCGAACTCGTGTTCGGCAAGCTCGGACTGCGGGCCGGCGACCGGGTCCTGGACGTCGGCTGCGGCTGGGGCGGCGCGCTGAAGCTCGCCGCCGAACGCCACGGCGTACGCGGCGTCGGCATCACCGTTTCGCGGCAACAGGCGGACTACGCGCGGCGGGTCTGCGCCGGGCTGCCGATCGAGATCCGCCTGCAGGATTACCGCGACTCGAACGGCGAATTCGATCACCTGTTCTCGATCGGCATGTTCGAACACGTGGGGCCCAGGAACTACCGGCGCTATTTCGAGTCGCTGCGCCGCCGCCTGCGGCCACAGGGCCGCTTCCTCCTGCACACCATCGGCGCGCTGCGGCCGAGCCGCGCCAACGACCCCTGGATCGAGCGCCACATCTTCCCCAACTCGAAGCTGCCCGGCCAAAGCGAGATCCTCGCCGCCGCCGAGGGCCTGTTCGCGGTCGCCGGCTGGCAACGGCTCGGGCCGAACTACGTGCGCACGCTGCGCGAGTGGCGCGCGAATTTCGAACGCGCCTGGCCGAGCCTGTGCGCGACCCGCAGCGAACGCTTCCGGCGCATGTGGCGCTTCTACCTCTGCTCGAGCGCCGCGTCGTTCCGCTGCGGCCGCAACGACGTCTGGCAGGTGCTGTTCGAACCCCTGACCTGAAGGCGCGCGCGGCGCCGTCGATGCTACGATGACGGCATCGAGTGAACCTCTTCCGGAATCCCCCGCATGCATGCAGATCCCGCGCGCCGCCGGCGCACCCGACCCTGGCTCGCGCTCGCGCTCGCGGGTCTCGCCGCCGCGGCGGCGGCCGCCCCGCCCCGCCCCGCCCGCAACGTGGTGATCTTCGTCGCCGACGGCCTGCGGCACGGGTCGGTCGAGGCGGCGCAGGCGCCGGCCTTCCAGAGCGTGCGTTCGCGCGGCGTGGACTTCGTCAACAGCCACTCGCTGTTTCCGACGCTCACCACGGCCAACGCCTCGGCCATCGCCACGGGACACCAGCTCGGCGACACCGGCGACTTCGCGAACACGCTGTACACCGGCTTCGCCGTGTTCGACGACGGTCGGCTTGCGCACGCGCCGGGCAGCGTCACCCCGTTCCTGGAGAACGACGCCGTGCTCGCCGACGTGAATGCGCACACCGGCGGCAACTATCTGGTCGAGACCTCGCTGCTCGCGCTCGCCCGGCGGCACGGCTTCAACACGGCCGCCATCGGCAAGCTCGGGCCGGTCGCCATCCAGGACGTGGGCGAACTCGCGCCGCTCGGCGGGCGTGTGGGTCCGACTCGCACCGTGATCGTGGACGACGCCACCGGCGGCGCCGATGGCGTGCCGATCGACGCGCGGCTGCGCGCGGCGCTGAGCGCAGCGGGCCTGCCGGCGGCCACACCGCGGCGAAGGCAGCCGGCGGGCGACCTGACGCACGCCGGCACGCACGACTCCAACGTGGAGCAGCAGCGCTGGTTCATCGACGTCGCCACACGCGCGGTGCTGCCGATGTTCGCGGCCGACCGCAGGCCGTTCCTGATCGTGTACTGGTCGCGCGATCCCGACGGCTCGCAGCACAATCAGGGCGACAGCCTGAACTCGCTCGTGCCCGGCATCAACGGCCCGACGTCACGGGCAGGCGTGCTGGACGCCGACCAGGACCTCGGGCGGTTACTCGCCGCCATTGCGGCGGATCCGAAGCTCGCCCGCACCACCGACGTGATCGTGACCTCCGACCACGGCTTCTCGGTCATCAGCAAGCACGCGGTGGACGCGAGCGGCCGGGCGAGCGCGGCTTACGCGGCCTCGCTCGAGTATCGTGACGCCACTGGCCGAGCCGACGTGCATACCGGCTGGCTGCCGCCGGGCTTCCTCGCCATCGATCTGGCGCACGCGCTGGGCATGGCCCTCTACGACCCCGACACGCGCGTGCAGCGCGACGGATACGAGGCCTTCGCGCGCGTCGAACCCGGCACCCTACACGCCACTCACGAGGTGTTGGCGCACCCCGTCGGCGGCAATGGGCTGCTCGGCGGCAGCGGACTGGTCGGCCGCCGCGGCGAGTCCGGCGGGGCGACCGACGCCGCGTTGGTGGTCGCGGCCAACGGCGGCTCGGATCTGCTCTACCTGCGCAACCCGGACCGCTCGCTCGCGCGGCGCATCGTCGACTTCCTGGCGCATCAGGACTACGTCGACGGGCTGTTCGCCGACGCCTCGCTCGGCGATCTGCCCGGCACCCTGCCCCTCGAGGCCATCGGTCTTGCGGGCGGGGCGCGGCTGCCGCGCCCGTCGCTGGTCGTGGCCTTCAAGACGTTCGCCACCGATCCGGCCGATCCGGTCATGAGCCAGGCGCAGGTCTCGGACACGACCTTGCAGGAGGGCCAGGGCATGCACGGCAGCCTGGGGCGTGGCGACACCTTCAATTGCATGGCGGCCGTGGGTCCTGATTTCCGGCGCGGCTTTCAGGACGACCTGCCGGTGGGCAACGCGGACATCGCACCGACGCTCGCGACGCTGTTGCACCTGCCGCGGTCGAAGCACGGCGCGCTCGGCGGGCGCGTGCTCTGGGAGGCCCTGGCGCGAGGCGCGCCACGGGTCGCGGGATCGCTCCGGCCCGAGCGGCGGGTGGCGGTCTCTGCGCCCTCGGTCGACGGCTTCGTCACGGTGCTCGAGTATCAGCGCGTCGGCGGACGGCGTTACCTCGACCGTGCCTGCGCGCGCCGACTCCCCGCGGGCGATGCCCACCGCGGCGCCGAGGACCTCGACAGGTCCGCCGCGCGCCTCACCTGCGATTCCGACTCTTGAGTTTTGCCCAAGGAGGCAGCATGAATTTTCGTGACACCCTGGCCGTGGTGACCGGCGGCGGCTCCGGCCTCGGACTCGCGACGGTCACACGTATCGTCGCGCACGGCGGCCGGGCCGCCATCTTCGACCTCGACACCCCCGCCGGCCGCGAGGCCGCGCGTTCCCTGGGCGTGCCCTTCATCGTCTGCGACGTCGGCGACGAGGCGCGCGTCGACGCCGCCATGCGCGAGGCCCACGCCACGCTCGGCGGCCTGAACCTGCTGGTCAACTGCGCCGGCATCGTCGGCGCCGGCAAGATGCTCGGCAAGGACGGGCCGATGGCCAGCGCGTTCTTCGCCAACGTCGTGCGGGTGAACCTGCTCGGCACGTTCCATTGCGACAAGGCCGCGGCGGCGCTGATGCAGGCGAACGCGCCGAATGCCGACGGCGAGCGGGGCGTGCTCGTGCACACCGCCTCGGTCGCCGCCTTCGAGGGCCAGGTGGGCCAGGTGGCCTACGCGGCGACCAAGGCCGCGCTCGCCGGAATGACCCTGCCGATCGCGCGCGAACTCGCCCGCTCCGGTGTCCGCTGCGTGTCCATCGCCCCCGGTATCTTCATGACGCCGATGGTGGCGGGGATGCCGGCGGCCGTGCAGGAATCGCTCGCGCAACAGATCCCGTTCCCGTCGCGGCTCGGCCGGCCGGAGGAATTCGCGCAACTCGTGCAGTCGATCGTGGAGATCCCGACACTGAACGGCGAGACCATCCGCCTGGACGGCGCCATCCGCATGCAGCCGCGCTGACGGAGCGCGGCTACTTCGGCGGGTCCTCGAACAGGCGCAGGCTCGAATCGCGTTCCGGCGCCGGCGCCTTCAGGCCGAAGTGCAGGTACGCGGCGCGCGTCGCCACGCGGCCGCGCGCGGTGCGCATGAGAAAGCCCTGCTGGATGAGATAGGGCTCGATCACGTCCTCGATGGTGCCGCGCTCCTCGCTCATGGCGGCCGCGAGGCTGTCGACGCCCACCGGGCCGCCCTCGAACTTCTCGATGACGGTGAGCAGCAGCTTGCGGTCGAGCATGTCGAAGCCCTGCGGATCCACGTCCAGCAGGTCGAGCGCCGCGAGCGCGACGTCGGCGCCGATGCGCCCGCCCGCCTTCACTTCCGCGTAGTCGCGCACCCGCCGCAGCAGCCGGTTGGCGATGCGCGGCGTGCCGCGCGACCGCTCGGCGACGCGCACCGCGCCTTCGGGCTCGAGCGCGAGCTTCAGGATCGCGGCGCTGCGCGTCACGATGCGGGTGAGGTCCTCGGTGGAGTAGAACTCCAGGCGCTGCACGATGCCGAAGCGATCGCGCAACGGCGAGGTGAGCAGGCCCGCGCGGGTGGTGGCGCCCACCAGCGTGAACGGCGGCAGGTCGAGCTTGATCGAGCGCGCTCCGGGCCCCTCGCCGATGACGAGGTCGAGCTGGCTGTCCTCCATCGCCGGATACAGCACTTCCTCGACCACCGGGCTCAGGCGGTGGATCTCGTCGACGAACAGCACGTCGCGCGGCTCGAGATTGGTGAGCAACGCCGCCAGATCACCGGCACGCTCGAGCACGGGACCCGAGGTCTGGCGAAGGTTCACGCCGAGTTCGTTCGCCACGATGTTCGCGAGCGTGGTCTTGCCGAGACCGGGCGGCCCGAAGATGAGCACGTGGTCGAGCGCCTCGCCACGCTGGCGGGCGGCCTGGATGAAGATCTCCATCTGGGTCTTCACGTGGGGCTGGCCGACGTAGTCGGCGAGCGTCTTCGGTCGCACCGCCCGGTCGACCACCTCGTCCTCGCGGCCCGCCGCGGGAGTGATCACCCGATCGTGTTCGATGCCCATGGCGCTACGCCTTCACCGCGGACTTCAACGCGCGGCGGATGATCTCGGTGGTGGACAACCCGGGCTCGTCGGCGGCCTTGAGGAGCCGCGCCACCTCCGGCGGCTTGTAACCGAGCGCGATCAGCGCGGCGAACGCCTCGCCCTGCGCCGAGCCCGCGCCGGCCGGCGCCACCGGCGCGTCGCCGCCGGCCGCCGGCTGGGCGAGCTTCTGCACGCTGTCGCGCATCTCGATGATCACGCGCTCGGCGGTCTTGCGGCCGATGCCGGGAATTCGGGTGAGCAGGGCCACGTCCTCGGCCTCCACGGTGCGCAGGAAGTCCTCGACGCTCGCCCCGGAGAGGATGCCGAGCGCGATCTTGGGTCCCACGCCCGACACCTTGAGCAGGCCGCGGAACAGGCGCCGCTCGGCGTCGGTGCCGAATCCGAACAGCACGTGCGCGTCCTCGCGAATCGACAGGTGCGTGTAGAGCGCCACGGCCTCGCCCACCGCCGGCAGGCCGTAGAAGGTGGACATCGGCGCCTCGAGCTCGTAGCCCACGCCACCCACGTCCACCAGCAGCGCCGGAGGCTGTTTGGCGGCGAGCACGCCCTTCAAGAACCCGATCATCGCCGCGCCACCGCCCGCGACAGGCGCGCCGCGGTGTGCCCTCGCAGGGCGTGGCAGACCGCCGCGGCGAGCGCATCGGCGGCGTCCGCGGACACCGGACCGTCGAGCTTCAAGAGGCTGCGCATCATGAGCTGCACCTGCGGCTTCTCGGCGCCGCCCGCGCCCACCACCGCCTGTTTGATCTCCCGGGTGGCGTACTCGTACACGTCGATGCCCCGGTCCGCGAGCGCGCATATGGCCGCGCCGCGCGCCTGGCCGAGCTTGAGCGCGCTGTCGGGATTGCGATTGACGAACACCCGTTCGATCGCGACCTCGCGCGGCTGGTACTGCTCGACGATGGCGAGCATGCCGCGATAGATCTCCCACAGCCGCGCCGCGAACGACTCCTCGCGCGCGCGGATCACGCCGCTCGCTACGTAGGCGAGCCGCGGACCGTTCGCGTCCAGCACGCCGAACCCGGTGCGTTGCGACCCGGGATCGACGCCGAGAACGCGTATCGTCGTTGACATAGCCGCGTATGATACCGGCAACGATCAGGCAAACCCACCGCGGCCGGCCCCGTCCCCGCCGCGAGCCGGCGACACGACGATGGAAACCACGGCGAGCTCCAAAACACCGGTCAGCGAGCGCCTCGACGCCGCCCTCGCCGCCGTGCGCCAGGCGGCGATCCCGGAACACCTGCGGCCGGCGCGCGACGCGGCGCTGGAAGTCGCCGAGATCGTGCGCACCCTCGACGCCGACGACGACGTGATCATCGCCGCGGCGCTGCAGCCGCTGGTCGAGGCGGACCTGCTGGACGCAACGGCGGCGGCGCACCGTTACGGGGCGGAGGCCGTGCGGCTCGCGCGGGGCCTCGCGCAGCTCGGCCACTTCGGACTGCCGGCCGACTGGAGCCCGGAACGCGGGCTCGAGCCGCAACAGGCGGAGAACCTGCGCAAGATGCTG
Source organism: Gammaproteobacteria bacterium (assembly GCA_027459765.1). GTDB lineage: Bacteria > Pseudomonadota > Gammaproteobacteria > Steroidobacterales > Steroidobacteraceae > Bog-1198. Next base: position 28,876 of record DAIDHD010000017.1, on the reverse strand, counting down.
ATCGCGGTGATCAGCGACGTGCGTCTCGTGGTGGTGCGCCTCGCCGAGGCGTTGCAGCGCCTGCGCGCCGCCAAGGCGATCGACCCGCAGGCGCAGCGGCGCCTCGCCATGGAAACCCGCGAAGTCTACGCGCCCCTCGCCAACCGGCTCGGCGTCTGGCAGCTGAAGTGGGAACTCGAGGACCTCGCCTTCCGCTACCTCGAACCCGAAGAGTACCGACGCATCGCGACCGCGCTGAACTCGCGCCGTGCCGAGCGCGAGCGTTACATCGCGGACCTGACGCGCGCCCTCGAACACGGCTTGAGCGCGGCCGGCATCGGCGCGCGCGTCGAGGGCCGCCCGAAACACATCTACAGCATCTGGCGCAAGATGCAGGCGAAGCAGCTCCACTTCGAGCAGCTCATGGACGTACGCGCCGCGCGCGTGCTGGTCGACAGCGTCGCCGATTGCTATGCCGCGCTCGGCGTGGTGCACTCGCTGTGGCAATTCATCCCGGGCGAGTTCGACGACTACATCGCGACCCCGAAGGACAACCTGTACCGGTCCATCCACACCGCCGTGATCGGACCCGGCGGTCTGCCGGTGGAGATCCAGATCCGCACCCACGAGATGCACGCCAACTCCGAACGCGGCGTGGCCGCGCACTGGCGCTACAAGGAGGGCGGCCGCGGCGATCAGGCCTACGAGCGCAAGATCAACCAGCTGCGCGCGCTGCTCGCGCCCGGAGAAGCCGGCGAGGATGCGCGCGACTTCCTGGAGCGAATGCGCGTGGACCTGTTCCAGGACCGGGTCTACGTGCTCTCGCCCAAGGGCGAGATCGTCGACGTGCCGGTGGGCGGCACGCCGCTCGACTTCGCCTACCAGGTGCACACCGACCTCGGTCACCGCACCCGCGGCGCGAAGGTGAACGGGCGCATGGTCGGGCTCGACCACGCGCTTTCGAGCGGCGAGACCGTGGAGATCATCACCGGCAAGACGCCGCAACCCTCGCGCGACTGGCTGTCGCCGCAGTCGGGGTACGTCGCCAGCCCGCGCAATCGCGCCAAGGTCCGGGCGTGGTTCCGGCGCCAGGACGAGGCGCAGAACAAGGCCGCGGGTCGCGCACTGCTGGAACGCGAGCTGCAACGTCTCGGCGTGCACTCGGCGCCTACGCCGGAGTTGCTCGCGGAACTGAAGCTGCCGACGATCGAGGCGCTGCACGAGGGGCTCGGGCTCGGCGAGGTGTCGGTGGCGCAGGTGGCCGGCGCCCTGCAGCGTCTGCTGCACGCCCGCGAGGCGAAGGTGCCGGAGCTGCCGCGGGCACGTCCCGCCGCCGAGCGCGAGCCGGAGTCGCAGGTGCACGGGGTCGGAGACCTGCTCGCGACCTACGCTCGCTGCTGCAAACCGGTTCCGCCCGAGCCGATCGTGGGCTACATCACCGTCGGCCGCGGCGTGAGCATCCACGCGCGCACCTGCGCGAATTTCGCGCGGCTCGCCGCGCGCGCCCCGGCGCGCGTGCTCGCGGTGGACTGGGGTTCGGGACAGGAAGGGGAATTCGCGGTGCAGATCGAGGTCGAGGCCTTCGACCGCCGGGGCCTGGTGCGCGACGTGAGCGCGGCCATCGCCGAGGAGAACATCAGCATCGAGGGCATGCGCACCGACACGGACCGTCGCGACGCGATCGCACGCATGCAGATCGCGCTCAAGATCACCGGGCTGCCGCAGCTCTCCAAGGTGCTGGCGCGCATCGCGCAGCTGCCGAACGTGCTCTCCGCCCGGCGGCTGCGCTGAAGCGCGCGATCAGCGATTCATCGCGTCGATGGCGCGCTTGTCCGCGGCGAGCGCCGCTTCATGCACCGCCTCCGACAGCGTCGGGTGCGCATGGATGGTGCGCTGCAGATCCTCGGTGCTCGCCGAGTACTCCATAGCGAGCACGGCCTCCGCGATGAGTTCGCCCGCCATCGGTCCGATCACGTGCACGCCGAGGATCTCGTCGTCGTCCCGGGCGGCCACCACCTTGGCCATGCCCTGGCCGGCCTCCATGGCGCGCGCCCGACCGCTGGCCGCGAAGGGAAAGCTGCCGACCTTGTAGGGCCGGCCGCTGGCCTTCACCTGCTCCTCGGTCTGACCGACCCAGGCGATTTCCGGCGCGGTGTAGATCACGGAGGGAATGACGCGGTAGTTGACCTCGCCGTACAGCCCGGCGATGAGGTCGGCCACCATCACGCCCTCCTCCTTGCCCTTGTGCGCGAGCATGGGGCCGCGCACCACGTCGCCCACGGCCCAGACGTTGGGCACCCCCGTGCGGCAGTGTTCGTCCACCTCGATGAAACCGCGCGCATCGAGCTTCACGCCCGTGCCCTCCGCGAGCAATTCCGCCGTGAACGGCCGCCGGCCGACCGCGACCACGAGCTTGTCGACCTCGATGACGTGCTCGCCGGCGGCATCGGTGAAGTCGACCTTGACCGCACCACCCTGGACGGCCGCCCGCGCCACCTTGGCGCCGAGCTTGACGTCGAGCCCCTGCTTCTTGAAGTGCTTCAGCGCCTCCTTGGCGATGGTCTGATCGGCCATCGGCAGGAACTGGTCCACGGCCTCCAGGATGGTCACCTCGCTGCCGAGCCGGCGCCACACGCTGCCGAGCTCCAGGCCGATCACGCCGGCGCCGATCACGCCCAGCCGCCTGGGCACCGAATCGAACTCCAGCGCGTTCCAGGAATCGACGATGTGCTTGCCGTCGTGCGGCACGGTGGGCAAGCGCACCGGGCTGGAACCGGACGCGAGCACCACGTGCTTCGCCTCGAGCACGGTCTCTGCGCCATCGGCACCCGTGACTTGCACGCGATTGCCGGGCAGCAGCCGTCCGTGACCCTGGAAGGCCGTGACCCCGTTCGCCTTGAAGAGCGCGGCGATGCCGCCGGTCATGGTCTTCACGATCTGCGCACGCCGGCGCTGCATGGCGGCGAGGTCGAGCGTGGGCTCGCCCACCTTGATGCCGTGGCTCGCGAACTCGGTCTTGGCGCGGTGGAACAGCTCCGAGGACTCGAGCAGCGCCTTGGACGGGATGCAGCCGGCGTTCAGACAGGTGCCGCCGAAGGCAAACGTGCCGTCGAAATTGCGCCACTCGTCGACGCAGGCCACTTTCAGCTTGTTCTGCGCCGCGCGGATGGCCGCCGGGTAGCCCGCAGGACCCGCGCCGATGACGACGACGTCGTAAAGTTCGCTCATATGCCGAGCACCATGCGCGCCGGATCCTCCAGACACTGCTTGACGGTCACCAGGAACTGCACGGCCTCGCGGCCATCGATGATGCGGTGATCGTAGGTCAGCGCCACGTACATCATCGGCCGCACCACGATCTGCCCGCCCACCACCATGGGCCGCTCCTGGATCTTGTGCATGCCGAGAATGGCGCTCTGCGGGGAATTGACGATGGGCGTGGAGAGCAGCGAGCCGAATACGCCGCCGTTGGTGATGGTGAACGTGCCGCCGGTCAGTTCATCCATGGTGATGGTGCCGGCGCGCGCCTTGGCGGCGTAGTTGCCGACCGCCTTCTCGATGTCGGCGAAGCTCATCTGATCGGCGTCGCGCAACACGGGCACGATGAGCCCGCGTTCGGTGGAGACCGCGACGCCGACGTCGAAGTACTCGTGATACACGATGTCGCCCCCTTCCACCGAGGCGTTCACCACCGGGAACTTCTTGAGCGCCTCGATGCACGCCTTGGTGAAGAACGACATGTAGCCGAGCTTCACGCCGTGCTGCTTCTCGAAGGCGTCCTTGTACTGGGTGCGCAACGCATTGACGGCGTGCAGATCGACCTCGTTGAAGGAGGTCAAAAGCGCCTGGGTCGACTGCGCCTGCACCAGGCGCTCGGCGATGCGGGCCCGCAGCCGCGTCATGGGGACGCGCTGCTCGGCACGGGCACCGCGCACCGCCGGGACCACCGAGGCCGGACTGGTCGAGCCCGGCTTCGCGGTCGGCGCCGCATCCTTGGCGGCGAGGTAGTTGACCACGTCGGACTTCGACACGCGGCCGTCGCGGCCGGTGCCGGTGACGGCCGCCGGATCCACGTGGTGTTCCTCGATGACGCGCTTGGCCGCCGGGCTGAGCTTCCCGGCGGCTCCCGCAGCCGCCGCGGCGGACGAGGACGCCGTCTGCGGCGCGGCAGCCGCCTTCGGGGCCTCCCTGGACGCGGCGACCGGTGCGGCTGCGCGGGTCTCGTCGATCACGGCGATTACCTGGCCACTGGTGACCGTGGTACCCCCGTCGAGCTTGATCTCGGTGAGCACGCCGGCGGCCGGCGCGGGCACCTCGAGCACGACCTTGTCGGTCTCCAGATCGATCAGATTCTCGTCGCGAGCGACCGTGTCACCGGGCTTCTTGTGCCAGGCGACGAGCGTGGCGTCAGCCACCGACTCCGGCAGCTGAGGAACGCGTACTTCGATTGTCATGAACCCGTCCTGGTTTGGTTCGTCGAAAGGCGCAGCGTGTGGCGCGCGGTCTCCTCGGGCGTGACGCCGAGCAAGGCCGCGGTCACCAAGTTCTTCTGCTGCTGGTCGTGCAGCCCGGCGATGCCGGTTGCGGGCGCCGCCGCTCCGGCGCGTCCGGCGTAGAGCAGTTCGTGGCGCACGCCGAGCGGCGCCTGCAGGCGATGCCTGATCTGGTACCAGCTACCCTGGTTCTGCGGCTCCTCCTGACACCAGACGACCTCGTTGGCGTTGGCGTACTTGCGCACGATCGCCTCGTATTCGTCCGACGGGAAGGGATAGAGCTGCTCGAGCCGCACCACCGCGACGTGTTCGAGCTTGCTCTCGCGCCGCGCCTTGAGCAGATCGAAATACACCTTGCCGCTGCAGAGCACGATCCGGGTGACGGCGGACGCCTTCAGGTCGTCGATGTCGTCGATCACCGCACGGAACGAGCCGCTCGCGAGTTCCTCCAGGCGCGACACCGACAGCGGATGTCGCAGCAGGCTCTTGGGCGTCATCACGATCAACGGCTTGCGCAGCGCGCGCACCATCTGCCGACGCAGCATGTGAAACATCTGCGCGGGCGTCGAGGGCACGCACACCTGCATGTTGTACTCGGCGCACAGCTGCAGGAACCTCTCCAGGCGCGCCGAGGAGTGTTCCGGTCCCTGGCCCTCGTAACCGTGCGGCAGGAACAACGTCAGGCCCGACAAGCGGCCCCACTTGGCTTCACCGGAGCTTATGAACTGGTCGATGATGACCTGGGCGCCGTTGCCGAAGTCGCCGAACTGGCCCTCCCAGATGGTCAGGCAGTGCGGCTCGGTGGTCGAAAAGCCGTACTCGAAGCCCATCACCGCCTCCTCGGAAAGGACCGAGTCGGTGACCGTGAAGGTCGGCTGTTGGGTCGAGAGGTGCTGCAGGGGCACGTAGCGGCGACCGGTCGCCTGGTCGTGCAGCACGGCGTGGCGGTGGAAGAAGGTGCCGCGGCCCGAGTCCTGGCCGGTCAGGCGTACCGGATAGCCCTCCTGCAGGAGGCTCGCGTAGGCGAGGTTCTCCGCCGCGCCCCAGTCGAGCGGCAACTCGCCGGCGACCATGCGCTCGCGCGCCTGCATGATGGCGAGCACGCGCGGGTGAAGGACCCACTCCGCCGGGTAGCTGGTGATGGCCTTGCCGAGCGCCTGCAGGCGGCCCACGTCGATGGCCGTGCGCACCGGCTCCGACCAGTCGGCACCGAGGTAGCTCGACCAGTCGACGGTGTACTTGTTGCCGATCATGCCGAGCGCCGCACGCGCCTGCGGGTGCCCCTCGTCGAGCCCCTTGCGGTACTGGTCGATCATCGCCTCGGCGTCGGCCGCGGCGATCACGCCCTGCGCGGCGAGCTTCTCCGCGTAGGTCTGGCGCGCCGTGGGCTTCTTGCGGATCACCTGGTACATGAGCGGCTGCGTCGCCGCCGGCTCGTCGGCCTCGTTGTGGCCGTGGCGGCGGTAGCACACCAGGTCGATCACCACGTCCTTGTGGAACTTCATGCGATAGTCGAGCGCGAAGCGCGCCACGAAACACACGGCTTCCGGATCGTCGGCGTTGACGTGGAAGATCGGCGCCTCGATCATCTTCGCCACGTCCGAGCAGTACAGCGTCGAGCGCGCGTCGCGCGGATCGCTGGTGGTGAATCCCACCTGGTTGTTGATGATGACGTGCACCGTGCCGCCCGTGTAGAAGCCGCGCGCCTGCGAGAGCTGCAACGTCTCCATCACCACGCCCTGGCCGGCGAACGCGGCGTCGCCGTGGATCAGCACCGGCAGCACCTTGTCGCCAACGGCGTCACCGCGCCGTTCCTGGCGCGCGCGCGCCGAACCCTCGACCACCGGATTGACGACTTCCAGGTGCGAGGGGTTGAAGGCGAGCGCCACGTGCACGTTGCCGCCCGGGGTCTTCAAGTCCGCCGAGAAACCCTTGTGGTACTTGACGTCGCCGGAGCCGCGCAGCTTGGCGAGGTCGTACTGGCCCTCGAACTCGTTGAACAGGTCGCGCGGCGACTTGCCGAGCAGGTTCACCAGCACGTTCAGGCGCCCACGGTGGGCCATGCCGATGATGGTTTCCTCCACCCCGAGCACGCCGCCCCGTTGCACCAGATCGTCGAGCAGCGGAATCAGGCTGTCGCCACCCTCGAGCGAGAAACGCTTCTGGCCGACGTACTTCGTGTGCAGGTAGCGTTCCAGGCCTTCGGCGGAGGTGAGTTGCCAGAGGATGTTCTTCTTCTCCTCCGCGCTGAAGCGGTGCTGCATGCGCCGGGCCTGGAAGTTGTCCTGCAGCCAGAGCCGCTCGTCGGTGTTGGAGACGTGCGCGAACTCCGCGCCGATGGTGTCGGTGTAGATGACCTGCAGGGCCGCGAGGATGTCCTTCAACTTGGCGCGCTTGGGCAGCGCCTCGTTGCGGGTGCCGGTGAAGAACTCGGTGTCCAGGTCCTGCGGGGTCAGCCCGAAGTACTCGAGCTCCAGCACGTACGGCGGCTTGCGCTCCTCGAGCCCGAGCGGGTCGAGACGGGCGGCCAGGTGGCCGCGGTTGGCGTAGACCTGGATGAGCCGCGACACCGCACCTTGCTTGGCGCTCGCGAGTTCGGGGCTCGGCGCCCCGGTGGCGACCACCGGCCGGGTCCGCAGACGGTCCAGCAGGCGCTCGCGCACCTCGCCGTGCGCCACGTCGCGGCCGCCGGCGGATTTGAGCGACGCGAAGTAGCGCGCCCAGGTCGGCTCGACCGAGGCGGGGTCCTCGAGGTAGCGCTCGTAAAGATCTTCGATGAAACCGGCATTGCCGCCGGAAATGGCCGAAGCGGCCAGCTGCTCGGCTAGGGTGTCACTCATGGGTACTCTGGACCGTCAAAACCTCAACGGCGTCAAGGAGATGAGGCGATGGAAGGGACTCGAAGACACGCCGCGAAGTGTAGCGGAAAGCCGCTGAAATAGGAATGCGACGGCGCGCGGGAATGTGATCCCGCGCGCGTCACGCGCCCGCCGGCGGACGGCCTCGGGGGCTCACCCGATCAGGTGCACGCCGAGCACGTCGAGCAGGTGGAACTCGTAGCCGATGAGGCACAGATAACAGCCGAGCAGCGCATAGAGCAAGGCATCGACCCGCAGAAACCCGAGCAGCCGCCGGCGCGCGAGCGGCACCATGAAGAGCACCCCGCCGCCGGTGAGCCCGAGCTTGAGCGCCGCGAACGAGGCCACGTCCTTGTAGACCACCATGGCCATCAGTGGATTGACCTCCACGGCGCCGTTCTCGAGCAACCGCAGCGTGACGCCGGCGTCGAACACGCTCAGCAGCAGTATCCCGAGCGATACGCCGAGAAGATGCGCGTCGTGCCAGTCGGTGGTGTGAGTCACCGCGTCCTCGCTCCGCCGCGGCGGCCGGCGCCGGCGCGGACGAAAGCCGCCGTAGATCACCGACCACCAGTGTCGCCGGCGACGATCGCCGGCACTACGACGATCCATCGGCACGCTCATGTCCGGCTGCGCTCGTTCATGCCTCGCACTATCGAGACTTGCGTCGGCGTTCGGCAAGCGCGATGCGTCATAATGCGCAACATGTCTTCGGGCTTCCTCGCTACACCCGCCGACCTGGACGCAGGCTCGACCGACGCGGCACGCGACGCCGGCCTCGCGCCGTCGCGGCTGGCGCTGCTCACGCAGCGACTGGCCGCCGAATGCGACGCCGGTGCGATTCCCGGCGCGGTGCTGCTCATCGCGCGCGACGCCCGACTCGCCTACGCGCGGGCCTTCGGCATGGCCGACGTGCGGGCGGCGCGCCCCATGCGCCTCGACGCCATCTTTCGCATCGCCTCGCTCACCAAGCCGGTGACGGTCGCGGCCGCGCTCGCGCTCGCCGAGCGCGGCGACCTCGCACTCGCCGATCCGGTGGCGCGCTACCTGCCGCAGCTCGCCGAACTGCGCGTGGCGCGGCCGATCGACGCCGCGACCGGCGTACCGCGCGTGGATCTCGACGCCTGCGAGCGGCCCATGACGGTGCACGACCTGATGCGCCACACCGCGGGCTTCACCTATGGCCAGCACGGCGACTCGCCGGCGCAGAGGGCCTACCGCGAAGCGCGCGTCATCGACGCCGACCAGGGCAACGCCGAACTCATCGACAAGCTCGCGGCCCTGCCGCTCGCGCACCAGCCGGGGGCGGCGTTCGAGTACGGGATGGCGACGGACGTGCTCGGCCGGGTGATCGAAGTGATCACGGGACACGCGCTCGATCGCGCGCTCGAACAACTCGTACTCGCACCGCTCGCGCTGAACGACACCTCGTTCGGACCACCGGCCGGCGATGCCGCACGGCTGGCGGAGCCCGCACCGGGCGCCGCGAAGAACTCCATCCCCGTGGCGATGTACGATCCGGCGCGTCCCGTGCGCTGGTTCTCCGGCGGTGGCGGCCTCACCTCCACGGCGCGCGACTACGCGCGCTTCGTGCAGATGCTCCTGAACGGCGGCGAACTCGACGGCGTGCGGCTCCTCGCCCGCAAGAGCGTCGAGCTCATGCTCGCGAACCAACTGCCGGACGGCATCGGCTACGCGCCGCAGACGCCGGCGCTGGGCATCGCCGCCCCCCTGCCCCGTCTCGGCCAGGGTTACGGTCTCGGCGTCGGGGTGCGCGTGGCGCCCGGTCCCTCGACGGTGCCCGGCTCGGTGGGCGACTTCTACTGGGGCGGCGCCACCGGACCTTATTTCTGGGCCGACCCACGCGAGCGGCTCAACGTGGTCTTCATGCTGCAGGAACTCGACTCGCAAAAGCGCGGCCGCTACCGCTCGCTGCTGCGCCAGTTCATCTACGCTGCGCTCAACTGAGCGTCAGCCCGCGCTCACCAACTGCGCCATGAAGTCGGCCACCGGCATGGCGACGAGGCGCTGGTGGTCCTTGAACAGTTCGCCGATACGCTCGGTCTGCTTCGCCGGAAAGTGCGCGGCGACGCTGGCCTCGAACTTGCGCATCATCAGCGGGTAGCCCTCGGCGCGGCGCTTGCGGTGGCCGACGGGGAAGTCGACGTGTACGCGGCGCGTCGAACTGCCGTCGCTGAAGAAAACCTGCACGGCGTTGCCGATGTAGCGCTTGTCGGCGTCGTAGTAGTCGCGGGTGAAATCCGGATTTTCGCGCACCTGCATCTTCGCGCGCAGCGCGTCGACGCGCGGGTCGCGAGCGACCTCGTCCTCGTAGTCGGCGGCGGTGAGCCGGCCGAAGATCAGCGGCACCGCCGTCATGTACTGGATGCAATGGTCGCGGTCCGCGGGGTTCGCGAGCGGCCCGGTCTTGTCGATGATGCGCACGCCCGGTTCCTGGGTCTCGATCACGATGCGCTCGATGCGGTCCAGGCGGTCCTTCACCTCGGGGTGCAGGGTCATCGCCGCCTCGACCGCGGTCTGGGCGTGGAACTCGGCCGGATAGGAGATCTTGAAGAGCACGTTCTCCATGACGTAGCTCGCGAGCGGGCGCGCGAGGGTCACGGCCTTGCCCTTGAAGAGCACGTCCTGGAAGCCCCAGGTCTTGGCGGAGAGCGCCGAGGGGTAGCCCATCTCGCCCTTGAGGGCAAAGTACGCGTGGCGCACGGCGCGGCTGGTGGCGTCCCCGGCCGCCCAACTCTTGCGCGAGCCGGTGTTCGGCGCGTGCCGGTAGGTGCGAAGCGCGCCGCCGTCGATCCAGGCGTTGGAAACGGCATTGGTCACCTCATCGAGCGTGCCGCCGAGCATCGCGGTCACCACCGCGGTGGAGGCCACGCGCACCAGCAGCACATGGTCGAGACCGACGCGATTGAAGCTGTTGTCGAGCGCGAGCACGCCCTGGATCTCGTGCGCCTTGATCATGGCGGTGAGCACGTCGCGCACCGTGAGTGCGGCGCCGCCACGCGAGAGGTAGTCGGCCACCGCGAGGATGCCGCCCAGGTTGTCCGAGGGGTGTCCCCACTCGGCGGCGAGCCAGGTGTCGTTGAAGTCGAGCCAGCGGACCATCGCGCCGATGTTGAAGGCGGCGTTGACGGGATCGAGCTCGTAGGAGGTACCCGGCACGCGCGCGCCGCCGGTGAGGGTCGCGCCCGGCACCACGGGCCCCAGCAGCTTGGTGCAGGCCGGAAACTTCAGCGCCTGGAAGCCGCAGGCGAGCGTATCCATCAGGCAGTAGGCCGCCGTCTCGTAGGCGAGCGCGCTGTCGATGCGGGCGTCACGGGCGTACCGGGCGATGGCGGTGAGCAGGGCATCCGGTGCGGGACGTTCGGCGGACTTGACGTCGTGGGACATTCGATCGTTCCTCTAGGGGCGTTCGGCCAGGGGCACGAAACGCAGGTTCTCGGGACCCGTGTAGTGGGCGCTCGGACGGATGATCTTGCCGTCGATGCGCTGCTCGACGACGTGGGCCGCCCAGCCGGTGGTGCGGCTTATCACTAACAGCGGCGTGAACATGGCCGTCGGCACCCCCATCAGGTGGTAGGAGACCGCCGAGAACCAGTCGAGGTTCGGGAACATGTTCTTGATCTCTTTCATCACGGACTCGATGCGGGCGGCCACCTCGAATCCGAGGCGGTCGTTCGCCTCCTCCGCCAGCGAGCGCGCCACTTCCTTGATGATCACGTTGCGCGGGTCGGACACGGTGTACACCGGGTGACCGAAGCCGATGATGACCTCTTTGGCAGCGACCCGGCGCCGGATGTCGGCCTCGGCCTCGTCCGCGCTCGCGTAGCGGCTCTGGATCTCGAAAGCCACCTCGTTGGCGCCGCCGTGCTTCGGGCCGCGCAGCGCACCGATGGCGCCGGCGATGCACGAGTGCATGTCCGAGCCGGTGCCGGCAATTACGCGCGCCGTGAACGTCGAGGCATTGAACTCGTGCTCCGCGTACAGATTGAGCGAGGTGTGCATCGCCCGCACCCACGAGGGCCGCGGGGCCTTGCCGTGCAGCAGGTGCAGGAAGTGCGCGCCGATCGAGTCCTCGTCGGTTTCCAGCGCGATGCGCCGGCCGCTGCGCGAGAAGTGGTGCCAGTAGCAGAGCATGCTGCCGAGGCTCGCGAGCAGCCGGTCCGCGATGTCACGCGCGCCCTCGACGGGATGCGCCTCGGCCTCCGGCGCGACGCAGCCGAGCGCCGAGACGCCGGTGCGCAGAACGTCCATGGGATGGCTCGTCGCCGGCAGCTGCTCGAGCACGGTGAGCACCGCAGCCGGCGGCGTGCGCAGCGAGCGCAGCTTCGCCTTGTAGGCGGCGAGCTCGCGCACATTCGGGAAACGTTCGTGCACGAGCAGGTGCGCGATCTCCTCGAACTCGCACTGGGTCGCGACGTCGAGGATGTCGTAGCCGCGATAGTGCAGATCGTTGCCGGTGCGCCCCACGGTGCACAGCGCCGTATTGCCGGCCTCGACGCCGGACAGCGCCACGGATTTCTTCGGCTTGACGGCCGGCGTGACGTTATCGGTCATTTTCCCTTCCCCGCTGCGAACAGTTGATCGAGCTTCGCCTCATAGGCGTGGTAGTCGAGAAAGTCGTACAGTTCCGCGCGCGTCTGCATGCGCTCGACCACGCTCTGCTGCGTGCCGTCACGGCGGATGGCGCGGTAGACCTCGAGCGCGGCGGCATTCATGGCGCGGTACGCCGAGCAGCAGTAGAGGACGATGTCGACGCCCGCGGCGCCGAGCTCCTCGCGGCCGAACAGCGGCGTGCGGCCGAATTCGGTGATGTTGGCGAGGATGGGCACGCGCACGGCGTCCTTGAAACGCCGGTAGGTCGGCAGATCCGTCACCGCCTCCGGGAAGATCATGTCGGCGCCTGCCTCGACGCAGGCGACGGCGCGCTCGATCGCCGGCTCGAGGCCCTCGCTCGCCAGCGCGTCGGTGCGCGCCATGATCACGAACGATGCATCGGTGCGTGCATCCACCGCGGCCTTGACGCGATCGACCATCTCGTCGCGGGAGACGATCTCCTTGCCGGGCCGGTGGCCGCAGCGCTTGGCCTGCACCTGGTCCTCGATGTGCAGGCCCGCGGCGCCGGCCTTGGTGAAGGAGCGCACGGTGCGCGCGATGTTGAACGCCCCGCCCCACCCCGTGTCCGCATCCACCAGCAGCGGCAAGGGACAGGCGTCGGTGATGCGCCGGATGTCGATGAGCACGTCCTCCATGCCGCTGATGCCGAGGTCGGGCAGCCCGAGCGAATTGGCGGCCACGCCGCCGCCCGACAGATACAGCGCGCGGAACCCGCTCGCCGCGGCGAGCCGCGCCGCGTAGGCGGTGATGGCGCCTACGACCTGCAGCGGCCGCTCTTCGGCGACTGCGGCGCGCAGTCGTGCGCCGGGTGTGGCGACGGCGCCGGGCGTGCCCGCCACCGCGGGCGTGACGGACGTGGTGGTTGGATCGGACGACTGGGTCATGCGGCCCCCGTGACGGGTATGAGGGCGCCGGTCACGGCGCGCGCCGCGTCCGACACCAGGAAGGCGATGAGATCGGCGACCGCCGCCGGCGACACCCAGCGACTTACGTCCGCGCCCGGCATGTCGGCGCGGTTGCGCGGCGTGTCGATGATGCCGGGCAGCACCGCGTTGACGGTGATCCGGCGCGGCGCGAGTTCTTCGGCGAGCGCCTCGGTGAGCTTGGCGACACCGGCCTTGGCGGCGGCGTAGGCGCCCATGCCGGCGGCGGCCTTGACCGCGCCCTGCGCGCCGATGTTGACGATACGGCCGCCGTCGGCAAGGTGCGGCAGCGCCGCACGCGTCGCGTTCAGCGCCGTGAGCAGATTTTGACGCCACATCGCGTCCCAGGTGGCGAGCGAACCGTCGGCGACGGTTTCCCAGTGGAAGCCACCGGCGACATTCACGAGTCCGTCGAGTCGGCCGGCCTCGCGCACGATGCGCGCGAAGGCAGCCTTGGCCGCGGCCTCGTCGCCGAGATCGACCCCGGCCACCACCACCGACCCCGGCGGCGGCACCCCTGCGGCGGCGGCCGACCGATCGACGAGCGCCACCCGAACGGCGTCGCGAGCGAGGGCGGAGGCGACTGCGCCCCCCAAGACGCCGAATGCGCCGGTGACGGCGATCACTGGGTTCATGAGCACTCCAGTCACGGCGGACGCGTCCGGATGCCGCGCCGCACGGTTCTATTTGAGCCCGACACTATAACGAGCGCGACGGCGCCCGGTGCATGACAATACCGCTCAACCGGCCTGAGCGAAATTGCCACATGCCGCAACCCGTGCCGCCGGCTCGGGGCCGGCATCGCCGCCGGCGCGCCATCCTGCGAGTGCGCGACGGCGCGCGGTCAGGTGCCTTGCGTGCGGCGGAATTCCCCCGGAGAGGCGCCGGTCCACTTGCGAAAGGCGCGGTGGAAGGCGCTGCGCTCGGAGAAGCCGAGTTCCAGCGCGATCTGCATGACGCTGCGGTCGGAGTGGCTCAAGTATTCGATCGCGCGGTCGCGGCGCAATTCGTCCTTGATGGTCTGGTAGGAGGTGCCCTCCTCGTTGAGCCGGCGCCGTACGGTGGCCTCGGCCATGTTGAGCTCGGCTGCCAGCGTCTCGAAATCAGGCACCTCGCCCGGGGTTTGCCGCAACCGGCGGCGGATGCGCGCGGCGATGCTGCGGCCGTTCTTGTACTTGACGAGGATGTTCTCGGGCGCGCTTGCGAGAAACTCCTTCACGGTGCGCTCGTTCTGGACGACCGGCAGTTCGAGATGCGCGGCGTCGAACTCGATCGACGTGCAGTCGCGCTGGAATGCGAGTTCGTTGCAGTACATGACGCGGTACTCGGCGGCGTATTCGGGCTCGGGGTAGGCGAACTGCGCCCGCAGGATCGGGATGCGGCGGTTCACCAGCCAGCAGGCCACGCCGTGCAGCAGGGTGAGCAACACCTCATGGGCGAAGCGCCGCGGCGGCACGCCCGGCCGTTGCAGGATCGCCAGACGGGCATTGTCGCCCGCGCGCGCGAGCTCGCCGCGCACGTCGTCGAGAACGATGCCGTAGAACTTGATGCTGCGCTCGAGGGCATGTCCGAGCGTGCGGCAGCCGAGCACCGCGTGGCAGAGCATGGTGAACGATCCCGACTTCATGCGCCGCGAATCGCAGCCGAAGAATTCGTCGTCGAGCGTGTGTGCGACCAGCCGCCAGAGACGACCGTAGTGCCTGGCGGAGACGCGCGCCTGCGGCACTTCGAGCAGGTGCGGCGACAGGCCGACCGCACGCAGCAGCGCGTCGGCGTCGAGGCCGCGGGCACGCACGCTCTCGAGCGCCGCGCTCACGAAGCAGATCGAGATGGTTCCCGGCTCCGCGCCGCGGGAGGGCTCCGCCCCGCAGAGCGCCCCCGCGGTGCCGACCCGGGGCGCTGCGGCTGACTGTTGCATTTTCGCTCAACGAACTTGCACGTTTTGGGCACAAGGGTGCTGCCCCTCAGGACCTATAGTCTACGGGATGCGCGACCGACGGGCGGCACGGTGCCGCGCCCGCCGCGCAACGAGACCCCATGCAGGACCTCTACACAGACGAACAACGCCTGATTCGCGATGCCGCGCGCGACTTCGCGCGCGCCGAGCTCGCGCCCTTCGCCGCCCAATGGGACCATGACGGCTGGATCCCCGACGAGACGGTCGCCAAGCTCGGCGAACTGGGATTGCTCGGCATGACGGTGCCCGAGTCCTGGGGCGGCTCGTTCACCGACTACGTGGCTTACGCGCTCGCGGTGGAGGAAGTCGCCGCCGGCTGCGCCGCCACTTCGGCGCTCATGAGCGTGCACAACTCGGTGGGTTGTGGCCCGATCCTCGCCTTTGGCAGCGAGGCGCAGAAGCAGCGCTACCTCAAGGACATGGCCCAGGGCCGCGCCATCGGCTGCTTCTGCCTCACCGAGCCGCAGGCGGGATCCGCCGCGCACGAGATCCGTACCCGCGCGACCGAGGTGGACGGCGGCTGGGTGCTGAACGGCGCCAAGCAGTTCATCACCAACGGCAAGCGCGCCAAGGTGGCGATCGTGTTCGCGGTCACCGACCCGGAACTCGGCAAGAAGGGCATCTCGGCCTTCGTGGTGCCGACCGACACGCCGGGATTTCGCGTGCTGCGCATGGAGCACAAGCTCGGCATCCGCGCCTCGGACACCTGCGCGATCGGGCTGGAGGATTGCCGGGTGCCGGGCGACGCCCTCCTCGGACCCCGCGGCAAGGGTCTCGCCATCGCGCTCTCGAACCTCGAGGGGGGGCGCATCGGCATCGCCGCGCAGGCGGTGGGGATCGCGCGCGCGGCGTTCGACGCCGCCGTGGAGTACGCCCGCACGCGGCGCCAGTTCGGCCGGCCGATCGGCGAGTTCGGCAGCATCGGCGACATGCTCGCCGACATGCAGACCTCGATCGCCGCGGCGCGCCTCCTGACCCACCACGCCGCCCGGCTGAAGGGCGCGGGGATCGCCTGCCTCTCGGAGGCGTCCCAGGCTAAACTATACGCATCGGAGATGGCCGAGCGCGTGTGCACCAAGGCCATCCAGATTCACGGCGGATACGGCTACCTGGAGGACTATCCCGTGGAGCGTTTCTACCGCGATGCGCGCATCACCCAGATCTACGAGGGCACCAGCGAGATCCAACGTCTGCTGATCGCCCGTAACCTACTGAATCGAGGAGAGTCCGCATGAGCACCCCCGCCGTCCGTACCGACCGGCCGCCCACCGTCAAGCTGCTCATCAACGGCCAGTTCGTGGAATCCGCGTCGCGCGAGTGGCACGACGTGGTGAACCCGGCCACCCAGGAGGTGCTCGCGCAGGTGCCGTTCGCGACCCCCGAGGAGGTCGCGGCCGCAATCGCCTCCGCCAAGGCGGCGTACGCGAGCTGGCGCAACACGCCGATCGCCGCGCGTGCGCGCATCATGCTGAAGCTCCAGGCGCTGGTGCGCGAGCACATGAGCCGCATCGCGCGCACCCTGAGCGCCGAGCAGGGCAAGACGCTCGCGGACGCCGAGGGCGACGTGTTCCGCGGCCTCGAGGTGATCGAGCACGCCTGCTCCGTCGGTTCGCTGCAACTCGGCGAGTTCGCCGAGAACGTGGCCGGCGGCGTCGACACCTACAGCCTGCGCCAGCCCATCGGCGTGTGCGTGGGCATCAGCCCGTTCAACTTCCCGGCCATGATCCCGCTGTGGATGTTCCCCATGGCCATCGTCTGCGGCAACACCTTCGTGTTGAAGCCCTCCGAACAGGACCCGCTGACGCCGATGCTGCTCGCGGAACTCGCCCTGCAGGCGGGCGTGCCGCCGGGCGTGCTCAACATCGTGCACGGCGGCAAGGCCGCGGTGGAGGCGCTGTGCACCCACCCGGACGTCGCCGCGATCTCGTTCGTCGGCTCGACCCACGTGGGAACCCACGTCTACGATCTCGGCTCCCGGCACGGCAAGCGCGTGCAGTGCATGATGGGCGCCAAGAACCACGCGGTGGTGCTGCCCGACGCGAGCAAGGACCAGACGCTGAACGCCCTCGCCGGCGCCGCCTTCGGCGCCGCCGGCCAGCGCTGCATGGCGATCTCGGTCGCCGTGCTCGTGGGCGAGGCGCGCAAGTGGATCCCCGATCTCGTAGCCAAGGCCAAGACCCTCAAAGTCGCCGTCGGCACCGAGAAAGGCGCCGACCTCGGTCCGCTGATCTCCAAGCAGGCGCGCCAGCGCGTCGTCGGCCTGATCGAGGACGGCGTGCGCGAGGGCGCGAAGCTTGAATTGGATGGCCGCGACGTCAAGGTGCCGGGCTACGAACAGGGCAACTTCGTGGGCCCGACGATTTTCTCGGGCGTGAAGCCCGACATGAAGATCTACAGCCAGGAAATCTTCGGCCCGGTGCTGTGCGTGATGGGCGCGGAGACGCTGGATGAGGCCATCGCGATCGTCAACGCCAACCCGTTCGGCAACGGCACCGGCATCTTCACGCAGAGCGGCGCGGCGGCGCGCAAGTTCCAGAACGAGATCGACGTCGGCCAGGTGGGCATCAACGTGCCGATCCCGGTGCCGGTGCCGTTCTTCAGCTTCACCGGCTCGCGCGGCTCGAAGCTGGGCGATCTGGGTCCCTACGGCAAGCAGGTGGTGCAGTTCTACACCCAGACCAAGACGGTCACCGCGCGCTGGTTCGAGGACGGCGTGAGCTCGGGCGGCGTCAACACCACCATCAGCCTGAAATGAAGCTCGCGTTCATCGGCTTGGGGCAGATGGGCGCGCCGATGGCGCGCAATCTGCTGAAGGCGGGGCACGCCGTGACCGCCTTCGACGTGGTGGCCGAGCACGTCGCGGCGCTCGCCGCCGACGGCGCCACGCCGGCGCACTCGCTCGCCGAGGCGGTCGCGGGCGCCGAGCTCGTGCTCACCATGCTGCCTTCCTCGCCGCACGTGCGCAGCGTGTACCTGGGGGCGGACGGCGTGCTCGCGCACGTGGCGCAGGGCGTGCCGCTCATCGATTCGAGCACCATCGATCCGCACACGGCGCGCGAGGTGGCGGCAGCCGCCGCGGCGCGCGGCAATCCCATGGCGGATGCGCCGGTGTCCGGCGGCACCGGCGGCGCCAAGGCCGGCACCCTCACCTTCATGGTGGGCGCGCCGACGGCTCTGTACGAGCGGATCAAGCCGCTGCTCGGCGCCATGGGCCGCAACATCGTGCACTGTGGCGACTCCGGCACCGGTCAGGTCGCCAAGATCTGCAACAACCTGCTGCTCGGCATCTCGATGATCGGCGTGGCCGAGGCGATGACGCTCGGCGCGAAGCTCGGCATCGATGCGAAGGTCCTGGCCGGGGTGATCAACACCTCGAGCGGCCGGTGCTGGAGCTCGGACACGTACAACCCGTTTCCGGGCGTCTTGGCCGACGCGCCGGCCGCGCGCGGCTACTCCGGCGGCTTCGCGACCGACCTGATGCTCAAGGACCTGGGGCTCGCCGCCGACGCGGCGCGCCAGGCGAAGCAGCCGGTGGCGCTCGGCGCGCTGGCGCAGCAGCTCTTTCAGATGGCGAGCGCGCGCGGACTCGGGGCACTGGACTTCTCGGCCATCATCAAGCTCTACGAAGGGAGCGCCGCATGATCGACTGCCAAATCGACGGGCCCATCGCGGTTCTGACGCTCGACAATCCGCCGGCCAACACGTTCACGGCCGAGGGCCTCGCCAAGCTCGAGGAGACCGTGCACGCGCTCAACTCGGACCTGTCGGTGTACGCGGTGGTGATCACCGGGCGCGGCGAGAAGTTCTTCAGCGCCGGCGCCGACTTGAAGAGTTTCGCGGGCGGCGACAAGGTGCTGGCGCGCTCCATGGCGCAGCGCTTCGGCAGCGCCTTCGAGGCGCTGCAAAACGCCCGCCCAGTGGTGATCGCGGCCATCAACGGCTACGCCATGGGCGGCGGCCTCGAGTGCGCGCTCGCCTGCGACCTGCGCATCGCCGAGGAGCAGGCGCAGATGGCGCTGCCCGAGACCTCGGTGGGTCTGCTTCCGGCGGGCTGCGGCACGCAGACGCTGCCCTGGCTGGTCGGGGAAGGCTGGGCCAAGCGCATGATCCTCACCAACGAGCGGGTCGATGCCGCCAAGGCGCTCTCGATCGGGCTCGTCGAGGAGGTGGTCCCGCGTGGCGGCGCGCTCGCCGCCGCGCTCGCGCTCGCGCAACGCGTCACCACGTTGAGCCCGCGCGCGGTGACCTTCTCCAAGCAACTCATCCATCAGGCGCGCCTCGGCACGCCGCGGCACGCGGCCCTGGCGCTGGAACGGGAGCGCTTCATCGACCTGTTCGACGGCGCCGATCAGCGCGAGGGCGTCAACGCCTTCTTCGAGAAGCGCAAGCCACGCTGGCAGAACCGCTGACGTCACGCCGGATCACGACGCCTCCCCCTTGGACATTCGACACGACCGCCGCGGCCCGCTCGCGGTTCTGACGCTCGACCGGCCTACGGCGCTGAACGCGCTCAACTTGGAGATGATCCGCGCGCTCGACGCGGCGCTCGACGACATCGCCACCGATCCGGGCGTGGGCGCGGTGCTGCTGCGAGGAGCGGGGGGCAAGGCCTTCTGCGCCGGCGGCGATCTGCGCGCCCTGTACGAGGCGATGCAGCGCCAGGACGAGCGCATCCTCGAGTTCTTCGTCGAGGAGTACACCCTCGACTTCCGGCTGCACATGTTCGCGAAGCCGGTCATCGCTGACGTCGACGGCATCACCATGGGCGGCGGCATGGGCCTCGCGCAGGGCGCGACGCTGCGGATCGCCGGCGAGCGCACGCGCATCGCCATGCCGGAGGTGGCGATCGGCCTGTTTCCGGACGTGGGCGGCAGCTATTTCCTGTCGCGCCTGTCCGGCGCGCTCGGCGCCTACCTCGCCCTGACCGGCGCGCAGCTGCGGGCCGCCGACGCGCTCTACGTCGGTCTCGCGGACCGATACCTGCCGCCCGAGGGCATCGAGGCGCTCGCCGAGCAGCTCGCCGGCGCCGGCTGGCAGGGCGCACCGCGGGCCGCGGCCGAGCGTGCGCTCGGCGAGGCTGCGCGGGAGTTGCCGTCGCCGCCGCTTGCGCCGTCGCGCGCTGCGATCGAGCACCACTTTCGGCATCCGACCGCGGCCGCGATCGTCGAGTCGCTGGAGCGCGAAACCGATCCTGCACGCGTGGAATGGGCGCGCACGACCGCGTCGCTGTTGCGCGCGCGCTCTCCCTTCATGCTCGAGGTGACCCGGCGGCTGCTCGATCTCGGCCGGGAGTCCACGCTCGCGGACTGCTTCCGCCGCGAACTCGGACTGATACGCCGCTGCCTCGCGCGCGGCGAATTTCGCGAAGGGATACGCGCCGTCATCGTCGACAAGGACAACGCGCCGCGCTGGTCGCCGCCGCGGCTCGAGGACGTGGACTTCGCAGAGGTCGAGGCATTCCTCGCCGATCCCTGGGCCGGCGCCGCGCACCCGCTGGCGGCGCTCGGCGGCAGCGATCGCCGCTAAAGGCTAGCGGCCGTAGCCCCCGCCGCCCGGCGTGCGGATGACGAATACGTCGCCCGGAGCCATCTCGACCTGACCGATGTAGTCGAGCCGTTCGATGCGGCCGTCGGCGCGCTCGACGCAATTTTCCCCCGGCGCGCCCTCCCCGCCCCCGTCCAGCCCGAAAGCGCCGCGGCTGCGGCCGTTGCTCAGGATGGACGCCGTCATGGGCGCAAGGAAGCGGATGCGCCGCTCGGCGCCGTCGCCGCCGCGCTGGCGGCCGGCGCCGCCGGAGCCGCGGCGGATCGCGAACGAGTCCACCCGCACCGGAAAGCGCAGTTCCAGCACCTCGGGATCGGTGAGCCGGGAATTGGTCATGTGGGTCTGCACCGCGCTCGCGCCGTCGAAATCGCGGCCGGCACCGGCGCCGCCGGCGATCGTCTCGTAGTACTGGCGACGCGCGTCGCCGAAGGTGAAGTTGTTCATGGTGCACTGGCTCGCCGCCAGCACGCCGAGCGCGCCGTAGAGCGCATTGGTGACGCACATCGAGGTCTCGACGTTGCCGGCGACCACCGCGGCCGGCGGCCGGGGGTTGAGCATCGAGCCCTCCGGCACGACGATGTCCAGGGGTTCGAGACAGCCCGCGTTCAACGGGATGTCGTCGTCGATCAGGGTCCGGAACACGTACAGCACCGCCGCCACGGTGATGGCGCGCGGCGCGTTGAAATTGTCGGGGCGTTGGTCGCTCGTGCCGGTGAAATCGACGCGCGCGCGGCGCGCAGCCCGGTCGACGCGCACGGCGACGCGGATCACGGCGCCGTTGTCCATCGGCAGCGTGAATTCACCGTCGGCGAGCGCATCGATGGCGCCGCGCACCGATTCGGCGGCATTGTCCTGCACGTAGCGCATGTAGCGCCCGACCTCGTCGGCGCCATGGTGCTCGACCAGCGCACGCAGCTCCTTAACGCCCTTCTCGTTGGCGGCTACCTGGGCGCGCAGGTCGGCCAGATTCTGCGATGGGTTGCGTGCCGGGTGAGCCGCACTCTCGAGCAGCCGCACCAACTCGTCCTCGCGGCGCGCGCCCCGCTCGATGAGCTTGAAGTTGTCGATGAGCACGCCCTCCTCCTCGATGCGGCGCGAGAACGGCGGCATCGATCCGGGCGAAATGCCGCCGACGTCGGCGTGATGGCCCCGCGAGGCGACGAAGAAGCTCGGCCGCGGGCCGTCGAGGAACACCGGCGTGACCACGGTGATGTCGGGCAGGTGCGTGCCGCCATGGTAGGGATCGTTGAGCACGAACACGTCGCCCGGATGCAAGCGCGGATTGCGATCGATGACGGCGCGAATCGACTCGCTCATCGAACCGAGGTGCACCGGCATGTGCGGCGCATTCGCCACCAGCGCGCCGCTCGCGTCGAACAGCGCGCAACTGAAGTCGAGGCGCTCCTTGATGTTCACCGAATGGGCCGTGTTCTGCAGACGCAGACCCATCTGCTCGGCCACGTTCATGAAGCGGTTGTTGTAGAGTTCGAGGCGCACCGGATCGGCACCGCCGGCCCCTGCGCGGGCGGCGCGGCGCAGGGCGACACGGGTCAGTTCCAGCGATCCACCGCCGCAGACGCGCGCCAGCCAGCCGGGCTCGACCACCGTGGTCGCGTTGCCGCTCACGATCACGGCGGGTCCGTCGATGCGCGCGCCGTCGCGCAGACGCTCGAGCGTGAACCAGCCCGCGTCGCGCCAGCCGCCGGGCGCGTCTGCCTCCAGGCAGTACAGCGGCTGCACGGCCTCGGGGTCCGGCAGGTACTCGGGGAGTTCCCCACCCGCGCGCACCTGCTCGCCGCGGCCGCCCACGATGCACTCCACCGCCACCGCCTCGATGATCAAGGCGGCCTCCGCCATCCGGTGGGCGTAGCGCTCGCTGTAGAGGCGCTCGAACTCGGCGCGCAGCACGGCGACCGGATCGACGCCCGCCGCGTCGCCGTCCGCGCGCGGCAGCACGCAAGGCAGTGGCGTATCGCTGCCGGCGTAACGGATCCACGCGCGGGCCGTCGCACGCAAGTTCCCGGTCGGTGCGCCCTGTGCGTGCAACTCCTCGGCCGCCTCGCGCTCCAACCGCGTCGCGAGCGCCACCGCGGCCTGCCAGCCGGAGCGGTCGAGCGCGCGCTCCAGCGCGGCCTCGCGCAGCGCAGCCTGATCGGCGAGCCCCATGCCATAGGCGCTCAGCACGCCGGCGAGCCGATGGCTGAACACTCGCCGCATGCCGAGTGCATCCGCGACCAGACAGGCGTGCTGGCCGCCGGCGCCGCCGAAGCACTGCAGCGCGTAACCGGCGACGTCGTGACCGCGCGCCACCGAGATGCGCTTGACCGCATTGGCCATGGCGCCGACCGCGATCTGCAGTGCGCCCGCGGCAGCCGCCTCGGCGTCGATGGCAGCGCCGGATGCCGCACTCATGCGTGCCGCCAATTCCTCGAAGCCGCTCCAGACGGCGCGCGTGTCGAGGGGCTGGTCACCGCCGGGACCGAACACCCGCGGGAAATACTCCGGGCGCAGCCGCCCGAGACGCACGTTGGCGTCGGTGATGGTGAGCGGCCCGCCCCGCCGGTAGCTGGCCGGCCCCGGATCCGCACCCGCGGACTGCGGGCCGACGCGCAGGCGCGCGCCGTCGAAGCGCACGATCGATCCGCCGCCCGCGGCAATGGTGTGGATGGCGAGCATGGGCGCGCGCACGCGCACGCCCGCGACCTGGGTGTCGAATTCGCGCTCGAACTCGCCGTCGAAGTGGCTCACGTCGGTGGACGTGCCGCCCATGTCGAAGCCGATGAGCCGCCGGTGTCCGGCGGCTTCGCCGGTGCGCACCATGCCGAGGATGCCGCCGGCCGGACCGGAGAGGATGGCGTCCTTGCCGTGGAAGCGTCGTGCCTCGGTCAGGCCGCCGCTGCTCTGCATGAAGAGGAGTCGCACGCCCGGCATCTGCGCCGACAGCCGTTCGACGTAGCGGGCGAGCACGGGAGAGAGATAGGCATCGACGCAGGCCGTGTCCCCGCGCGGCACGAACTTGATCAGCGCACTCGCCCGGTGCGAGGGCGTCACCTGGGCGAATCCCGCCGCGCGTGCGATGCGCTCGGCAATGAGTTCGTGACGCGGGTGCGCGTAGGCGTGCATGAACGCGATGGCGCAGGCGCGGATGCCGCGCCCGTACGCCTCGCCGAGCGCCCGCGCGAGCATCGCCTCGTCGAGCGGCCGCACCACGGCGCCGTCGGCGGCCAGACGTTCGTCGGCCTCCACCACCGTCTCGTACAGTGTCTCGGGCAGCACGATGCAGCGGTCGAACAACCGCGGCCGCGCCTGGGTGCCGATGCGCAATGCGTCGGCGAAGCCGCGGGTGGCGACCAGCACGGTGCGCTCGCCCTTGCGCTCGAGGAGCGCGTTGGTGGCCACCGTGGTCCCCATGCGCACGCAGGCGACCCGCGCCGGGGTGATGGGTTCGTGGGGCTCAAGTTCGAGCAGGCGGCGGATGCCCTCCACCGCCGCGTCGGTGTAGTGCTCCGGGGACTCGGACAGCAACTTCAGCGGTGCGAGCGTGCCGTCGGGACGGCGCGCCACCAGGTCGGTGAAGGTGCCACCGCGATCGATCCAGAATTCCCAGCCGCCGGACGCCGGCGCCCCGGTCACGAGGACGCTCCCAACATCCGTCCACGCGTCTCCGGGAGCAACCAGGCCGCCAGCACCACCAACGCATACGCGCCGATGGCGGTGGCGGCGATGCTCGTCCCCAGGCTCGCCGCCCCTCGAGCGTGGCCGATGAGTGCGGGTCCGGCCGCGCTCGCCGCCCGGCCGACGTTGTAGCAGAAGCCCTGCGCCGAACCGCGCACGGCGTCCGGGAAGAGTTCGGCGAGGAACGCACCCGTGCCGGAGAATATCCCGGACAGAAAGAAGCCGAGCGGGAAGCCCAGCCACAGCATGACGGCGTCGGTGACGGGCAGACGCACGTAGACGAGCACCAGCGCCGCGGCACACACCGCGAACAGCATGAAGGCGCGGCGTCGGCCGAGCGCGTCACTACCCCAGGCTGCCGCCAGATACCCGGCGAGGGAGCCGGCGATCAGCACCAGAAGGTAGGTCGAAGTGCCGAACACGGTCAGGCCCCGCTCGGTCTTGAGATAGGTCGGCAGCCAGGTGGTCACGGCGTAGTAGGCGCCGAGCATGCCGGTGCACAGCAGGCTCGCGAGCAGGGTCGTGCGCGCGAGCGGTGCGCGGAAGATGTCGAGCGAGGACGCAGCCGTCCTCGGCATCGCGCGCAGCGCGAGATACACGGGCGACTCGGGGACCCGACGGCGCACGTAGATGACGAGCAGCGCCGGCAGCAACCCCAGCCAGAAGCACACCCGCCACGCCAGCGCCGCCGGCAGCCAGGCATCCAACCCCCAGAAGCACAGCGCCGCCGCCGCCCAGCCGACGGCCCAGCCGCTCTGCACGACACCGACCGCCTTGCCGCGGTCGGCGGCAGCGATGGATTCCGCGATCAGCACCGAGCCCACGGCCCACTCGCCGCCGAAGCCGAAGCCCTGCAGCGCGCGCGCCGCGAGCAATTCGCCGAACGACCGGGTGCAACCCGAGAGGAAGGTGAAGAGGGAGTACCAGAGCACGGTGAGCATCAGAATGCGTACGCGCCCGTAGCGGTCCGCGAGCACCCCGGCGCCCCAGCCACCGACCGCCGAGGTCACCAGGGTCGCGGCGGCCACGTCGCCCGCCTGTGCGGCGCTCAGGCGCCCCGCGGCGATCAGGGCCGGGATCACGAAGGTGTAGATCATGGTGTCGAAGCCGTCGAGCCCGTAACCGAGCGTGGCCGCCAGGAGCGTGCGCCGCGCCGGCAGCGGCGTGCGTGCGAGCAGGGTCCTCACCGGCGGCCGCGCTCCACGTCGACGGCGAGCCAGAGCAAGGCGCTCGCCACCGCGCTCGCGGCGCCGATCAGGAACGCCGCACGCCAGTGATGCGCCCCCGACAGATAGGCGATGACGGGCACCCCGATGATGCCGGCGAGGTTACCGCCGGTATTGAGCACACCGCCGACCGCCATGCTGTCGCGCCGCCCGACCGTCATGGCGGCGCCCCAGAAGGCCCCCTCGGTCAACTCCACGCAGCCGAAACACACCGACAAGGCGATCACCGCGAGGTACGCGTTGGCGGCGTCGACGGCGATCAACAACAGCGCCCCCGCGGTCGGCAGCGCGAGCAAGGGCACCAGCCGAAAGCCGCGGCGCGCGCCGAGGCGTCGACAGGCCAGATCGGTCAGATAGCCGCCGAGGCCGGCGCCGAAGGCCGCCGCGAGCGGCGGCGCCGCCGCGAGCCAACCGCTCTCCAGGGCGGAAAAGCCACGCTCCTGGACGAGATACAGAAACACCCAGTTGCCGAGCAGGTAGAAGGCGTAGTTCATGCCGAGATAGGAGAAGGTCAACAGCAGCACGTTGCGCGAGGCCAGCAGCCGCCAGCGCGATCCCGCGCCATCGGCGGCAGGCTGCGCCGGCGCGGTACCGGCCGCGGCATGCCGCGACTCCCCGCCCGCGATCTCGCGCAGCTCGCGCGCGGTGACGCCCGGGTGCTCGGCGGGCGAGTTGCGGGCGTATCGGGCCCAGGCGGCGACCAGAGCGATGGCCGGCAAGCTCGTAAAGAACAGAGCGCGCTGCCAGCCGAGCGACTCCATGAGCGTGGCGATGAGCGGCGGGGTGGCCGCGGCGCCGAGTTCGAGTCCCATGGTCATCAGCCCCTGCAACAGCGCCCAGCGCTGCGGCGGAAACCAGGCCTCGAATAGCCCGGCCATCACGGGGTTCAGCGCCCCCTGCGCGGCGCCGAGCAGCAACTGGGTACCGAACAGCGCGGCGAACAGAACACCACCACGCAGCAGCAGCGGCAGCAGCGGGAAGGCGAGCATCGCGGTGATGGCGACGAGCCCGCCGAGCGCCAACGTCAGCCTGCCGCCGAGACGCTGGCCGATCAGGCCGCCGGGCAGCTGAAAGGCGGCGTAGCCGACGATGAAGGCCTGTTCCAGCCAGCCGATCTCGCCCTGCGACAGACGCAGGTCCGGCATGATCTTGAGGGCCGCGATGGTCAGCGTCTTCTGCTGCATGTAGGCGAGGAACGACAGCGAGAACAGCAGGCCGGCCATGCGCCAGCGGATGCGTGGCACGGCGACGGCGGCGGTCTCGACCGCGGCCGTGGTCATGCGGCCACCGCCGGCGCGGCGTCGAGGGCGATCTGCGCCGCCTCGCCGAAGGAGCGCGCGGTCTTGTCGGCTCCGCAGGCCGCGTCGGCGACCTGGCCGGGCTGCAGCAGCATCCCGGGCAGGAAGACCGAAACGATACGCGCGCCCGAAAAGCGCTCGCGCAGATCCTTCACCAGCGCCGCACCGCGCGCGCGCTCCTCGCTCGGAAAGGCGCTCACCACGAACACGGTCGACACCTGCTCGGCGGCCGCGACCGACGATGGCGACTGCGCAAGCTCGTCGATGGCCACGTGCCGCGCGTCCAGCCGCTGCTCGCGCAGGATGCGCACCAGCAGCTCGGTGGCCAGGTCGTCGGGCGCGGAACCGAGCCCCACGCACAGCATGACGGAGTTCGCCGCCGCCGCCCCCTCCGCCGGCGAGCGGCCCAGGCGGCGCTCGCGCTCGCGGCGCAGCTCGCGACCGATGTTGGTCGCCGCGAGCACGGAATCGGAGCGCCGCCGCCACGCGCCGCCGTGGACGCCACCGATGCCCGCGATCACCGCGACCACGGTGGCGCGCACCTTGCGCAACTGCTCGTCGCTGATCGCGCCGGTGGCGACGTCCAGCCGCGCCAGGTGCATGGCAGGCAGCAGCACCAGATCACAGTAGGCCGCGAAGGAATTGCGCTTGAGGTAGGCGCGCGCGGCCGCGATGATCTCGTCGGAGTCGCCGGCGAGGATGCGCTGGTAGAAGCGCTGCGGCAGCGTGAGCGCCTGGGTGTCGCCGAGCAGCACGTCGAGCAGGCTCAGGGCCTTGATGTGGCGGCCCGCCACCAGCAGGCAGAGCGTCAGCGGCGTGGACAGGATCAGGCCGACCGGGCCCCACAACCAGCTCCAGAAGATGGCCGAGACCACCACCGACAGCGGCGACAGCCCGGTGGTGTGTCCGTAGAGCTGCGGTTCGACGAGCTGGCCGGTGATCACCTCGACGGCGACGAACGAGCCTAAGGTGGCGAGCGCGAGCCCCCAGCCGGGTTCGACGGCCGCCGCCATCAGCGCCGACAGCGCCGCGGCGATCCAGACGCCCACGTAGGGCACGAAGCGCAGCACCGCGGCGAGCACACCCCAGAGCAGCGCGTGCGGCAAGCCGAGCAGGCGCAGCGCCAGCCAGAGCACGAGGCCCACGCCGAAGTTGACCGCGAATTGCGACACGAAGAACCGCGACAAGCGCTCCCCGGCGTCGTTCAGGGCGATGGTGGTGGCGCGGATGTCGTTGCCCCCGGCTATGCGGATGAAGCGGTCGCGCAGCGCCTCGTGTTCGAGCAACATGAACACGAGCACAACCAGCACGATGCCGGCGGTCTGCAGCGGCGTCCACAGCGACGAGAACACCGTGTGCAGCACGTGCAGCGGATCCGCCGGCGGCTGACGCAATTCCACCGCCACGGGCACGGCCGACCCGTCGGCGCTCGCCGGCAGGACGGCGGCGGCGCCGCCCACCCGCGGCTCCAGGTTCTTCGGCAGCAGGCGGCCGGCCTGCCCGGTGAAGGTATTGATCCGCCCGACGGTGAGCGTGTCGAGGATCTCGAGCTTGGTGCGGATGGTGCGCTCGTAGACCGGCAAGCTCGAGGCGAGGCGTACCACCTGCACACCGATCACGGACGCGACGGCACCGCAGCCGATCGCGAGCGCGAGTACGGCCGCGATCACCGAGGCCGTCTGGCCGAGCCACAGACGCCGCAACTGCCGCACCAGCGGCGCCATCAGCAGGCTCAAGATGGTGGCGAGGGTGATGGGAACGAGCACGTCGCGGCCGAGGTACAGCAGCGCCAGTACGGCCGCGGTCGCGAGGATCCCGAGCGACAGATCGCGCGACGAGTTCGCCGCTTCGGGCACCGGCGCGCCGTGCTCTGCCATCGGTCACTCTCCGGCGGGTCGGTTCGGTGCGGGCGGCCGCGGACGGCGCGTCGGACGTAGCCCGGCGTCCTCGATCAGGCGTTTGCGCACGTACAGGAAGCGGATGATCTCGTACTCGAATGGCGACCCCGTCGAATAATAGCGAAAGTCGACGTTGGCCCGCTGATCGACCGCGTTGGCGGCGCCCAACGGCCAGGAGGCCGCGCCCTGGTACATGTCGAGCGGATCGATGCCGTACAAGGTGCCGTAATCGGCGAGCAGTCCTGCGCCGTCACGCAGCGTCGAGGGTCCGTAAAACGGCAGCACCAGATACGGTCCCGGGTGCAGGCCCCAGGTGGCGAGCGTCGAGGAGAACGTGGTCGGCTCCGCCGGCAAGGGCACGCGCTTGGCGACGTCGAACAATCCGCCGAT
>DAIDHD010000067.1 GCA_027459765.1 Gammaproteobacteria bacterium | reverse complement strand
TTTCGGCCGGTTGGCAATTGCGGCCGAAATGCGTCAATCACACGAGCCGCGAATTGGTGGTGAGGGAGGGACTCGAACCCTCGACCTCGGCATTATGAGTGCCACGCTCTAACCAGCTGAGCTACCTCACCACGCGGGACCGCGAATCATCCGGGCCGGACCTGCCGGTGTCAAGCGGCGAATCGACCCTCTTTCCGTTAAATCAACGACTTGGCGCGCCACGGTCAACGGCCCGCCGCCGCCGGCCGAGTCGACGGCCGGCCTGTCCGCCGGGGCCTAGACGTTGAACCGGAAGTGCATGACGTCGCCCTCGCGCACGACGTATTCCTTACCCTCGAGGCGCAGCTTTCCGGTCTCCTTCGCACCCGCCTCGCCGCGGCAGGCCACGTAGTCCTCGTACGAGATCACCTCGGCGCGGATGAATCCGTGCTCGAAATCGGTGTGGATGACGCCGGCCGCCTGCGGCGCCGTCGCGCCGCGCCGCACCGTCCAGGCGCGCACTTCCTTGACGCCCGCCGTGAAATACGTCTGCAGTCCGAGCAACGCATACCCGCCGCGTATGACGCGATCCAGCCCCGGCTCGTCGAGCTTCAGTTCCTTGAGGAACTCCGCCCGGTCCGCTTCGTCGAGCTGTGCGATCTCGGCCTCGATGGCGGCGCACACCGGCACCACCACCGAGCCTTCGGCCTGCGCGAGTTCACGCACCCGGTCGAGGCGCGGGTTGTTCACGAATCCCGACTCGTCCACGTTGGCGACGTACATGACCGGCTTGTCGGTGAGGAGATGCAGATCGCGCAGGATCAGTCGCTCCGCCGGATCGAGCCCGAGCGTGCGCACCGGCTGGCCGCCGTCGAGGTGCGCACGCACCCGCTCGAGCACGTCGCGCGCCTTCACCGTCTCCTTGTCGCCGGTCTTGGCGGCCTTCTGCGCCTTCTGCAAAGCCCGCTCGACGCTGTCCAGGTCGGCGAGCGCGAGTTCAGTGTTGATGGTCTCGATGTCGTTCTTCGGATCGACGCGACCCGCGACGTGCACGATGTCGTCGTTCTCGAAACAGCGCACCACGTGCGCGATCGCGTCGACCTCGCGGATGTGCGAGAGGAACTTGTTGCCGAGCCCCTCACCCTTGGAGGCGCCGGCGACGAGGCCCGCGATGTCGACGAACTCCACCGTCGTCGGCACGATCTTCTCGGGGTGCACGATTTCCGCGAGCTGCTTCAGGCGCGGATCCGGCACCGGCACCACGCCCACGTTCGGGTCGATGGTGCAGAACGGATAGTTCTCGGCCGCGATCTGCGCCCGCGTGAGCGCATTGAACAGAGTGGACTTGCCGACGTTCGGTAGTCCGACGATGCCGCATCGAATGGCCATCAGGTCTTCCCCGGGCGCGCGTGCAGCTTCGCCATCACGCGTTCCGCCCCTTGATCGAGTAACAGCGGCACGTGATCGGCCGCCAGATTGACCGCGTCGAGAATGAGCTCCTCCTCGGGCTGCGGGGCGCGGGTGAGCACGTAGTCGATCACCTCGGCCTTGTTGCCGGGGTGGCCGATGCCGAGCCGCAGCCTCCAGAACCCTTCGCCGAGGTGCGCGATCACGTCACGAAGTCCGTTGTGTCCGCCGTGGCCGCCGCCGTGCTTCAAGCGCACGCTGCCCACCGGCAGGTCGAGCTCGTCGTGGGCGACGAGGATCTCCTCCGGCGGGATCTTGAAGAAATCGCTCAGCTGGCGCACCGAGATGCCGCTGCGGTTCATGTAGGTGGTCGGCTTCAGGAGCGTGAGCTCGTGGCCGTCGATCTCGATCTTGGCGGTCTCACCGGAGTACTTGCGGTAGTCGCGAAACTCCCCGCCGTGCCGGCGTGCGAGCAAGTCGCAGAACCAGAAGCCGACGTTGTGGCGCGTCGTGCGGTGCTCCGGGCCCGGATTGCCGAGTCCCACGATGATTTTCAAGTTCAGTCCAGCCATGGCCGAGACCCTCAAAAAACGAGGGCCGCCCACCGGACGGCCCTGCGCTCTGGATCGCGAGAGGACGCGTTACTTCTTCGCGTCTTTCTTCGCGGGCTCCTTCTTGGCGTCGGCCGCCGCGGGCTTCGCAGCCGCCGCGGGCTTCGCAGCCTCGCCAGCCGCCGGCGCAGCCGCGCCCTCGGCCGCCGCAGCCGCGGGTGCCGCTTCCGGCTCCTCGGCGCGCGGGCTCTGGATCGCGACCACCGCCGAGTCCTCCTTGGCGAGTTCGACGAGGACCACGCCCTCCGGCACCTTCAGCTGCGAGAGGTGGATGCTCTCGTTCAGGTTCAGGCCCGACAGGTCGACCTCGATGAACTCCGGCAGGTCCTTCGGCAGGCACGCCACTTCGACGTCGGAACGCATGTGCGCCACCATGCCGCCCTGGGTCTTGACGCCCGGCGCCACGGCCTCGCCCTTGAAGTGCAGCGGGATGCGCAGCCGGATCTTCTCGTTCTCCTCCACGCGCTGGAAGTCGACGTGCAGGATCACGTTCTTGTACGGGTGGCGCTGCACGTCCTTCAGGATCGCGGCCTGGGTCTGATCACCCGCACGCAGCGAGATCAGGGTGGAGTAGAAGCGCTCGTTCTCCAGCATGATCTGCAGCTTCTGGTGGCTGACGGCGAGTGGACGCGCGTCGACGTGGCCTCCGTAGAGGATGGCCGGGACCTTGCCCTCGCGACGCAGGCGGCGGCTCGCACCTTTGCCGTGCGTATCGCGGAACTCGGTCTCGAGTTCGAAAGCGGTTTTCATTGCGAATCTCCAGTGGATGTCTTCAACACGGCGCCGCTCGACCGCGACCAGTCGCGGCGGCGCCGACCCGATCGCCGCCCGGCGCGAGGCCGGTCGGCGAAGATGCGAATTCAGTCGATGTACAGCGAGCTGACCGAGTCCTCGTCGCTGATGCGCCGGATGGTCTCGGCGAGCAGCGCGGAGACGCTCAATTGGCGGATCCGCGTGCAGGCCTTGGCCGGCTCCGACAGCGGAATGGTGTCCGTGACGACCAACTCGTCAAGCACCGACTTCGAGATGCGCTCGATCGCGGCGCCCGACAGCACGGGGTGGGTGATGTAGGCCACCACGCGCACTGCACCCTCGTCCTTCAGCGCCTGCGCCGCCTGGCAGAGCGTGCCGGCGGTGTCGACCATGTCGTCAACGAGTATGCAGGTCTTGCCCTCGATCTCGCCGATGATGTTCATCACCTTCGACTCGTTCGGCCGTGGCCGGCGCTTGTCGATGATGGCGAGATCGGCGTCGTCGAGGCGCTTGGCGAAGGCGCGCGCGCGCACCACACCGCCGACGTCCGGCGACACCACCACCATGTTCTCGTACTTCTGTTTCCACGCGTCGCCGAGCAGCACCGGCGAGGAGTACACGTTGTCCACCGGGATGTCGAAGAATCCCTGGATCTGGTCGGCGTGCAGATCGACCGTGAGCAACCGGTCGACGCCGGCGCTCGCCACCATGTTCGCCACCAGCTTCGCGGTGATCGCGACGCGCGTAGCCCGCGGCCGTCGATCCTGGCGCGCATAGCCGAAGTACGGCACCACCGCGGTGATGCGCCGCGCCGAAGCGCGCCGCAGCGCGTCGGTCATCACCAGCAATTCCATCAGGTTCTCGGCCGGCGGACAGGTCGGCTGCACGATGAACACGTCGCGGCCGCGCACGTTCTCCATCAGCTCGACGTTGACCTCGCCGTCGCTGAAGCGGCCCACGTGCGCACGCCCGAGCGGCAGGCGCAGGTGGCGGGTGATCTCCTGCGCGAGCACGGGATTCGCGTTGCCGGCGAATATCGCGACGCTCAAGGAATTGAATTCGTTGCTCTTCGACATGACCGCGCTTTCACCGACACGAACGAGACTTCAGGAATCAGGCTGGGGTGGAAGGATTGTTCGGCCCTGCGGGCCTCACCCTCCGGGCCGCCCCTGCGGGGCGTCATCCTTCCATCTTCAGCTCGATCTCATTACCCAATTCGGGGCCGTCCAACGGACTGGCACCAGCTTGATTTTGGCTGGGGTGGAAGGATTACTCGGCCCTGCGGGCCTCGCCCTCCGGGCCGCCCCCAAAGGGGCGTTATCCTTCCATCCTCACCCTCGGACCCATCACCCAATTTCCGGCCGCCCACGGGGCCAGGACCGTTTCAATTTGGCTGGGGTGGAAGGATTGCTCGGCCCTGCGGGCCTCACCCTTCGGGCCGCCCCTGCGGGGCGTCATCCTTCCATCTTCAGCTCGATCCCATTACCCAATTCGGGGCCTTCCAACGGACCGGCACCGCTTGATTTTGGCTGGGGTGGAAGGATTCGAACCTCCGAATGGCGGGATCAAAACCCGCTGCCTTACCACTTGGCGACACCCCAGTAACCGTCAACTCACCCGGCGCCGCGGCGCCGCCCGCGACTCATTCGGCGGCGAGCCGTGCGAGCAGCGGCGATTCGTTCATTCCGCGCGCGACGTAGGCCTCGCACTCGGGTGGCGCGTCGCGCGCGATGGCCTGCGCGCGCTCCGCGCTCTCGCACGCGAGGAACACGCAGGCCCCGGTGCCCGTCAGTCGCGCCTGCCCGAACTGATTGAGCCAATCGAGGGCTCGCGCGACCTCGGGATAGCGGTGCCTGACCACCCCGAGGCAGTCGTTGTGTCCGCCGTGCTTGAGAAAACCGTGAAGTGTGATGGTCGGCGTATCCCTTGTCAATTCAGGGTCGCGGAACACATCGGCGGTACTGACGAATACATTAGGCTTCAAAATCAGATAGTTAGCCTCAACCGGGGCCTCCGGGGGATAGAGCGGCACCAGGCGTTCGCCCACCCCTTCGGCAAAGGCCGCATGGCCGTGCACGAACACCGGGACGTCCGCGCCGAGTTTGAGACCTATGTCCGCGAGCCGTTGCCGCGGTAGGTTCAAGCCCCAGAGCCGGTCGAGCGCCACCAGGCAGGTGGCCGCGTCGGAACTGCCGCCGCCGAGGCCGGCGCCCATGGGGATTCGCTTGACCACCGCGATATCGACCCCCAGGGTACAGCCGGTGGCCGCCTGCAGGGCGCGCGCCGCGCGCACGCACAGGTCGGCCTCCTCCGCCACACCGGCCGCGCCGGCGAGCCGCCGCACCACGCCGTCGCGACGCACGTCGAAACGAATCTCATCGCACAGATCCACGAACTGAAAACAGGTCTGCAGTTCGTGATACCCGTCCGCTCGCCGCCCGACGATGTGCAGGAACAGGTTCAGTTTGGCCGGCGCCGGCCAGTCGGCCGCACTCATGGAACGCCCTCCCAGTGATCCACCACGATGCGCACCCGCACCCGGTCGCGCGTCAACACCAGCCGCGCCGGAAGATAGTCCGCGCCGCTGGCCGAATAGCGCTCGTAGAGCACCCGCCAGCCGCTCTGTGTCAGGCTCGCGGCGCGATCCGCCTCGTTGCGGGTGACGGCGCTTGCGGCGGCGGGGTTCGGCACGCCGAGCAGCCAGTACTTGAGATCGTCGAGCGGCAGCTCGAAGCCGAGCCGTGCCTGCAGGTCATCGATGGTCGCGCCGCCCGTGTCGGCGGTGCCGGCGTGGCCGGCGTTCACCGTCACACCGTCGGCGTCGCGGCGGATCTCGAGCCCGCCCAGGCCGAACGGACCGGTGAGCTTCAGATCGCTGGCGGCACCCGCCTGCTGCCAGTCGAGCGTGGCCTGCCAGCCCTCGTCGCCGTAGGCCACGGCGGCGCGGCCCTGCATACGCCACGCATCGGCGTGTTGCAGCGTCTCGACGCGTGCATCCCACGGCACCGCCGGGCGAGGGACTCGCGGCACCGTCGCGCAACCGGCAACGAGCACGCATCCCGCCAGCGAGAGCAGCCAGGTCCGCCGCGGGTACATCACTGCTCGACGTGCAGGCGCTCGCGGGTCGCCTTCAGCAAGCGATTGTCCGGATCGACGGCGAAGCCGCGCGACCAGACGTGCTCGGCCTCGTCCTGCCGGCCCTGGCGCCACAGCACCTCGCCCAGGTGCGCGGCGATGTCGCCGCCACGGTCGTCGTCGAAGGCGCGCTTCAGGTACGGCAGCGCCGCGTCGTCCTTGCCCTCGCGGAACAGCACCCAGCCGAGACTGTCGAGGAAGGCGGCGTCGTTGGGCGCGGCCGAGTGCGCGCGCTCGATCAGGCGGCGCGCGCGCACGAGTTCGCGGCCGTGGTCGGCGAGCGTGTAGCCAAGCGCATTGAGCGCCGCCGGATCGTCCGGCCGCCGCTTCAACACGTCCTCCAGCACGCGGATGGCCGTGTCGGCGTCGCCGTGATCCTCGACCAGCGCGGCTTTCGAATACCTGAGGTTCACGACGTCCGGATACTGCTCGATGCCCGCGTCGAGAATCGCCACGGCGCCGGGCAGGTCCTGCGCGTCCGCGGCGCCGCGCGCACGCGCCGCGATCACGTCCGGGGCGTGCGTCGGATCGTCCGCGAGCAACCGGTCCAGGATCTGGTCGGCGGCGCTCGCCGCACCGTGCTGGCGCAGCAACTGCGCCGCGCGCAACGCGGCGGCGAGTGCGTTGTCACCCGACTGTGCCTGCGCGTAGAGCGCGATCGCACGTTCGGCGTCACCACGCCGCTCGGCGATGGCGCCGAGGTAATAGAGCGCGTCCTCGTTGAAGCGCCCCGTGGCGAGCAGCTGCGAGAAGCGCTGGGTGGCCGCGTCGTCGTCGCCGGCCTGATAATCGAGCAGACCGAGCAAGCGCACCGCCACCGGACCTGCCGCCGTGTCCTGCGCGAGCGCCGTGAGCTCGGTGCGCGCCGCGCTGTCGCGCTGTGCCGCGATCAGCAGCAGGGCGACTTCCAGACGGTTCTGCAGGCTCGGGTCGCTGCTCGCCCGTGCGCGCGCCTCGGCAAGCGGACCCTCCACCTCGCCACTCAGGATGCGCGCGCGCCACCAGGCTTCGGTGAGTTCGCGCACGCGCTGCGCAGGGTCGGGCTCGCCCGCCAATTTGTCACCGGCACCGGCCTTGCCCTCGGCGCCCGTGGCCGTGCCGCCCGTGCCGGCACCACCCGTGCCGCCGGTGCCCGTGCCGCCGGTGCCCGTGCCGGCGGCGCGCACCAGCGACAGCGCGCGCCCGAGGGCGATCGCCGCGGCCGCAGGGTCATTGGCGCGCAGCGCACTCAGGCCCTGCGTGCGCGCGGCCTCGGCAGACTCCGGGTAGCGCGCCGCGAGCCGGTCGGCCAGCCGTCGCGCGCCGAACACGTTGTCGGCGGCGGAGAGCTCGGCCTGCAGTGCGCGAAACGCGCCCTCGACGCCCATCGGCGAGCGCTCGAGTATCACCCGCTCGTGCAGCGCCGCTTGATCGATGCGGTCCAAGTCCAGGGCGGCGCGCACCGCGGCGAGCCGCGCTTCGAGCGAATCCGGCTCGATGGAGATCCAGTGCTCGGCCACCCCGAGAGCGAGCCCCGGTTGCAGGTTCTTCGCCGCGACGTCCGCGGCGCGGCGCACGAGCGCCAGGCCCTCGGCGCGCACCGCCGGCGAGTCCGGCGTGACGGTGCGGGCCGCGGCCGCGTACTGCAGGGCCGCGAGCCGCGGCTCGTGCCGCGCGAGCGCGATCTCGGCGCTCAGCGTATAGAATGTGCGCGCCGCGGCCCGCTCGGAGGCCTGCGGCGCGGCCGCGCCGGCCGTTGCGGCGATCGACGTCGCGACGCTCAAGGTGGCGGCGGCGAGTTTGAGGTTGATGCTCACGACACTCACTATAGCCAATCGCCCCCGCGGCCGCCCGCGGGCGTTGGCGATCCCCGTGGTACGCGGCTTGCCATACCGGGGTTCCTTCACCGAGAATCACCAGGCGGCCAGTAAAGCGCTTAAATGGCATTCCACGTCCTCGGAATCAATCACAAGACGGCGCCGGTCGCCCTGCGGGAGAAGGTTGCCTTCGACGAGCATCGGCTGACGACCGCTCTGCGCACGTTGCGCGACGAGCGCGGCGTCGCCGAGGTCGTGATCCTCTCCACCTGCAATCGCACCGAGCTCTACTGGGCCGGCTCCGCCACCGGGGACGACCTGTCCGCGTGGCTCGAACGGCACCACGGCGAGAAGCTCGACCTGGCGCAGAGCCTATACGTGCATAGCGAGCGCGAGGCGGTGGAGCACGCCTTCAGCGTCGCCTCCGGCCTCGACTCCATGGTGCTCGGCGAGGCGCAGATCCTCGGGCAGCTGAAGGACGCCTATCGGGTTGCACAGGCGGCCGGTGCCACGGGTCCGGAGCTCAACAAGTTGTTCCAGGCCGCATTCTCGGCCGCCAAGCGCGTGCGTACCGAGACCCAGATCGGCGCCAACGCCGTCTCGCTCGCCTCGGCCACGGTCAGCCTGGCGCGGCGCGTATTCGCCGATCTCGGCGAACGCACGGCGCTGATGATCGGCGCCGGCGAGATGATCGGACTCGCGGCGCGCCACTTCGCGACGGCGGGAGTCAAGCGCATGGTGATCGCCAACCGCACGCTGAGCCGGGCGCAGACGCTCGCCGCGGAACTGGGGGCTTATGCGGTCGACCTCGGCGCCCTGGACCGGGAACTGGCGGATGCGGACATCGTGGTGAGCTGTACCGCGAGCCTCGAACCCATCGTCACCAAGGCCGCCGCGGCCGCCGCCGTGCACGCCCGCCGCCGCCGCCGGCCCATCTTCATGACCGACCTCGCCGTGCCGCGCGACATCGAGCCCGCGGTCGCCGACCTGGAGGACGTGTACCTCTTCTCCATCGACGACCTGCAACAACTGGTGGAGGAAAACCGCCAGCAGCGCGAGGCGGCCGCCGGCGAGGCCCGGCACGTGATCGGCGCCGAGGTGACCCGCTTTCTCACCGAGGCGCGTGCGCACGACGCGGGGCCCGCGATCCGCGCGCTCCGGCAACAGGCCGACTCGATCCGCGCGCAGACCGTGGAACAGGCGCGGCGCATGCTGCAGGCGGGCAAA
The DNA here is from genome assembly GCA_027459765.1 of Gammaproteobacteria bacterium. Taxonomy (GTDB): domain Bacteria; phylum Pseudomonadota; class Gammaproteobacteria; order Steroidobacterales; family Steroidobacteraceae; genus Bog-1198. The sequence goes on along the minus strand of DAIDHD010000067.1, from coordinate 79,059 downwards.
CCCGCCGAGGAGATCATCGACTTCCTTGGCAACACCCTCACCAACCGCCTGCTGCACGCCCCGACCCAGGCGCTGCGCCATGCCTCCGAGGCGACCGACCCGGAGCTCGCGCAGACGCTCGCGCGGTTGCTCACCGAGGATCGCGGCCGTCAGTGAACCCGGGTCGGGGCGCCGCCCGACCGGTATAATTCCGCCATGAAGGATTCCATCCGGCGCAAGCTCGAGAAACTCGACGAGCGCTACGAAGAGGTCGGCCGGCTGCTCGCGCAACCGGACGTCATCGCCCGCCAGAACCAGTTTCGCGACCTGTCCATGGAGTACGCCCGCCTCGGGCAGGTCGTGACGCGCTACCGTGGCTTCGCCTCCCTGGAGGAGGACGCCGCCACCGCGCGCGAGTTGTCCATGCCCGAGGAACTGGCGCAGATCGAGCAGCAGCTCGCGGTCGAGGAGCGGGAACTGCAGCGCCTGCTGGTGCCGAAGGACCCCCACGACGACAGCAACATCTTCCTCGAGATCCGCGCCGGCACCGGCGGCGACGAGGCGGCGATCTTCGCCGGCGACCTGTTGCGCATGTACGCCCGTTACGCTGAATCGCGCGGCTGGAGCGTGGAGACCCTGAGCGAGAGCCCGGGCGAGCACGGCGGTTACAAGGAGATCATCAGCCGCGTGGTCGGCCGCGGCGCGTACTCGACGCTCAAGTTCGAGTCGGGCACCCACCGGGTGCAGCGTGTGCCGGCCACCGAGGCGCAGGGACGCATCCACACCTCCGCCTGCACGGTGGCCATCCTGCCGGAACTCGACGAGGTGTCGACGGTGGAACTCAATCCGGCGGACCTGCGCATCGACACCTTCCGGGCCTCGGGCGCAGGCGGCCAGCACGTCAACAAGACCGACTCGGCGATCCGCGTCACGCACCTGCCGAGCGGCATCGTGGTCGAGTGCCAGGACGAACGTTCGCAGCACAAGAACCGCGCCCGTGCGCTGTCCTTGCTCAAGGCGCGGCTGGTCGCGGCCGAGCGCGAGAAGCAGCAGAGCCAGCAGGCGCTGTCGCGCAAGCTGCAGGTCGGCTCCGGCGACCGTTCGGAACGGATCCGCACCTACAACTTCCCGCAGGGCCGGGTAACCGACCACCGCATCAACCTCACGCTCTACAAGCTCGACGAGGTCATGAACGGCCGGCTCGAGGAACTGATCGGCGCGCTCGAGCAGGAATTCCAGGCCGAGGAACTGGCCTCGCAGGTCGAATGACCGCGGCGCACGACATCTGCGGCCGACCGAGCATCGCGCAATCGCTGCTCCACGCCGAGCGGCGGCTCGCGCCGATCAGCGAGTCGCCTCGGCTCGACGCCGAAGTGCTGCTCGCCCATCTGCTGCGGATAGGCCGCGGGGCGCTGCGCGCGCGCGCCGATCAGCCGCTCGGCGAGGGCCCGTCCCAGGCCTACGCCACGCTGCTCGCGCGGCGCGCCGCCGGCGAACCCGTGGCCTATCTCACCGGCGAGCGCGAATTCTGGTCGCTGCCGCTCGCGGTCACGCCCGCGGTGCTGGTGCCGCGGCCGGACACGGAGACGCTGGTGGAGCGCGCACTCGAACTGCTGCCCGCGAATGCACCCGCAGGCGTGCTCGACCTGGGCACCGGCAGCGGCGCGATCGCACTGGCGATCGCGCACGAGCGGCCGCTCGCCGCCGTGACCGCCGTCGACCTGTCGGCGGACGCACTAGCGGTCGCCGCGGGCAACGCGCGCACGCTCGGCATCGGCAACGTCACCTGGCTCCAGGGGTCCTGGTACGCGCCCGTGGCGGGACGACGCTTCGACCTGATCGTCTCCAATCCGCCCTACGTGGCGAGTGGCGACCCGGCGCTTGCGCGCCTCGCCGCCGAGCCGCGGCTCGCCCTCACCCCCGGACCCACGGGTCTCGAGGCGTTCGAGCACATCGTCGAATCCGCCGCTCGCCACCTGACAGCACGCGGCTGGCTCGTGCTCGAGCACGGCGCCGACCAGGGCCCGGCCGTCGCCGCTCTGCTCGAGCGCAGCGGCTTGCGGGAGATCACCACCCGCGTCGACGCGGCGGGCCACCCCCGAGTCACCTCGGGGTCGGCACCCGCGGCGGCGCCGTCTTCAACATCCGTCCAGGAGCGCACATGATCCGAGTCGAAACCACTCTGGGAAATTTCACGATCGAACTGTACGAGCGCGAGGCGCCGATCACGGTGGCGAACTTTCTCGCCTACGTCGACGAGGGCTTCTACGACGGCACCATCTATCATCGCATCGTGCCCGGCTTCGTGATCCAGGGCGGCGGCTTCACCGAGGACATGGATCAGAAGCGCACGCGCGCGCCGATCAAGAACGAGGCCGACAACGGACTCAAGAACCTGCGCGGCACGCTGTCGATGGCGCGCACCAACGCGCCGGACAGCGCCACGTCGCAGTTCTTCGTGAACCTGAAGGACAACGACTTCCTCGACCAGAGCCGCGGCAACGCCGGCTACGCCGTATTCGGCAAGGTGTCGGAAGGTCTCGAGGTGATCGACGCCATCGCCAAGGTGCAGACCGGGCGGCGGCGCGGCTTCGACGACGTGCCGCTCGAGGCGGTGGTGATGACGAGCGTACGGCGCGTCGAGGCTTGAGCGTCGGCCGGACCGCAACCGCGCCGCCGGCGGCGCGCTGACGGGGATGCATGGCAGGCAAATCCGGATTCGGCGCGCGCCTCCTGCGCGCGTTGGCGTTCACCCTCGGCGGTGCGCTGGCGGGCTCGGTGGGGCTCGTGCTGCTGCTGCGCTGGGTCGATCCGCCGGCGAGCGCCTTCATGGTCGAGGCCCGCGTCGACGCCTGGATGCGGCGCGACACGGGCTACGTCCAGCGGCACGCCTGGGTGGACCTCGACCGCATCTCGCCCAACCTGCCGCTCGCGGTCGTGGCCTCGGAGGATCAGAAGTTTCCGGAGCACTGGGGTTTCGACGTGGAGGCCATCGAGAAGGCCTATCGCATGAACCGCCACAGCCACCGCATCCGCGGCGCGAGCACCATCAGCCAGCAGGTGGCGAAGAACCTGTTCCTGTGGTCCGGCCGAAGCTATTTCCGCAAGGCGCTGGAGGCCTACTTCACGGTGCTCATCGAGGCCTGCTGGCCGAAGCGGCGCATTCTCGAGGTGTACCTCAACGTCGCCCAATTCGGCGTGGGGATCTACGGAGCCGAGGCCGCGGCGGAGCGATTCTTCCACGTGCCGGCGGCGCGCTTGAGCCGCGGCGACGCGGCGCTGCTCGCCGCAGTGCTGCCGAGCCCCGAGCACTTCTCCGCCGCGGCGCCGTCGCGCTACGTCTGGCAACGGCACGAGTGGATCCTCGGACAGATGCAGGCGCTCGGCGGTCCGGAGATGCTGGAGGAGATCGACGCCTACCCCGAGAGGCGGCGCTGATCGGCCCCGCGCGGGCGCCGCCGTGAAGGTGATAGGGTGAGCACATGAGACTTCGACGCGTCATCCTCATTGTCGTGGTGCTGCTGCTCGCGGCGACCCTCGCCGTCGGTGTCGTCCTCTGGTTGCGCCACCGGGCGGCTGGCGGTGGCGCGGGCGCACCCGTTGCGGTCGCGCCGGCCGGCGGTGCAGAGGACTCAGGCCCGCGGCCGGCGGGCGTTACGCACCTAAGCCACGGGCGCTTCCAGGACGTCACCGTGTACGCGCCTGCGGGCACGCCCACGAGCTTCGTGCTCTACCTCTCCGGCACCGACGGCTGGCGCGGCGCCCTGCCCGAGCGCGCCACCGCGCTCGCGCACCGCGGCGCGCTGGTGGCGGGCATCGATCTGCCGCAGCTGGAACGGGATCTCGACGCCGACGGCGGCGACTGTGTCTTTCCCGACGGCGACCTGGAGAACCTGAGCCACTTCGTGCAGGCCTACTATCGACTGCCGGTCTACCTCAGCCCCATCCTCGTCGGCACCGGCGAAGGCGCCGCGTTCGCGTATGCCATGCTCGCGCAGGCACCCGCGAACACCTTCGCCGGCGCGCTCAGCGAGGACTTCTGTCCGTCGCTGGTGCTCGCCAAGCCGCTCTGCCGGGGTTCGGGCGTCGAATCGCACCCGCGGGCCGGCGGCGGCGCGTTGCTCGCACCGGCGAAGCACCTGCAGGGCGCCTGGAGCGTGCTTGCGGGCGTCGCGGGGTCGGCGTGTCCTGCGGTGACCGTGCGCGCCTTCGTGGCGGCCCACCCGGAGGCCGTGCTGCGCGCACCGCCGGCGGTCGGCGAGGACCCACAGGCCGGATTCTTCGCGGCCTTCGACGCGCTGGCGGCGCGCGCCCGCCCTGCGGCACCCGCAGCGCCCGCGGCGCTGGGCGATCTGCCGGTGATCGAAGTGCCGGCCGCGCCGGGTGCGCCGAACGACCTGTTCGCGATCATTCTCTCCGGCGACGGCGGCTGGGCGGGTCTCGACAAGGACGTCGCGGCGGCGCTCGCCGCCAAGGGCATTCCGGTGGTCGGCCTCGACTCGCTGCGCTACTTCTGGAGCCCGCGCACGCCGGAGGGTCTCGCCCGGGACCTCGATCGGCTGATTCGCTTCTATCGCCCCCGCCTCGGCAAGTCGCGCGTGCTGCTCGCCGGTTACTCACAAGGCGCCGACGTGCTGCCGTTCGCCATCAACCGGCTCGCCCCCGACACGCGCGCCGCGGTCGCGCTGGCGGCGGTGATGGGGCTTTCGGAGCACGCCGTGTTCGAGTTCCACGTCGCCAACTGGATTTCGGACGACCGCTCCGGGCCGGCGACGCTGCCGGAGATCTCGCGCATCAACGACGTGCCGGTCCTCTGCATCTACGGCAAGGACGAGGACGACACCGTCTGCCCGAAGCTCGACGCGAGCAAGATACGCGTGGTGCGCATGCCCGGAGGACACCACTTCGACGGCGACTACGCCGGCCTCGCGCAGCAGATCCTCAACCAGATACCAACGACGAGGCCCTGACGCCATGACCACCCGACGCGACTTCCTGTCCGCGGCGGCCGCCGTGCCGGCCGCTCTGCTCGCGACCCGCAGCGGCTTCGCCGCGCCACCGGCACCCGCTGCGGCGTCGGCCGCCGCGAACCCGCCCGACGCGGCGAGCGTCGCCCCCATCGGCACGGCCGAGCGCGAGGCGCGCATCGCCAAGGTGCAGGCGCTGATGCACGATCAGCGCGTCGCCGCGCTGGTGATCGAGCCCGGCGCCACGCTCGAGTACTTCACCGGGATCGAGTGGCGCCGGTCGGAGCGCACCACCGCGGCGGTCATCCCCGCGCGCGGCCAGCCCTTCGTGGTGACCCCCGCGTTCGAGGAGCCGTCGGTGCGCGAGTCGCTCAAGGTGAGCGCCGAGGTGCGGCCGTGGAACGAGCACGAGAATCCCTTCGAGCGCATCGTCGGCGGGCTGCGCGACCGCGGCATCAAGCGCGGCGTGGTCGCGGTCGAGCCGACGGTGCGGTATTTCGTGGTCGACGGGATACGCCGCGTCTCGCACTCCTATCGGCTCGAGTCCGGCGACGCCCTGGTGCGCGCCTGCCGGCTGATCAAATCCCCGGCCGAACTCGCACTGATGCAGGTGGCCAACGACATCACGCTGGCCGCTCTGCGCAAGACGCACGCCGCCGTGCGCAGCGGCATGCGGCCGGTCGATCTCGCCGAGCTCGTCAACGCCGCCACCGTCGCGCTCGGCGGCAAGCCGGAGTTCGCGCTGGTGCTCCTCAACGAGGCCTCGGCCTATCCGCACGGCTCGGTGCAGCCGCAGGAAGTGCGCGAGGGATCGGTGATCCTCATGGATTGCGGCTGCACCGTGCACGGCTATCAGTCGGACATCACCCGTACCTGGGTGTACGGCGAGGCCAACGCGCGCCAGCGCACCGTGTGGAGCACCGTCAAGCGCGGCCAGGAGATCGTGCTGGAGAACGCGCGCCTCGGCGTCGCGGTCGGCACGCTCGACGACGCCGTGCGCCACTTCTACGAGAGCCGCGGCTTCGGTCCCGGCTACAAGCTGCCGGGCCTGCCGCACCGAGCCGGGCACGGCATCGGCCTCGACGGCCACGAGCCGCCGTACCTCGTGCACGGCGATGAGACCCCGCTCGCGGCCGGCATGTGCTTCTCGGACGAGCCGGGTCTGTACGTGCCGGGTGAGTTCGGGGTGCGCCTCGAGGACTGCTGGCACATGACCGCCGAGGGCCCGCGCAGCTTCACGCCGCTGGCGCGCTCGCTGGACGCGCCCATCTAGGCGGACTGGGGCCCCGCGGATGCAGCCAGCGGCCGAGTCGTCGCGCCCGCACGCCGCCGCGCACCCCGCGGTGGTGCTGGCGATCTGCTGCTCGAGCCTGCTGATGGTGGCGATGGACACCACCATCGTGAACGTGGCGCTGCCGGCGATCCGCGCCGACCTGCACACCTCGGTCGCGGGTCTGCAGTGGGTGGTGGACGCTTACACACTGGTGCTGGCGAGCTTCCTGGTGCTCGGCGGCTCGAGTGCGGACCGCTTCGGCCGGCGGCGCGTGTTCCAGATCGGGCTCGCAACCTTCACCGCCGGCTCCCTGCTGTGCAGCCTGGCGCACGGCGTCGGTGCGCTGGTGGCGGCGCGGGTGGTGCAGGCGCTCGGCGGCTCGATGCTCAACCCGGTGGCGATGTCGATCATCGTGCACACCTTCGTCGAGCCCGCGGCGCGGGCGCGGGCGATCGGCGTGTGGGGCGCGATGTCCGGCGTATCGATGGCGGCCGGTCCGCTCGCCGGCGGCCTGCTCACCCAGGTGTTCGACTGGCACGCCGTGTTCTGGGTGAACGTGCCGATCGGCATCGCCGCGGCCCTGCTCACCGCGCGCTACGTGCCGGAGTCGCGGGCACCGCGCGCCCGCCGTGGCGATCCGGCCGGACAGGCGCTGTTCCTCGCCGGGCTCGCCGGGCTCACGTATGCGCTCATCGAGAGTCCGCGCGACCCGGGCGCCGCGGCGCTCTCGGCGCTGCTCGCCGCCGCGGCCGTGGGCGGACTGCTCGCGCTCGAGCCGCGGCTCGAGCAGCCGCTGCTCGACCTGCGCTTCTTTCGCAGCCTGCCGTTCGCGAGCGCCACCCTGATCGCCGTGCTGATGTTCTCCGCGCTCGGCTGCTTCCTGTTCCTCAACACCCTGTATCTGCAGGAGGTGCGCGGCCTGTCGGCGCTGCGCGCCGGGCTCTGCACCCTGCCGACCGCGCTGGCGGTGATCCTGGTCTCGCCCCTGTCGGGACGGCTGGTGGCTGCGCGCGGCGCGCGCCCGTCGCTGCTCGCGAGCGGGCTGATGCTCACCGCGAGCGCCTTGCTGCTGACGCGGCTCGATGCGCACACGCCGCTGCCGCTGCTGCTGTCGAGCTACGCGGCGTTCGGCGTCGGCTTCGGATTCGTGAATGCGCCGGTGACCTACGCGGCGGTGTCGGGCATGCCGCGCGCGCAGGCCGGGCTCGCCTCGGCGATCGCCTCGACCAGCCGCCAGGTGGGAGCCACGCTGGGCGTGGCGGCGGCCGGCGCGGTGGCGAGCGGCCGGCTCGGCGCAAGGCTCGACTGGGCGGACTTCCCCGCCGCGACCCACGCCGTGTGGTGGCTGCTGGTCGGCTCCGGAATCGCGGTGAGCGCGCTCGGCTGGCTCGCCACCGGCGCACGCGGTCGCGCGAGCGCTGAGCGGGTGGCGCACCTGCTCGAGGAGCCGGCGCGCGCGTGACGCGCCCGGCGCGTGTCGCGCCGCGGCCGCTTCAGGCCGCGTCCGCGGCCTCGCCCGCCGCCGGGTCGTAGCCGAGAATGGGCGCGAGCCAGCGCTCGGTCTCGGCAACCGACAGCCCCTTGCGGCGCGCGTAATCGGCCACCTGGTCGCGGTCGATCTGCCCCACCGCGAAGTAGTGCGCCTGCGGGTGCGAGAAGTACCAGCCGCTCACCGCCGCGGTGGGCCACATGGCGTAGGACTCGGTGAGGCTGATCCCGGCGCGCTCAACCGGGTCGAGCAGCCGCCACAGCGTCGCCTTCTCGGTGTGGTCGGGGCACGCCGGGTAGCCCGGCGCCGGACGAATGCCGCGGTAGGCTTCGCCGATGAGGGCATCGTTGGCGAGCTGCTCGCCCGGTGCGTAGCCCCAGTGCTGGCGCCGCACCTGTTCGTGCAGCCGCTCCGCGAACGCCTCCGCTAGCCGGTCGGCGAGCGCCTTGAGCAGAATCGCCGAGTAGTCGTCGTGGGCGGCCTCGAAGCGCGCCACGTGCTCCTCCAGGCCGATGCCGGCGGTCACCGCGAACGCCCCGAGATAGTCCGGGCGGCCGCTCTCGGCCGGCGCCACGAAATCCGCCAGGCACAATTGCGCCTGTTCGGCGCTCTTCGCCTTTTGCTGGCGAAGGTGGTGCAGGCGCGCGAGCGGCGCGCGGCGGGTGTCGTCGACGTACAGTTCGATGTCGTCGTGGCCGACGGTGTTCGCCGGGAAGAAGCCGACCACGCCGCGCGGCGTGAGCCAGCGTTCGGCAACGATGCGCTCGAGCATGCGTTGCGCATCGGCGTACAGGGCGGAGGCCGCCTCGCCCACCACCGGATCCGTGAGCACCTGCGGAAACTTGCCGGTGAACTCCCAGGCATTGAAGAACGGCATCCAGTCGACGTAGGGCAGCAACTGCTCCACGGTGACGTCCTCGATGGCGCGCACACCCAGGAAGGCGGGGGCCGGCGGCGCGTAGTCCGCCCAGTCGACCGCGAACCTGCGGGCGCGGGCCTGGCCGAGCGGCACGCGCGGCCCCTTGGCGCCCTTGCCGCGGTGCTGTTCGCGCCGGCGCGCGTTCTCGGCCTTGGCCTCGGCGACGAACGCGCGGCGGGACTCCGGGTTGGCGAGCTTCTGGCACACGCCCACCGAGCGCGACGCGTCCTTCACGTAGATGACGCCGCCGTCGTATTGCGGCTCGATCTTCACCGCGGTGTGCGCCGGCGAGGTGGTCGCACCGCCGATGAGCAGCGGGATCTCGAAACCGAGTCGCTGCATCTCGCGCGCCACGTGCACCATCTCGTCGAGCGACGGCGTGATCAGGCCCGAGAGCCCGACGATGGCCGCGCCCTCGCGCCGCGCCGTGTCGAGGATCTTCTCGCAGGACACCATCACCCCGAGGTCGATGACCTCGAAGTTGTTGCACTGGAGCACCACGCCGACGATGTTTTTGCCGATGTCGTGCACGTCGCCCTTCACGGTGGCGAGCACGACCTTGCCGTTGGAGCGGGCGCTGCCGTCCTTCTCACGCTCGATGTACGGCACCAGCGCGGACACCGCCTTCTTCATCACCCGCGCCGACTTGACCACCTGCGGCAGGAACATCTTGCCGGCGCCGAACAGGTCACCGACCACGTTCATGCCGTCCATCAGCGGCCCCTCGATCACGTCGAGCGGCCGCTTGGCGGCGAGCCGTGCCTCCTCGGTGTCGGCGACCACGAACTCGTCCATGCCCTTGACCAGCGCGTGCCTGAGACGCTGCTCGACCGGGAGCTGCCGCCAGGCGAGGTCGTCCGCGCGCGTCACCGCGCTCACGCCGCCGCGGTGGCGCTCGGCGATGGCGAGCAGCCGCTCGGTGGCGTCCGCGCGCCGCGCGAGGATCACGTCTTCGACGCGTTCGCGCAGTTCCGCCGGGATCTCCTCGTAGATCGCGAGCTGCCCCGCATTGACGATCCCCATGGTGAGTCCGGCGCGGATCGCATAGTAGAGGAACACCGCGTGCATCGCTTCGCGCACCGGGTCGTTGCCGCGGAACGAGAACGACACGTTGCTCACGCCGCCGCTCACGTGCACGTGCGGCAGGCGCTCCTTGATGGCGGCGGTCGCCTCGATGAAGTCGAGCCCGTAGCGGTGGTGCTCCTCGATGCCGGTCGCGACCGCGAAGATGTTCGGATCGAAGATCACGTCCTCGGGCGGGAATCCGACCCGCTCGGTGAGCAGCCGGTAGGCGCGCTCGCAGATCGCGACCTTGCGCTCGAGCGTGTCGGCCTGGCCGCGCTCGTCGAACGCCATCACCACCACCGCGGCGCCGTAGCGCATCACGGCGCGCGCCTGCGCGAGGAAGGCCTCCTCGCCCTCCTTCAGGCTGATGGAGTTGACCACGCCCTTGCCCTGCAGGCACTTGAGCCCCGCCTCGATGACGCTCCACTTGGAGGAGTCGATCATCACCGGCACGCGCGCAATGTCCGGCTCGCCGGCGATCAGGTTCAGTAACCGCGTCATCGCGGCCTGGGAATCGAGCATGCCCTCGTCCATGTTGACGTCGATCATCTGCGCGCCGTTGGCCACCTGCTGGCGCGCGACCTCGACCGCGGCGGCGTAGTCGCCGGCCTCGATGAGCTTGCGGAACTTGGCCGAGCCGGTGACGTTGGTGCGTTCGCCGACGTTGACGAACAGGCTGTCGCGGTCGATGTTCAAGGGTTCGAGGCCGCTCAGCCGGCAGGCGCGCGGCCGCGCCGGGACCGGCCTCGGCGCGACGCCACGCAACGCCTCGGCGAGCACGCGGATGTGCTCGGGCGTCGTGCCGCAGCACCCGCCGGCCACGTTGAGGAAGCCGCTGGCGGCGAACTCCGCGAGCGTGGCGGCGAACTCCGCCGCCGACTCGTCGTATTCGCCGAAGGCATTCGGCAGGCCGGCGTTCGGGTACGCGCCCACGCGCACGTCGGCGATGCGCGCGAGTTCCTCGACGTAGGGCCGCAGCTCACGGCCGCCGAGCGCGCAATTGAGACCCACCACCGCCGGCCGGGCGTGGCGGATGGAGTTCCAGAACGCCTCGGTGGTCTGCCCCGAGAGCGTGCGGCCGGACGCATCGGTGATGGTGCCGGACACCATGATGGGCAGTTCCAGCTCGAGCTCCTCGAACAGGCCCTGCACCGCGAACAGCGCCGCCTTGGCATTGAGGGTGTCGAATACCGTCTCGATCAGCAGCAGATCGGCGCCGCCCTCGATCAGCCCGCGCGCCGCCTCGGTATAGGCGCGCGCCAGCGTGTCGAAGTCGACGTTGCGAAAGCCCGGGTCGTTGACGTCGGGCGACAGCGAGGCGGTGCGGTTGGTCGGGCCGAGGGCGCCGGCCACGTACCGCGGCCGGCCGTCGGTGGCCGCCACCTCGTCCGCGACCCGCCGCGCGAGCCGCGCCGCCTCGCGATTGAGCTCGGGCACCAGCGCCTCGAGCCCGTAGTCGGCCTGCGAGACGGCGTTGGCGTTGAAGGTGTTGGTGGTGATCGCGTCGGCGCCGGCGAGCAGGTACTCGCGGTGCACGCCTGAGACGATGTGCGGCTGCGTGAGGACCAGGAGGTCGTTGTTGCCCTTGAGGTCGTGCGTGCTGTGCGCGAAGCGCTCGCCGCGAAACTGCGCCTCGGTGAGCCGGTGACGCTGCAGCATGGTGCCCATGGCGCCGTCGAGCACGACGATGCGCCGCTCGAGCAGGACGCGCAGCTCGGCCGCGCGCGGCGGCGTGCGCGGCGCCACCGTCAGGCCACCTGCGCGTGCGCGCGCGGCGCGCTCGCCCGCGGCCGCAGACCGAGTGCGTGGCAGATCGCCACGGTGAGTTCGGCGCGGTTCAGCGTGTAGAAGTGGAACTCGCTCACGCCCGCGGTGCGCAGCCGCTCGACTTGCTCGATCGCGACGCTGGCGGCGATGAGTCGGCGCGTCTCCGCATCCTCCTCCAGGCCCTCGAAGCGCCGTTCCAGCCAGTCCGGAATCCCCGCTCCGCAGCGGGCGGCGAAGCGGCGCAGCTGACCGAAGCGCGTGATCGGCAGGATGCCGGGCACGATGGGCGCGTCGATCCCGGCGGCGCGCGCGCGGTCGCGATAGCGCAGGAACAGGTCGGTGTCGAAGCAGAATTGGGTGATCGCGCGGCTCGCGCCGGCGTCGATCTTGCGCTTGAGGTTGTCGATGTCGGCGGCGACCGAGCCGGTCTCGGGATGACCCTCGGGATAGGCCGCCACCGAGATGTCGAAGTCCGCCGTGGCACGCAGTCCGGCCACGAGGTCGGCCGCGAACGCGAAACCGCGCGGGTGGGGCCGATAGCGCGCCCCGGCGCCCGCCGCGCCGTGCTCCGCCCCGGCCGGATCACCGCGCAGCGCCACCAGGTGGCGCACGCCGCAGCGCCAGTAGTCACGCGCGATCTCCAGCACCTCCTCGCGGCTCGCGCCGACGCAGGTGAGGTGCGGCGCCACCGTGAGTTCGGTCTCGGCCCGCATGCGCAGCACCGCATCGTGGGTGCGGGCGCGGGTCGAACCGTCGGCGCCGTAGGTCACGGACACGAACTTCGGTGCGTAGGGCGCGAGTCGCTCCACGGCGGCCCAGAGCTGCGCGGCCATGGCGGCATCGCTCGGCGGAAAGAACTCGAAGGACACCTCGACCGGACCTGACATGACGGGCTCTCCCCAAGGACGCGTGGATACCACCGTTGACATCCTGCAGACCGGTCGGCTATTACTCAACTTCATTATCTTCATAGTTGCGTTGAAGCGATCTCATGGCCAACAGCGTGCTGGAACTGCGGCATCTCGAGACCCTGGTGGCGCTCGCGGAGTGCGGCAGCCTCTCCAAGGCGGCCTCGCGCCTGTTTTTGACCCAATCGGCGCTCTCGCATCAGCTGAAGGCGCTGGAAAGCCTCTACGGCGCGGCGCTGGTCGAGAAGAACGTGCGCCCGCTGCGCTTCACGGCCATCGGCCAGCGGCTGCTCACGCTGGCCCGCGTGGTGTTGCCGCAGGTGGCGGAGGCCACCCGCGACGTCGCCCGCCTGGCGCAGGGCCACGCCGGCCCCCTGCGCATCGTGGTGCAGTGCCATAACTGCTTCGACTGGCTCATGCCGGCCATGGATGCCTATCGCACCCTCTGGCCGGAGGTCGAACTCGACATCCTGTCCGGGTTCGTACCGGATCCGCTGCCGCTGCTCACGCGCGGCGAAGCCGAGCTCGCCGTGATCCACGACCGCCAACCGGACCAGCCCGGCATCGTCTTCAGCCCGCTGTTTCGCTACGAGAGCGTCGCGCTGATGAGCCCCCGCCACCGGTTGGCGGGCAAGTCCTGGCTGGAGGCGCGGGACTTCGCCGACGAGACGCTGATCACCTACCCCGTGCCCGACGAGATGCTCGACGTGATGAAGCACTGCCTCACGCCGGCGGGCATCAATCCAAGGCGCCGCACCGCCGAGGTGACGGTCGCGATCCTGCAATTGGTGGCGAGCGGCCGGGGCATCGCCGCGCTACCGTCCTGGACGGTGGGCAACTACATCGAGCGCGGTTACGTGGTCTCCCGGCCCATCGGGCCGGCCGGCCTGCGCTGCGAACTGTACGCCGCCACCACGGCGCTCGGCGCGCAGGCCGCCTACATCCGCGAGTTCGTCGCGCTCACGCGCACCCAGAGCCTGACCAACCTCGGCGGCGTATCGGCGCTGTAGGGCCGCGCGTGTACGCGCTCGCGGGCGGCGCCGCCCGCGAGCCGGCGCGCTATTGCAGGCAGACCACCAGCTTGGCCGCGTGCGTGCGCCAGTTGATCGGGATGACGAAGGAGCGCGAGTGCGGCATGGCCACGCCGTCGGCCGGATTGCTCACCACGTTCGGCACCGAGATCACGAAGCCCTTGCCGAGATCACGGCGCGCGTTGCCGGAGATGGTGTTTGCGACCTCGCCGACCAGATCGCGCATGTTCTCCTCGCTGGTGTCGGTTTCCTGCATGCGCATCAGGAGCACCGTGAGCATGCCGCGCGGCGCGGTGAAGTAGACGATGCCCTTGCGGATGCCGGAGATGTCGATCACACCGGCGTACTCGTAGGTGCCGGGCTTGCCGTCGGTCACCAGGTAGGGCGAGCCGACCGTGGCCGCCTGGCTGGTGAGCGTCTCGAACACGCGCAGCGCGCCGTCGATGAAGATCCGCAGTTCGCTTTCCCTGAACATCGTTTCAGCGTCCGCCGAGCAGCTCTTCGAGCGCCCCGTTGAGTTGGCGGTCCGTGAACGGCTTGCACAGGAAGCCGTTCGCGCCGCGTTCGATCGCCTCCACCGCCGTCGCCTTGTCGGCGAGCGCGGAGACCACCAGGATGAGCACGCTCGGCTTCAGGGCCACCAGGCGCTCGACGCACTCTATGCCGTCCATCTCGGGCATGGTGAGGTCCATGGTCACCACGTCCGGGTCGGTGCGCTTGAACAGCTCCACGGCCTCGACGCCGTTCGACGCCGAGCCCACGACCTCCAGCCGGTCGATCTGCTGCGAGCGTTCGATGCGGCGGCGGATGATGTTCGAATCATCCACGATCATCATCTTGAGCGTTGCGACTCGCCCGTCCATCAGGCCGCCTCGTGGCTCGACCCCGCCGCGCTGGTGGCGGGCAGATTGATGGTGAAGCGCGTGAACTTTCCGGGCGAAGTCGACACGCCGATCTTGCCGCCCGACTCATTGACGAGGTTGGCGATCAGATTCATGCCGACGCCCCGGCCGGCGTCCTTGGTGGCCTTCTCGTAGGTCGAGAAGCCCGGCCGGAACAGCAGCCGCATGACCTGCTTGGGCCCGAACGTCGCCGCCTCCGCCTCGCTCACCAGGCCCTTCTGCACCGCCGAAGCGATGATCTTCTCGGTGGCGAGACCCTGGCCGTCGTCCTCGATGGTGAGCCGGTATCCCTCGGCGCCCTGGTCGGCGACCTCGATGCGGATCACGCCGCACGGATCCTTGCCGGCGTCGCGTCGCGCCTGCGGCGCCTCGATGCCGTGCATCACGGCGTTGCGCACCGCCTGCACGGCGATGTCCTTGACCACCCGCCGATAGGCGTTCGGCAGCGCGGCGGCGCCGGCGATCTCCACCCGCGCCGCCTTGCCGTTTTCCAGTCCGACGCGCTCGGCGAGCTGCTTGAGCATGATCGCCAGGTCGGCGCCGGCCGCCAGCGGCTCGATGATGGTCGACTCGCCGGCCCCCGGCTTGGTCGCGCGCGCGGGCTTGGCGCCCGCGGCCGGTGCGCGGCCGGTGTTGCGCACCACCTCCTGCAGACGCGAGAGCTGGCCCAGCAGTTCGCGGATCGACTGCATGTGGGTGAACAGGTCGTCGAGCTTGACGATCAGCGGCAGGAAGTCGTTGCCGGTGAGCTCGCGCTTCTCGCGCAGCGCGCGCAGGTTCTCCTCGAATCCGTGCGCCCGCTCCTCGACGGTGGTGAGACCGATCGCGGCGGCCTCGCCCTTGATGGCGTGGATCTGGCGGAACATGGAGTCGACCTTCTTGCGGAATGCCGCCTCCTCGCGCGCCGGCTCGCGCAGGATCGAATTGACCATCTGCAGCGCCGCGTCCGAGTCGCCGAGGAAGGACGACAGCTGGTTCGGATCGACGCGCAACAGGTTCAGGAGCGTGTCGATCTGCGCCTGGGTCTTCTCCTGCGAGGCCTTGAGCTCGTTGGCGAGCGCGACCCGCGCGCTGACGTCGGACACGGACACCAGCAGATAGGCGATGTCGTCGCCGGCGCGCACCCGGTGGAAGTCGAACTCCAGGTACTGCGTGCTGGCGCCGCCCGCCTCCGACTGGAAGCGCACCTCGACCTCGCCGAGCGGATTGATCGACTTGACCAGGTTTTCCTTGGTGCGCTCCGACCAGAGCACGCGCGCGAACTTCATCGCCGTGTCGAGCGTCTTCTCGGGCACCAGGCCCTTCAGCAGTTCCTCGAACGAGAGCCCCGCGAGGTCGTCGCGCTTGAAGAGGTCCTTCGTGGCGGCCGAGTAGGCCGAGCCGATGACGAGGTCGCGGTCCAGCAGGAAGAGTCCCTCCTTCATGGTGGCGAAGATGCGCTGCATCTGCGCCTGCGCGTCCCGAACCGCCTCCTCCTGCTTCTTGCGCGCCAGCTGCAGCATGATGGCGAAAGACACCATGGTGGCGGCGAGCACCAGACCCACCAGCATCACCAGGCTGAGGCGCGAGGTCGACGCGGCGGCCGACTTCTCCAGCGCGTCGGTCACGGCGATGAAGTCCGCGTCCATGCGCGGAATCGCCTGGCGCGCCTCCTGCAGCGCCAGCGTGGTGGCGTCGGCGAGCTTGCGGCCCTCGGGGTTCAAGTGCGTGCCGGCGCTCTCGCTGTCGTAGAACGGAATGCCATGGAAGGCGACCAGCGGCGCGAGGTGCGCGCGGTACGCACTCCACTCGCGGTCGAGCGCGGTGACGCTCGCCTTGATCTGGGGATCGGCGAGCGCCGTGGTCTCGGTGGGCGTGTCGAACACGCCGATCTCGCGAGCGCCGCTCATGCGGGTGACCGCGTCGCTCAGGCCCTCGCCGGCCTTGCGCAGCTGATCCAGCGGCGCCTGCACGTAGCCACCGCTATCGAGGCGGTCCTGCAGGGTCTCGACGGCGTTGCGCACCGCCAGCGTGTAGCTGCGCCGTTCGCTGACGAATTTCAGCGCGGAGGCGTCGTTGGAGAGCGATTTGGCGAGTCGCAGCCCGGGGATGAACACCACGCCCAGGAACGCGACGCAGGCCGCCACGATGAGGATGATGTCTAACCGTACACGCCTGTTCGCGCCGGCTTCCGTGCCTTTCGGGGATTTCATCGCGTTGAACTCCGGATGGTTCCGTTGCAGTCGAATGGGATCAGTGGGCGAGCTTGAACGTGACGCGCTGCTTCGCCGACCGCGCGACCTGGGGCACGTTCCTGGGCAGCGCCTGGTAACGCGCCGCCTGGATGGCGCTCACGGCGGCGCGGTCGAATACGCCACGCGGCTGCGCGTCGACGACTTCGATCGAGCCGGGGCGGCCGTCCGGACCGACCTGGAAGGCCAGGTCCACCCAGCCCTCGGTGCCGTCGCGCAGCGCCTCCGTCGGGTACGAGGGCCGGATCGGCTTGACGAGCACGAGCGGTGTCTCGGCGGCGCGCGCGGTGGTGGTGGTTGCGGTTGCGGCGCCCGCGGCGTGCTGCGCGTCGAGCTTCTGCTTCAGCTCCGTCTGCCAGGCCGCGAGCTGCGTGTTCTGCGGATCGGCGCTCTTCAGGGCGTCCAGGTAATAGGCCGCGCTGTCGCGCGCCGGCTCGGTGAGCTTGCCCTGCGCGAGGCGCTCCTGGAACAGGTTCGCGAGCCGCTGCCGCTCGGCCATCTCCTGCTCGCGCGCCGCCTGCTGCTTGGCTTCCTGCGCGGCGCGCTCGGCCTGGGCCTTCGCCTGCGCCTTGGCAGCGCGGTCGGCGTCGGCCGCCTGGTGCGCGCGCAGGCTGTCGCGCAAGCTCGCGAGCTGCTCCGCCGGCAGCGATTTGGCGCGTGCGGCCTCGTTGATCTGGGCGCCGGCGCGGTCGTAGTTGCCCGCGTTGATGGCCGCCTGGATCGACGCGGCGCCGAGTTCGGCCTTGAGCTGCAACACGCGCGCGTCGAGCGCCGGTATGCGCTTGTCGTCCTTGTCGATGCTGCGCGCCACCTCCAGCGACTGCAGCGCGACGTCGAATTGGCGCTGGTCCAGGGCCGTCTCGGCATGCGCGAGCAACACCTGCTCGAGGCGTACGAGACCCTGCTTCGCCTCGGCATTGGCCGGGTCGCGCACCAGCGCCTCACGGTAGTAGGCGAGCGCGCTGTCGTTGGCGGGCTCGATGTAGCGCCGCTCCGCCATGGCCCGCCGCGCCTTGGAGAGCGAGAGCTCGAGCGCCGGGCCGGAGTCCGCGGCCGGCTGGGTGCCGCTCGCGGGCAGTGACGCGGCGGGGCTCGCCGGCGCGCCACTCGCCGCGGCGGCGGGCGGCGCGTGCGCGACCGGGCGGGAGGTCCACCACCAGAGGCCGGAGGCGACGGCGACGAGGGCGAGGGCCCCGAGCGCGGGCAGCGCCAGCGGACGGCGCGGCGGCGGCCGGTCGACGACATCGTTGCGCGACCGGGCAGCGCCGTCGGTGGAGGCCGACGCCTCGACGTCGGCGGGCGTCGCCGCGGGCCGCGACTCGCTCTGCCCGAGCAGAGCGACGCGAACCTGCGCCTCCTCGAGCGTCGACTCCAGGGCCGACCGGAAGGCGGCGGCGTCGAACGGCAGCGGTGCGCAGGCCACCAGCTGGCCCTTCTTGATCAGGCGCTGCCAGTGCGCGGCCCGCGCCGGCTCGTCGAGCACCATGACGGCCAGCCGCGCCGAATGCTGCTGCAAGGCCGCCAGCGAATCGGCGGGGTTCGATTCGGCGCGCGTGTCCCAAATGACCACGCCGGCGACGCCCGCGTCGCTCGCTCCGACCAGCTGCGCGACCGTGTCCGCCTGCGACAACACCACGTCGCTCGGAATGGCCGCACCGACCAGCGGCCAGAGCGCGTCGTCTTGCGTCACCAGCGTCGCTTGGCGCCGACGGCGCGGTTTTGCCTCACGCCCCGCATCGTCGGCAGTCGGATTCGGGGTAGCCAGCCGCGCAGTACCGCTCATCGGAATCCTCTCCCTGAGTGTTGGTTGACGGGTCGACCCGTAACTTCCTCAAGGGTAGGCAAGCCGCCGCAGTGCGCCACCGCGCAGGTCACACTTCGCGTGGTGCGTGCGTCACAGTTCGCACGGTGCGGGGCGCGGCGGCCGCGGGGGCGGCACCCCGATTTGACTTAATGCAGGGACCCGCCGCCCTCGCCGACGCCGCCGGCGGCGCTCGCACTGAACAACCCGGCCACGTCCACCGCGTCGAACACGTAGGCCCGGTTGCAGAAGTCGCAGCGTACTTCCACCGTGCCGCGTTCATCGAGCACCGAGCGCGTCTCGGCCTCACCGAGACCGAGCAGCATGCCGCTCACCCGCTCGCGCGAACAGCGGCAGCGGAAATACACCGGCGCCGGATCGAACAGCCGCACATCGTCCTCGTTGAACAGCCGGTGCAGGATTTCGACGTCGGCGAGCGTGCGCAGCTCGGCCGGCGTGAGCGTGTCGCCGATCAGCTGAACGCGCCGCCACGCGTCCTCGACCTCCGCGCTGCTGCCCTGCGGCTGCGGCAGCCGTTGCAGCAGCATGCCCGAGGCGCCCCGCTCGTCGGCGTGCAGCCAGAGACGGGTGGGCAGCTGTTCGGAATTCTCGAAATACACCTGCAGCGCGTCGGCGAGCCGCCCGCCGGCGATCGGCACGATGCCCTGATAGCGCTGCGCCCGATCCTCGGTCTCCAGCGTCACCGTGAGGTTGCCGTTGCCGATGGGTGCCGTGCTCGTGCCCGCTGCGGGGTCGCTCGCGGCGTCCGCCTCGGCGGCCTCGCGAAAACGCGCCAGTCCGCGCACGCCGAGTCCGCTGCTGCATTGAGCGAGCAGCAGGTGCACCGGGCCGTCGCCCTGCAGTTGCAGCGAGAGCGTGCCGTCGAACTTGATGGTGGCGGCGAGCAGCAGCGAGGCGGCCACCGTCTCGCCCAGCAGGTTGCGCACCCCGTGCGGATATTCGCGGTGCTCGATCAACGCGCGCCACGCCGCGTCGACGTGCACCAGCTGGCCACGGATCGGGTACCGGTCGAACAGGAACCGGTGCAGGCGGTCGCGGTCGCGCATGCGTCAGGCGCCGCCGAGCTTGCGCTTCAGGATCTCGTTGAGCTGAGCGGGGTTGGCCTTGCCGCCGGTGGCCTTCATGGCCTGGCCGACGAAGAATCCGAACAGCTTGTCCTTGCCGGCGCGATAGTCGGCCAGCTGGCGCGGATTGGCGGCGATCACGGCGTCGATCACGCTCTCGATCGCACCGGCGTCGGTGATCTGCTTCAAGCCCTTTGACTCGATGATGGCGTCCGCCGCGAGCCCCTCGCTCCACATGGCCTCGAACACCTCCTTGGCGATCTTGCCGGAGATGGTGTCGTCGACGATGCGGGCGAGCAGCTGCGCGAGCCCCGCCGGCGCGACCCGCGAGGCGTCGATTTCCAGGCCGTCGCGGTTGAGCGCGCTCGCGAGCTCGCCCATGACCCAGTTGGCCGCGAGCTTGGCGTGGGCGGCGCCGAGCGCCGCGACCACCGCCTCGTAGTAGGCGCCCAGCTCGCGGCTCGCGCACAGCACGCCGGCGTCGTAGGCGGAGAGCCCGTAGTCGCGCACGAAACGCGCCGACTTCTCGTCGGGGAGCTCCGGCAGGCTCGCACGCACCTCGGCGACGAACGGCGCGTCGATCTCCAGCGGCAGGAGGTCGGGGTCGGGGAAGTAGCGATAGTCGTTCGCCTCCTCCTTGGAACGCATCGACCGGGTCTCGTCCTTGTCCGAGTCGTACAGCCGCGTCTCCTGCACCACGGTCCCGCCGCCCTCGATCAGCTCGATCTGGCGCGCAGCCTCGTACTGGATCGCCTTCTCGACGAAGCGGAAGGAGTTCAGGTTCTTGATCTCGACCCGCGTGCCGTACTTGGCGCTGCCGCGGCGGCGCACCGAGACGTTGGCGTCGCAGCGGAAGGAGCCTTCCTGCATGTTGCCGTCGCAGATCTCGAGGTAGCGCACCAGCGTGTGCAGCTTCTTCATGTACGCCACCGCCTCCTTGGCGGAGCGCAGGTCGGGCTCGGAGACGATTTCCAGGAGGGGCGTGCCGGCGCGATTCAGGTCGATGCCGCTCGACTGGCCGAGTCCCTCGTGCAGCGACTTGCCGGCGTCCTCTTCCAGGTGCGCGCGGGTGATGCCGACCTGCTTGAGGGTGCCGTCGTCCAGGAGCACGGTGAGCGACCCGCGCTGCACGACCGGGAGCTCGTACTGGCTGATCTGGTAGCCCTTCGGCAGGTCCGGGTAGAAGTAGTTCTTGCGCGCGAACACCGAGCGCGGCGCGACCGTGGCGCCGATGGCGAGCCCGAACTTCACCGCCATGCGCACCGCCTCGGCGTTGAGCACCGGCAGCACGCCCGGATAGGCGAGATCCACGAGGCTCGCCTGCGTGTTCGGCGCCGCGCCGTACGCCGTGGCGGCGCCGGAGAAGATCTTCGAGCGGGTCGCGAGCTGCGCGTGGATCTCGAGACCGATCACCAACTCCCAGTCGCTCATCAGACGAACCCGTGCGGACCGTGGCGGTGCCAGTCGGTCGCTTGCTGATATTGATGTGCTGCGTTCAGGAGCCGCTGCTCGGCGAAGTGCGGCCCGATCAACTGCAGTCCCATGGGCAACCCGTCGATGAATCCGCAGGGCAGGGACATCGCCGGCAGACCGGCGAGATTCGCGCCGATGGTGTAGATGTCGTTCAGGTACATGGTCACCGGATCATCGACCTTGGCGCCGATCCCGAACGCCGGCGTGGGCGTGGTCGGACACAGCACCAGGTCGGCGCGCGCGAACGCCGCCTTGAAATCGTCGGTGATCAACCGCCGCACCTTCTGCGCCTTGAGATAGTAGGCGTCGAAGTAGCCCGCCGACAGCACGTAGGTGCCGGTCATGATGCGCCGCTTCACCTCGGCACCGAACCCCTCGCCGCGCGAGCGCTCGTAGAGGTCGGTCAGGTCGCGCGGCGAGTCGCAGCGGTAGCCGAAGCGCACGCCGTCGAAACGCGACAGATTGGAGGAGCACTCCGCCGGCGCGACCACGTAGTAGGTCGGTACCGACAGCGGCAGGTGCGGCAGGCTCACCTCCACGGTCTCGGCGCCGAGACCGGTGTACACGGCGAGCGCCGCCTCGATGAGCGCCTGGTTGCGCGCCTCGAGTCCCTCGAAGAACTCGCGCAGCAGCCCGATCTTGAGTCCCTTGAGCGGCGCGTCGAGTCCGGCCGAGTAGTCCGGCACCGGCGTATCCACGCTGGTCGAGTCCCTCGGATCGAAGCCGGACATCGCCTCGAGCGCCGCGGCGGCATCGGCGGCGCTGACCGCGAACACGCCGGCCTGGTCGAGGCTCGAGGCGAACGCGATCATGCCGTAACGCGACACCCGGCCGTAGGTGGGCTTGATCCCCGTGACCCCGGTGAGCGCAGCCGGCTGGCGGATCGAACCGCCGGTGTCGGTGCCGGTGCTGAAGGGCGCGAGGCGCGCGGCAACGGCGGCCGCCGAGCCACCCGACGAGCCCCCGGGAACCTTGGTCTCGTCCCAAGGGTTCTTGACCGGACCGTAGTAGCTGGTCTCGTTGGACGAGCCCATGGCGAACTCGTCCATGTTGGCCTTGCCGAGCATCACCGCCCCGGCGGCCTTGAGTCGCTCGACCACGGTGGCGTCGTAGGGGGCGACGAAGTTGTCGAGCATGCGCGAGCCGCAGCTCGTGCGCACGCCGTCGGTGCAGAAGATGTCCTTGTGTATCAAGGGAATGCCGAGGAGCTTGCCGCGTTCGCCCGCCGCCAGGCGCCGGTCGGCTTGCGCCGCCGCGGCCAGCGCCTGCTCGGCGGTGAGCGTGATGACGGCGTTCAGGCGGCCGTTCAGGCGCTCGATGCGCGCCAGGAAGTGCCGGGTGATCTCGACGCTCGAGATCTCGCGGCCAGCCAGCTTCGCGGCGAGTTCGCCGATGGAGAGGGTATGCAGCATGTTCGAGGACCGCCTCGCGCTTTATTCGATGACCCGCGGCACCAGGTACAGTCCGGCCTGCACCGACGGCGCGTTGCGCTGGTACTTGTCGTGGTGATCGGCTTCCGTGACGGCGTCCGGGCGCAGCCGCTGGCGCTGCCCGTCGAGCGGGTGGGCCATCGGTTCGACCCCTTCCGTGGGTGCACGCGAGAGCGCGTCCACGAACTCCACGATCCGCGACAGGCTCGACACGTAGGCCGGCATCTCGGTGTCGCTGATCGACAGGCGGGCGAGGTGGGCGATCTTTTCGACGTCTTGACGCTTGAGAGTCATGGGCTTCGGCAAAAGGTGGTCGCAGGGCGCGGCGCACGCGCAAAATAACGCTCGCTCAAGGATACACGTTGCCTTGCTGAAAATCCCGTCGGTTGTTACATTACACGGACTTTCTCCATCGCCGCCCGGCACGAAAAATACTCCATGTTCAAGCGCCTTAGAGGTTATTTCTCCAATGACCTCTCCATCGACCTTGGTACCGCCAACACCCTGATCTACGTGCGCGAGCGCGGCATCGTCCTCAACGAGCCGTCGGTGGTCGCGGTCCAGGACGAGCCGACCCGCGGCGGCAAGGTGATCGTCGCGGTCGGGGTGGAGGCAAAGAACATGCTCGGCCGCACGCCGGGGCACATCACCGCCGTGCGTCCCATGAAGGACGGCGTGATCGCCGACTTCACCTACACCGAGAAGATGCTGCAGTACTTCATCAAGAAGGTGCACGGCAATCGCTTCCTCTCGCCCAGCCCGCGCGTGCTGGTGTGCGTGCCGTTCGGCTCCACCCAGGTAGAGCGGCGCGCGATCAAGGAATCCGCCGAGGGCGCCGGGGCGCGCAGCGTGGACATCGTGCCCGAACCGATGGCCGCGGCGGTGGGCGCCGGCCTGCCGGTCCAGGAGGCCCGCGGCTCGATGGTGCTGGATATCGGCGGCGGCACCTCGGAGGTCGCCGTGATCTCCCTGAACGGCATCGTCTACGCCGCCAGCGTGCGCATCGGCGGCGACAAGTTCGACGAGGCGATCACCAACTACGTGCGCCGCAACTACGGCATCCTCATCGGCGAGGCCACCGCCGAGCGCATCAAGCTGGAAATCGGCTCGGCCTATCCCGGACAACAGGTGCGCGAGATTTCGGTCAAGGGCCGCAACCTCTCCGAGGGCGTGCCGCGCAGTTTCACCCTCAATTCCAACGAGATCCTCGAGGCCTTGCAGGAGCCGCTGCAGGGCATCGTCGGCGCGGTGAAGCAGGCCCTCGAACAGACCCCGCCTGAATTGGGCGCCGACGTGGCCGAGCGCGGCATCGTGCTCACGGGCGGCGGCGCGCTGCTGCGCGACATCGACAAATTGCTGATGGAAGAGACCGGTCTGCCCGTGGTGGTCGCCGACGATCCGCTCACCTGCGTCGCCCGGGGCGGCGGGCGCATCCTCGAACTCACCGAGGAGCACGGACCCGGCATCTTCGGACTGGAGTGATGTTCGCGACTGGGGAATTCCTCGCCCGTGGTCGCGTTTCGTAGTTCGGACTCGTCGGCTCGAACCTCGGGCCTCCTGCTGCGGACCGTTCTGTACGCGCTGCTCGCGCTCGCGCTCATCATCGTCGACAAGCGATACGACCACCTCGGCAGGATCCGCCGCGCGCTGTCGCTCGCCGCGTATCCGGTCGAGGTCGCCGTCGCGAGCCCGTTCCAGGGCTGGGCGTGGCTGCGCGACAGCGTCACCACGCGCGAGGCCCTGCGGGCGCAGAACGCGCGCCTGGAGACGGCGCTGCGCGACGCGCAGTTCAGGCTGCAGCGCTTCGACGCGCTCGAGGCGGAGAACCGCCGCCTGCGCGGCCTGCGCGATGCGACCGTGGGCGCCGGACGCCGCTTCCTGGTGGCCGACCTGATGAACGTCGACCTCGACGCGTTCCGCGAGCGCGCCCTGCTCGACAAGGGCGCGCGCGACGGCGTGCACGTCGGCCAGGCGGTGCTCGACGCCACCGGCGTATTCGGCCAGATCACCCGCGTCGGCGAGCTCACCAGCGAGATCATCCTCATCACCGATCCGGCGCACGCGATCCCCGTGCAGATCAATCGCAACGGCCTGCGCACCATCGCCCTCGGCACCGGCGATCCCGGGCGGCTCAAGCTGCCGTACCTGCCGACCAGCGCCGACGTCATCGCCGGCGACCTCTTGGTCACCTCCGGTCTCGGGGGAAGCTTCCCGCCAGGCTATCCGGTCGGGGTCGTCACGGAGGTGCGCCGCGATCCGGCGCAATCCCTCGCCGACGTCGAGGTGCGTCCGACGGCCGCGATCGACCGATCGCGGGAGCTGTTGATCGTGTGGGTGGACCCGCCCGTCCCGGCCAAGCCGCAGGCGAATGCCGCCGCCCACCCGCCGGCGCCTGGTCCGGCCGGCAGCGCGGCACCGCCCGCCTCGGCCGCCTCATCACCGCCCGCCTCGGCCGCCGCACCGCCGCCGGCCTCGGCCGCCAAGGCCGCGTCGGCCGCCGCACCGGACGACGTCGAATGATGCGCGAGTCCCGCACCGGCAGGCTGCCGATGGCGCTCTCCGCGCTCGCCGCCCTGGTGCTCGCCGTCGTGCCGCTGCCGCACGCGATCGGCGCGCTGCGGCCGGACTTCCTGGTGCTGGTGGTGCTCTACTGGTCGATCGCCGCGCCCCGCGCCGGCGGCCTCACGCTGGCATTCCTCGGCGGCCTCGCCCTCGACGTGGTGAACGGCGTCGTGCTCGGCCAGCACGCGCTCGCGCTGACGCTGATCGCCGGCTGGGCGACGCACCTGCGTTTGCGCATCCGCGTGTTCTCGCTGACCTCCCAGTGCCTGACCGTGTTCGCGCTGCTGACCGCCTACCAGTTCATCCTCTTCTGGATCGACGGCGCGACCGGCAACGCGGTCACCAACGTGGCACGCTGGCTCGCGCCGCTGGTGGGCGCCGTCATCTGGCCGCCGCTCTCGGGCCTGCTCGACCGGCTGCACCGGCGCTGAGCGGGGAGCTTCGCCCATGGTGCGCAGAGTCAGGATCAAGGACCACTGGGCCGAGCAGCGCATCTTCACGCTGCGCGGCGTGATCGCCGCCGGCCTGATGGCGGCGCTGCTGCTCACGGTGGCGGGACGGCTGTTCTACCTGCAGGTGCTCAAGTACGAGTACTACGCCGAGCTTTCGCAGGGCAATCGGGTGCGCACCGATCCCATCCCGCCGAGCCGCGGCCTGATCATCGACCGCCGCGGCGTGGTGCTCGCCGAGAACCTCCCGGCCTATCAACTCGAGCTGGTGCGCGAACAGGTGGGCGACAACGCCGCGCTCGACGCCACGCTCGCGCACCTCGCGGCGATCGGCATGATCGAGCCCGACGAGGTGGCCGGGGTCCGCCGCACCATCCTCTCCCACCACGTCTACGAGAGCGTGCCGATCAAGCTGCAGCTCGACGACGAGGAGATGGCGCGCTTCGCGGTGCATCGCCACGAGTTCACCGGCGTGGACATCCGCACCCGCCTCTCGCGCCACTACCCGTTCGGCCCGATGGCCGTGCACGCCGTCGGCTACGTGGGCGCGATCAGCGAGCAGGACCTGAAGCGCATCGATCCGGCCGCCTATGCCGGCACCAGCCTCATCGGCAAGCTCGGCATCGAGGGCGCCTACGAAAATCAGCTGCACGGCACGCCCGGCTACCGGGAGGTGCTGGTCAACGCGGCCGGCCGGCCGGTGGACAAGCAGGGCGCCTACACGCCGAAACTCGAGGTGCGCCAGCCGGTGGCTGGCGCCGACCTCATGGTGAGCATCGACATGCGCATCCAGCGCGCAGCCGAAGAGGCGCTCGCCGGCAAGCGCGGCGCGGCGGTCGCGATCGACCCGAAGACCGGCGACGTGCTCGCGCTCGCGAGCACGCCGGGCTTCGATCCGAACGCCTTCGCGCGCGGCCTGACGGCGCGGCAATACGACGCCCTGCAGAACGACATCGACAAGCCGCTGATCGACCGCGCGCTGCGCGGCGCCTATCCGCCGGGATCGACGGTGAAGCCGTTCTACGCGCTGGCGGCGCTCAAGTACGGCGTGATGACGCCGGAGACCGCCATCTTCTGCCCCGGGCACTTCAACCTGCCGGGCAGCGCGCACGTGTTCCGCTGCTGGCAGAAGAGGGGCCACGGCAGCGTTTCCATGCGCCGGGCCATCGAACAGTCCTGCGACGTGTACTTCTACAACGTCGCCAACCGGTTGGGGATCGACCGGATGCACGACTTCATGAGCCTGTTCGGCTTCGGCGAGGACACCGGCATCGACATTCCGGGCGAGAAGCCCGGTCTGATGCCTTCCACCGAGTGGAAGCGCCACGCCTACAAGCGCGCCGCCGAGCAGGTCTGGTACCCGGGCGAGACCATCAGCGTCGGCATCGGCCAGGGTTACATGCTCGCGACCCCGCTGCAGCTCGCGCACGCGGTGGCCGGCATCGCCTCGCGCGGACACATGTTCAAGCCGCGCCTCGTGACCGGCATACGGCCGGCGGGCTCGAACGTGGTGAACCGGCTGCCGACCGAGCCCGAGGCGACGCTCACCGAGGTTTCCGAGGCCGACTGGAACGTGATCTACGACGGCATGGAGGCCGTGACCAGCCCGGGCGGCACCGCCGCCGCCGCGATGGCGGGCTCCACCTACAAGATCGCCGGCAAGACGGGCTCGGCCCAGGTGTTCAGCCTCGGCCAGAACCAGAAGTACAACGAGAAGGAGCTGTCCGAGCGCATGCTCGACCACGCGCTGTTCATCTCGTTCGCGCCGGCCGACAATCCGAAGCTCGCCATCGCCGTGTTCGTCGAGAACGGCAAGCACGGCGGCAGCGCCGCGGCGCCCATCGCGCGCAAGATGTTCGACGCCTTCCTCCTCCCGGAGAAGAGCTCATGATGTACGACGAGCTGTCCCCCTCACGCGCGCGCCGCACCCTCGACGTCGGCAGCCGCACGCTGCGCGCGCTCGGCCTGGACGGACCGCTCACCTTCGTGCTCGGCCTGATCGTCTGCCTCGGCATCCTGGTGGTCTACAGCGCCTCGGGACAGAACTGGAAGATGGTCGAGCACCACCTGATCAACATCGCGATCGCGGTGGCGGCGATGCTCGCGCTCGCGCGCTTCGGCACCCCGCACTACCTGCGCCTGTTCGCCCCGGCCGCGTACGCGCTCGGCGTGCTGCTGCTCGCGGTGGTGATGGTCAAGGGGCACGTCGGCAAGGGCGCGCAGCGCTGGCTCGACGTCGGCTTCATGCGCTTCCAGCCCTCCGAGATCATGAAGCTCGCGGTGCCGATGATGTGCGCCTGGTACATGCACGAGCGGCCGTTGCCGCCCACCTTCCGGGACCTCGTGGTGATGGGCGCGCTCATCGCCGTGCCCACGGGCATGATCGTGCTGCAGCCCGACCTCGGCACGGCGCTGCTGATCGCGGCCTCCGGACTGATCGTCATGCTGCTCGCCGGCCTTGCCTTGCAGATCATCCTGGTGTCGGTGCCGCTGCTGCTGGCCGGCGCCTGGGCGGGCTGGCACGTGATCCACGAATATCAGCGCCAGCGCATTCTCACTTTCCTCAATCCGGAGAACGACCCGCTCGGCGCGGGCTACCACATCATCCAGTCCCAGATCGCCATCGGTTCGGGCGGGGTCTTCGGCAAGGGCTACATGAACGGCAGCCAGGCGCAGCTCGAGTTCCTTCCCGAGCGCTCCACCGACTTCATCTTCGCGGTAATCGGCGAGGAATTCGGGCTGCTCGGCCAGCTTCTCATCCTGAGCCTGTACGCGGTGGTCATCGGCCGCGCCCTGTACCTCGCCGCCCAGGGGCAGGACACGTTCTCGCGCCTGACGGGCGGCGCGATCGCGCTCGGCTTCTTCGTGTACGTGTTCGTCAACTCCGGCATGGTCAGCGGCATCCTTCCGGTGGTGGGTGTGCCGCTGCCGCTCATCAGCTACGGCGGCACCTCGATGGTGACGCTGCTCGCCGGATTCGGCATCCTCATGTCCTTGCACTCGCACCGCAAGCTGATCAGGTCGTGAGGGAACGGATTCCGCGATGAGATCCAGAGTCCACGCCGGCGAGGTGCTGATCGGGCTGCTGCTCGGCGCGGCGACGGCCGCGCCGGCGGCGGCGATCGACGTGCACCGCCCGGAAGTGAAGCGGTTCATCGACGAAGTGGCTGCGCGCGATTCGCTGTCGAAGCGGCCGCTGCGCAAACTTCTGCGCGCGGCGCAGACCCAGCCGGCGATCCTCGACGCGATGCAGCGGCCGGCCGAGAAGGCCAAGCCCTGGTACGAATACCGGCCGATCTTCCTCACCGAGCGGCGCATCAGCGAAGGCGCGGAATTCTGGCGCTCCCATCGTCAGGACCTCGATCGGGCGAGCGTCGCCTCGGGCGTGCCGCCCGAGTACCTCGCGGCCATCCTCGGCGTCGAGACCTACTACGGCCGGCAGACCGGCAATTACCGGGTGCTGGATGCGCTCGCCACACTCGCCTTCGACTACCCCGCCCGCGCGCCCTTCTTCCGCGACGAACTCGAACAATTCATCCTGCTCGCACGCGATCTGCGCGTCGATCCGCTGGCCGTGAAGGGTTCCTACGCGGGCGCGATGGGCGCGCCGCAATTCATGCCCTCGAACTACCGGCGCTTCGCGGTCGACGCGAGCGCGGACGGCCACATCGATCTGTGGCACGACTGGGGCGACGTGTGCGCGAGCGTCGGCAACTATCTGAAGGAACACGGCTGGAACGTGGCCGAACCGGTCTTGAGCGAGGCACGGGTGGATGCCGCGCGCGCCGACGGACTCGACGGGCGCACGCTCGCGCTCGGCGACACGGTGCGCTCGCTCCTCGACAAGGGCGTGCAATTCGACGCGCAGCTGCCGCCGGACGCGCCGGCGATGTTGATCGCCTTCGACGAGGCCGACGGCGTGCACTACCGGGTCGGCTACAACAACTTCTACGTCATCACCCGCTACAACCACAGCGCGCTCTACGGCATGGCCGTGCATGAACTCGCCCAGGCGCTGCGCGAACGCGTGCTCGCCGAGGACCCGGTGCCCGTCGCCACCAGCGCCCGGAGCGCGCCTTGAGATCGGCGCGCCGGGCCGGGTTACCCCGCCTCGGCGGCGCACTCCTCGCGCTCGCCCTGGCGGGCTGTTTCGGCGGCGCACGCCGGCACGAGCCGCCGCCGGCGACACGCGTGCCGGCGCCGGTCCCGCCGGTCGCTCCAGAGACCGTGCCGGACGCGGTCCCGCGTGCCGAACCGCGCGCGGCCCACGGCAACCCGCCGTTCTACGACGTGTTCGGCAAGCGCTATTACGTGCTGTCCTCCTCGGTCGGATACGTCGAGCGCGGCGTGGCGTCGTGGTATGGACCGGGCTTTCACGAGGAGCGCACCTCCACCGGCGAGCCGTACGACATGTACGCCATGACCGCCGCGCATCGCACGTTGCCGCTGCCGACTTACGTGCGCGTGACCAATCTGCAGAACGGCCGCAGCTGCGTGGTGCGCGTCAACGACCGCGGCCCGTTCGTCGGCAATCGCATCATCGATCTGTCCTACACGGCCGCGGCGAAGCTCGGCATGCTGCGCGACGGGACGGCGATGGTCGAGGTGCGCGCGCTGGAGCCGGGCGCCGCCGCAGGGGCCACGGCGGTCACCACGGCCGCGGCGGGGCCCGCCGTGCCCCCGGCCGCAGTGCCGGTCACCGCAGCACCCGTGGCCGCCGCCCCGTCACCACCGGCGCCGCCGCCGGCCGCCCTGTTCGTGCAGGCCGGGGCGTTCGCCGATCCGGCCAATGCCGAGCGCCTGGCGGCGCGGCTGCGCGGCGGCGGTTTCACCGGTGTGCGGGTACGCGAGGACGAGATAGCGGGCCGGCGACTGTATCGAGTCCGCATCGGGCCGGTCGCCGGTGTCCCCGACTTCGACCGCATCGTCGCCGATCTGGAGCGCGTCGGGGTGCACGATGCGCGCCTCGCGCTCGACTGACCGCGGCACCCACAGCGGCGAGGATGCGGCGGACGTTGCCCGAGCGGGACCGGCGAACTAAAGTGTCGCGCCTGCGTCGAACACGACGTCCCATTCGCGTGCCTGAAGACCGAGGTATCCGCTCATCATGATGCGCAAATCACCCGCCTGGCTGCTGTGCCTCGCGCTCGTGCAACCCCTTGCCGCCGTGGCGGCCGATGCGCCCGCCGCGCCGTCCGTGGCGATTCCCTCGCCGCCGGACGTGGACGCCCGGGCGTACATCCTGGTGGACTTCCATACCGACAAGGTGCTCGCCGCCAAGGACGCGACCGCGCGCATGGAGCCGGCGAGCCTCACCAAGCTGATGACCTCTTACATCGTGTTTCGCGAGCTCGCCGCCGGCAAGCTCAAGCTCGACGAACCGGTGCTGGTGAGCGAGCACGCCTGGCGCGCGGAGGGCTCGCGCACCTTCATCGAACTCGGCAAGCCGGTGACGGTGCAGGACCTCATCCTCGGCATGATCGTGCAGTCGGGAAACGACGCCACCATCGCGCTCGCCGAGAAGATCGCCGGGACGGAAGAGACCTTCGCACAGCTCATGAACTCGACCGCGAAGAGCTTGGGGATGGTCGGCAGCCACTTCGAGAACGCCTCGGGACTGCCGTCACCGCAGCACTACACCACGGCGCGCGACCTGTCGCTGCTCGCGATCGCGCTGATTCGTGACTACCCGCAGTACTACAAGTACTTCTCGGTGCGCGAGTTCGAGCACAACGGCATCCGGCAGCAGAACCGCAACGGCCTGCTGGAGAAGGACCCGACGGTGGACGGCCTCAAGACCGGACACACGGAGTCGGCGGGCTTCTGTCTGGTCACCTCCTCGCTGCGCGACGGCATGCGCCTGGTGTCGGTGATCCTCGGCTCGGGGAGCTTCAAGGGCCGCGAGAACGCCAGCGCGGCGCTGCTCAATTACGGCTTCACGTTCTACGACACCGAGCTCGTCGCGCGCGCCGGCGCCAAGCTCGCCACCACGCCGGTGTGGAAGGCGGACGAGCCGACCGTGGACGTGGGCGTGCGCAAGGACGTGTACGTGACGGTGCCGCGCGACCAGGCCAAGGAGGTCAAGACCACGGTCGACCTCAAGCCGCGTCTCATCGCGCCGCTGCCGGTCGACGCCGACGTCGGCGCGCTGCACGTCAGTGCCGCCGGCCACGGCATCGTCGAGCTGCCGCTTCACCCGCTCAAGGAAGTGCCTCCCGGCGGCTGGTGGCGCGGGCTGGTCGACACGGTGCGGCTGTGGTTCAGCTGACGGTCGCGCGCCCGTGAGCGGTCCGCGGCCCATCGGCTACCTAAACGGCGAGTTCCTGCCGCTCGCCGAGGCGCGCGTCTCGCCGTTCGATCGCGCGTTCCTGTTCGGCGACGCCGTCTACGAGGTGATCCCGGTCTATGGCGGTCGACTGTTCCGGCTCCGCTCGCACCTCGATCGCCTGGTGCGCAGCCTGGCCGGGATCCGCATGGCCTCTCCGCACACCCACGCGGAGTGGGACCGGCTGCTCGCCGAACTGGTGACGCGCAACGGCGGCGGCGACCTGTACGTCTATCTGCAGGTGACCCGCGGCGCCGAACACGGCCGCAATCACGCCTGGCCCGACGGTCTCGCGCCGACGGTGTTCGCCTACGCCTCGACGCTCGACCCGCTGGACGCGCGGCTTCTCGAGCGCGGCGTCGCGGCGATCACCGCCCACGACACGCGCTGGGAGCGGCGCGACATCAAGTCCACCGCGTTGCTCGCGAACGTGCTGCTGAAGCGCCTGGCCGTGGACGCCGGGGCGTACGAGACCATCATGCTCGAGAACGGCGTGCTCACCGAGGGCTCCTCGACCACGGTGCACGTGGTCACGGACGGAGTCGTGCGCACGCCCCCGAACGGCCACCACATCCTGCCGGGCACCACCCGCGAGGTGGTGGTCGAACTCGCCGAGAGGCTCGGCATGCGCTGTGAGAGCGTCGCGGTGTCCGAAGCCGCGCTGCGCGGCGCACACGAGATGTGGCTCGCCTTCTCCACCCGGGGGATCGTGCCGGTGACGCGGCTCGACGGCCGGCCGGTCGGCGACGGACTGCCCGGACCGGCCTTTAGGCGCCTGCACCGGGCGTTCGTCGACTACATTCGCGAAATCGCCACAAGCCCCGCCCTGTGAACGAGAAATCACCGCTCACCTTTCCGACCGAGTTCCCCATCAAGGTCATGGGCCGGCACGGCGCGCGGCTGCGGGAACTGACGCAGGCGATCATCGAGAGGCACGCGGGGCCGGTGGCCGAGTCGGCGGTGCGTTCGCGGCCGAGCGGCGACGGCAATTTCATCGCCCTCACCTACGTGGTGACCGCCACCAGCCGCGAGCAGCTCGACGCGATCTACCGCGAACTCACCGCCTGCGAAGCGGTGCTGATGGCGCTCTGAGCCGCGGCGCCGCCGTACAGGCGCGCGAGCAGGTGCGGCTCGAATCCGCGCGCCGCCGCGCCCACGTCGGTCACCGCACACAGGTCGGCAAGCCGGGTCACCGCGAGGCCGCGGTAACCGCACGGGTTGATGCGCGCGAACGGCTCGAGGTCCAACGAGACGTTGAGGGCGAGTCCGTGGTAGCTCGCGCCGCGCCGCACGCGCAGCCCCACGCTCGCGAGCTTCGCCTCGCCCACGTACACGCCGGGCGCGGCGCGCGAGCCGCGCGCGCGGATGCCGCACTCGGCGGCGTAGTCGATGACGGCGTTTTCCAGCGCCTCCACCAGCGGCCGCACGCCGAGCCCCAGGCGGCGCAGATCGACCAGCGGATAGACCACGAGCTGGCCCGGACCGTGGTAGGTCACCTGGCCGCCGCGATCCACCGCCACCACCGGAATGTCGCCCGGCGCGAGCAGGTGTTCACGGCTCGCGTTCATTCCGAGCGTGAACACGGGCGGGTGCTCGACGAACCAGATCTCGTCGGGGGTGTCGGCGACGCGGCTCGCGGTGAACGCCTGCATCGCCCGCCAGGTCGGTTCGTAATCGGCCGTCGCGAGCGACCTGATCCGCGGCGGCGGCACGCCGCCCACGGCGTTCACGAACCGCGGCGCGGGCCTTGCGCGGCGCGCCTCGCGAGCGACTCGTTGTCGAGGCCCGCGTTGTTGCGCGCCAGGGCGCGCTCCGCACGGTAGCTCGACCGCACCAGCGGTCCGGCCACGCACTCGAGGAACCCCATGTCGAGTGCCCACTCGCGATAGTGGTCGAACGCGGCCGGGGTCACGAAGCGCTCCACGGCGAGGTGATTCGGGGTCGGACGCAGATACTGTCCGAGAGTGAGGATGTCGACCGAGGCGGCGCGCAGATCCTCGAGCGTGCGCCGGATCTCCGCGTCGGTCTCCCCCAGGCCGAGCATCAGACTGGTCTTGGTGAGCACCTGCGGACGGCGGCGCTTGGCCGCGGCGAGCACCTCGAGCGTGCGCCGATAGCCCGCGCGCGGATCGCGCACCGGGTGGGTCAGCCGCTCGACCGTCTCGACGTTCTGCGCGAACACCTCGAGCCCCGTGTCCACCACCGTGTGCACGTGCTCGACGACCCCGCCGAAGTCGGGGACCAGCGCCTCGACGGCGGTGCGCGGGGTGCGCCGCTTGATCGCCCGCACCGCGGCGGCGTAGTGGGCCGCGCCGCCGTCCGCAAGATCGTCACGGTCGACCGACGTCAGCACCACGTAGGTGAGCCCCATCAGTTCCACCGAGCGGGCGACGTTCTCGGGTTCGTCGCGATCGAGCCAGCCACGGGGATTGCCCGTGTCCACGGCGCAGAACCGGCAGGCGCGGGTGCAGACCGACCCCATCAGCATGATGGTGGCGGTGCCGGCGTTCCAGCACTCGCCGATGTTCGGGCACTTGGCCTCTTCGCACACCGTGCTCAGCGCGTGGTCGCGGACGATGCCCTTGACGCTGGCGAAGCGCTCTCCGGCCGGCAGCGGCGCGCGCAGCCAGGCGGGCTTGCGCGCCGCCGGCGCAGCCGCGGCCGCGGGTTCCGCGGTGCCCGCGGGCGTCGCCGCGCGGATGCCGTCCTTGATGGCGGTGAAGCCCTGCGGGGTGGTGTACTTCTCGCCGCTCCTCACGGCGTGAATGGGAATACCCTTGAACTCGCGCATGCGCGCATGGTACCTCAAGCGCCCGCGTTCAAGATCGCCAGGCGTTCCGGGGTGCCCACGTCCTCCCACCGGCCCGCATACAGCTCGGCCGAACACCGGCGCACCGCCATTTCGCGCAGCAGCAACGGTTTCAAGGGAAAGGCGCCGTCCACGCAGCCGGCGAAGAACTCCGGCCGGTACACCGCGATGCCCGCGAAGGTGAAGCGCGGTGGCGCCTCGGCGCCGCGTTCGGCCGCGACGTCGGCGGCCGCAGCCGCCTCCGGTGCGTCCACGGGCTCTCCCGCGATCAGTGCGAAGTCGCCGCGCGGGTGGTGTGGCGGATTGGGCACCAGCACGAGATGCGCGGAGCGTGCGTCGGCAAGCTTCAGCTGCTCGAACGGGTAATCGGTGAACACGTCGCCGTTGACCACCGCGAACGGCTCCCGCCCGAGAAGCGGCAGCGCGCGAAATATCCCGCCCGCGGTCTCCAGTGCGCGCGGCTCCTCGAGACTGTAGTCGATGCGCACGCCGAAGCGGCGCCCGTCGCCCAGCCGCTCGCGGATGAGGTGTCCCAGCCAGGCGAGGTTGATCACCAGCCGTTCGAATCCCGCGCCCGCCAGCCGCTCGACGTGGCGCTCGATCAGCGGCTGCCCGCGCACGCTCAGCAGGGGCTTGGGCAGCCGATCCGTGAGTGGGCGCATGCGCTCGCCCCGCCCCGCGGCGAGGATCATCGCGGTGCGAGGCCGAGCCGACGCCACGATCACGCCGCGGCGCCCGCGCGCGCCTGGGCGGCCTCGAAGGGACGCAGGACGCGCTGCTCGATGAAGCGCGCGAATCCGTGCGTCTCCGGGTGGGCCGCCGCGGCGGCGTGCGCGTAGGCCAGCACCCGCGGCAGATCCTTGAGGTAGCCGGGCTTGCCGTCGCGGTAGTAGAGCCGCGCGAAGATGCCGAGCACCTTGATGTGCCGTTGCAGCCCCATCAGGTCGAAGGCGCGCAGGAACTCGGCCGCGGAATCCTGCATCGCGAAGCCGGCCCGCGCGAGCGCCGCGCGCTGGCCGAGCGCCCAGTCGCGCACGCGCTGCGCCGGCCAGGCCACGTAGCAGTCCTTGAGCAGCGACACGAGATCGTAGGTCAGCGGCCCGTGCATCGCGTCCTGGAAGTCGATGATGCCGGGATTGTCCGGCTCGCAGAGCAGCAGATTGCGCGAGTGATAGTCACGATGCACGAAGGTCTGTGGTTGGGCGGCGGCCGAGCGCGCCAGCGTCTCGAACGTCTCGGCGAGCAGCAGTTCGTCCGCAGCCGTCGGCTCGAGGCCGAGGTGTGCCCGCAGGAACCACTCGGGCATCAGGCGCATCTCGCGCAGCAGGAATTCGCGGTCGTAGGGGGGCAGGGCGCGCGCGGCCTCCCCGCCCGCGGTCGCGAGCCTCACGAGCGCCCGCATCGCATCGCCGTACAGCCGCTCGACGTCGGCGCCGGCGTTGATCTCGCCCAGATACAACCGGGTGCCGAGATCGGTGAGCAGCAGCAGGCCGCGTTCGACGTCGCGGGCCAGGACCACCGGCACGTTGAGTTCGAGATCGCGCATGGCCCCGGCCACGGCCACGAAGGGCCGCACGTCCTCCTTGTCGGGAGGCGCGTCCATCACGATGTAGCTCGCCTCGCCGCGGGTCACCCGGAAGTAGCGCCGGAAGCTCGCGTCCGCCGACGCCGGCTCGATCCGGCCGGCGATTCCGAGGTCCTCGGCGACCCACCGTTCGAGCGCCCTCAGCCGCGAATCGCTTGCATCCGCCGGACCCATGCTTGACCATTCGACCACCGCGAATGCGGCCCCCTCAGTATACCGGTTAAGGCGATCGACTTTGCTCAAGGTTGCGTACGTTCCCGCCGCATCGGTCGCCGTGCTGCTGGTGTCCGCGCTCGCCGCCGCGCGCGCCGCGCAGCTGTGCCCCGCGCCCCCGAAGCGCGTCGTGACCCGCGACGTCGTCATACCGGACGAGGACCACCGCCTGTTCATCGACAGCGATTCCGCCGTGCTCGGCGAGGATCACGGGGTGTTCACCGGTAACGTCCGCGCGCGTCAGGACGGCCGTATCGTCTCCGCCGACTCGGTCGAGTACGACCAGGCGACCGGCCGCGTCACGGTGAAGGGTTCGGTGAACTTCGAGGACCCCCAGCTGCGCGTGGACAGCGCCTCCGGCGTCTACGACACCATCGGGGCGGCGAGCTTCGACCAGGCGGATTTCCAGATCCTCGACCGCCACGGGCGCGGCCACGCGCGCGAGATCGCGGTGACGCCGAACGGCGTCATCGACTTGAGCCAGGTCGACTACACCACCTGCCCGCCCGGCAATCGCGACTGGCTCCTCGAAGCCGACCAGATCGCCCTCGACACCGGGACGCAGCAGGGCGTCGCACGCCACGTGCTGATGCGCTTCAAGGACGTGCCGGTGTTCTACACACCGTACCTGTCGTTCCCGCTGGGCGACGAGCGCAAGAGCGGACTGCTGTTCCCCGTGATCGGCCACTCCGGCAGCAACGGCTTCCAGCTCGAGGTTCCCTATTACTTCGACCTGGCGCCGAACTACGATCTGACGCTCACACCCGGCGTGCTGAGCGCGCGTGGCGAGCAGCTCGCGGGCGAGTTTCGCTACCTGACCCAGAGTTCCACCGGCAAGCTCGAGGGCAGCTTCCTGCCGAACGACGCGCAGCGGCACATCGATCGCAGCTACCTGCACTTCACCGACGTCACCGACCTCGAACGCGGGCTGCGTTTCGACGCCGACGTCGCGAGCGTCAGCGACGTCAACTACTTCCAGGACTTCGCGGTGGGTTCCGACCAGACCAGCGTCACCTATCTCGAGCGGCGCGCCGAACTGAAGTACTACGACGACGTCTGGCGGGTGCGCGCCGAACTGCAGAACTGGCAGACCATCGACAACCTGGTGCTGGCGGACCTGCGGCCCTACTCGCGGGTTCCGGCGGTTCAAGCCGAGGGCCTCATGCCGCTGTGGAACACGCCGCTCGAGTTCGTGCTGGACGGCGAGGCGGTGAACTTCCTGCGCGAGACCGGACCGCGCGGCGTGCGGCTCGACGCCTCGCCGGAACTGCGCTGGTCGAGCCGCGGACCCGGATACTTCTTCGAACCGGCGGTGGGCTACCACTACACCCAATACGAACTCTACGACACGACGCCGGGCGAACCGTCCTCGCCGAGCCGCTCGCTACCCTACGCGCGGGTCGACAGCGGCCTGGTATTCGAACGCGACAACGGCTCCGGGCAGCGCACCCAGACGCTCGAACCGCGCCTGATGTATAGCTACACGCCCTACCGGAACCAGGACGCGCTGCCGATCTTCGACACCGGCCTGCCGGATCTGAACCTAGTGGAGTTGTTCCGCTCCAATCGCTACGTCGGCGACGATCGCATCAGCGACGCCAACCAGGTGGCCGCGGCGCTCACCACCCGCCTGTTCGATCCGTCGACCGGCGCGGAGTACCTGGCCGCGACCCTCGGCCAGATCCACTACTTCACCACGCCGCGGGTCGATCTGCCCGCGACCCTGCTGCAGAGCCTCGCCACCGGCTTCGCGGCACCGCCGCCGCGCGTCAACCAGTTCCTGCTGCCGGGGCCGTACCAGTACATCTGGCCCTCGGCCGGCGCCACCATGCCCATGCTGGTGGAAGCGCCGGCGGGCTACGCCTACGCCTGGTCGCACGCCACGGCCGCGGCGGCCGCGGCCCAGTCGGCAGCCATCTACGGCGGCTCCGACATCGTCGCCGAGGTGACGCTGACCGCGTACCACGACTTCGGGGTCGACATGGCCTACCAGTGGAACCCCTACACCTCGCAGACCGACAAGTCGGAGGTGTCGGTGCAGTACCGCCCCGACCCGACACGGATCATCAATTTGGGCTACCGTTTCCAGGCGGGGATCCTCAAGCAGTGGGACGGCTCCTTCGCCTGGCCGATCTCCGACCACTGGAGCTCGGTCGGTCGCTGGGTGTACTCCATTCCGGACCACCAGACGATCGAACAGGTGGCCGGCTTCGCCTACCGCAGCTGCTGCTGGCGGCTGGAACTCGTGCAGCGCCGCTACCTCACCAACCGTCTCGGAGGACTGGACACGTCGATTGCATTACAATTGGAACTCACGGGCTTGAGTTCGGTCGGAAAGCCTGCGGATTCGTTCCTGGAACAGGAAATTCGCGGATATTCGGCTCGCGACACGCAGCTGCCGTGACACTTCCGGGCGGCGCGCCGCCCCGTGCACCCCTGCAAAGAATCGGGAACTATGTTCAAACGAAGCCTGCTCGCCGCCCTGCTCCTGTCGCTCCTCGGCGCCGCCCCGGGCCTGCACGCGCAGACCCGCGACATCGGCAGCCACGGCGAGCTGCTCGACCGGATCGCGGCGGTGGTCAACGACGGCCTGGTGTTGCAGAGCGAGCTCGATGCGCAGCTCGTGGCGGTCA
Source organism: Gammaproteobacteria bacterium (assembly GCA_027459765.1). Taxonomy (GTDB): domain Bacteria; phylum Pseudomonadota; class Gammaproteobacteria; order Steroidobacterales; family Steroidobacteraceae; genus Bog-1198. Next base: position 40,163 of record DAIDHD010000067.1, on the reverse strand, counting down.
CCAAGCGGCTCCAGGAACAGCACGTTGAGATCCCGTCGCAGAGCGTGCTCAAGCAGCAGGTGCTGGAGCGGCTCATCCTCCAGGAAATCCAGATGCAACGCGCCAAGCGCATCGGCCTGACCGTCACCGACGAGCAGCTCAACGGCGCCCTGCAGGAGATCGCGGCGCGCAACAAGATCCCCTTCGACCAGCTGCCGACCGCGCTCGAAGCACAGGGGGTCGACTACAAGCAGTACCGCGAGTCGATCCGCAAGGAACTCACCTTGAACGCCCTGCGTCAGCGCGACGTGATCGCGCGCATCGCGGTGACGCCGCGCGAGCTCGATCAATACCTCGAGCGCCAACAATCGACGGCCGCCAACGACGAGTTCAACGTCTCGCACATCCTGTTGTCGCTGCCGGCCGCGGCCACGCCGCAGCAGTACCTGGACATCGAGCGCAAGGCGAAGGACATCGCCGCGCGCGCAGCCAAGGGCGAGGATTTCGGCCAGCTCGCGATCGCCAACTCGAACAGCCAGACGGCCCTGGAGGGCGGTCAGCTGGGCTGGCGCAAAGGCAGCCAGCTCCCGCAGTTCATCCTCGACCTCGTCACCAAGATGAAGCCCGGGGAGGTGAGCGCGCCGGTGCGCACGCCGAGCGGCTTCAACATCGTCAAGCTCAACGACCACCGCAGCGGCGAGGCGCCCGTCATCGTCAACCAGATCCACGTGCGGCACATCCTCATGAAGCCCAACGAGCTCGACGACGACGAGACCGTGCGCCAGAAACTCGCCAAGCTGCGCGAGCGCATCCTCAAGGGCGAGGACTTCGCGGGCATCGCCTCGACCACCTCCCAGGACCCCGGCTCGGCCCCCGACGGCGGCGATCTCGGCTGGACCGGGCCCGGCACCTTCGTGCCGGAGTTCGAGAAGGCGATCGCCGACCTGAAGGACGGCGAAATCAGCCAGCCGTTCAAGACGCGCTATGGCTGGCACATCGCGCAGATGCTCGGCACCCGCACCTACGACAGCACCGACGACGTGCGCCGTCAAAAGGCGTTCGCCGCGATTCGCGAGAGCAAGGCGGACGAAGAGACCGAGCTGTGGCTGCGCCGGTTGCGCGACGAGGCGTTCGTCGAGATCAAGATGTGACGGCGCGGCTCGCGTTGTCGTGAGCGTTGCGAAGATCGTGATCACCTCGGGCGAGCCGGCCGGCATCGGCCCGGACGCCTGCGTGCTCGTGGCTGCCGAGGATTGGCCCGCCGACCTCACCGTGGTCGCCGACGCGACCGTGCTGCGCGACACCGCCGCCGCGCTCGGCGTGCCGCTGCGCATCGAGCCTTACGATCCGCGCCGTGCGCCCACGGCGCATCGCGCCGGCACGCTGCGCGTGCTCGACCTGCCCACCGCGGCGCCGGTGATTCCGGGCCGCCTCGACGTGCGCAACGCGGCGCACGTGCTCGCCATGCTCGACCGCGCCTGTGACGGCTGCATGCACGGCGAGTTCGCCGCCATGGTCACGGCGCCGGTACAGAAGAGCGTGCTGGCGGATGCCGGTCACCCCTTCACGGGGCACACCGAATACCTCGCGGCGCGCTGCGGCATCGAACTGCCGGTGATGATGCTGGTGAGCGCGCGCCTGCGCGTGGCGTTGGTGACCACGCACCTGCCGCTCGCGGCGGTGCCGGCGGCCATCACCCGCGAGCGGCTGCGCGCCACCCTCGGGATCGTGCATCGGGACCTCGTGCGCCGCTTCGCGATCCCGCGGCCGCGCGTGCTGGTGCTCGGGCTCAACCCGCACGCCGGGGAGTCCGGCCACCTGGGCCGCGAGGAGATCGAGGTGATCGAGCCGGTGCTCGGGGAGCTGCGCGCGCAAGGGCTCGATCTGCGTGGTCCGCTGCCCGCGGACACCGCCTTCACCGCGCGGGTCCTCGACGGCGCAGACGTCGTGGTGGCGATGTACCACGACCAGGGGCTGCCGGTGCTCAAGTACTCGGGCTTCGGCGATGCGGTCAACGTCACGCTCGGCCTGCCCGTGCTGCGCACCAGCGTGGACCACGGCACCGCGCTCGATCTGGCGCGCACTGGCCGCGCCGACCCCGGAAGTCTGCGCGCCGCCCTGGCGCTCGCCATCGAACTCGCCGGGCGCGAGGGTGCACGTGCAGCCACGTAAACGCTTCGGTCAGCACTTCCTGCACGATCCGGGGGTGATTCGCCGGATCCTCGACGCGGTCGCGCCGGCCTCCGGCCAGCGCGTGGTCGAAATCGGCCCCGGCCGCGGTGCGCTCACCTGGAGTCTCCTCGAGCGCGCCGGCACGCTCGAGGCCATCGAGATCGACCGCGATCTGGCCGCCGCCCTGGCCGTCGATCCGCGCGGCCATGGCCGATTGACCCTGCACGTGCAGGATGTGTTGCGCACCGACTTCGTCGGGCTGCGGGGCGACGGGCCGCCGCTGCGCATCGTCGGCAACCTGCCCTACAACATTTCCACCCCGCTGCTGTTCAGACTCCTCGAGCAGCGCGAGGCCATCGCCGACCTGCACGCCATGCTGCAGAAGGAGGTCGTGGAGCGCATGGCGGCCGAACCCGGCAGCGCCGACTACGGCCGCCTGACGGTGATGATCGCCGCGTACGCCGAGGTGCAACCACTCTTCGAGGTCGGACCCGGCGCCTTCCGCCCGCCGCCGGCGGTGTGGTCGGCGGTGGTGCGGTTGCGACCGAGCGCTGCACCGCGCTTCGCGTTCGGGACGCCCGCCGCGCTGCGTGCCGTCGTCACCGGTGCGTTCTCGGCACGTCGCAAAACCCTGCGCAATGCGCTCAAGGCCCTGCTGCCCGTGACCGAGATCGAGGCCTGCGGCATCGATCCGGGCTTGCGCCCGGAGACGCTCGCACCGGCGCAGTTCGGCCAGCTTGCGCTGCGTCTGCAGGGCTTGCGGGATCGGCCGCTTGGGTATAATTGAAGCATGAGCGCCTATGGCAAGGTCCTGACCCTGGTCGATCTGGCCGCCGGCAGCGAGCGGGTCGCCACGGCCGGCCGCGACATGGCGGCGGCCGGCGGCTCGGTGACGCTGCTGCACGTGGTGGAGTTCGTGCCGGTCGAGCCGATGGGCGAGTCGGTGATGCCGACGGTCGAGATAGAGCAGGAGCTGGTCGAAAGGTCGCGCACGAAGCTCGCCGCGCTCGCCGCCCAGGTGGGGCTGCCCGCCTCGTGCTGCCGCGTCGAGGCGGGCAACACCAAAGCCGAGATCCTGCGCGTGGCGGGCGAGGAGCACACCGACCTGATCGTGGTCGGCAGCCGCGAGCGCCACGGTCTCGCGATTCTGGTCAACTTCACCGAGGACGCCGTGCTGCACGGCGCGCCCTGTGACGTTCTGGCCATACGCCTGAAGTGAGATGACGATGTCGGAGTCGAAATTGAACGGCGGGAAAATCCGCGTCGAGGTACAGACCTCCTACGTGCCGGAACAGTCCGATCCGCGCGACAAGCGCTACGTGTTCGCCTACACCATCACCATCAGCAACGAAGGCAAGGTGCCTGCGCGGTTGCTGACCCGGCACTGGATCATCACGGATGCCAACGGCAACGTGAAGGAGACCCGCGGTGACGGCGTCGTCGGCGAGCAACCGTACCTGAAGCCGGGCCAGGGGTTTCGCTATTCGAGCGGCGCGGTGATCGAGACGCCCGTCGGCACCATGCAGGGCAGCTACCAGATGGTGGCCGACGACGGCGAGCGCTTCGATGCGCCGATCGCACCGTTCCGGCTGGCGATGCCCGGCGTGCTGAACTGATCACTGTGCGCCGTCGGTGCCCCGCGCCGACGGCCCTCGCCCCGTCGAGCGGCGAACATCCACGACATGGCAACCTACGCGATCGGTGACGTGCAGGGCTGCGACCGGGAACTCGCGGCGCTGCTCGATGCGCTCGACTTCTCGAGTACCCGCGACCGGCTCTGGTTCGTCGGCGACCTGGTGAACCGCGGTCCGCAGTCGCTCGCAGTCCTGCGGCGCGTGCGCACGCTCGGCGATGCGGCGGTGGTGGTGCTGGGCAACCACGACCTGCACCTGCTCGCCGTCGCGTTCGGCGCCGGCAGGGTGCGCGGGGACGACACCCTGGACGAGATCCTGGCTGCGCCCGACCGGAGTGCGCTGCTCGACTGGCTGCTCAGTCGCCCTCTGCTGCACGAGGACGCGGCCATGGACGCGCGCATGCTGCACGCCGGGCTCGCGCCGCAGTGGGATGCCGACGAGGCTCGCGGCTGCGCGCGCGAGTTCGAGCGCGCGCTGCAACGCCACCCCGAGAAAGTCTTCGAGCGCATGTACGGCGACCAGCCGGATCGCTGGGATCCGGCGCTGGACGGCGAGGAGCGGCTGCGCTTCATCGTCAATTGCTACACGCGATTGCGTTACGTGGACGCCGACGGACGACTGGTGCTGCGCGCCAAGGGCGCGCCCACCAAGGGGCGCGCGCGCGCGCTGATCCCCTGGTTCGAGTCGCCCGGCGCCCGCTGGCACGGCGCGCGCACCGTCTTCGGCCACTGGTCCACGCTCGGCTACCTCGACGACGGCGAAGTCGTGGGCCTCGACACCGGCTGCGTCTGGGGCGGCCGCCTGACGGCACTGGAGCTCGGCGTGGCGGGTGCAAGGCCGCTCTCCGTACCGTGCGCACAGTCGCAGGTGCCCGGCGGGGAGTGAAGCGGCGCGCTTATAATGCGCGCATGGACATCTCGCCTCCGTTCAATCTGTCGCGCTGGCTCGAGGAGCACCGCGGGCAATTGAAGCCGCCCGTCGGCAACAAACTGCTGTTCGAGGGCGGCGAGCTGATCGTCATGGCGGTCGGCGGCCCGAACGCCCGCAAGGACTTCCACCACGATCCCGGCGAGGAGATCTTCTACATGGTGGAAGGCGACATGGTTCTCAAGACCGTGCAGGCCGGCCGTATCGTCGACGTTCCCATCCGCGAGGGCGAACTGTTCCGCCTGCCGCCGGAAGTACCACACTCGCCGCAGCGACCTGCCGGGAGCATCGGTATCGTCATCGAGCGGCGGCGCTTGCCTGGCGAGCTCGACGGGTTCTCGTGGTACTGCGAGCGCTGCGGGTCCCAGCTCTGTCTGGAGCGCTTGCCGGTCGAGAACCTCGAGACCGAGCTGCCCGTCATCTTCGCACGCTTCTACGGCGACGTCGCGCGGCGTACCTGCCGCCGCTGCGGCCACGTGCTCGAGGCGCCGTGACGGACGCTGCGGCGTTCGACGCCGCCTGCGCCACCGCACTCGACGCGGCGCGCGCCGCCGACCAGCGCGACCCGCTGCGCGCCTTCGCGGACCGGTTCCTGCACCCCGTCGACGCGGCGGGCCGGCGCGTCACCTACCTCTGCGGCCACTCGCTGGGGCTGCAGCCCGCGAGCGTGGCGACCCTGGTGCGCGAGGAGCTCGATGCCTGGGCACGCCGCGGCGTACTCGGTCACCACGACGGCGCGCGGCCCTGGATCCCCTACCACGAGCGCCTGGCGCCGGCGCTCGCGCGGCTCACCGGCGCGGCGACCGACGAGGTGGTCGCCATGAATTCCCTGACCGTGAACCTGCACCTGATGATGGTGAGCTTCTTCCGGCCGGCGGGCGCGCGCACCCGCATCCTGATCGAAGCCTCCGCGTTCCCTTCGGACCGCTACGCCGTCGAGTCGCAGCTGCGCTTTCACGGCCTCGATCCGGCGCAACACCTCGTCGAAATCGGCCCGCGCGCCGGCGAGCGCGTGCTACGTACCGAGGACCTGGTCGCGGCCATCGAGCGCGACGGCGAGCGGCTCGCGCTCGTGCTCCTGCCCGGCGTGCAATACCTCACGGGGCAGTGCCTCGACATGGCAGCGCTCACGGCGGCGGCGCACCGCGTCGGCGCCACGGTAGGGCTCGACCTCGCGCACGCCATCGGCAACGTGCCGCTCGCGTTGCACGACTGGAACGTCGATTTCGCGATCTGGTGCAGCTACAAGTACCTGAACGCGGGGCCCGGCGCGATCGGCGGCTGCTTCGTGCACGCGCGTCACGGGCAGGACACGACGCGGCCGCGCTTCGCCGGCTGGTGGGGTCACGACAAGGCGACGCGGTTCCGGATGGGCCCGGACTTCCACCCCATCGCCGGCGCCGAAGGCTGGCAGCTCAGCAATCCGCCGGTGCTCGCCACGGCGCCGCTGATCGCCTCGCTCGAGCTCTTCGACGCCGCCACGCTCCCACGGTTGCGCGAGAAGTCGCTGGCACTGACAGGACGGTTACGCGAGCTGATCCAGACGTGGCTCGCCGATACGGTCGAGATCGTCACGCCGGCGGAAGCCGACGCGCACGGCGCGCAACTGAGCCTGCGCGTCAAACGCCCCGGCACGACCTCCCGCCGTCTCGACGAGCGGCTCGCGGCCGAGGGCGTGATCGGCGACTGGCGCGAGCCCGACGTGCTGCGGCTCGCGCCGGCGCCGCTCTACAACTCCCACGCGGACGTCGTGCACGCGGCCACCGTGCTGCGCAAGGTGCTCGGCCCGTGATCCCCGCCACCGACACGGTGCGCATCGCAGGCGCCGGACCCACCGGAGCGCTCATGGCGTTGCTCCTCGAGCGACACGGCCATGGCGTCGAGCTCTACGACGCGCGACCTGATCCGCGCGTGGGCGCGGCCGAGTCGGGACGTTCGATCAATCTCGCGCTCGCCGACCGCGGCATCCACGCGCTGAAGGCCGCCGGCGTGTTCGACGCCGTCGCGGGCGGCATGATCCCCATGCAGGGACGGATGGTGCACCCGCTCGACGGCGCTCCCTCGCTGCAGCGCTACGGGCAGCGCCCGAGCGAGGTCATCTACTCCGTCTCGCGCCACGAGCTCAATCGCGCGCTGCTGGAGGTCGCCGCGGCGCGCCCCGGCATCCGCGCTCACTTCCGCCACCGTCTCGAGGACGTGGACTTCGCGCGCGGGGTCGCGACGCTGCGCGATCTCACGGAGGAACGTCGCCTCGAACTACCGGTGGCGCCCCTCCTCGCCTGCGACGGCGCCGGCTCGCGCGCACGCCGACGCATGGCCGAGAGCGGCCTCACCGCGGCGCGCGAGGTACCACTCGATCACGGCTACAAGGAATTCACCATCCCGGCACGCCCCGACGGCACACACGCGCTGGAGCGGGAAGCTCTGCACATCTGGCCGCGCGGCGACTTCATGCTGATCGCGCTGCCGAACGTCGACGGCACGTTCACAGCGACGCTGTTCCTGCCCCTCAAGGGGCCCGTGAGCTTCGAAGCGCTGCGGGACGACGCGTCGGCGGAGCATTTCCTGCGCAGTCAGTTCCCCGACGTGGTCGGCCTCATGCCGGATCGGCTGACGGAGTTCCGAAGTCATCCGGTCGGGATGCTCGGCACCGTGTACGCGGATCGCTGGAGCGCGGGCGAGTGCCTGCTGCTCGGCGACGCCGCGCACGCCATCGTGCCCTTCCACGGCCAGGGCATGAATTGCTGCTTCGAGGACTGCATCGAGCTCGACGCAACGCTCGCCCGCCACGACGAGTGGAGCGCCGCGTTCGCCGCGTTCCAGGCCGCGCGCAAGCCGCACACCGACGCCATCGCCGCGATGGCGCTCGAGAACTACCTCGAGATGCGCGCCCGCGTGGTCGACCCCGCGTTCCGGCTACAGCAAGCGCTGGCGCTGGAGCTCGAGCGCCGCCATCCGAAGCGCTTCATCCCGCGCTACTCCATGGTGATGTTCCACCACGAGATCGGCTACGCCGTGGCGCTCGAGCGTGGCCGCCTCCAAAGCGCACTCCTCGCCGAGCTCACGCACGGCGCGCAGAGAATCGAGGACGTGGACATGGCGCGGGCGGATCGGGAGGTGGAGAGAAGGCTGGCGGAGTTGTAGGAGCAGTCGGCCGGGAGGATACCGCGCAAGTGAAATGCGGCGGTTAGGCTGAGGCGGGTCTTGCGATAGTGATTGGTTTACTCAACGCCGTCCTTCTTAGCGGTGCGGGTGAACCAAATCGCGACACCACCAACAGCGCCCAATACGGCGGCAACGAACACGATATAGCAGGCCGTCCACAGAGTTAACTCTCCTTCTATGTACGCCTGTAACAACCTAGCGCCGGCCATCAACAAAGAAAAAGAGAGCTCAAAGAAAACAATATGCCCAACAAGAGAGGACCGCGCCCAGAGCACAAAGGACTTCGGTTTCGTCACCTAGCTACCACGCCTTCTGCCACTTTGTTCACGCTAGTAGCCTTCAATATTGCATTGTTCCGCAACCCTGAAATAACCGCCTCACAGTCGATCTATCGCCCTCCATCATCCTTTCTAAACGCCTTGGCACACATGCGCCTGCATTCCCAACTTGCTGTACCCAAGAAAGACAAGCCAACAAGCAAAGTCAATATGTTGTCGCCTCGCAAATAATCTTGGATCAGCCTAACTCCAAACGCCGTCTCTACAACAGCGAACGTCGCCAAAAATAGCCACGAATTTTTATATTCCGCCCATTTACTCATTACACTTTTGGCCCCGATTTGCGCACCGTGACTAAGTTGCCTCTCAATACGGAAAGACCTCCGGTCACCCAGGACCATCCAGTGACTGGAATCCGTTTTTGCAGACACTGGAATTATGAATCATCCACTTTCGTGAGAATTTGATCGGACATCCACGCGACCCAGTATCCCGCAGGCAATGAAACCGGGAATACCAAGATGAACCAAATCATGCCTTGCCAGAACTGCTCGACGCCGGCGAGCGGCACATGAACCGGCATAACGATCGCGCTGATTGCCGCGAGGGCGACCGCGAAGAATTTCGCCGCCAAATAGTACCGGTTTTTCTCTTTCGATGAGGAAGCACGCCAAAAGGCTCTAATGCAAATAAGACTTAGAGCGGTGTAAATCGACACCGTCAGTAGAATTATTGCCCATTGCTTTGACTGCATTTCTTTCGGGCCTGACCAACCCTACGCGCGCACCGCGCCGGGTCCTCCAGAGCGAACGCCATTCGTTGATCGACAGACGATCACGTCTAAGGTCGCCGCGCTAGATCCACACTCTATGGACTCGGCCCCCAGAGCACCGTTCGATAACGCCGATCGCCTCGTTTTGTAATCTGCGATTTACGTCGAATTCGACGTTTCCCAGCACGATTCCGCGTGGCCAGTTTGCAAACTGCAACTCGATCGTTTGAGTGAATCGGCAGAATCGCCCGCGTCTCGCCGGTCTCATCCGTGGCCATTCCAGTCGCTCAGGGCCATGATGCGGCCCACAGGGCGCGCCTTGATGAGATAGCGCTTATCGGCGGTGATGAACATCGCCTCGGACTCTTCGATCGCAACTGCGTGGTACAGGGTGTCGAAGATATGTTGCCCGGTGTCGATCGCCAGGCGAGTTGCGCGATCGTAGACGGCCGGATCACCCCGGATGGGCAATTCGAGCGCACTGAGCGCGGCAACGTCATCGCGCGCTGTGCGCGGACTCAGGCGCGCGAGCACGGCGGCCACTTCGGCGAGCCAATGCGGCGGCTGACGGATTTCGAGGTCACCACGGACCACCCGCTCCACGAGATCGGTAGCACGATCCGTATCCGGTTCCCGCTCGGGATCCTCGAGCAGCCATTTAAGGATGACGCTCGCGTCGAGAACGACGATCACGAGCGACCGGCGTCGCGGGCCTTGCGGATCTCGGCAGCGGCACGGGGACCGCGACGCACCTTGGCGTTCGTCAGCGACTGAAACAGCCGTACGCGCCGCTTGCGGCGCTCGTGCTCATCGACGGCGCGGCGCATCAATTCGGCGATGATCGCGCTCTTGTTCTGATCGCCGAAGGCGCGGTCGAAGCGCTCCTTGACGTCGTCGGGAACGCTGAAGTTTACCGTGGCCATGCGGAATCTCGGTTGTTGAAGATTTCAATAATCCAGGCTAGACCGGTCGATCTTCCTCGTCAAGCCGCGACAAGGTCGCCCCATCCACCGCCCGCGAGCAGCGGCAGCGATGGCGACCGAGTCCGAGATGTGTCCAACGCCGGTTACTTGCCCGGCGGCGGCTGCCACAGTTCGATCTTGTTGCCTTCCGGGTCCATGACCCAGCCGAACTTGCCGAAGGTCGGATCGTCGGTGGTTTCCTCGAGGATGGTGCACCCTTCGCTGCGCAGCGCGGCGAGCAAGGCGGGCAGATCGGCGACCCGGTAGTTGATCATGAAGGGCGACTGGCTCGGCGCAAATTGCTGGCTGTCCAACGCAACGACGGACCATGCGGTGGAGCCCGGGGTCGGGGCGTTCACGTCGTCGGCCCACCGTAGAGCCGCTCCTCCCCACGGTTGCACGTCGATCCCCAGGTGACGCTTGTACCAGGCCCGCAAGGCCGCGGGATCTTTGGCTTTGAAGAAGACACCGCCGATTCCGGTCACACGTTTCATGGGCAGCTTTCCTTTGTCCGTGGCACTTCCCGCAAAAGTTCGTATGGAGGTCGTCAACGCCGCGGCGATGGCCAGGGCGGTGCGACGAGTGATGAGCCGAGGTCTGGACATGCTGAGCCTAGGGGCAGTTGATGAAAGCCGGGTGAGCGCGACGCACAACGAAACCGGCGCGCGAGGGCGGACCGTCCGCCGCGGATCGTGCCCCGGGGACTGGTGTACGAGTGCGCCCGAGAGGGCCATGGCGCTAGGGTGCAAGCCCATCCAGGATCGCGGCGGCATCCATGCGCAGCACGCCGTCGTCATTGAACACCAGGCCATAAAAGCGTGCCGGGGCGCCCACGACCGGGGCGGCGGTAGCGAACTTCTGCGTGTTGCTGTCGACGTAGACCTGCACCTGACTCGGTTGTGCAATCAGCGTCGTCTGTCCCTGCTGCACCGCCATGCTGGCAAAGAGATCCTGAGGGCCAAGCTCGATGCTGTAGACGGTGAAGTTGCCGCTGCTGGTCACACCGTACACGATGCCGTCGATGGTCTGCGGCATCAGAGTGATGGTCGTTGCCGTCGCAAGGTACGGCTGGCCGGCATTGGTCAGGTAGCGCGGCGCCGAGACGTAGATGTTCTGCCCCGGTACGACGGTCGCCGCGGTAAACAGAGGCATGAAGGGAAGCTCGGTCAGGTTCGACAGCTCACCGGAAATGTGGAAGCTCGCATTGGCGACATCAAAGGTCTCGGCTACGGCGATCAAATCGGCACCTTGCCCTTGAACGGGCTGCATCTCCACGGTCGGCACCGACGAGGGGACGAGGATCACGGGTCCGCGACGCACGTTGAGCGCCAGCGGATCGGCGACCGCGATGCGCGTGGAGCGCACTGACCCGTTCGCCTGCAGCACGCCATCGAGGGTGACGAACATACCCGGTGCCAGCGCCGCCGTATTGGCCACACCCTGCAGCACGGTGTCGGTGCCGAGCGTGAACGGCAGCTGCGTCGAGGGATTGGACAGCTCCTGCACCGCCGCGGGGATCTCCAGCTGTCCGGTGCCCACGGCGGCATCGAACACCTCAATTTTACCCGAGTACTCGCGCACAGACAGGTATTGCTCGGTAGCCAAGGTGGCGGTCGCCGGCACGGCGGTGAGCTCGAAGGTTGGCGTGATCGAAAATGCGGTGATTCCCAGCTCCGTGGGTGCGTTGGCCGTGCAACTGCTGGCGGTGGCCGACTGCGAGACGAGCAGGCGCAACGCGATGCCCATGGCATCGCCGTCGACGCTGATCGGCTGCGGCAGCGTAACCGTCACGCTCCCCGCCGGCGTATACCCGTAGGCAAACGTCGCATTGCGCAGCCCGCCGGAAGCATCGATGAAATCGCAGGAAAACGATGTGGCGCCGACGCTGACCGTAGCGCTTGTGTACGTGCCTCGCTCGACGGTAGCGGTGGCCAGCGGCCCGCCCAGTCCGTTAAGGTGCATGAACTCCAGCGACAGCGGATTCTCGTACAGCGTCACGGTCTTGCCGCTCGCATCGGCGAGCGTGACCGACTGGATCTGCGCCGTGAAGGCCGCAAGCTGGTCGTTAGCATCGCTCGAGAAAACCAGGTTCACCTTGGTGGTGGCTGGCGGAAAGGGCGTCGGTGTGCCGCCCCCTGCCCCACCGGAGGACGAGCAAGCGTTGACGAGGGCCAACAGCAGCAGCGCAGCGGCAGAACAAACCAAGCGCCGGCCGGCCCGGGTAGTTGCCGTGAAAACCACGCACTCTCGATCCATGAGCGTCTCTCCTGCGCGATACCTTTCGCTTCACCCGTCCGCAGACCGCCCGGCGCGAATCGCTCGCAGCTCCGGTGCGTACCGAAGTCTTAGTAAACCTAACATAGATGTACGCGAATAATGGCTTATGCGGAGCGCTATTGAAGTCTACCCCTCGCCAAACATTCGCCGCTTGTGCCAGCATCGAAGACACCGAGGACGCAATTCCGTACCGCGGCCCGGAACACTCGAAATGGACAGTCGATCGATACCTTCACCAGCAAGCAGAACGCCGAATCCCGCACACCGAGTTCGAATCGCATGCTGCGGTTCCTGGCACCGCTCGACACCACAGCCGCCCGCGTCGCGCCGACTTGAAGGCCACTGTCGCCATCGAGGAAAACATCGATGCGTCGATCAATCACTGTGCTTCTGACCAGTTCAGCGCCGGACACACCGGCTGCCCGCGTAGCGAAATTCAGATCAGCAACGATTAGCGCTCAGGCTTCCTTGGAAGCAATGAAACCTGGAATGCGACCTGCCGCGTTAAGGTCCACCTCTGTACATCAGTACCCAACGTAAGGAACTCCGTAGAGGAAAGCTGCGCCCCAGCGGCGCAGTGAGAGTCTGCATATTGCCTGGGACGATGCTTCGATCCGCGGGCACGTCCGGCAAAAATTGTGCAAATTGACACTGAGTTCACTGGAACACGTCAGTGGAGACTACCTCGTCCGATAACACGCTCTGTCCGCATGACGTTGCCGGACTCGGTGGATAAACGCGGGTGGAAAATGGGCCAGGCCGTGCTAAAGCTTTTCCAGCCGCGAAAAGTCCGAGTCGGCATGTTCAAGTTCGACTTGATGATGTCGCGCGCATGCAGCGATCAAAATATCGGTTGCGGGAACCGAGACACCGGCCGAACGCGCGCGTCGCGCGAGGTCAAAGGCGGCGCTCCATACGGCGTCGTCGATCGCGAGTTCCGGCAACAGCCTTTCAAAATCCCTGATGACCTTCTTGTCGCGATCGCCCCCTGCGCCATTCCACAGTTCCAACCGGATGATGGGACACCAACAGGCCTCGCCCGCATCAAGCGCGCGCATGACCCGGTCCCGGACAGCAGCGTCTCCGTGGGGTCGGAGCATATGAATCCAGGAGGAGGAGTCGACCAGGATCACGGCAAGCTAGCCTTTGCGGCGCTGCTTCAGGAGCGCATCGACGCTCACCAGATCCTTGCAGGTTCCCGCGTACTTGGTCAGTTCGGCCATCCGCTTACGGCGGTTGAATTCTTGAATGGCGGTGACGATCGCTTCGCGTTTCGTCTTCGCCTTGCTGAATCGAATGGCGTCTGCGAGATCGCCATCGGGAATATCAACGGTAGTTTTCATGATTCCAATTTAACTTCGAGTGTATTCTCAGTCAATGACGGATGGAATATCGCGGGGCTTGAGCAGAGCCGCAGACAGGTGTTTCGAACGCCCGGCCGGTCCAAGGCAGACCACCGCCTGCTTGGGCGCGATCGGGCGGCGATGGGTCCGGTTGCCGCTCAGTACTTGCCCCAGGCGTCCAGCGCACCCGAGTCGAGTTCCTGCAGGAGCTGCCGCAGCGCCTGCTCGTTTTTCGGATCTTCCGCCGTGCTGAGCGCATCCTCCAGCACACCGCGGATGTCGTCGGCGGCCACGAGTTCCATGGCCCAATCTGGAAACAACCTCTCGCGCACCTCTTCGCTTTCGCCCAAGGAGATGATCGAATTGTGGCGGACGTCACGGCTGATGTTCGACATCAGCTGAGTCACGTGGTCTCGCGGACCCTCCAGCCACTGGAAAAATATACCGCTGCCGAAGACCAACATGCCGGTGATTCCCTTGACCGGATTGATGCGATGGGCGGTCGCCACGATGCGATCCACGGTCGCTGGGTCGACGCCGGCGGCCGCCCGACTGCAGTAGACGATGTTGTAGAGTTTCGGAAGGCCGAAGTCCTCCGTCGGCTCATCACTCATTGATTCTGTGACATTCATGAAATCGTCCCCTGTAGCCCGATGAGCACGGCAAGCGATCCGCGGTTTCATTGAAGCATGCTTGCTCCCCCGCGAATACAGTTTCGGGGCTGAACGGCTTACGGATTGACGTTTATGCAGGCCGCTCAACATGACCAAGCGTGCCACCGCGGCCTTTCAAGGGCCGGTCGAGCTCGCGAGGGGTAATTCGGTGCGGGTCGGCATCTCCATCGGCATTGCCGAATGCGCGCTTGTTGCGCCGGCGGAAGGCACCCTACGCGATCCCGCCGTCCGCTGCGCATGCGCTCCCGCGTAGGGGGAGAGGGAGGATACGCCGACCTGGTGGCACATGACCACGACGCGGATCCAATTGAAGCAGAATTGCCCGTGCGGTTATGCAATTATCGGCGCCGTCGGCGACGCCTGGCGCACGTCATCAGCGTTCAAAGCACGGAATCATGAAGATCGGTATACGAATTTCGACCACCGTCATCCTGGCCGCCGCCGCGTGTTCTCAGGCCGCGTGGGCCGGCTCGTGGTTGCTCGGATTCTCGCCGGCAGACACCGTCGCGCCGGGATCGTTCGGGGCCATCGCCGGCACGGGAGGCCAATGGTCCTCGGTCGGCGACCCGCGCCGCGACAGCTTCACGCCCTTCCTCGCCCACGCCGGCATCCGCACCGGCCTCAGCGACGACTGGGACATCGGCTATCGGCTCGCCACGATTGCGTTGCCGTTCTCGAGCGTCGGACCGGGGCTTGGCGCGGAGGTCGACGTGAAGCACCGCCTCACCGACACCGCCAGCGCCTGGCAGAGCGCGCTGGTCGCCGGCATCGGCTACGCCTACCTCGAACTTCAGGGCCAGTCGCGCAACGCCTGGAGTCCGGGCGTCGACTGGGTCTTGAGCCGTTCGGTCGCGCCGGGCTACACGGTCTTTTCCGATCTACGCTACGTGTACACCGCCATCCCGTCCGCGAGCGGTGGCACCAGCGCCAACCACTTCGAGGCGTTCGGACCTGGCGTCGGGGTGAAGATCAAACTCAAGAAGAACGTCTCGCTGACCCCGGAGATCGGCGTCTTCGATTTCAATGGCAGCATGGCCGGGCAGAGGGCCAACGGCTTCGGCGTCCAGTACGGCGCGGTGCTGGGGTTCGCGTTCTGAAGTCGGCTCGACCAGCTCACACCGCCTCGGCCACCCGGCCCCGAGCTTGGCATCTCGAGCCATCGACAATTTTCCGCCCGCCGAACTCCAACAACGTGGCGTTGGGCAGCAAGGCGATACGGGCCGTGACGATCTCGTCGTCACGCCAAAGGCGGGTGCCGCGCCGCATCAACCCAAAGAACACCTGCGGTTGACGGAGAAATACATGTATTGCTAGGTTACCCTGCGGGGGAGAAGTGACGGATCGCTTTATTAGGGGTAAAGGACTATGAAGAAGACAGTTCTTGCGGCACTCATGATCTCGGGCATGGCCGTCGCGGCGCAGGCTCGCAATGTCAGCGGCGATCCCGGTGGCAGCAGCGGTGGAGACGGCGGTGGTGGCGGTGGGGGCGGCGGCGTCGTCGCTGCACCTGAGATCGATGCCGGCACGGCAGTCACGGGGCTGACCCTCGCCCTTGGGTCACTCATCGTGCTGCGAAGTCGGCGTACTCACCAGTAAGATCACCGTGCAGCGGGGTGTCGCGGCGCCTAATCGGCGTCGCGCCACTTTTGAATACCTGGCGACGGTATCGCCATAGCTCTACAAGGTCGCGCCACCGCGCCGAGGAACTACACCCGCTCCAGCGTCACGAAGCTCATCGCGTGCGCGTTGCTCTCGTCCGCCTCGCGCCGCACTCGTTCGCGCTCGCGCCACTCGGCGCCGCGCCAGCCCGCGAAGAACGCATCACCATCCGACACCTGAGTGTGCACCAGGGTGAGGTGGATCCGTTGCGCGAACGCGAGGCACTGCGCGTACACCTCGGCGCCGCCGATCACCATAAGCGCCGCCGCGCCCTCGGCCGCGGCGTAGGCCGTGGCGAGATCGCGCGCCACGCGCGCATCCGGCGGCGCGAAGTCACCGGACCGGGTGAGCACGATGTTGGTGCGCCCGGGCAGCGCCTTGCCGATCGACTGGTAGGTCTTGCGGCCCATGAGCACGGGCTTGCCGAGTGTGAGCGACTTGAAGTGCTTCAAGTCCGCCGGCAACCGCCAGGGCAGGCCGTTGGCGCGGCCGATGACGTCGTTCTCGGCCACCGCCACCACGAACTCGAGCGTCGGCCGGGCCGCGCTCACGCCGGCACACGCGAGGTCGGGGCGCGCGACACCGGGCTGCGCGAGACGTCGAGGATCCAGCGCACCAGCTCCTGCAGCTCCTCGCGACCGGTGTCCTCGGGCCGCTGTAGCAGCACGTAGCTTTCGTGGGTGGTGAGCTCGGCGTCGAACAGCTTCACGAGACCGCCTTCGGCGAACCGATCCGCGCACAACCGCGACGGCACGAGCGCCACGCCGACGCCCTGTTCTGCCGCCAGCACCACCGCCGACATGGTATCGAGCCGCACCAGGCGGTTGGGCTTGATGGGTTCGATGCCGAGACCCTGCGCCCAGCGCTCCCAGGCATCGCGCCGCTCCTCGTGCAACAGCAGCGTCTTGCCGTTCAGGTCGGCGTAGTGGCGGATCGGATTCTCGGCGAGAAAGCCGGGCGAGCAGGCCGCGATGAAGCTCTGCGCGAACAGCTCGTGCACCGTGAGTCCCTCCCACGGTCCGGCCCCGACCACGATCGAGAGGTCCGCGTCCGACGGATGCGCCTTGGGGGTGGCGAACGTGGTCTCGATGCGGATGTCGGTTTCCTCGCGCGACTGCGAGAAGGTCGCGAGCCGCGGCAGCAGCAGTTCGTTGGCGAAGAACGGCGGCACGTTCAGGCGGATGATGGTGCGCCCGTAGCGCTGCTGCAATTGCTCGGTGACCGACTCGAGCTTGGCGAAGATGTCGTCGATGTGCTCGAGGTAGTGCGCGCCTGCGTCGGTGAGCGAGAGCGTGCGCACGCCGCGCTCGAACAGCGCCACGCCGAGTTGCTCCTCCAGCGCCTTGATCTGGTGGCTCACCGCCGAGGGCGTGATGAACAGCTCCTCCGCAGCGGCCTTGAAGCTCTTGAGCTTCGCGGCGACCTGGAAGGTCTTGAGGAACTTGAGAGACGGCAAGCGCATAGCGAGGCCCGGATCCCGAATGGACACACGACGCCACACCGGAGACTGTGCACCGCCATTGTCACCTTATATTACCCGGGGGATTCCTGGCAAATATCGTGCCAGCCGTTCCATCAGCGGCGCGGCTTGCGCCCGCCCTTCTTCGCAGCCCGCCCGCCCTTCTTCGCCGCTCGCCCGCCCTTGGCCGCGCCCTGCCCGCCCTTGCGTGCCGCGCCCTGGTGCGCCTTGGCCGGCGCGGCGCGCCGCTTCGATGCGCCGGTGGCGACGCGGCTGCGCGATCCGGCGGCGCGGATCACCCGCTTTTTCTTCGCGCGGACGGGTTTGCGCGGTTCGAGCATGCTCCCGCGGCAGCCCGTCGCCCCGCAGCGACACGCGAAGATCTCGTCCACATCCGCCGGATCGTCGTCGTCGCGCTGGATCTGATAGTCGTAGCACAACTCCTCGCCCGGCTCGATGGTGCGGATCGCCTCGATGAACACGCGCCGGTCGCGGGTGGTGCTCTCGCAGTTCGGGTCGCAGCCGTGATTGATGTAGCGCGCGTCGTTGCCGTCGACGCCACCGTCGATCACCGTGCGCGAGTCCACCGTGAACAGGAAGGTGTGGTTGTCGCGTGCGTCCTTGTGCTCGTAGCGCGCGTCGGCCTCCGCGTGGCTGACGCGCTCGCCCACGTATTCCATCACCGTGGTGCCCTTGCGGATGCGCCGCAGGGCGAACACCCCGTAGCCGTGGACCTGTGAATGCCGGACTTCGACCAACGGGGACCGGCGCGCGCTTCGGGGCATGATCTTCTCGGGTGCTCTCGTGTGGGGATTCGTGGGTGGGGACGCGGCAGGCGTCCGCTCGTCACTTGGCGATCGGCGCCGCGATGTGCGGGTGCGGATCGTAGTCGTCGATCCGGAAATCTTCGAACTGGTAGTCGAACACGCTCGCCGGCTTGCGCAGCAGCGCGAGACGCGGTGCCGGGCGCGGCTCGCGCGTGACCTGCAGGCGTGCCTGGTCGAGGTGGTTCGAGTACAGATGCGTGTCGCCGAGCGAAAACACCACCTCGCCGGGCTGCAATTCGCACTGCTGCGCAATCATGGTGGTGAGGAATGCGGTCGAGGCACAGTTGTACGGCAGCCCCAGGAACACGTCCACGCTGCGCATGGTCATCAGGCAGGACAGCCGGCCATTCGCCACGTAGAACTGGTACATCACGTGGCACGGCGGCAACGCCATGCGTCCCGCCGCGGCGTTCGCCTCCGGCGCCAACGCCTCGTCGGGCAGTTCCGCCACGTTCCAGGCGTTGATGAGGTGCCGACGGCTGTCGGGCTTGCGCTTGATACCCTCGACGAGCGCGCTCACCTGGTCGTGTTCACGGCCGTCGGCTCCACGCCAGCGACGCCACTGCGCACCGTATACGGGTCCGAGTTCACCGTCGGGCGTCGCCCACTCGTCCCAGATCGACACGCCGTGCTCGCGCAGGAAACGAACGTTGGTGTCGCCGCGCAGGAACCAGAGCAACTCGTACAGTATCGACTTGACGTGCAGACGTTTGGTGGTGAGCAGCGGAAATCCCTGCGCCAGATCGTGCCGCAGGAAGCGACCGAACACGGACAGTGTGCCGGTGCCGGTGCGGTCCGCCTTGCGCACCCCCGTCTCGAGGATGTCGCGCAGCAGCGCGAGGTAGCCCTGGTCCAGACCCGGCACGCGCGTCGCTCCGCTCGTCAGGCGTTCGCGGCGGCGAGGTTGCCGCTCGGCTGGTCGCGCCAGTAGGCGTAGGCCATCACCGCGACCCCGATGAAGATCATCGGCGTGGTGAGGAGCATGCCCATGGTCAGCCAATCACCGACGAGGTAGCCGATGTTGGCGTCCGGCAGGCGCACCCACTCGACCGTGAAGCGCGCGCAGCCGTACAGCAGCAGGAACAGCCCCGTCGGCGCGAGTCGCGGCCGCGGCTTGCGCGTGTACCACCAGAGGATGCTGAACAGCACCAGTCCCTCGAGCGTCGCCTCGTAGAGCTGCGACGGGTGGCGCGCCACCAGGCGCCCGGTCTCGTCGGGAACCCCGAAGCCCCAGGGCAGGTCCGTCGGCCGGCCCCACAGCTCGCCGTTGATGAAGTTCCCGAGCCGGCCCGCCATCAGGCCGATGCCCGGCAGCGGCGCGAGGAAGTCGAACACGTCCGGGATGCGCTTGCCCTTCATGCGCGCGAACACCATCGCGGCCACGATCACCCCGGTGAGGCCGCCGTGGAAGGACATGCCGCCGTCCCAGATGTGAAAGACGTTGAGGAAGTTCTGCGCGATCACGTCCCGCCCGTACACCAGGCACCAGCCAAGACGGCCGCCGACGATCACGCCGATGGCGCAGTAGAAAATGAGATCGTCGATGTCCAGCAGGGTCCAGGTGGAGCCCGGCCTGCGCGCACGGCTGCGCGCCAAAGCCCAGGCCGAGACGAACCCGACCAGATACATGATGCCGTACCAGTGCACGCGCAGCGGCCCGATGGAGATGGCCACCGGATTGATGTGGGGATACTTCAGCATACGACTACTTTAAACCGCCGGTCACGCGGCAGAAATAGGCCTTCAGGTAGCGCGTTTCCGGGATGGCTGGGTGCAGCGGGTGATCCGGCGCCTGACCGCCGTATTCCAGCACCTGCAGGTGCCGCGCCGGTTGGCGCGCCGCGCGCGCGATCGATTCGAGCAGTTCGTCGGCGCCGACGTGGTAGGAGCACGAACAGCTCACCAGGAGCGCATCCTCCGCGAGTACCTGCATGGCGAGCTGGTTCAAGCGCTTGTACGCCGCCAGCGCCTTCGGCAGATCCTTCTTGCGCTTCGCGAACGCCGGCGGATCGACGATCGCCACGTCGAAGCGCCGGCCCTCGGCCGCCAGCGCCTCCAGGGTCTCGAACGCGTCGCCGCGGCGCGTCTGCACGGTGAGGCCGTTGTGCTCGGCATTGCGCGCCGCCCGCTCCAGCGCCGCGGCGGAGGAGTCCACGCACAGCACCTCGCTCGCGCCGGCATGGGCCGCACGCACGCCCCAGGCGCCGACGTAGCTGAACACGTCCAGCACGCGCGCGCCCGGCTTCAAGTACTTGACGAGCGCGCGCCGGTTCGCCGCCTGGTCGAAGAACCAGCCGGTCTTCTGGCCCTCCGGCAGTTCGACCGAGAACTTCAGTCCGTCCTCGACCACCCAGGCGAGGTCCTCCGCCCGGCCGCGCACCGCCTCCACGTAGCTCGGCAACCCCTCGAGCGCCCGCGCGCCCGAGTCGTTCTTGAAGATCAGCGTCTCGCACTCGACCACGCGCGTCAGCGCCTGTTCGATCTCGCCCTTCAACGCCTCCATGCCGGCGGTGCCGATCTGCACCACGCACACCGCGCCGTAGCGGTCGATGACCAGGCCCGGCAGCCCGTCCGACTCGCCGAACACCCAGCGGTAGTAGGGCGCCGCGTACAGGCGCTCACGCAGAGCGAGCGCAACGCGCAGACGCTCCTCGAACCACGCCGCGTCCGGCGGCCGCGCGCTACCGAGGAGCCGGGCGCAGATCAACGACTGCGGGTTGACGTAGGCGAGGCCCATGAAGCGGTCGTTGTGCGCCAGCACCCGCACCACTTCCCCGGCCTTGAACTTCGGCAGCGGCGTCTGCTCGGCGTCGACCTCGTTGCTGAAGATCCAGAGGTGCCCCGCGTTGAGACGGCGATCCTCGTTGCGCTTCAGTCGCAGCGTGCGCAGGGCCGAGGCCGTGGCGGGTTCACTCATGTTTTCTGACCGACGTTATAGTGGACGCGCATTCTAACCCGAGGCGCCTATCGGTGACCCAGCACAACCGCCTCGCCGGCGAGGTCAGTCCCTATCTTCGACTGCACTCATCCCAGTCCGTGGACTGGCATCCCTGGGGCGCGGACGCGCTCGCGCGCGCGCGCGCCGAGGACAGGCCGATCCTGCTCGTGATCGGCCGCCTCGCCTGCCCCGGATGCGAGCTCATGGCGCGCGAATCCTTCGAGGACCCGGCGACCGCGGCCGTGATGAACCGGCTGTTCGTCAACGTGCTGGTCGACCGCGACGAACGCCCGGACCTCGACACGCTCTACCAGGCGGCGCAGCCGCTGTTCACCCGCCGCCCCGGCGGCTGGCCGCTCACCCTGTTCCTCGCGCCGTGGGACGGCCAGCCGTTCTTCGGCGGCACCTATTTCCCGCGGGAGGCGCACGCCGGCATGCCCGCGTTCGTGACGCTGCTCGAGCGGATCGCGGCCTTCTTTCACGACCGAACGGAGGAGATTCGCGCCCAGCGCCCGATGCTCCACCAGGCACTCGAGCGCCTGGTGCCGCCCGCCGCCGACGCGCGCGCCCCGCTCGACGCGAGCCCGCTCGCGGCGGCGCGCGCCGCACTCGCGCGCGCCTTCGACTCGCGCCACGGCGGCTTCGGTGGCGCGCCGAAATTTCCGCAGGCGCCGAGCCTGGAGCGCTGTCTGCGGCACTGGTACGCGACCGCGGACACGGAGGCGCCGGACTTGCAGGCGCTGTACGTCGCCACGCTGTCGCTCACCCGCATGGCCGAGGGCGCGCTCCGTGATCGCGGCGACGGCGGCTTCTTCGGGCACTGCGTCGATGCGGCCTGGCAGCTGCCGCACGCCGAGAAGTCGCTCGGCGACCAGGGCGCGTTGCTCGCGCTCTACGCACAGGCCGCGCTCGCCACCGGCGAACCGCTGTTCGCCGACGTCGCGAGCGGCGTCGCGGCATTCCTGGCGCGCCACCTGCGCGCACCCGGCGGGGCGTTCTGCGCCGGTGTGTACGCGACCGGCACCGAACCGGACGGCAGCGGCGGCCTGTGGCGCCGCGACCAACGGATCTTCGGCGCCGGGAACGCGCTCGCGATCAAGGGACTCGCGCTTGCCGCGCGCGCTCTCGACCGGCCGGACCTCGCGCTCGACGCGGGCGCCGCGGTGGACGCCCTGCGGCGCGACCTGTGGCGCGAGGGTCGACTGCTCGCCGGTGCCGGCGACGGCCGCACGCTTGGGCCGGCGTGCCTCGACGCACACGCCTTCCTCGCCGATGCGCTGCTCGAACTGCTGCAGGCGCGCTGGCGCGGCGAAGACCTCGCATTAGCCTGTGCGCTCGTGGATGCGCTGCTCGCGCGCTTCGCCGACGAACGCGGCGGCTTCTACTTCACCGCCGCGGATCACGAGCGGCTGTTTCACCGACCGCTCGCGTTCGCCGATGATTCGCGGCCGAACGGCAATGCCGTGGCCGCGACGGTGCTCGCACGGCTCGGCGTGCTGTTGTCCCACGTGGGCTACCTCGACGCCGCCGAGGCGACGCTGGCGCGCGCGGCGCCGCTTCTGTCCCGGGCGCCGGACGCGCACATGAGCTTCGGCAACGCGCTCGAGGACTTTCTCGTCTCGACCCGGATCGTGATCGTGCGCGGTCCGGCCGCGGAGGCGGCGCGCTGGGCGCGCGAATTACAGCGCGTGTACGCGCCCACCCGGATGATCTTCGCGATCCCCGACGACGCCGCCGGTCTGCCCGACGCGCTCGCCGCGCGGCGTCCGGGACCGGCCACCGTCGCCTACGTGTGCGCCGGCATGACCGCCTCGCCGCCGCTCGACACGCTTGAGGCGGTCGCGGACCGGCTCAAGTCCCTGCAAGCGCTCGCGCGAGCCGCGCCTTGAGCGCGCCGTGTGCAGCCTCGGTGTATTCCGGCGCGGCATTCCAGTCGAGCGCCCAGGGCTGTGCCGTGCGGATGGCCTCCGGTTCGTCGGCGCGCCGCGGGAAGAGGTGCGCGTGCAGCGCCGGTTCGACGTTGCCGTACAGCGCGTAGTTGATGCGCAACGCGCCGGTGACCGCGAGCAGGGCGTCGCCCGCGCGCGCCATGTCGTCGAGGAAGCGCTGCCGCGCAGCCCCCTCGAGCGCATTGAGGTGCGGCACCACCGGATCGGGCAGCAACAGGCAATAGCCGGCGAGCACCTGGCGCTCGGCCAGGATCAGCCAGCCCGCCGGGAGCCGGGCCACGCAGGCCGGGTGCTCACCGCCACGACAGCGGTCCACCATGCGGTGGATCGCGGTGCTTCCC
Organism: Gammaproteobacteria bacterium; assembly: GCA_027459765.1. GTDB lineage: Bacteria > Pseudomonadota > Gammaproteobacteria > Steroidobacterales > Steroidobacteraceae > Bog-1198. The sequence continues at coordinate 16,807 of DAIDHD010000067.1, read as the reverse complement.
GTCGTGCTCATCGATTCTTGTCCAGGGCGGCCGCCACGGCGTCCGCAGCGACCGCCGGCGCGTGGTTGCCGAAGTGCGAGCGCACGTAGGTGAACAGCGCCGCCGCGTCGGCCGGCTGGAGCCAACCGAACTGAGGCATGCGGGTGGCATAGCGCCCCTCGGGCAGGGCGGCGGGTCGCTCACCCTCGATCACCCAGCGCGCGAGCGCCGTCACGTCGCCGTCCGCCACGGACGAGCCCGCGAGGCTCGGATAGACGCCGGGCACGCCGTGTCCATCCGCCTGATGGCACGCGATACAGTTCCCGTCGTACAGTCGGCCGCCCGGGTCGGTGGCGACGGCCGCCGCGCCCGCGGTCGACGCCCCGCCCGGGGCGGCACCACCGCCCGAGCAGCCCGCGAGGACCATGACGAGCACTGCCCCAAATTGCGTACGATGACGACTCATGACCACGACCACCTCGCCCCGATGCTAACAAATCCCCCGCGTGCGCAGCGGCGTGCGCTCGCGCGCGCCGCCGCGGCGCTCGGCCTCTGGCTGACCTTCACGGCACCCGCGGCCCCCGCTGCGACACGGGCGTGGAGCGACGGCGCGGCACCGACGTCCGCCGCCCGCGCCCTGGTCGAGGAGATGCGCCACGCCGACACCCGCGGTCTCGATCCGCGCGACTATCCGCTCGGGCGTCTCGACGCGCTGGCGGCGCAGACGCCGTTCGCGGCGGACGCATACGATGCCCTGCTGTCGCAGGCGGCGCGGCAGTTCGCCACCGATCTTCACCAGGGACGAATCGATCCGGCCAGCGTCGGCCATCACCTCGACGTCGATCGACAGGATTTCGATCCGTCCGCCGCCGTGGCCCGACTCGCGAGTGCGCAGGACGTTGCCCGTGCGCTCGACGCGCTCGAACCGCCGTTCCGCCACTACGCGCTGCTCAAGCACATGCTCGGCGTCTACCGCCAACTCGCCGCCGATCCGACATTGAACCGGCTCGCGCCCCTGCCGGCCCGCTCGGTGAAGCCGGGTGGCGCGTACGTGGACGCGCCCGCGCTCGCTCGCCTGCTCGTCGCCCTGGGCGACGGTCCGGCGAGCCTCGCCGCAGATGTTCCGCCGCAGTTGACTCCCGCGCTGTCGGCGGCGCTCGCCGCGTTCCAGTCACGCCACGGGCAGAGCGCCGACGGGGTGCTCGGCGCCGCGACCTACGCGGCGCTCACGCGGCCGCTGGCCGCACGCGTGCGCCAGATCGAACTCACGCTGGAACGCTGGCGCTGGCTGCCCGAGAAGCTGCCGAGCGCGACCATCATCGTCAACATCCCGCAGTTCCACCTCTACGCGCTCGAGACGTCCGAGGACGACGAGGCGCACATGCGCCAGATGGACGTGATCGTGGGCAAGGCGTTCCCGGGCCGACAGACCCCGGTGTTCACCGCGGACATGCGCTACGTCGTGTTCCGTCCCTACTGGGACGTGCCGCCGAGCATCGCCCGCAAGGAGCTCCTTCCCGCCGCACACCGCAACCCGGCCTACCTGGACCGCGAGCGCTTGCAGATCGTGCGCGGCGCGGACGACTCCGCCACGGTGCTCGCCAACACGCCCGAGAACCTGGATGCCGTCGCCCGGGGCGCGGCGCGCCTGCGCCAGCTGCCGGGACCGAACAACGCGCTCGGCCTGGTGAAGTTCATGCTGCCGAACCCCTACGACGTCTATCTGCACTCGACGCCGGCCAAGGCGCTCTTCGGCCGCTCGCGGCGCGACTTCAGCCACGGCTGCATCCGCGTCAGCGATCCTGTGGGGCTCGCCGAATACGTGCTGCACGACCAGCCGGACTGGACCCGCGAGCGCATCGAGACGGCGATGCAGGACGAGCACGCGGACTCGCGCGTGGTACGCCTGAAACAGCCGATCCGGGTGTTCATCGTCTACGGCACCGCGCTCGCGCTCGAGAACGGCAAGATCCTGTTCTTCGAGGACATCTACGGCCACGACGCACGGCTGGATCGCGCGCTCGCGGCACGCCGCGCGGCGCGCGCCGGCGCGCCGTGAGGAATCAGCCGCGCCAGGTGCGCACGGCGCCGTTGTCGATGTGCACGAAGTCCGAGCGCCGGTAATAGCCGACGCCGCCGCGTCCCATCGCGAGCGCGTGCCGCGCGAGCTGCGCGCAGTCCACGTGCGCGAGCCGCACGTCGATGGCGCGACCCTGCATGTGCAGACTGTGACTGGCGACGCCCGGGCTGCGCTCGTGCAGCATGGCGTTGGTCTGCGGCGAGCGATACCCCGAGATCACCTTGAACACCGGATCCACGCCGGCACGCCGCGCCACCTCGTACAGATCGTCGAGCAGCGTGGGCTCGATGGGGTGCCGTTCGTCGTTGCGAAAGTCGCGCAGCAGCACCTCGACCGCCGCGAGCGACTCCGGCACGTAGGCGCCATCCTTGAAGAAAGCGAACTCCAGCGACTCGTCGGTGTGCAGGTTGTACAGCGACAGGCGCTTGACGGCGCCCGGTCCCGCCTCGGCGAAACCGGCGCCGGAAGCCGAGGCCGGCACCGCGTCCTTGCGCACGCGTGCCGTCGCGCGACCGGGGAAGGCGATCACGCCCGTCGCAGCCGCCCCCAGGAGCACGCCGCCGAATTTCAGAACCGAACGTCGAGTGTGGATCATGGCCACTCGTCCTCCACCAGGCGTCCCCGATCGAGCGCCAGCACGGTCGCACGCGGGAAGAAATTGAATTCCGATGCCGAGGCCCAGGTGTAGGCCCCCATCTGCCGCCCGACGATCAGGTCGCCGACGTCGAGGAGCGGCAAATCGATGTCTTCATCGATGACGTCGATGCTGTCGCAGGTGGGTCCGGCGAGCACCGACGGGTATTTCGGCCCGGAGGAGGATACCAGAGCATCCAGCGGATAGCGCGCGTGATCGAACATCTGCCCGCTGAAGCTGCCGTACAGGCCGTCGTCCAGGTAGTACCACCAGCGACCGTCGCGCCGAGCCCGCCCCATCACCGCGGCGACCACCACGCCCGAGGGCGCGGCAATGAAGCGCCCGGGCTCGGCGAACACTTCGATTCCCGGTCCCAGACGAGCGAGCGCCGCAGCAATCGGCGCACAGAAGGCCTCGATGGAGGTGCAGGTGTCCCGGTACTCGACCGGGAATCCACCACCGATGTCCAGGATCTCGAGCGCCTGCCCATGCTGCGCCGCCGCCTCGAAGAGCGCGGCGCAGGCCTCCACCGCCTCCACGTGCTTGTCCGGCGCACCGGCCTGCGAACCCACGTGGAAGGACAGTCCCGCGACCCGCACCCCGAGCCGCGCGGCGAGTTCCAGCAGCGCAGGCACCGCGTCCGGCGCACAGCCGAACTTGCGCGACAGGTCCACCACCGCCTGCGGGCTGCGGAACGAGACACGCACGAGCACCTCGACGCGGCCCGCGTACGGCGCGAACTTGCGCAACTCGTCCGGGTTGTCGACCACGAAGCGCGTCACGCCGAAGTCGAGCGCCGTGCGGATGTCGCGCTCGCGCTTGATCGGGTGCGTGTGAATGCAGCGCGACGGCGCCACGCCCAGACGGCGCACCAGCGCAACCTCGCCGTTGGTGGCGAGATCGAAGCTCGCGCCGGCGTCCCGCAGCGCCGCCACCACCGCCGGGTGCGGCAGCGGCTTCAGGGCGTAGTGGAGCTTGACGCCCGGCAGCGCGGCGGCGAGCCGCCGATACTGCGCGCGCACGCGTTCCAGATCGAGGATGAGCAGCGGCGACCCGTAGCGACGCGCCAGGTGTTCGATGGCGGCGGGAGCGAACGGATCGACGTCCGCGCCGAATTCAGCCCCGGTGGCCGCGTGCGGCGCGCGCAGGTGCGATGGCTGCGCCACGATCAGGCGTCAACCGGCACTGAGTTCGAGCGAGTCTTCGGCCATGCCGCTCGCACGCTGCAGCCGGTCGAGAATGGCCGCCCAGCGCTCGTCCACCGGCGGCGCCTGAACCAGGATGCGCACGCAACCCGCACGGTCGAGCGTGCGCAGGTGGTTGTACAGGTTGTGCGCGTACGGGTCGGGCTTCTTGCCGGCGTTGATCCAGGTCATGTTGCGCTGGGTCTGCAGCGGCGGGCGCATGGCGAGCACGGCCACCTTCTCCTGCCGCGCGACGATTTCCTGGGCACGCGCCTCGATGTCGTCGGCGGCGACGATTTCGAGCGGCGTGGTCGGTGCGTAGTGGATGCTGCGGTTGCCCGGCGCGCGCGGCGCAGGCCCCTCGACCGCCACGGTGCCCACCACGGCTTCGAGTTGCGAGCGCGTGATGTAGCCGGGCCGCAGGAGCTGTACCCGGCCCTCGAGGCAGGACACGATGGTCGATTCGAGCCCGATCTGCGCCTCGCCGCCGTCGAGGATCACGCGCAACGCATCGCCGAACTCCTCGCGCACGTGCTCGGGCTTGGTGGGGCTCAGGCGCCCGAAGCGGTTCGCCGAGGGCGCCGCGATCCCGCCGCCGAACGCGGTCAGCAGCTGCTGCGCGATCGGATGCGACGGCACGCGGATCCCGATGCTGTCCTGGCCGCCGGTCACCACCTCGTTGACGTTGTCCGCCTTCGGCAGGATGAGCGTGAGCGGACCGGGCCAGAAGCGTTCCGCGAGCCGTTCGGCGAGCGGCGGCATGTCCGCGACCCAGCGGTGCAGGTAGCGCGGATTGTCGAGGTGCACGATCACCGGGTGGTCGGCGGGACGGCCCTTGAGCGCGAATATCCGCGTCACCGCCGCCGGGTCCGACGCGTTCGCGCCGAGCCCGTAGACGGTCTCCGTCGGGAAAGCCACGAGCTCGCCCGCGCGCAGGACCTCGACGGCCTCCTCGATCTCGGTTTGGGTCGCTCGCACCACGGCGCGATCATAACAAGACTCGCCGCGCCCGCGGTCGGCCGCCGGCCCTGCGAGCGCGAAACTGTGCGTCAGTCGCTGGTTCAGCGCTCTATACGCACCCAGTCGTCGTCCTTGCGCCGATCGAGTTCGTAGGCCGGCCAGTAGTGCTGGTCGAGCTTCAGGGTGATGACGTCGGTCTGGCCGTTCCAGCTCACCGTCTTCAAGCGCACCGAATCCCGATCGGACTTGTTCGCGACCGCCGCCAGGAATGCGTCCAGATCCGGCGTGGGCCGTCCGTCGACCTCGGTGATGCGCCGGCCGGCGTACAGGCCGTAGTGCGTCGCCGGCGAGCCGTAGAAGAAGTACGACACGAACACGCCCGTCGGCGCGATGCCGCGCTGTATGGACAGCGCCCGGTAGGGTGCCTGCAGCGTCGCGCCCGCCCAGATGAGCACGCGGTCCACGTCGCGGCCGTTGAGCGCCACGGTCGTGAGATCGAAAGTCTTCTCGGCGCCGTCCCGCCAGACCGTCACCTGCACATGCGGTTTTTGCACCGCACGCTCGACCTCGCGAAAGCGGTTCACCACCGCGCCGTCGATGGCGAGGAGGATGTCGCCGGGCTCGAAGTCCACCGCCGCCGGCGAACCGGCGGCCAGCCGGTCCATCGCCAGCACCTGACGTCGCGACGGCGAGTGCTCCTCCAGGCGTCGCACCCATGCGTCCGGCAGGCCCAGGCGGCGCGCACTCGCCAGGGACAGCACGTCGAACTCGGCCTCGAAGGAATACAGCGGCTTGCCCTGCTCCACCACGCCGATCATTTCGGTGACCAGGTCGGCGGGTATGCCGCGATTGACCTGTTCGACGTCGCGCGCGGTCTCGAAGGCGAAACTCGACCACAGCGCGAGCACGTCGCCGCGTTCGTTCGCGATCACGCCGTCGAAGTCGTTGGGCGGGTTGATGAGGTTCACCGCCTCCAGGTTGCTGTCGCGAAACCTCAAGGTGCGCGACAACGGAAAGTTGAGCGGATCGAGGCTCGCCACCTGGGTCTTCTGCGACAGGATCTTGGCGTCACCGCGCTGCCCCACCACCCACACGTCCTCGCCCGGCGCGAGTTCGCCCGTGACGAAGCGGGCGGCTCGCACGGGCGTGGTGCCGATCGAGCGCGGATCGTAGGACACGACCGCCAGGTTGTGCAGCGGGTGCACGTACTCCACCTTACCCGGCACCTCCACCGTGCCGTCGAAGGTGATGCGCACGTCGCCCATCGACACCGGCACCGTGTTGCGATCCACCACCACGAGGCCGCGCTGCGCGTCGATGATCACGCCGGTGCCGTGGTAGTTCTTCTCGGTCACGCCGCTGATCGAGTACGGCATGTCGAAGGTCACGGTCACCAGCGACGGCGCCAGCCGGTCGATGCGCGCGTCGCCGGTGGCGGCGAACTGCGTCGACGCGGGTGTCACCGCCGTCGGCGCCGGACCGGGCGCGAGCGGCGTGCACGGCCAGATCCCGAGCGCGTCGTCGCGATGGCACTTGCGGGCCGGGAACCAGCGGCGATCCATGCGGATGGCCTTCACCTGCGGCGTACGCGGATCCTCGAGCGTCACGTAGCGCACCGTGGCGCGCTGCCCGTCGGCGAGGCCGCGCAGCGCCGCCTCGAAGTCCTCGAGCCGGGGGGTTCTGGCGCCGCCGAGTGTGCTGATCAACGCGCCACGCGGAATGCCGGCGCTGCCGAACACGTAGCCCGGATTCGCCACGTACACGCCCTCGATCGGCAGGTTGAAGTGGCGCGCCTGCTGGTAGGACAGCGTGTGCACCACGGCCTCGCCGAATTCGAGGTACTCGTCGGGCGTGATGTCGTGCAGCGAGCGCACCGGAAGCTCGTCGACGATGCGCTCCCGGCCGCGCTGCACCTCCACCCGGATCGTGTGGCCGACGCGCTCGTCGAGCAGGCGCTCCAGCGCGAAGAACTCCGGCACCGGTGCGCCGTCGATCGCGACCAGGATGTCGCCCGGTTCGAGCTTGCCGTCGGCCGCCGACCCCGGCTGCACCTCCGCCACCACCAGCATGCCGGTGAGCTGCGGATAGGCGGCGCGCATGCGCGTCTCGGTGCGCGCGTCGAGACCGAGCCGCTCGAGCTCGTCGTACGGGGTGTACTTGAACACCGTCTCGAGGGTGCCGCGCGGCACCGGCCGGCCCTCGTCGATGAAGCGCAAGGCGCGCACCACCGCGTCGAGCGGCAGGTAGAAGCTCGACTGCGCGCCGGTCGCCCCGCCCGCGTTGAGCGCGACCACGCGCCCGTCGATGTCGATCACCGGCGAGCCCGAGGAGCCGCCGGAGGTGCCCGAGGCGGCCTGGAAATAGAAGGTGTTGAAGTCGTTGTACTTGCCGTAGCCGTAGTCCGGCGCCTCGCGGTCGAGACGCGCCAGCGTGCCCGCCAGGATCGAGAGCTGCTCGCCGGCGTCGTTGCCGACCACGCGGATCTCGCGCCCGATGACCGCGCCCGCCGGATACAGCGGCAGCTCGGCCGGATGGATGAAGCGCAGCTTGGCGGGATCGTAGCGATAGATGCCGAAGTCGTGCACGGGATCGCGATACACCGGCCGCAGCGCCACCTCCTCGCGGTTCTGGAATATGGCCTGGGCGGTCACCGGCCCCGGAGTCACCACGTGGCGGTTGGTGAGGATGTAGCCGCGCTTCGCGTCGATCACGAACCCGGTCGCCTGCGCCGTCGCATTCCACTCGGTGTCGAAGGCGCGCACGCCGTCGATCTGGATGCTGACGACGCCGCTCGCGATGCGCTCCAGCGTGCGCGTCCAGGTGGGCGAGGAAGCCGCCCGTACCGCGGCTGTGGCACTGGCCACGGATGCCGGGCGGGCCGCCGTCTGCGGCCGGACCGCGGTCTCGGGTGCGGCCTGCGCGAGGCCGGCGACGAGGGCGAGCGCCCACAGGGGCGCGCAGATCGGGAACTTGCGGGTCATGGTCACCTTATCGGGGGATGCCGCGCGCCGTCAGTGGCGCGCGTGATCGGACAACACCAGCCACCAAACCGTTCCGAGGATCACGAAGGAGAGCAGCACCGCCGCCGAGCCCATGTCCTTCGCCATGCCGGAGAGCGGGTGGCGCTCGGCGCCGGCGCGGTCGACCACCGCCTCGATGGCGCTATTGAGGAGTTCGACCACCAGTACGAGCAGCACCGGCGCCACCAGCAGCGCACGCTCGACACCCGACCGGCCGACCCAGAGCGCGGTGGGCACGAGCAGTGCGCACAGCAGGACCTCCTGTCGGAACGCGGCCTCCTCGCGCCACGTGAACCGCAACCCCTGCCAGGAGTAGCCGAACGCGCGCACGATGCGCGTCATCCCGGTGGGTTTGCGTCGCTCAGGCATTCATCGTCGGCTTCCAGGCCAGATCGAGCAGCTTCGCGGCCCGCACATCGTCGAGCCTCCTGACGGGCATTGTATGCGGAGCCGCGCGCAGTTTCCCGGGATCGTTCCTCATCTCCTCGCGGATCGCGACCAGCGCGTCGCAGAAGCGGTCCATCTCCTCCTTGGTCTCGGTCTCGGTGGGCTCGATGAGCAGGCACTCCGGCACCAGCAGGGGGAAATACGTGGTCGGCGCGTGGAAGCCGTAGTCGAGCAGCCGCTTGGCCACGTCCATCGCCGTGACGCCGTGGAGCGCGTGCTCCTGGCGCAACGTGAGGATGAACTCGTGGCTCGCGCGCCGACGCGGATAGGCGGCCTCGAAGCCGGCGCTCTGCAGCCGCTTGAGCAGATAGTTGGCGTTGAGCGTCGCGTAGGCGGAGACGCGCGCCATGCCCTCCCGGCCGAGCATGCGCATGTAGATGTAGGCGCGCAGGTTCACGCCGGTATTGCCCATGAAACCCGACAAGCGGCCGATCGAGCGCGGCACGTCGCGCTCGTCCAGCCAGCGATAGCGGTCCGCGCTGCGCCCCACCACCGGCACCGGCAGGTAGGCCGCGAGCCGCTCGCCCACCGCCACGGCGCCCGATCCCGGACCGCCGCCGCCGTGCGGCGTCGCGAAGGTCTTGTGCAGATTCATGTGCATGACGTCGAAACCCATGTCGCCGGGCCGGGCGCGCCCGAGGATGGCGTTCAGATTCGCGCCGTCGTAGTAGAGGAGCCCGCCGGCGTCGTGCACGAGCGCGGCGATCTCGACGATGCGGTGCTCGAAGACGCCGAGCGTGGAAGGATTGGTGAGCATGATGCCCGCGGTGCGCTCCGACAGCGCGGCGCGCAGGGCCTGCAGATCGACGTCGCCGTCGGCCTCGCAGGCGATCTCGCGCACCTCGAAGCCGCACATCGCGGCGGTGGCCGGATTGGTGCCGTGCGCGGCCTGGGGCACGATGATCTCGCGCCGCGCATGATCGCCACGATCGCGGTGATAGGCGCGGATCATCGCGACGCCGGCGAGTTCGCCCTGCGCCCCGGCCATCGGCGTGAGGCTCACGGCGTGCATGCCGGAGATGTCGGCGAGCATCTCCTGCAGCTCGTACAGGCAGGCGAGCAACCCTTGCGGCGCCGGCCCGAGCGGGTGGCTGCCCAGGAATTCCGGCAGCATCGCGTAGGTGTTGCAGGCCTTGGGGTTGTACTTCATCGTGCACGACCCCAGCGGATAGAAGTGCGTGTCGATCGAGAAGTTCATCTGCGACAGGCGGGTGAAGTGGCGCACGGTCTGCAGCTCGGACACCGCCGGCAGCAGCGGCGGCTCGCGACGCACGAGGTCTGCGGGCAGCGGCGGCGGCTCGGCGTCGAGCGGCGCGAACTGCGTGCCCGCCACACGCCCCGGCCGGCCCAGATCGAAGATCAGCGGTTCGCGAGGGTCCGTGGCGCTCATCGGGCTTCACCTCGTGCGCTCGCCGCGCGCGATCCTCTTTCGAGTATCTCGCCGAGCGCGCGCGCATAGGCGTCCAGGTCGGCGTCGGTCTTGGTCTCGGTGGCGCAGGTGAGCAGCGCGTGGCCGAGTTCGGGATAGTGCCCGTGCAGATCCAGGCCGCCGGCGATGCCGCGCTCCGCGAGCGCCGCCAGGACGGGCGCCACCGGGCGGTCCAGCCGCAGCACCGCCTCGTGGAAGCGTGGTCCGGGGAAGGCCACCTGCACGCCCGGCAGTCTCTGCAGGCGCTCGAGCAGCGCGGCCGTGCGCTGCATGCTCGCGCGCGCCACCCGCTCGAGCCCGGGCGCGCCGAGCAGCGCGAGGTATATGGTGGCGGCGGTCACCGCCAGCCCCTGGTTGGTGCAGATGTTCGACGTCGCCTTGCCGCGGCGGATGTGCTGTTCGCGCGCCTGCAGGGTCAGGGTGAAGCCCGGCCGGCCGTCGGCGTCGACGGTGCGGCCAACGATGCGTCCCGGCATCTGTCGCACGTGCGCCATCCGGGTCGCCATGAAGCCGAAATAGGGTCCGCCGCCCGCGAGTGGCACGCCGAGCGGCTGGCCCTCGCCGCACACGATGTCCGCGCCCCGCGCCGCGGGCGCTCCGCTGCCCCACCGTCCCGGAGCCTCGAGCAGCGCGAGCGAGGTCGGATTGACCACCGCGATCACCAGCATGCGCCGCCGGTGCGCCCAGTCGGTGAGCGCCGCCACGTCCTCGAGCGAACCGAAGAAATTCGGCTGCTGGATGACCAGCGCCGCGTAGTCTCCGTTCTCGAACGGTTCGAGCGCCGCGCTCGGGGTGATGCCCCGCGCCGGATCGTAGGGCAGGGACTCGAACACCAGGTCCTGGTTGCCGGCGATGGCGCGCGCCACGGCACGGTAGGTCGGGTTGACCGCGAGCGGCATCAGGATGCGATGCGAAGCGACCGCGCGATTGGCGCGCACCGCCATCAGGCAGGCCTCCGCCAGCGCCGAGGCGCCGTCGTACACCGAGGCGTTCGCCACCTCCATGCCGGTGAGCGCGCAGATCATCGACTGGTACTCGTAAATGGTCTGCAGCGTGCCCTGGCTCGCCTCGGCCTGGTAGGGCGTGTAGGCCGAGTAGAACTCGCCGCGCGTGGCGATCGACCAGACCGCCGCCGGAATGTGGTGCTCGTACGCGCCGGCCCCCACGAAGTTGAGCAACCGCCCGTCGCGCGCGGCGCGCTCCGCCATCAAGCGGCCCACCTGCATCTCCGACAGCGCTTGCGGAACGCGCTCGAGACGGGGCCGCGGCAGGTCCTGCGGGATCTCGTCGAACAACTCCTCGAGGGAGCCGATGCCGATGGTGGCGAGCATGCTCGCCACGTCCTCTTCGGTGTGCGGCACGAAGTCCATGGTCAGTGCGCCTGTTCGGCGAGGAACCTGTCGTAGTCCTCGGCGCTCATGAACTGACCGTCCGGCGCCGCCGCACCGGCCGCCGCACCGGCCGCCGGCAGGACCCGGAAGAGCCAGCCGGCGCCGTACGGATCCTCGTTGAGGAGTTCCGGACGGCTCGCGAGTTCGCCGTTGCTCGCGGCGACGCGCCCGCCCACCGGGCTGTAGACGTCGGAGGCGGCCTTGACCGATTCGACCACGGCGCAAGCCTCGCCGGGCTCGAGTTGCCGCCCCTCGGCCGGGACCTCGACGAAGACCAGGTCGCCGAGCGCGCCCTGGGCGTGATGGGTGATGCCGACCTCGATCCGTCCGTCGGCGAGCCGGCGGATCCACTCGTGGCTGCGGGTGTACAGCAAATCTCGCGGATTTTCGCTCAAGACGATTCCTCCGGTTGGCGTTCTACAAGGTTACGAGGGCCTGGCCGCGGCGCACGAACGGCGGCGCGACCACGCGCGCCAGGTGTCGTCGCCCGCGGATGTCGACCAACACGCGCCCCTCGCCCGCTCGCCCGACGGGCGCGCCGGCGCGCAGGCGCGCGAGCGCGATCGCGCGGTTGAGCGTGGGTGAAAACGTGCCGCTGGTGATCTCGCCGAGCGGCGTGGCGGAGTCGCCCGGGCCGTCGGCCGCGGCGCTCGCATCGAATACCGCCTGGTGCGCGCGCAGCACGCCGCGCTCCTCGAGCACCAGGCCGACGAAGGACGCCGCCGGTTCGCGCCGCAACCGCTCGAGCGCGGCGCGGCCGATGAAGTCGCGACCGGGCGGATCGAAGGCGACGGTCCACGCCAGGCCGGAATCCAGCGGGTGGTGACGTTCGTCCATGTCGCTGCCGTAGAGATTCATCCCCGCCTCCAGGCGCAGCGTGTCGCGCGCGCCGAGTCCGGCGGGCGCCACGCCCGCGCGCAGCAGCGCCTCGAACGCGCTCACCGCCTGTGTCGCCGGCAACATCACCTCGAACCCGTCCTCGCCGGTGTAGCCGGTCCGCGCCACGAACCAGCCGTCGACCTGCGCCGCCGAGAACGGCGCGAGCGAGAGCACTTCCTGCGCGGCGGCGGGCGCCAGGAGCGTCGCCGTCTTGGCGCGCGCGTTGGGTCCCTGCACGGCGATGATCGCAAGCTCCTCGCGCTCGACCACCGACGCTCCGAAGGCGCGGGCGTGCTCTCCGATCCAGGCGAGGTCGCGCCGGCGGGTGGCCCCGTTCACCACCAGCCGATAGCGATTCTCCGCGCGCCGGTAGGCAATCAGGTCGTCGAGGATGCCGCCGTCCTCGCGCAGCATGCAGCTATAGAGCGCACGGCCGTCCGCGCGCAGCTTGGCGACGTCGTTGGCGAGCAACCGGCGCAGGAATTCGCCGGCGCGCGCGCCGTCGATGTCGACGACGCCCATATGCGACACGTCGAACATGCCGGCGTCGCGGCGCACGGCGTGGTGTTCCTCGATCTGCGAGCCGTAGGAGATGGGCAGGTCCCAGCCGCCGAAGTCGACCAGCTTGGCGCCGAGCCGCACGTGGGTGTCGTAGAGCGGAGTCTTCAGGCCCATCGCAATCTCCTTGCGAACGACGCGGGAACGCCCGGCACGTTGGTGCCGGTGCCCCTCTGTCCTTGGACCTGAGAGATGAAGCGCCGTTGCGACGCCTTTCCCCTTCGGTGGGCCCGAGGCGCCCCGCGGCGCTTCGAGCCACTCTCCAGAGTTCGCGAGACACCGTCTGTACTGTTGCCTGAGCGTTTCCGGGCGGTTGCGCCTTCGGCGGGGCTCCTCTGCGTGAGCCGCTCTCTCCGGACGGTTCTTGTCGCGACAACGGGATCATACACCAACGCGGTCGCACCGGCGCCGGCATTCGCACGCGGTTGCGCCTACGACACGCGGCTGCGCCTACAATGTGAAGATGTCAGCGTCTCGCATGTCTTGCGCTCCCCTGGTCGCCGCGCTCGCCCTCATCGGCGGCGGCGTGGCAACGGCGATGCCCCAATCCGCCGCGCCGACGGCGGCGGATGCGGCCACGCCCGCAGGGCGCCTGGCGGCCCTGTACGACGACATCTGGCAGCGCTGGTTGCGCGAGGATCCGACGCTCGCCACCAGCGTCGGCGACCGCCGATACGACGATCGCTGGCCCGATCTCTCGCCTGCGGCGGTCGCGCGCGCGGCGCAGGAGGATCGCGAGTCCCTGGCCGCGCTCGAGACGATCGGCCCCGGCGGCCTGTCCGCGGCGGACCGCACCACCTACGAGGTGGTGAAGCTGCAGCTCGAACGGCGGCTCTCGCTGGCGCCGTTCGAACCCGCGGTCTACGCCGTGAGCCACCTGGGCAGTCTGCAGAGCGCGACCAGTCCGCAGAGCGCGAGCGAGCTGCAGGAAGTGGCGCCGTTCGCGAACGTCGCCGACTACGAACACTGGATAGCGCGCCTGCGCGGCTTCGGCCGCCTGGTCGACCAGGTCACCGAGGAACTCGCGCTCGGCGTGCGCGAGGGGCGCACCCAGCCGCGAGTGCTCATGGAGCGCGTGCTGCCGCAGCTCGAGGCCCAGCGCGTCGCACGGCCCGAGGACAGCCCGTTCTACGCGCCCTTCAAGCGCATGCCGGCCTCCATCGGCGCCGCCGACCGCGAGCGCCTCGGCGCGGAGGGCCGCGCCGCCATCGCCGGCACGGTGTTGCCGGCGATGGCGCGCTTCACGCGCTACTTCACCGGCACCTATCTGCCCGCGTGCCGCGACAGCATCGGCATCTCGGCGACGCCCGGCGGGGCGGCCTACTACCGCGCCCTGATCGCCTACCACACCACCACCGACAAGAGCGCCGCGCAGATCCACGCGATCGGCCTAGCGGAAGTCGCACGCATCCACCGGGCCATGGACGAGGTGATCGCGCGCGTCGGCTTCAAAGGGGACTTCGCCCAATTCGCGCACATGCTGCGCACCGATCCGCGTTTCTTCTACACGAACGGCGAGGACCTGCTGCACGGCTACATGGTGATCGCCAAGAGCATCGATCCGAATCTCGTGCAGCTGTTCGGCCGGTTGCCGCGCACGCCGTACGGCGTGCGCCCCGTGCCGGACACCAGCGCACCGAACACCACCACCGCCTATTACCAGCCACTGGCGCAGGACGGTTCCCGCGCGGGCTACTACATGGTGAATCTATACCGGCCGGAGGCCAGGCCGCGCTGGGAGATGGAGGTGCTCACGGCCCACGAGGCCGTGCCGGGACACCACCTGCAGATCGCCCTGCAATACGAGAACGCCACGCCCATGCCGATGATCCGGCGCTCTGCAGACTTCACGGCCTACGTCGAGGGCTGGGCACTGTACGCCGAGGGTCTGGGTGAGCGGCTCGGCCTTTACACCGATCCGTACCAGAAGTTCGGCGAACTCACTTACGACATGTGGCGCGCGGTGCGGCTGGTGGTCGACACCGGCATCCACGCGCAGGGCTGGACGCGCCAGCAGGCCATTGACTACTTCATGCAGAACGCCCCCAAGAGCGCGCTGGACGTCGCCAACGAGGTGGATCGCTACATCGCGTGGCCGGGTCAGGCGCTCGCCTACAAGATGGGCCAGCTCGAGATTCTCGCGTTGCGCGAGCGGGCCCGCGCGGCGCTCGGCGACGCATTCGACATCCGCGAGTTCCACGACGTGGTGCTCGGCACCGGCGCGGTGCCTCTGCCGCTGCTCGACAGGACCGTCGCGGAGTGGATCGAGGCCAAGCGCGCGGCTATCCGCCCGAACGCTTCGCCTCCCAGCCGTCCTTGATGAGCTCCGCGACCAGCGTGTCGCGGTGATCGCCCTGGATCTCGATCACGCCGTCGCGCACCGTGCCGCCGGAACCACAGCGCTTCTTGAGCCTGGCGGCCAGAGCCTGAAGCTCCTCGGGCGGCAGCGGCAACCCGGTGATGACGGTGACGCCCTTGCCGGCTCGGCCGGCGGTCGCACGTCCCACGCGCACGGCCGCCGGCCGGGCGGCACCGGGGGCGTGCTTCGGACACACGCAGTCGCGCACCGGGCGGCGACAGTTCGGACACAGGCCGGTGGAGCGGACGGCGGCGGCGTTCATGGCGTCATTATGCCGCGATCCGCCGTGGGGACGGTCGACCGCTGCCGGCCGGGGGGCCGGCGCGGTAGAATGCCGCCCATGAGAAACCGCAGAAAATCCCTCAAGGTCAGGGTGGGCAAGCACTGGATCGGCGGCGACGCCCCGATCCTGGTGCAATCCATGACCAACACCGACACCGCGGACGTCGAGTCCACCGTGGCCCAGGTCAAGGCGCTGGCGCGCGCCGGCTCCGAAGTGGTGCGCGTCACCGTCAACAACGACGAGGCCGCCGCCGCGGTGCCGAAGATCCGCGAGCGGCTCGACGCCCAGGGCATCGACGTGCCGCTGGTCGGGGACTTCCACTTCAACGGCCACAAGCTGCTCAAGGCGCACCCGGCGTGCGCCGAGGCGCTCGCCAAGCTGCGCATCAATCCGGGCAACGTGGGCCGCGGCAGCAAGCGCGACCCGCAGTTCGCCGAGATGATCGAGACCGCCTGCCGCTTCGGCAAGCCCGTGCGCATCGGCGTCAACTGGGGGAGCCTCGATCAGGACCTGCTGACGCGCATGATGGACGAGAACTCCGCGCGACCGGATCCCGTGCCGGCCGTCGACGTCATGCGCGAAGCCATCGTGGTCTCCGCCCTGTCGAGCGCCGCGCGCGCGGTGGAACTCGGGCTGCCGGCCGACCGCATCGTCATCAGCGCCAAGGTGAGCGGCGTGCAGGACCTGATCGCGGTCTACCGCAATCTCGCCGGGCGCTGCGAATACCCGCTGCACGTCGGTCTCACCGAGGCCGGCATGGGCAGCAAGGGCATCGTCGCCTCCACGGCCGGCATCGGCGTGCTCCTGCAGGAGGGCATCGGCGACACCATCCGCGTCTCGCTCACGCCGGAGCCCGGCGGCGACCGCACCCAGGAGGTGATCGTGGCGCAGGAGATCCTGCAGACCATGGGTCTGCGGGCCTTCACGCCGATGGTGATCGCCTGCCCCGGCTGCGGGCGCACCACCAGCACCTTCTTCCAGGAGCTCGCCCAGAAGATCCAGGGCCACATCCGCCATCGCATGCCCGAGTGGCGCAAGCACCACGTCGGCGTGGAGGACATGACGGTGGCGGTGATGGGCTGCGTGGTCAACGGTCCGGGCGAGAGCAAGCACGCCAACATCGGCATCAGCCTGCCGGGCACGGGCGAGACCCCGGTGGCCCCGGTTTACGAGGACGGGGAGAAGACCGTGACGCTCAAGGGAGAACGCATCGCCGAGGACTTCCAGGAACTGGTGGAACGCTACGTCGAGCGCACCTACGCGCGGGTGGCGTCGTGACCGGCCCCGGTTCCTCGCCGGCGGGCGCGGCGGACGCCGCGCAGGCGGCCGATCTCGCGACGCGCAAGTGCGTTCCCTGCGAGGGCGGGGTGCCGCCGCTTGCGTTGCAGGAGGCGCAGCGGTTGCTCACCGGCCTGGACGGCGCCTGGCGACTATCCGCGGACGGCAGGAAGCTTCACCGTGCCTTCAAATTCCGGGACTTCTACCGCACCATGAGTTTCGTCAACGCCGTCGCCCACGTCGCCAATGCCGAAGACCACCACCCGGACCTGGAGGTGGGCTACGACTATTGCCGGATGACCTTCTCGACCCACTCCATCGGCGGC
>DAIDHD010000060.1 GCA_027459765.1 Gammaproteobacteria bacterium | reverse complement strand
GCTGCCGAGGTTCGAGGTCATGATGATCACGGTGTTGCGAAAGTCCACCGTACGGCCCTGGCCGTCGGTCAGACGGCCGTCGTCGAGCACCTGCAACAGCACGTTGAACACGTCCGGGTGCGCCTTCTCGATCTCGTCGAGCAGGATCACGCTGTAGGGCCGGCGGCGAACCGCCTCGGTGAGGTAGCCGCCCTCCTCGTAGCCGACGTAGCCTGGCGGTGCGCCGATCAGCCGCGCCACTGAGTGCTTCTCCATGAACTCCGACATGTCAATGCGCACCATCGCCTCTTCGGTGTCGAACATGAATTCTGCGAGCGCCTTGCACAGTTCGGTCTTGCCCACGCCCGTCGGACCCAGGAACATGAAAGAGCCCGTGGGTCGGTTCGGATCCGCGAGCCCCGCACGCGAGCGGCGGATGGCATCGGACACCGCCTTCACCGCCTCGGCCTGGCCGACGACACGCGAGGCCAGCACCTCCTCCATGCGCAGGAGCTTTTCGCGCTCGCCCTCCAGCATGCGCGCCACCGGGATGCCGGTCCACTTGGAGACGATCTCCGCGATCTCGGTCTCGGTCACTTCGTTGCGCAAGAGCCGGGTCGGCTTCTGCTCGGCCTCCAGCGCCTTGGCGAGCCGGCGCTCCAGCTCCGGAATCTTGCCGTACTGCAGCTCCGACATGCGCGCGAGGTCCTGCGCGCGGCGCGCGGCGTCGAGCTCGGTCCGCGCCCGCTCCAGTTCCTCCTTGATGTGCGCGGCGCCCTGCACCGACGCCTTCTCCGCCTTCCACACCTCCTCGAGGTCGGCGTATTCCTTTTCGAGCCCCGCGAGCGTCTCTTCGAGCGTGGCGAGCCGCTTGCGCGACGCCTCGTCACTCTCCTTCTTGAGCGCCTCGCGCTCGATCTTCAGTTGAATGATTCGGCGATCGAGCTTGTCGAGCGCCTCGGGCTTGGAGTCGATCTCCATGCGAATCAGCGCGGCCGCCTCGTCGATCAGGTCGATGGCCTTGTCCGGGAGCTGCCGATCCGCGATGTATCGATGTGACAGGGTCGCGGCCGCGACGATCGCCGGGTCGGTGATCTCCACCCCGTGGTGCACCTCATAGCGTTCCTTCAGGCCGCGCAGGATGGCGATGGTGTCCTCGACGGAGGGCTCGTCCACCAGCACCTTCTGGAAGCGCCGCTCGAGCGCCGCATCCTTCTCGATGTACTTGCGGTACTCATCCAGCGTGGTCGCGCCGACGCAGTGCAACTCGCCGCGCGCGAGCGCCGGCTTCAACATGTTGCCCGCGTCCATGGCGCCCTCGGCCTTGCCGGCGCCCACCATGGTGTGCAACTCGTCGATGAACAGGATCACCTGGCCTTCCTGCTTGGCGAGGTCATTGAGCACGGCCTTCAGTCGCTCTTCGAACTCGCCGCGGAACTTCGCGCCGGCGATCAGCGCGCCCATGTCGAGCGCCAGGATGCGCTTGTTGCGCAGGCCCTCGGGCACCTCGCCGTTGACGATGCGCTGCGCGAGGCCCTCGACGATGGCGGTCTTGCCGACGCCGGGCTCGCCGATCAGCACGGGATTGTTCTTGGTGCGCCGCTGCAGCACCTGGATGGTGCGGCGAATTTCATCATCGCGACCGATCACCGGGTCGAGCTTGCCGGAACTCGCACGTGCCGTGAGGTCGATGGCATATTTCTCCAGCGCCTGGCGATTTTCCTCGGCGCCGGCGTCCTCCACCTTGGCGCCGCCACGGACCTCCTCGATGGCCTTCTCGATCGCCGTGCGGGTCGCGCCCGCCGCCTTCATCAGGCGGCCGAGCTCACCGCGGTCATCGCAGGCGGCAAGCACGAAGAGCTCACTGGAGATGAACCCGTCCCCGCGCTGTTGCGCGAGCTTGTCGGTCAGGTTCAGGAGCTTGTTGAGCTCGTTGCCCAGCAGCACCTCGCCACCCGTGCCCTCGACTTTGGGCAGACGCTCGATGGCGGCACCCAAGTCCGCGCGCAGCTTGGCGACGTTCGCGCCGGACTTTTCGAGCAGCGGTCGTGCCGTGCCGCCCTGGGCCTCCACGAGCGCCGCCATCAGGTGCACGGGCTCGATGTACTGGTGGTCGCGGCCGACGGCGAGCGACTGCGCATCGGCGAGCGCCGCCTGAAACTTGGTGGTGAGTTTGTCCATTCGCATGTGAGCAGCCTTTTTATCGGGATGAACCCGCAATTGCTGCCTACCTTGGGGGTGGCCCGCGCCAATTCAACGGGCGGCCGGATCGATCCAGATCAGGGTGGCCTGGCGCCCCGTCGCCCCGTCGCGGCGGTGCGAGTAATAGCGCTGCCCGTCGGCGTAGGTGCACTCCCCGCCACCGCTCACCCGCCACACTCCGCAGCCCGCAAGCCGACGGCGTGCCAGCAGGGGAAGGTCGGCGAGAAAGCGGCCCGCCGGGCTCGGTGCGAAGGCCGCCTCCCCGCCCGGATCGGCGGCGAGCAGCGCGTCCCGCACCTCCGGTCCCACCTCGAAATGCCGCGGCCCAATGGCAGGTCCCAGCCAGGCCAGAAGTGAACCCGCGGGCGCCGGCAGCGACCGCACCAGCGCCTCGAGCACCCCCGCAGCCAAACCCCGCCAGCCCGCGTGGGCGGCGCCCACGACATCCCCCGTTTCGCTCGCGATCAATACCGGCAGGCAGTCGGCGGTGAGGATGGTGCAGATCGTCCCGGGGCGGCGCGTGAAGGCAGCGTCCGCCACCGGCAGGGCATCCACATCCGCCGCCCGCCGGTCGAGGGCGTCCAGGTCCACCACCGCCGTGCCGTGCACCTGGGAGAGCCACGACGGCTCGCCGGGCAGGTCCGCCGACGCGCGCAAGCGGCGCCGGTTCTCCGCCACCCGCGCCGGGTCGTCGCCGACGTGACCGCCCAGGTTGAGTCCGGCGAAGCGACCGAGACTCACCCCGCCGGATCGCCAGGTCGATAGTGCCCGCACGCCGCCAGGCACCGGCCAGGCCGGCACCCACCACGCGAGGCCGTCCCTGCCGCCACAGCCGGCGCCGCCGCACGCGGCCGCGCCGGACCCGCCATCCGCCAGGCGCGCGCCGTTCACCGGCCAGCTCCCGATTCGCCCGCCGCGGCGCGGGCGTCGGCGCGCAGCGCCGCGACCAGTGCTTCGAAGTCGGCCGGCGGGGGTGACTCGACGTGCACCGGCCGGCCCGTGCGCGGATGCGCGAACTCAAGTGCCGCCGCGTGCAAGGCCTGGCGTTTGAAGCCGCGCAGCGTCGCGGCCATGGCGTCCGAGATGCCGCGCGGCCGCGCAAGCCGCCCGCCGTATACCGGATCGCCGACGATGGGGTGATGCCGGTGCGCGAGGTGCACCCGAATCTGATGGGTACGGCCGGTTTCCAGCTCGACCGACAGCAGGCTGTGCGCCCGGAAGCGCTCCAGCACCCTCACGTGGGTCACGGCCGGACGGCCGTCGCTGCGCACGGCCATGCGTACCCGGTCGGTGCGGTGGCGCCCGATGGGCGCGTCGATGGTGCCGCCACCGGTCATCACCCCGGTGCACACCGCGAGATAGGTGCGCGACACCTCGCGCGCGGCGAGCGCACGTGTGAGCGCGGTGTGCGCGGCCAAGGTGCGGGCCACCACCAAAAGACCGCTCGTGTCCTTGTCGAGCCGGTGAATGAGTCCCGCCCGCGGCAACGCGGCGAGACGCGGATCGTGCGCGAGCAGCGCGTTCTGCAGGGTGTGGCGCGGATTGCCGGCGCCGGGGTGCACCACCAGACCCGGAGGCTTGTCGACGACCAGCAAATCGCGATCCTCGTGCAGGATCGTGAGCGGTATCGCCTCGGGCTCGACCGCCACGGCCGGCGCCTGCGCATCGATTTGCAGACGCACGATCGCACCCACCGGGGCCGGATCACGCGGCCGGCAGGCGCGCGCACCGAGCGTGACGCGACCGGCCTCGATCCAGCCCTTGATGCGCGTGCGCGAGTGCTCCGGCAGCAGCCGGGCGAGCGCCGCATCCAGGCGCTCACCCGCGAATTGCGCGGGAATCTCAAGCTCGATGGTCGGCGGATGTCGGTTCATGGTCGGAACTCGCGGCCACTGGTCGCACTCGAAGCCGGGGCAGGGCCATCGGGTATACTCCCGTGCTGCACCCCGGCTTCATTGTAAGGAATCGCCTTTGAGACTGCGTCATCTTGTCCGCTCGAGCCGCGTGCTACTCCTCGCCGTCTCCGTCTTGGCGCTGACGGCGGGCTGCCGCAGCCACCGCGCCGATGAGGCCAAGTCCGGCCCGGAGGCGATCTATGGCAAGGCGCAGAAATCCATGCGCAACGGCAGCTATGGCGAGGCCATCAAGCAGCTCGAGGCGCTGCAGTCGCGCTTCCCGTTCAGCGAACCGGCGCGCCAGGCGCAACTCGACCTGATCTACGCCTACTACAAGAACCACGAAAAAGACCCGGCGATCGACGCCGCCGACACCTTCATCCGCGAGAACCCGACCAATCCGCGCGCCGACTACGCCTACTACATGAAGGGGCTGATCTATTTCGAGCGCCCGGCGAATTTCATCGAACGCTACTTCAACGTCGACCTGTCGCAGCGCCCGCCGGCCGACACCCGCAAGTCCTTCGACGCCCTCGAAGAGCTCATCAAGAAGTATCCGCAGAGCCCGTACGCGCCGGACGCGCGCCAGCGGATGATCTTCCTGCGCAACCGGCTCGCGGATTTCGAATTGTACGTGGCGCAGTACTACATGCGCCGCGGGGCGTACGTGGGCGCGCTCAACCGCGCCAAGTACTGTGTCGAGAACTACGACGGCGCGCCGGCGGTGCGCGGTTCGCTCAAGGTCATCGTCCAGGCCTATCGCGCGCTCAAGCTCGACGATCTGGCCGCCAACGCCGAGAAGGTATACGACGCCAACTACCCGAGCGACGCGCAGGCGGTGGCGGTCAAGAAGTCCTGGTGGCGGCGGATATTCTGAGGCGGTTCACCGCGTCTGATAGCCGCTGGTGATCGGATAGCGCCAGTCGCGCCCGAAGGCACGGCCGCTCACCCGTACCCCCGGCGGTGCCTGGCGCCTCTTGTATTCGTTGCGCTTGACCATGTCGAGCACCCGCCCGACGGTCACCCGATCGAAGCCTCGCGCGGCGATCTGGTCCACCGACAGATCCTCCTCGATGAATGCCTCGAGAATGGGATCGAGTATCTCGTACGGGGGCAGACTGTCGGTGTCCTTCTGATCGGGCCGCAGCTCCGCCGAGGGTGGCCGGTCGATCACCCGTTGCGGAATCACCGCGCCGCGGGCGTTGCGCCAGGCGGCGAGCCGGTATACCAGGAGCTTGCTGCAATCCTTGATGGGCGCGAATCCGCCCGCCATGTCGCCGTAGAGCGTGGCGTAGCCGACCGCCATCTCGCTCTTGTTGCCGGTGGTGAGCAGCATGCGGCCGGTCTTGTTGGAGATGCCCATCAGCAGTACGCCGCGGCAGCGCGACTGGATGTTCTCTTCGGCCGTGTCCGGCGGATGGCCGGCGAATTCGTGCTTCAACGCCTCGAGCGTGGCCGCGAACATCCCTTCGATCGAGATCTCGCTGTGCTTGACGCCGAGTATCCGCGCCTGCAGCGCCGCGTCGTCCTTGCTCATCTGCGAGGTGTAACGCGAGGGCATGGCCACCGAGTGCACGCGCGCCGCGCCGAGCGCATCCACGGCGATGCACAGCGTGAGCGCCGAGTCGATGCCGCCGGACAGTCCGAGCACCACGCCCGGGAAGCGGTGCTTGTCGACGTAGTCGCGCACGCCGAGCACCAGAGCGCCGTAGACGCTCTCCTCCTCGCCGGTGAGCGGTGTCAGGTCGCCGGGACGGGGACGCACCGAACCGCCCGCGTCGCGGTCGAGGTCCACCGCGTACAGCCCCTCGACGTAGGCGGGAGCGCGCAGCGTCACCTCGCCGGCCGCGTTCATGACGAACGACTGACCATCGAATACCAGTTCGTCCTGCCCACCGATCAGATTCAGGAAAACCAGCGGCAGCCCGTTCTCGGCCACCCTTCGGCGCGCCACCTCGGTCTCACGCTGCGCCTGCTTGCCCATTTCGTAGGGCGAGGCGTTGATCGCCAGCAGCACCTCGGCGCCGGCGGCGCGCGCCGCGGCGGCCGGCGCCGGGTCCCACACGTCCTCGCAGACCAGGATGCCGACGCGCACTCCTTCGAGCTCCACCACGGTGGATTCGCCGCCCGGCGTGAAATAGCGCTTCTCGTCGAACACCCGATAGTTCGGCAGACAGGTCTTGCGGTGGTTGCCGACCAGAACACCATTGCGGATCACGGCGGCGGCGTTATAGATCGTGTGGTCGGCGTACTCCGGGTAGCCGACCACCAGGGTGATGCCGTGCACCTCCCGCTTGAGGCGTTCCAGGGAGCGAGCGACCTGGGTGCGCATGCCGGCGTGGAACAGCAAGTCCTCGGGCGGATAGCCCGACACCGCGAGTTCCGGACACAGCACGACCTGGGCACCGAGTTCGTCGCGGGCCCGATTCGCGGCGGCGACGATGCGCGAGGTGTTGCCGTCGACGTCACCGACCACCAGATTCAGTTGCGCCAGCGCGCAACGCAGCCGCGCAGGCACGCTCACCGGGCGTCGCTCCCAAGCACATCGAACATGGACCGACCCTTTTCGTTCTCGGCCGCGACCACCGCGGGGGGCGCTATTCTGAATTAAGCTAAAGGGCAGCGCAAAAAGCCGCGCCGCGCGGGAACCCTAAGGCACGCCCGTCCGTGACGGGCAGAGGAATCGAAAGCTTGAACCGTCCGCTCGACAGCGACCGCTCGCCCGGGTCCGCCCTGACCTGGCGCATCCTCGGGCTCCTCAACGTCTATCGCGTGCTGGTGCCGCTGGTGCTCGTCGGCCTGTATTCGCT
>DAIDHD010000024.1 GCA_027459765.1 Gammaproteobacteria bacterium | reverse complement strand
GCGTCCAGCGCGTCCAGATCGTGCCCGTCGATCGGGCCGATCACGTTCCAGCCGTAGGCGCGCAAGCGTCCCGGCGTGTCGTCGCGGAACCAGCCGGCGACCGCGCCGTCGATGCTGATGCCGTTGTCGTCGTACAGCGCGATCAGCTTGTCCAGCCCCAGCACGCCGGCCAGCGACAGCGCCTCGTGGCTGATGCCTTCCATCAGGCAGCCATCGCCCAGAAACACGTAGGTGCGATGATCGACGATGCCGTGGCCGGGGCGGTTGAATTCGTCGGCCAGCAGCTTTTCGGCCAGCGCCATGCCCACTGCGTTGGTGATGCCCTGCCCCAGCGGCCCGGTAGTGGTTTCCACGCCGGGAGTGAGGCCGCGCTCGGGATGGCCGGGCGTCTTGCTGTGCAACTGGCGGAAGTTCTTGATCTCCTCCAGCGGCAGGTCGTAGCCGGTCAGGTGCAGCAGCGCGTACAGCAGCATCGAGGCGTGGCCGTTGCTGAGCACGAAACGGTCGCGGTCGGGCCAGTGCGGGTCGGCGGGGTTGTAGCGCAAGTGCGTGCCCCACAGCGCCACCGCCATCTCTGCCATGCCCATGGGTGCTCCCGGATGCCCGGAGTTGGCTTTCTGCACGGCGTCCATGGCCAATGCGCGCAAGGCGTTGGCGCGCGGGTCACGGGAGGGTGCGCCATTGAGGACGCGATCGTTGGAACTGCTGGCCATCACAAGGCTCCTGATTCATTGTCGAGAAAGTGCCGTCCCGGCATTTTCTCAAATCGCGAGTCCGGCACAGGTCCGTACCCGCTTCCGTCGCAGCGAACGCCGGCGCGCCCGAGCGCGTGCGAGAGCTTCCTATCTCGCACTGCCAGGGAGTTTCTCAACATCCCTCCGAGGCTCGTTTGCGGCGTTCCATCAGACGCCAGATGAACGGCGTGAGGATCATTTGCATGGCCAGCTCCATCTTGCCGCCCGGCACCACGATGGTGTTGGCGCGCGACATCCATGAGTCGTGGATCATGCTCAGCAGGTAGGGGAAGTCGATGCCCTTGGGGTTCGCGAAGCGGATCACCACGAAGCTCTCGTCCGCGGCCGGGATGTAGCGCGCGGTGAACGGGTTGGAGGTGTCGACCGTGGGCACACGCTGGAAATTGATGTGCGTGTGCGAGAACTGCGGGCAGATGTAATTCACGTAGTCGGGCATGCGGCGCAGGATGGTGTCCACCACCGCCTCGGTCGAATAGCCGCGCGTCTCGCGATCACGGTGCAGCTTCTGGATCCACTCCAGGTTGATGATGGGCACCACGCCGATCGCGAGATCGACGTGCCGGGCGACGTTGATCTCCGGGGTGACCACCGCCCCGTGCAAGCCTTCGTAGAACAGCAGGTCGGTGCCGTCGGGGATCTCCTCCCAGTCGGTGAACGTGCCGGCGGGCCGACCGAAGCGCTCGGCCTCCTTGTCGTTGTGCAGGTAGCGTCGGAAGCGTCCGCGACCGTCGCGTCCGTAGCTGCGGAACAGCCCCTCGAGATCGTCGAAGAGATTGTTTTCCGGGCCGAAGTGGCTGAAGTGCTGGTTGCCGGCCGCCGCGGCCTCCGCCATCTTGATCTTCATCTCGTGCCTGTCGTAGCGGTGGAAGGAATCCCCCTCCACCACGACGGCGTTGATGTGTTCGCGACGGAAGATCCAGTCGAAGGTGCGCTTGACCGAGGTCGTGCCGGCGCCGGACGAACCGGTGACGGCGATGATGGGGTGCTTGGCGGACATTGGGGTCCTCAGGTCGGAATGAACAGCGAGCGCTCCTTGAACAGCGGCGATGTGTAGCTCTGGTCGAGCCCTTGGTCGCTTTCCAGGTGGTAGCGCTCGATGCGCTCGACCTCGGCGCGTGATCCGAGGATCACCGGTACCCGCTCGTGCAGGGACGCCGGCAGCAGCTCGAGAATGGGTTCGCGACCCGTGCTGGCGGCGCCGCCCGCCTGCCGCACGATCATTGCCATGGGATTCGCCTCGTAGAGCAGCCGCAGCCGGCTCGGCGCAGCCGGATCGCGGGTGTCTCGCGGGTACATGAAAAGTCCGCCGCGGAGCAGGATGCGGTGCACTTCCGCGACCAGCGAGGCGATCCAGCGCATGTTGAAGTCCTTGCCGCGCACTCCGCCGCGGCCGGCGAGACACTCGAGAACGTAGCGCCGCACGGGCGGCTCCCAGAAGCGCTCGTTGGAGGCGTCGATCGCGAACTCGCTGGTCTCCTCGGGGACGCGCATGTCGGGATGGGTGAGTATCCACTCGCCGAAACCGCGATCGAGGGTGAAACCGTGCACTCCGCGACCCACGGTGAGCACCAGCATGGTGGTCGCGCCGTAGATGGCGTAGCCGGCACACAACTGGCGCGCGCCCGGCTGCAGAAAGTCCTGCGCCGTCACCGGCACCGCTCCCCGCGGCGCCTTGAGGACCGAGAAGATGCTGCCCACCGGCGCGTTGACGTCCACGTCGTCCGCGCCATCGAGGGGGTCGAAGCACAGCAGGTACTTGCCGAGCGGATACTCCGCGCAGATCTGCACCGGCTCCGGCAACTTCTCCGAGACCATGCCTGCGAGCCGGCCGCCGAACTGGCTGGTGCTGATGAAGGTGTCGTTCGCGATCGCGTCGAGCCGGATGCGGCGCCCTTCCTGCGCGTTCAGGCCATCCGCGGCCCTGAGGGCGTCGGCGAGTGCGCCGCGTCCCACCATGAAGCTGATGCGTTTGCAGGCGAGCCGTACGTGATTGAGCAGGGCGGTGAAGTCGCCGGTCGCCTCCGGGAAGCGACGCTGCTCTTCCATGATGAACTCGGTGATCGTCTTCTCGCGGTTGACCATGCCTCCCCCTTCGGCCAAGAGTACCCCGGCCGCGGCCTTCGTGAGCACTTCCGCGAGCGGGGGCTCTGGACTCGCCACTTCATAAGTGATAATCAACACTCGAGTGCGTGTAGATAAGAATTAGTTGATCAGATGCGGGGGGCGGCTTGTCGATTCAACACGTGTCACTGCGCCAGCTGCGGGTGTTCGAGGCGGCAGCGGTGCACCGCTCTTTCTCGAAGGCGGCCGACTGTCTGCACCTCACCCAACCGGGTGTGTCCATGCACATCAAGGAACTCGAGACCAACGCGGGCCTGCCCTTGTTCGAGCGGATCGGCAAGCGGCTGCACCTCACCCAGGCCGGCGAGGAATTGCTCACGCATGCGCGCGAGATCCTCAAGTCGCTGAAGGACGCGGAGGACGCCCTCGACGGCTTGAAGGGGCTCAAGCGCGGACGCATCAACCTCGCCGTGGTGAGCACCGCCAAGTACTTCGCGCCGCAGCTCCTGGCGCAATTCGGCAAGGAATATCCGGCGCTCGAGATCCGGCTCGCGGTCAGCAACCGCAATGCCGTCATCGAACAGCTCGTCGCCAACGAGGTGGACCTCGCGATCATGGGGCGTTCCCCCGAGACGCTCGACACAGTCGCCGAGGCGTTCGCACGCAACCCGCACGTCGTCATCGCCGCGCCGGATCATCCGCTCGCGCGCGAGCGCCGCATTCCCGCGCAACGCCTCGCGGACGAGAACTTCATCGTCCGCGAGCCGGGCTCGGGCACCCGGCTCGCCATGCAACAGTACTTCGACGAGCACGGCGTGTCCTGTCGCGTGGCCATGGAGATGGCGAGCAACGAGACCATCAAACAGGCGGTGATGGCCGGCATGGGCGTGAGCTTCCTGTCGAGGCACACCATAGACCTCGAGTTGAAGACCCGGCGGCTGGCGATCCTGGACGTTCGCGGCACGCCGGTGATGCGCCAGTGGCACGTCGCCCACCTCTCCCGCAAGCGGCTCTCGCCGACCGCCGCGGCGTTTCGCGAGTACGTGCTCACCCGCGGGCGCGAGATGCTGCGGGCGCGCGAAGCCGGCGCTTGAGCGATTCAGCCGGCCAACGCGCGCGATTCGAGCGCGAGCGACGCGACTGGCCCAACGCCGAGTTCAGCCGGTTCGTCGCCGCCGGGACGCTCGAGTGGCACGTGCAGATCGCAGGCAGCGGCGAGGATCTGCTGCTCCTGCACGGCACCGGTTCCTCGACCCACTCGTGGCGCGACGTGCTGCCGATCCTGTCCCGCGCGCACCGCGTGATCGCGGTCGATCTACCGGGGCACGGATTCACCAGCGCCCTGCCGCGCGGACGTGCCACGCTCGGCGGCATGAGCGGCGCGCTCGGAGCATTGCTGCGAGCCCTCGACTCGCGCCCGACGCACCTGGTGGGACACTCGGCCGGGGCCGCCATCGCCGTGCGCATGGCGCTCGACGGCTTGGCGGAGCCGCGCGCCATCGTGAGCGTGAACGGCGCGTTCCTGCCGCTCACGGGAACGGCCGCGCTGCTGTTCGCGCCGCTCGCACGCCTCCTGGCCGGCAACGCCTTCGTGCGTGCGCTCGTGGCCCGGCGCGCCTCGGAGCGCGACCACGTCGCGCGGGTGCTGGCGTCCACGGGCTCGCGCCTGGACGCGCGCGGCATCGATCTGTATGCGCGGCTGCTTCGCGCTCCCGCCCACGTCGCCGGGGTGCTCGACATGATGGCCCACTGGGACCTCGAGGTCTTCGTGCACGACCTGCCGGGACTTTCGATCCCGCTCGAACTGATCGTGGCCGAGGGCGACCTGACGGTGCCGCCCGCACAGGCCGTCGAAGTGCAGCGTCGGGTTGCGCACGCCGCCGTCGTCAGAGTGCCGGGGCTCGGTCACCTCGCGCACGAGGAGCGCCCGGCGCTGCTCGCCGCCACGATCGAGGACCGCTGCCGCGCCCACTGAGCGCGAGGCGCGGGCAGGGTCAATGCGCGCGCGGCCGAGTCAGCACGTCGTTGCGATCCACCGAGCGCACCGTCACGTCGTGTCGGCTACCGCGACGAAGCAAGGTCAGGGGAACCGCCACTCCCGCAGGGCCCAGGGACCAAACGCGGCGATAGAAATCGGGCAGGTTCGTCACCGGCACGCCGGCGACCGCCGCCAGCTGGTCGCCCTCGCGCACGCCGGCGCGGCGGGCGGGACCGCGTTCACTGAGCGCGCTCACCAATACCCGTCCATCGGCCTCGGCGGCGTATAGGCCGAGCCACGGGCGCGGCGGGCGCGGCGCGCGCCCGGTACGGACGAGGTCGTCGAGGATTGGCGCGAGCAGGTCCATGGGCAGGAACAGATTGGCGTTGGTTTCCACTCCACGCACCGTCTCGCGCACCAGGAGTGAACCGAGACCCACCAGGCGGCGGTTCGCGTCGAGAAGTGCGGCGCCCGACCAGTGAGGATGCGCGGGGGCGGTGAACAGGGCGTCGTCCAGCAGATATTCCCAGGCTCCCGCGAATTCGCGTCGCGCCACCAGCCGCGCCGCCTGCGGCGGCGCGAATCCCGAGTAGCTGACCACATCGACGGAGTCGCCGACCGCGACTTCCGCGGCGGAGGCGGGCGCGAGCGCCGGCGCGGCGAGGGGAGCGAGCGGCATGACGAGCCCCAAGCCCGTGGCCTGGTCGTAGGCGAGCGGATGCGCCGCAATCGGGTGGGCTGCGCGCCCCCCCACGGTGATCCACGCGTCGGTCGCCTCGGTGATCAAATAGCCGATGGTGAGCACGAGTCCGCGGTCGTCGATCACCACACCGCTGCCGACGCGGTCGACTCCGAGCACGCCCGCAGTGAGGGCATCGTCGGGCGCCACGGCGTGCACCTTGACGAGCGAGCGCTGTATTTCCGCAAGCGTCGGTTCGGTCGACACCCGCGCATGATGCAACAAAGCGCAGTGGACCGGCTAGGCGCCTGTCCAAGTATTCGCCGTACAAAGCCGGTATATTCAACCGCATGATGCGCGCCGCTGACGACGGGGGGAACCAGGGTGCCGGTGAGCCTGACGAACGAGGATGAAAAGCCCGCAGCCATCGTGATCGGAGCGGGAGTTGGCGGGCTCGCCGCAGCGATCAGGCTCGGCGCCAAGGGTTATCGGGTCACGGTGCTGGACGGGCTGGATGGGCCGGGCGGGCGCGCCTACGTGCACCGTCAGGACGGCTTCACCTTCGACGCCGGCCCGACGATCGTCACCGCGCCGTATCTGTTCGAGGAGTTGTGGAGCCTGTGCGGCCGGCGGCTCGCGGACGACGTGGCGGTGCGCGCACTCGATCCGTTCTACCAAATCCGCTTCGATGACGGTGCGGTGTTCTGCTATTGGGCCGACCTCGAGCGCATGCGCGAGGAGGTGGCGCGGTTCTCGCCCCGGGACGTACGCGGCTTCGATCGCTTCCTCGCCGCCAGCGCCGAGATCTACTCCATCGCGTTCGAGCAGATGGCGGACCGACCGTTCCACGAAGTGGGGCGCCTGCTGGGCGCCGCGCCGGATCTGGTGCGGCTCGGCGGCTTCCGTTCGGTGTACTCGAAGGTGTGTGATTACTTCGAGGACCCGCGGTTGCGAGTTGCGTTCAGCTTCCATTCGCTGCTGATTGGCGGAAATCCCTTCAGCACGACGGCGTACTACTGCCTGATCGCGCATCTCGAGCGCCGGCACGGGGTTCACTACGCGGAAGGCGGCACCGGCGCGCTGGTGCGCGGCATGGTGCGCCTGATCGAGGGGCAGGGCGGTGCGCTGCGCTTCTCGACGCCCGTGCGCCGCATCCTGGTCGAGAACGGACGCGCCGCCGGCGTGGAAACCGCGGGCGGTGAGCGCCTGCGCGCCGCCGTCGTGGTTTCGAACGCCGACTCGGCCCACACCTACGGCACGCTGCTCGCCGAGCACCGTCGCCGGCGCTGGACCGACCGCAAGCTCGCCGGCGCGCATTACTCGATGAGCCTGTTCGTATGGTACTTCGGCACGCGGCGCCGGTTCGACGACGTCTATCACCACACCATGGTGCTCGGACCGCGCTACCGGGAATTGCTCGACGACATCTTCGTGCACAAGCGCCTGGCGGAAGACTTCAGCCTGTACCTGCATCGTCCCACCGCCAGTGACCCGTCGCTGGCGCCGCCGGGCTGCGATGCGTTCTACGTGCTTGCGCCGGTGCCGCACCTCGAGAGCGGCACGGACTGGCGGAGCGCCGCAGAGCCGTACCGTGCGGCGATTCAGCGCCGTCTGGAGAGCACGGTTCTGCCCGGGCTCGGCGATGCGGTGGTGACCTCGCGGCTGCTCACACCGCTCGACTTTCGCGAACGGCTGTTCTCGGTCAACGGCGCGGCCTTCTCGCTCGAGCCGCGCCTGTTGCAGAGCGCCTGGTTCAGGCCGCACAACCGCAGCGAGGAATTGCCGGGTCTCTACCTGGTCGGCGCGGGCACCCACCCCGGCGCGGGCATGCCGGGCGTGCTCTGTTCGGCGAAGATACTGGAGGAACTGGTGCCGGACGCGCGCCGCACCGGCTCCTAGGCGACGTCGGCGAGCAGCCGGGCGGCCGCGAGTCGGCCGGACATCGTGGCCATGGGGACGCCGGCGCCCGGATGTACCGAGCCGCCGGCCAGGTACAGCCCGGCGACGCGACAGGCGGAGCCGGGCCGGTCGAACGACGCCCAGGGACCGTGGTTGGCGATCCCGTACAGAGCGCCACCCGTAGCCGGAAACATCGCGTGGAAATCGTGCGGGGCGGTGGCGACGCCCGCTCCGGGCGTCACGTCCACGTCGAGCCCGCACGCGCGCATGACCGCGAACGCGTCACCAGCGTGCCGGGCGATCTCCTCCGGGGTGCGGCGGCGCTGGTCGCCGTCGGCCGGTGCGTTGATGAGCAGCAGCAGGCGTTCCGATTGTGATGTCGCCGCGATTCCGTTCGCGCCACGATCCTGGGCGCAGACGTACACCGTGGGCGTGGGCGAGATGCCGCGCCGGCGGAAGATCCAGTCGAACTCCGCGGCGTAATCGTCCGCGAAGAACACGTTGTGGTGCGTGAGGTCGAAGCCGCGGGTGCGCGCCGTCACGCACCAGGTGATGGCCGACAGTGAACGGCGCGCCGGCGTGAAGCGGCGCGCGACACCGCGCACCTCTTCGCCGAGCGAACCGTCCGCGAGCGCAGCAGCGTCGCCCGCATACACCACCGCGCGCGCCTCGATGCGCTCGCCGCCGGCGAGTTCCACGCCGCGGACCACGCCGCGCTCCACCAGAAGCCGGCGCACGTGAGCACCGCAACGGCGCCGCGCGCCTTGCGCCACGGCGAGCGACTCGAGCGCCTCGGCGAGCCGCCGCATGCCGCCGACCACGCGCCACACCCCGTCCTGCTCGACGTGTGCGATGAGCATCAGCGTCGCGGGCGCGGCGAAGGGCGAGGAGCCGACGTAAGTGGCGTAGCGCCCGAACAGTTGCCGCAGCCGCGGGTCCGCGAAATGCCCGGCGAGGGCCTTCCAGAGCGTGCTCGAGGGCGGCGTGCGCAGCATCGGACCGAGACCGCCCACGCCCAGCCGGCGCACCAGCGCGAGCGGCGAAGGCCGCGGTGCGGCGATGAAGGCGTCCTTGAGGCTGCGATACACGGCGGCGCTGCGCGCGCAGAATTCGCGGTAGCCGCGGGCGTCGCGGGCGCCGGCGAAACGCCCTATCGCCTCGCTCGAGCGCTCCACGTCGGCGTACAGGTCGAGTTGGCCGCCGCCCGACCAGGCGTGCCGCGCGAGCAGCTGCAGCGGTTCGAGCGCAAGCGCGCCCTCGAGCGTGCGCCCGGCGGCGGCGAACAGGGAATCGAACACCCAGCGCATGGTGAACACCGTCGGGCCGCCGTCTATGCCGGCCCCGGCCACGCGCACCTCACGCATCTTGCCGCCGACCTCGGCGGCCCGATCCAGTAGCAGCACGTCGAGCCCGGCTCCCGCGAGATCGGCGGCCGCGGCCAGACCGGCGACGCCTGCGCCCACGACCACCACGGGGGCGGCGGCCGAACCGGAGCGACGCGCGCTCCTCACGCGCCGACCGACCTCGGCCGGAAGCGGCGATCGAGCTTGCGCCACTGGAACAAAATGATGGCGAGGCCGACGATCAGGGGAATGGACCAGTACAGCGGATTGAGCGCGAGGCGGGGGAAGGTGTGTACGGCACCGAACGCGAAGAACGCGGTGTACACCGAGATGCCCGCGCCGACCAGGCCCTTGACGTGCTCGTACTGCCAACGCTGCCGGTCGGTCGGCGTGCGCGCCATGAAGTACAGGTTCGTGGCGACGGTGGCGAAGCCGATCGTCGAGATTCCCATCATCAGGGGTTGCGCCAGCAGCACGCCGCGTACGGCGACGTTGACGGCGACCGCCAGCAACAGAGCCTGCAGCGCGAGATTGGGCCAGCTTCGATTGCGTGCGTGCTCACGCTTGTTGCGCACGCTCTCCCAGCCGTACCAGGCGAGATCGATGGTGAGGATGCCGAGGTACTGCATCATCCAGCCGAACACGCCGCGCACCAGCGCGGCGTCGGTCTGCGCGGGGTGGGTGGCGAGCGGGGCGAGTAGCGTGACGGCGCTGATGCCCACCGCCAGCGTGCCTGTGGCGAGCATCGCGAACACGAACACGCGGCCGCCGCGCCGGTGTACGAATCCGCCTTTTGCCGCTAGCATCGGTACCCAGAATGAGATCAGTCCGACGCTGCCGATGGCGACGTGCATGGCGCGCAACACGTGAAACAGCGTAACGGCGCTTCCGCTCATGGCCGCGCCTCCTCGCACGCGCTCATCGAAGCTGCGGCACTGTAGCACGCATGCGCTCGGCGTCTGAAGTGTACTCGCCGCCGCGTCCGAGCCCGCTGTCCGCCCTGCTCGGGCTCGCGCGCACCGCGGCGGGCGGCGAGGGCAATCTGCTCGGACTGTTGCCCGCGTCGGCCTACCGCGTGCCCGCCGGCTGGCTCGGATGGTCGCGCCGCGGAATCCTGCTGGTGAACGCCCCGGAACTGACGCGCCCCATCCTCGACGACCCGCGCGACGTGTTCCCGAAGAGCGACCTGATGGTCGGCGCCCTCGCGCCCCTCGTGGGCGAATCGATCTTCGTGAGCAGCGGCGAGCGCTGGCGGCGCCAGCGGCGCATGACCAATCCGGCCTTCTCGCACATGCGCCTGAACCGCGCCTTCGGTGCGATGGCCGCGGCGGTCGACGAGTGCGAGCGGCGCCTGGACGAGCGCGTCGCGGACGGTCGCCGCTTCTCGCTCGACCTTGCGATGAGCCACCTGACCGCCGACATCATCTGTCGCACGGTGTTCTCGGCGTCGCTCCAATCCGAGGTGGCGCGCGAGGTGTTCGAGGCGTTCACCACCTTCGAGCGCAGCGTCGCACACGTGCGGCTCAAGCGGCTGATCTTCGATCCCGCGTGGCGCGCGATTGCGCAGCCCGAGCACGTACTCGCCGCCTGTGCGACCATCAGGTGCCACCTCGGCGCGCTGGTGGACGCGCACCTCGCCGCGCACCCGGGCACGCAGCAGGACATCGCCGCCGCGCTGGTGGCGGCGCGTGACGACGAATCCGGGACCGGCTTCTCGCGCGAGGAGCTCATCGATCAGCTCGGCGTGTTCTTCCTCGCCGGCCACGAGACCACGGCGAGCGTGCTGACCTGGTGCTTCTTCATCCTGGCGCGGCAGCCACAGACTGTGCTGCGCATCCGGCGGGAGGTCGCCGAGGTCGCTGGGGGCGGCCCGGTGGAGCTGGATCACGTCAAACGCCTCGGCTTCACGCGCAGCGTCTTCAGCGAGACGCTGCGGCTGTATCCCCCGATACCGTTTCTGCCGCGCGTCGCACTCGAGAGCGGCGAGATCGGGGGCCACCGCATCAAGCGCGGCGCGATGATCATGATCTCGCCGTGGACCATCCACAGGCACCGCGATTACTGGCGCGATCCGCACGTCTTCGACCCGGACCGGTTCGCCGCCGGGCGCGAGTCCGAGATCGCTCCCGGCACGTATCTACCGTTCGGAATCGGGCCGCGCGTGTGCATGGGGGCGGGCTTCGCCGCGATGGAAGGCACGCTCATCCTGGCGCGGTTGGCGTGCCGCTACGATTTTGCGCCCGAGTCGCCCGAACGGGTCCGGCCGGTGGCGCGGCTCACCATCCGCCCGGCGCGCGAGATCCACTGCGCCGTGCGCCACGCCTCGGCGTCGTGACGACGGCGCGCGTCACGCCTCGCCGCCTTGCCACTCGATGTCGCGCGTGGCCGCTTCCCCCAGAGAGACGCCCTCGAAGATCGACATCCGCAGGATCTGCGCCGAGGTGAACGTCATGGTCAGGAAGGGCAGGGGGTCGCGCCGACTCCAGACGACGTCGCGCGCCGTGCGCAGATGGCGCCACCGGCGCGCCCGCTCGCCGGCATCGAAGATCGCGCGCTGGGTCTCGGTGAGGCAGGGATAGAATTGCTGGCGCAGCGTGTCCTCGCGCAGCCGCACTTGGGTCCCGGCGTCCGGTCGCAGCATGGCCGCCGCGAGCGCGGTCGCATCGACGAAGTGCACGCCGCTGGTGACGCGCGGGTTGCACTCGATGGCCTGCGGCTCGCCGGCGGCGTCGACCACGAAATCGAAGGAGATGAAACCGGTGTGCGCGCTGCGCGCGACGAATTCGCGCACCCAGGCGTCGATGCGAGGTGCGTCGACGCGCTCGAAGCCCACCGCCACGGTGCCCGACAGGATGGTTCCCCGATAGACCGCGTTCACGATCACGCGCCCGCGGTCGGCCCAGGCGAAGGTACTGCGCACGTCGCCGGCGACGAATCGCTGTACGAGCGAGGGTACGCCGCCCGCCGGCGCGGGGGCGCCCGCACGGCACACCCGTACGCCCTTGCCGGAGCAGGAAAAGCGAGGCTTGGTCACGTAATCGCCCGTGGCCGCGATCTGCGCCGCCAGAGCTTCGCCGGGTGCGGCGCTCTGCGGCGCCGTCAGACCGAACGAGCGCGCCAGCCGGTTGAAGGCGAGCTTGTCGTGCAGTCGCAGGAGCTCCGCGCGCGTCGGCGCGAACAGCCGCACGCCCGGCGGCAGCCGGCCGTGCAGACCCGCGACGTGCAGAATTTCCTCGGAGACGGGCACCACGTAGCGCACCGACTCGCGCTCGATCAGGGCGAGGAGGTCGCGCAGATAGCCCTCGGGATCGGCGGCGGGCGCGGTCACCGCGTAGCTGCGCGCCACGTCGCGCGAGACCCTGCACAAGTGCCAGCGAAACGGCTCGGCGACGAGCACGCGCAGGCCGAGTTCCGCGAAGCCGCGCACCAGGTCGAGTGCCTTGGGTAGCCGGCCGAGCGTGATCAGTACGGTGTCGGTCATCGTCGATTCCGAGTATACGCTTGAGTGCCACCGCGCTTCGCGGTTAGCATCGGAAGGGTATGAGAACCGAGTCCTTCGCCGCTGCGGACGATCTTGCGGCATGTCGCGATCTGCTGCGCGGAGGGTCACGGTCGTTTTTTGCCGCCTCCCTGGTCTTGCCGCGCCGGGTACGCGACCCGGCCACCAGCCTGTACGCGTTCTGCCGGATCGCGGACGACGCGATCGACCAGGGAGTCGATCGCGACGCCGCCCTCGGCGACTTGCACGACCGGCTCGATCGCATCTACCGCGGTGAACCGCGGGCCCACCCCGCCGACCGCATGTTTGCGGACACGGTGTTCCGGTTCGAGATCCCGCAAGCCTATCCGCGCGCACTGCTGGAGGGTTTCGAGTGGGACGCGCGCGGCCGGCGCTACGCGAGCCTGTCGCAATTGCGTGCCTACGGAGTGCGCGTGGCGGGCACCGTCGGCGCGATGATGGCGCTGGTCATGAAGGTGCGCGATCCCGATCTGCTCGCGCGCGCGTGCGATCTCGGCGTCGCGATGCAATTGACGAACATCGCGCGCGACGTGGGCGAGGACGCGCGCGCCGGACGGCTCTACCTGCCGCTCGACTGGCTGCGGGGCGTGGGACTGGACGTCGAAGCCTGGCTGGCCGAGCCGGTGTTCGACGCGCGCATCGCCGGCGTGGTTCAGCGGCTGCTGGTGGCGGCCGACGACCTCTATGCGCGCGCCGACGCGGGCATTGCGCGCCTGCCGGCGTCCTGCCGCCCGGGCATGCGGCTCGCGCGACTGTTGTACGCAGAGATCGGGCACGAACTGGAGCGGCGCGGCCTCGACTCGGTGAGCGTGCGTACGGTGGTGCCCTGGCAGCAGAAGACCCGGCTCGTCGGCGAGGCCCTGCTCGGCGGCGGTGGTCGGGGCGCGCCCGTCGACCGGGCCGCGCTGCGCGAGGCGCGCTTTCTCATCGACTCCCTGCGGGTCGAGGAGGGCGAGGCCGCGCCGGACGCGCCGCGCTGGCGCAGCATCGAGGATCGAGTGGTCTGGCTGCTCGACTTGTTCGAACGGCTGGAGCGTCGCGAGCGCGCGCTGCGCGCGGGCCTGGACGCCTAGGAGCCCGCTGGGAGCCCGTCCGGGCATTCCACGTGGCCGCGCGTCAGGCGATGCGCGGCATCCGGAAAGGCAGCAGACACTGGACCCACCTCGAGGCGAAGCGGTCGAGATCCGCCGTCTCGTGGATCGCGTGCATGGCTTCGCCGTCGAGCGTGGTGGCTAGCTGCGACCGACAGTAGAACGGCGCGTCGGTGAAGGTGCGCACCACGCGCGCCTCGGCGCCGGCGTCCGCGCGGGTTCGGCGTTCGATGCGCCATCCAGTGGCCGGCAGAGCCACGTCGCGCGGGGGATCGAGCTCACGGGCGCGCCCGTCTGCGTCGAAGGCGAGCCCCAATTGGCGTCGAGTGCCGTCGCGCAGATCGCGATCATAGAGCACCACGGTGCGGCGCGCGCCGGCGGCGCGCGACCAATGCCAGCGCCGAAAGCCCCGTTCCAGTGGCTCGCTGCCGCTGTTGGCGTCGAGATAGGCGTCGCCGCGCCAGTGCAGGCGGGGCCGCTCGAAATCCACCTCCAGGCGCGCGCGGGGCGCATAGGGCGTCCAGCAGTGCCGCCCGGCCGCATCGAGCACATACGCTTCCGGGTGCAGCGCCTCGGGCCACACGCGCACGGTGCCGCGTAGCCGCTGCGGTAGCGGCGCGCAGCGCTCGTCGATCCGGACGTGCAAGGCCGTGCCGTCCCAGTGCACGGAGCTGCCGGCGAACTCGACGTGGTCGCCGGCGCGCGCGATCCGGCTGCGGCCCCGCTCCGTCATGCTCCAGCGACGCAATTCGCTGCCGTAGAGCGCCACGTTGAGGGAGCAGTGGTCGAGCGGATCCGCCGGCCCGCGGTTGCGCGCCCAGGCGTAGTAGGGCGAGAACACGCTGCCCAGCGAGGCGATCACCGTGAGGCCGTGACGCCCGTCCGCGCTCAAACCGTCCACGTACCACCAGGCATAGCCGTCCGGGGCCAGATCCAGGTCGAAGCGCGGCCCGGCGCGGTCCGCCGGTGGTGGTTGAATTGACCCGCTCGTTCGCATGTGTCTATATTAGCTTACAGGTCTAAGTGACCAGTTAACATGACAACCGGAGGAGCCGCCGTGGATTCCGCGACCCGAATCGAGCGATCCCTGAACCAAGCCCTCCGTCTGGCCGAAGGCCGCGAGGGGCCGCCCATCCTGCTGGCAGCACTGCGCTACGCCGTATTTCCCGGTGGCGCACGCATCCGGCCGCGGCTGTGCCTCGCCGTGGCGAAGGCCTGCGCCGAGGACAAACCGGCATTGAGCGCGATGTCCGCAGCCGCCATCGAACTGCTGCATTGTGCCTCGCTGGTGCACGACGACCTGCCGTGCTTCGACGACGCGTCGACGCGTCGCGGCCGCGCCTCCGTGCACAAAGCCTTCGACGAACGCATCGCGGTGCTCACGGGCGACGCGTTGATCGTGCTCGCGTTTCAGGGGCTCGCACGCGCGGGCAGCGGCGCGCCGGCGCGGCTCGTGGGTCTGGTCGACATCGTCGCGCGCGCGGTGGGCGCGCCGAGCGGAATCTGCGCCGGGCAGGCCTGGGAATGCGAGCCGAACATCGAACTCGATGCCTACCAGCGCGCCAAGACCGGGGCGTTGTTCGCCGCGGCGACCGCAGCCGGCGCCTGTGCGGCGGGCCGCGACCCGGCGCCCTGGTACTCGCTCGGTGAACGGATCGGCGAGGCCTACCAGATCGCCGACGACATCCGCGACGTGGTGTGCAGCGAGCACGACCTGGGCAAGCCGACGGGTCGCGACGAGGCGCTCGACCGTCCGAGCGCGGTGCGCCGCCTCGGCATCGGCAGCGCCGTGGAGCGCCTGGAAGGACTGGTGCGCGACGCCATCGGTGCAATTCCCGCCTGTCCGGGCGAGAACGATCTGCGCAACCACATCCTCGCCGAGGCCGCTCGCCTGCTGCCGCGGGAACTCGCGCGGCCCGCGGCCTGAGCGCGTCCCGCGTGACGTGGGGCGAGCGTCGTCTCGCACTGCGCGACCGCTGGCTGTCGAATCCGCGCTTTCAGCGCTGGGCGGCGGCTTTTCCACTCACCCGGCCGGTGGCACGTCGCCGCGCGCGCGCGTTGTTCGATCTGTGCGCGGGCTTCGTGTACTCGCAGATCCTGTACGCCGGCGTGCAATTGAAGCTCTACGAGGCACTCGCGGCCGGTCCGAAGTCGGTGGCAGAGATCGCCGCCGAACTGTCGCTGCCGCCGGACTCCGCGCGCCGGCTGCTGGAGGCGTCCGCGGCGCTCGAATTGCTGCAGCGGCGCGGCGCGGACAGATTCGGACTGGGCCCGCTCGGCGCCGCGCTCCTCGGCAATCCGGGAGTCACCGCCATGGTGGCGCACCACCGCTTGCTGTACACGGACCTGAACGATCCGGTGCGGCTGCTGCGTGAGGGTGCGCAGGGTGGTGCGCTCGCCGGTTACTGGGCTTATGCGCGCTCGGCGCGGCCGACGGCGCTCGACGAAGCGCACGTTGCAGAGTACACGGCGCTGATGGCGGACTCCCAGCCGCTGGTCGCGGACGAGGTGCTGGACGCCTATCCGCTCGAAAGGCACCGATGCCTGCTCGACGTCGGCGGCGGCGACGGCACGTTTCTCGCGACCGCGGCGCGCCGTCATCCGCAACTCGAGGTCGTGTTGTTCGACCT
This sequence comes from Gammaproteobacteria bacterium, assembly GCA_027459765.1. Classification (GTDB taxonomy): domain Bacteria; phylum Pseudomonadota; class Gammaproteobacteria; order Steroidobacterales; family Steroidobacteraceae; genus Bog-1198. The sequence goes on along the minus strand of DAIDHD010000024.1, from coordinate 39,506 downwards.
GCCCGCGGTCGCCGCCCGCGCTGCGCGCCGTTTCGAGAGCCTGGGGCTCGGCGAACGCGCGCGCGCGGTGGGAGGCGACTTCCACCACGATCCGTTGCCGCGCGGCGCGGACGTCATTTCCCTGGTGCGTGTGATCCACGATCACGATGACGCGCAGGCGGCGGCCTTGCTACGGGCCGCGGCCGCCGCACTTCCGCCGGGTGGCACGCTTTTGCTCGCCGAGCCGATGTCCGACACCGCCGGCGCGGGCCCGGTGGGCGAGGCTTATTTCGGCTTCTACCTGCTCGCGATGGGGCAGGGGCGGCCGCGCAGTGCCGCGACGTTGCAACGCATGCTCGCAGAGGCTGGATTCCGGCATTCGCGCCGCGTGGCGACGCGCCAGCCGTTGCAGACCGGATTGATCGTCGCGAACGTGGATCACAATTGACTGTGAAGAAAGCTTGACACCTTGAACAGTCAGCGTATTGTGACACCCAGCGCAATCATTCCCTCGCTCGAACCGACCTCAAGAGGATCCGCACGGCGCATGAGTCCGCTACCTACCGGTTCGTCGATGCAGACCCTCGCGGTCGTGCTCCAGAAGCCGGAACAACTCGTGCTCAGCCGACTCGATTTGAGTCCGCCCGGCGACGAGGACGTGGTGGTCGACATGGAGTGGTCGGGCATCAGCACGGGTACGGAGCGACTGTTGTGGGCGGGGCGCATGCCGCCCTTTCCGGGCATGGGCTATCCGCTGGTGCCGGGCTACGAGTCGGTGGGCCGCGTGGTGCATGCCGGCGTCAAGGCGCCGCGGCGCATCGGCGAACGCGTGTTCGTGCCGGGAGCGCGCTGCTTCGGTGACGTGCGTGGTCTGTTCGGCGGCGCGGCGGCGCGGGTGGTCGTGCCGGCGGCCCGGGTCACTCCGATCGGCGAGGAACTGGAGGAGGAGGGCGTGTTGCTCGCGCTGGCGGCCACCGCCCATCACGCGCTCGCGGCACGCAACGCGCGCCTGCCCGACCTGATCGTCGGCCACGGTGTCCTCGGCCGGCTGCTGGCGCGGGTTGCGCTCGCGCTCGGCGCGGATGCCGCCCCCGTGGTGTGGGAGCGCAACGCGGGCCGCATGAGCGGCGCCGCCGGCTACGAAGTCATGCACCCCGACGCGGATCCGCGCCGGGACTATCACGCGATCTACGACGTGAGCGGCGACCCCGGGTTGCTCGACACGCTGATCGCCCGGCTCGCGCCGAGCGGCGAGATCGTGCTCGCCGGCTTCTACGGCGAACCGCTGTCGTTCTCGTTTCCCGGAGCGTTCATGCGCGAGGCGCGTATCCGCGTCGCCGCGGAGTGGCGCGAAGCGGATCTGCAGGCGGTGCGCGAACTGGTCCGCACGCGCGCGCTCGCGCTCGACGGCCTGATCACCCACCGCCAGATCGCGGCCGACGCGCCGCTCGCCTACCGCACCGCATTCACCGATCCGGCCTGCCTGAAGATGATCCTCGACTGGAGAAACTCGCCATGAGCACCTCTCAAGCCACTGCGACCGCCATGCGCGCCGAGCAGGCGCGTCTGCAAGCGCTGCGCGCCGAGGCCGCGCTGGAACCCGATCCGGTGTCCACCGAGGCGCCTGCCAAGCAGACCCAGGTGATCGCGATCTACGGCAAGGGCGGCATCGGCAAGAGCTTCACGCTCGCCAACCTGTCCTACATGATGGCGCAGCAGGGCAAGCGGGTGCTGCTCATCGGCTGCGACCCGAAGAGCGACACGACATCGCTGCTGTTCGGCGGACGCGCCTGCCCGACCATCATCGAGACCTCGGCGCGCAAGAAGCAGGCCGGTGAGCCGGTGCTCATCGGCGACGTTTGCTTCAAGCGCGACGGCGTGTTCGCCATGGAGCTCGGCGGACCCGAGGTGGGCCGCGGCTGCGGCGGGCGCGGCATCATCCATGGCTTCGAGTTGCTCGAGAAGCTCGGCTTCCACGACTGGGGCTTCGACTACGTCCTCCTCGACTTCCTCGGCGACGTGGTGTGCGGCGGATTCGGTCTGCCGATCGCGCGCGACATGTGCCAGAAGGTGATCGTGGTCGGCTCCAACGACCTGCAGTCCCTGTACGTCGCCAACAACGTGTGCTCTGCGGTGGAATACTTTCGCAAGCTGGGCGGCAACGTCGGCGTCGCCGGCCTCGTCATCAACAAGGACGACGGCACCGGCGAGGCGCAGGCGTTCGCGCAAGCCGTCGGCATACCCGTGCTGTCGGCCATTCCGGCCAACGAGGACATACGGCGCAAGAGCGCCAACTACGACATCGTCGGCAGACCGGGGTCCGCGTGGGCGCCGCTGTTCGAGAACCTGGCCGCGAACGTCGCCGACGCGCCGCCACTGCGGCCGTCGCCGCTGTCGCAGGACGCGCTGCTCGGGCTGTTCAAGAGCGAGGCGGTCGGCCGCAACGTCAAGCTCGATCCGGCCTCGCAAGAGGACATGCGCGGCGCCGGGGCGGTCGAGAAGCAGTCCCTGGAAATCGTCTACGACGAAGCCTGAGCCATGCACGAGACCCCGAATCGCGTCGAGTCCTCCACAGCCGCTCCGGACCCGGTGCCCGTCGACGGCGCGGGATGCCACGCCGGCCGCGACCAGCTGCTGCGTGCCGCCGCGGCGGCCGGCAAGAGCGCCACGCTCGAGCGCTACGCGCGCGATTATCCGCAGGGCCCGCATGAACAGCCGCAGAGCATGTGCCCGGCGTTCGGCTCGTTGCGGGTGGGGCTGCGCATGCGGCGCACCGCCACCATCCTCTCCGGTTCGGCGTGCTGCGTGTACGGGCTGACCTTCACGTCGCACTTCTACGGCGCGCGCCGCACGGTCGGCTACGTGCCGTTCAATTCGGAGACCCTGGTCACCGGCAAGCTCTTCGAGGACATCCGTGACGCGGTGTTCCAGATAGCCGACCCGGCGTTGTACGACGCGGTGGTGATCATCAACCTGTGCGTGCCGACCGCGTCGGGCGTGCCGTTGCAGCTGCTGCCGCGAGAGATCAAGGGCGTGCGCATCATCGGCATCGACGTGCCGGGCTTCGGCGTGCCCACGCACGCGGAAGCCAAGGACGTGCTCGCCGGCGCCATGCTCAAGTACGCCCGCACCGAGGCGCTCCAGGGTCCGGTGCAGGCGCCCCGCGGCGGGCGTAGCGGCCGCCCGACGGTGACTCTGCTCGGCGAGATGTTTCCTGCCGACCCGGTGGGCATCGCCGCGATGCTCGAGCCTCTCGGGCTCGCTGCGGGACCGGTGGTGCCGACGCGCGAGTGGCGCGAACTGTACGCCGCACTCGACGGCGCCGTGGTCGCGGCCGTGCACCCGTTCTACACCGCGAGCATCCGCGAATTCGAGGCGGCCGGCCGGCCGGTGGTCGGCTCGGCGCCGATCGGCTACGACGGCACGGCGCAGTGGCTCGCGGCCATCGGCGACGCCTGCGGGATCGCCAGTGAGCGAGTCGCGGCCGCGCAGAACCGCGTGCTGCCGGCGATTCGCACCGCGCTCGTGAAGGCGCCCATCAAGGCACGCATCACCCTGTCCGGCTACGAGGGCTCGGAACTGCTGGTCGGACGTCTCCTGGTCGAGAGCGGCGCGGATCTGCGCTACGTGGGCACTGCCTGTCCGCGTACGCCCTGGTCGGAGGCGGACCGCGACTGGCTGGTCGCCAAGGGCGTGCGCGTGCAGTATCGCGCGTCGCTGGAGCACGACCTCGCGGCGCTCGGTGAGTTCTCGCCGGACATCGCCATCGGCACGACGCCGGTGGTGCAAAAGGCCAAGGAATTGGCCATACCGGCGCTGTATTTCACCAACCTGATCTCCGCGCGACCGCTGATGGGGCCCGCGGGCGCAGGTTCGCTCGCCCAGGTGCTCAATGCGGCGCTCGGCAACCAGAGCCGCTTCGACGCGATGCGGGATTTCTTCGAGGGGGTCGGCACGGGTTCCAGCGCCGGTGTCTGGCAGGACACTCCCGTCGACCGGCCGCAGTTCAAGGACCGCTACCGCGCGCGCCTCGCCGCAAAGCGCAAGGCGGAGGAGCCCGTCTGATGCTGGTACTCGACCACGATCGGGCCGGGGGCTACTGGGGCGCGGTGTACGTGTTCACCGCCGTGAAGGGTCTGCAGGTCATCATCGACGGTCCCGTGGGGTGCGAGAACCTGCCGGTGACCTCGGTGCTGCACTACACCGACGCACTGCCGCCGCACGAACTGCCGATCGTGGTCACGGGACTCGCCGAGGAGGAACTCGGTCAGCACGGCACCGAGGGCGCGATGAAGCGTGCCCACGCGACGCTCGACCCCGACCTGCCGGCGGTGGTGGTCACGGGGTCGATCGCGGAGATGATCGGTGGCGGCGTGACGCCCGAAGGCACCAACATCCAGCGCTTCCTGCCGCGGACCATCGACGAGGACCAGTGGCAGAGCGCCAACCGCGCGATGGCCTGGTTGTGGAGTGAATACGGCAAGAAGCGCATCGCCGCGCCGAAGCCGCGCGCGCCGGGCGCGAAGCCCAAAGTCAACATCATCGGACCGATCTACGGCACCTTCAACATGCCGAGCGATCTGGCGGAGATTCGCCGCCTGGTGGAAGGCATCGGCGCCGAGATCAATCTGGTCTTCCCGCTCGGCAGCCACTTGGAAGACGTGGTGCGACTCGCCGACGCGGACGTCAACGTGTGCCTGTACCGCGAATTCGGGCGGCTGTTGTGCGAGACGCTGCAACGGCCCTATCTGCAAGCGCCCATCGGGCTGCACAGCACCACCAAGTTCCTGCGCAAGCTCGGCGAACTGCTGGGCCTCGATCCCGAGCCATTCATAGAGCGTGAGAAGCACACCACCATCAAGCCGCTTTGGGACCTGTGGCGTTCGGTGACCCAGGACTTCTTCGGCACCGCGAGCTTCGCGGTGGTCGCGAGCGAGACTTATGCGCGGGGACTGCGCCACTTCCTGGAATCCGAATTGGGGCTGCCGTGCACGTTCTCGTTCGCGCGCCGCGCCGGTGTCAAGCCCGACAACGAGGCGGTGAAGCGCGCGCTGCGTGAACGTCCGCCGCTGGTGCTGTTCGGCAGCTTCAACGAACGCATGTACCTCGCCGAGAACGCGGCGCGCGCCATGTACATCCCGGCCTCCTTCCCGGGCGCCATCATCCGGCGCCACACCGGCACGCCATTCATGGGCTACGCGGGCGCGACCTACGTGGTTCAGGAAGTGTGCAACGCCCTGTTCGACGCGCTGTTCAACATCCTGCCGCTCGCCAGCGACCTCGATAGGGTCGATCCGACGCCGTCGCGGCTGCACCGGGAGCTCACCTGGACCGACGCGGCGAAGCAGGCACTCGATGATTTGATCGCCGAGGAGCCGGTGCTGACGCGCATCTCCGCGGCCAAGCGTCTGCGCGACGGCGCCGAACGCGCCACTCGACTCGCGGGCGAGGAAGAGGTGGGCGTCGAGCGTCTGCCGCGGCGACGCGAAGCGCGCGCCCAGGAGCCGGCGTGAACCGGTGCGAGTTCAATGGAATTTCGTCCGAGACCCCTATCGGACGATGGTGTCGTGGCGGGACCGCCGACCGCCGCGGCTTTTTTCGGTTCGCGCGACTGCCGAGCGCGAATTTGGGCCGCGGGGCCCGTTTCTGGAGGTGAGAGGTATGAGCGAAGGAAAAAATGGCTCGCTGTCCGGGCTGACCGCCAATGAAGCCAAGGAGTTTCACGGTCTGTTCGTCACGAGCTTCATCATCTTTACCGTCATCGCCATCGTCGCGCACTTCCTTGTGTGGCAATGGCGGCCGTGGTTCTGACGACGAGAGTCGCCGGAATTTCCGGTCGATGATTCTGCTACGAGCATAGGAGACGACAAAATGTGGCGAATTTGGCTTTTATTCGATCCGCGAAGGGCCCTGGTCGGGTTGTTCACGTTCCTGCTGGTGCTGGCACTGTTGATTCACTTCATCCTGCTGAGCACGGACAGGTTCAACTGGCTGGGTGGCCACTCGGCGCCTTCGGCGGCGGCGACGCACATGTCGACGATGCCGGACGCAGCGAAGCCCTAGCGCTGTACGTCGAAGGCGGCGGCCGGGAGGGGACTCCGCGAGGATTCCTCCCCGACCGCCGCCGGAGGCGGACGACGGACCGGGTGATGGCGGAAAACTTCCTGACACGAGAGCACTACCATGTCGATGCTCAGCTTTGAGAGAAAATACCGCGTGCGCGGCGGGACCCTCCTCGGGGGCGACTTGTTCGACTTCTGGGTGGGGCCCTTCTATGTGGGTTTCTTCGGCGTCACGACGATGTTCTTCGCCTTGCTCGGCACCGCGCTCATCGTCTACGGGGCGGCGATAGGGCCGACCTGGAACATCTGGCAGATCAACATAGCGCCACCGGACCTGAAGTACGGGCTCGCGCTCGCTCCGTTGCGCGACGGCGGTCTGTGGCAACTCATCACGATATGCGCGATCGGCGCATTCGTGTCGTGGGCGCTGCGGGAGGTGGAGATCTGCCGCAAGCTTGGCATGGGCTACCACGTGCCCATCGCCTTCAGCTTCGCGATCCTCGCCTACGTGACGCTCGAAGTGATCAGACCGCTGCTGCTGGGCGCCTGGGGAAACGCCTTCCCTTACGGCATCTTCAGTCACCTCGACTGGGTGTCGAACACCGGCTACCAGTACCTGCACTTCCACTACAACCCGGCGCACATGATCGCGGTGAGCTTCTTCTTCGCGAACTGCTTCGCGCTGGCGCTGCACGGATCCCTGATCCTCTCGGCCAGCAACCCGGGCAAGGGCGAGGTGGTCAAGACCGCCGAGCACGAGAACACGTACTACCGCGACACGATCGGCTACTCGATCGGCACGCTCGGCATCCACCGGCTGGGGCTGTTCCTGGCGGTGAGCGCCGTGTTCTGGAGCGCCGTGTGCATCGTGATCAGCGGACCGTTCTGGAGCCGTGGCTGGCCGGAGTGGTGGAGCTGGTGGCTCAATTTGTCGATCTGGAAGTGACGCGGCAACGCGCAGGGGAACAACATGGCTGAATACCAAAACATATTCACGCGGGTTCAGGTCCGCGCACCGGCGTATCCCGGAACTCCGCTGCCAAGCGGCGTCTGGGGTCGGCAGGGCAAGGGTGGATTCATCCACCTGCTCGGTCGGTTCGGCGACGCGCAGATCGGTCCGATCTACCTGGGCACCACGGGGCTGCTGTCGCTGATCTGCGGCTTCCTGGCGTTCGAGATCATCGGCCTCAACATGCTCGCCTCGGTGCACTGGAATCCGATCCAGTTCGTCCGGCAGCTGCCGTGGCTGGCGCTCGAGCCACCGTCGCCCTCCTACGGGCTGCACCTGCCGCCGCTGAAGGACGGTGGCTGGTGGCTGATGGCCGGATTCTTCCTGACCGCCTCCCTGCTGCTGTGGTGGGTGCGGATGTACCGGCGGGCGCGGGCACTCGGCCTCGGCACTCACACTGCGTGGGCGTTCATGTCGGCCATCTGGCTGTACCTGGTGCTCGGCATCATCCGCCCGGTGCTGATGGGCAACTTCGGCGAGGCGGTGCCGTTCGGGCTCTTTCCGCACCTGGACTGGACCGCCGCGTTCTCGCTGCGCTATGGGAACCTCTTCTACAACCCGTTCCACGCGCTCTCGATCGCGTTCCTGTACGGCTCGGCGCTGTTGTTCGCGATGCACGCGGGGACGATCCTCGCGGTCAGCCGCTACGGTGGTGACCGCGAGCTGGAACAGATCCTCGACCGCGGCACGGCCACGGAGCGCGCAGCGCTTTTCTGGCGCTGGACCATGGGTTTCAATGCGACCATGGAGTCGATCCACCGCTGGGCGTGGTGGTTCGCGGTGCTCACGCCGCTGGTCGGCGGCATCGGCATCCTGCTCACCGGGACCGTGGTCGACAATTGGTATCTCTGGGCCGTGAAGCACCACGTCGCGCCGATGTATCCGCACGTGTTCGCACCCGTGATCGATCCGGCCAGCTTACCGGGAGCCGTGAAATGAGCATGTTCAACCGAGCTTCGAACGGATCGGGCGGCGGCGAGCGCCGCTTGAGATGGGTGGCGGGTGTGGCGCTGCTCGGCGCGCTCGCCGGTTGCGAGCGGCCGCCGATGGACGTCCTGCAGGGCGGCTATCGCGGCACGGCGATGGAGCAGGTGATCAATCCCCGGCTCGACGCGGTAAAGGCGGCGCAGAACGTGGTTCCGCCGTCCAGTCCGCCCGCGCCGGCCGATGGTCAACCGCTCGCCTCGAGCGTGTACCAGAACATCCAGGTGCTGAAGGACCTCAACGTCGCTCAGTTCACCCGGGTGATGGTCGCGATCACGCAGTGGGTGGCCCCGCCCGACCAGGCCTGCAACTACTGTCACGGCGCCAACATGGCCGACGACGGCAAGTACACCAAGGTGGTGGCGCGGCGCATGCTGCAGATGGTCCGGCACATCAATTCGGACTGGAAGAACCACGTCGCCGCAACCGGTGTCACCTGCTACACCTGCCACCGCGGCAACGCGGTGCCGAAGAACGTCTGGTTCACCAATCCCGGGGAGTCGAGCGAATCGGGGCTGATCGCGAGCAATGCCGGGCAGAACAAGCCCGAGCCCGCGGTCGGCTACGCATCTCTGCCGTACGATCCTTTCACGCGCTATCTCCTGAATGCGGAGTCGATCAGGGTCAATTCGACCGAGGCGCTGCCCTCGGGCAATCACACCTCGATCAAGAGCGCGGAGGCGACCTACGGTCTGATGATGCACATGTCGACCTCGCTCGGGGTCAACTGTACCTACTGCCACAACTCGCGCGCGTTCGCGGTCTGGGACCAGAGCACGCCGAAGCGGGTGACGGCCTGGTACGGCATCCGGATGGCGCGTGATCTCAACAACGCCTACATGGTGCCGCTCACCGCGACGTTCCCGGCGCATCGGCTCGGGGTGCTCGGCGACGTGGCCAAGGTCAATTGCCTGACCTGTCACCAGGGCGTGTTCAAGCCGCTCTACGGTGTGAGCATGGCCAAGGACTATCCGGAACTGCAGGGCCCGATGGCAAGCGCCGCGGCGGCGACTCCGGAGACGCCAGCGCAGGGGCAGGGCACGTCCATGCCGGCGGCCACGCCGCCCACGGCGGCGCTGACCACGGGCCACTAGGTCCACGGCAGGGCATCGAAGGCAACCCCGCGGCGTGTCGCGAGCAGCGCGACCGCCGCGGGGTTTTTCTTTTTGGGCGCCGCGCGCAACTTTCGCAGCGCCCTGATGGCAGGGGATGAACTCATGCAGCAGCACTACGTTCTGTACGGGTGGCCGGGGTCGGGATCGCTCGCGGTCCAGGTTGCCCTGGAGGAGGCCGGGGCGGTCTACGAGCGCGTGTGGGTGGCGCGTGACGCGGGGTCGTTGGCGCACTTCCGGGCCGCGGTGACGCCGACCGGCAAGGCGCCGGCACTACGGTTGCCCGACGGCAGCGTCATGTTCGAGAGCGCCGCCACGCTGGCGTACATTCCCGCTGCGCACCCACAGGCGGGGCTTGCGCCGACGCCCGGGACGCCGGCGCACGCGGCCTTCCTCAAGTGGATGGTGTTCCTCTCCACCGGCCTCTACGAGCCCGTGCTGCGGATGTATTACCCGGAGCGATATTCAGACGAGGGTGCCGCCGCCGCCCCCGGCATCGCCGCGCGTGCGGCGCGGGAATTCAGCGCGAACCTCGAGCTCGTGGTGGCGGGACTCGATCCCTACGTGCTCGGCTCGGCCTATTCCACCCTGGATCCGTACCTGTACATGCTGGCGTCGTGGTGGAACGGCGACATGGCCGAACTGCACCGGCGCCTGCCGGCACTGGCGAGGCATGCGACGCTCATGTCCGCGAGGTCGGTGGTAGGCAAGGTGGAGGCGGATCACGCGCAGTGACGGCGGCGTCCGCGCGCAGTGCCCAGATCCAGAGCCGCTCGCTGGGAACCGGCAGCACCATGAAGGCGTGCTCAACCAGACCAAGCGCGACCAGGCTGGCGGTCAGCGCGTAGGCGGTGGCGTGGTACGCGTCGTCGGCGCCCGACTTCAGACGCAGCAGGAGGATGACCGCGGCGGCGGCGGCGCCTACGGAGAGGGGGAAGAGCGGGTTCATGCGCCGTCGCCGAAAGTACGAAGCGAGATACCGCAGGTGGTCGGGCAGGAACTGCTCGCCCGAGTTCGGCACTCCCAGGAACAGGTTCAGCTTGGCGCTGAGGCGCATGGCCCACAACGCGCCGAAGGTCCAGGCGGCGCTGCGGTTCGGCTGACCGGCGGTCAGCCACCAGACCGCGCCGGCGGCCGCGAGGGTGGCGAGCTCGTTGTAGAGGATGGCCGCGACGGCGTGCCGGAAGTGCCGCCAGCCGCGGCAGCCGGGATCACAGCCCCTGCGGCGAGGCCCGGTGACGACACCCATGAGGAAGCTCATCTCGAGCCAGCCCCACAGCACGATCGCGGCGGTGAAGCCGGTGTAGGCGCCGATGGCACTCGCATCGGCCGCGCTGGCGCGCAACTTAAGAACCGCAACGGCCGCGAATACGGCGCCGGCGCCGAGGCTGCCGCGGAAGGTCCTCTGCGGCAGACGATCGAGGTACAGGATCAACCCGGTGGTGAACCACCACACCAGCACCGCATACGCGGTCGGGGCGGCGAGGTTCATGCTCACCAGGCCGGCGCCATCCGTACCTGTTCCGGCAGGTCGTGGCGCTGCACCGGCAGACAATACAGCCGCAGGAAAGTCCCCGCCGCAGCCACCGCGCAGCCGGCGCGCGTCAGCGCACCGAGGATTCCGCCGCGGGCCTTGGCCTTGGCGCTGGCGACGCCGAGACGGCGCAAGCGCTCGAGTCCGTCGCGAAACTTGGGATTGTCGATGTCCAGGGACAGCGGGAAGACCTGTTTGGAGACGTCGGTGGTGATCCGGAACACTTGGTAGTCGTAGTCCGTGGGATCGATCCCGAAGGCGGCGTGCATGAGCGGCCGATCGTGGTCGCGCACGTACATGGTCGCGAACACGGCCAGCAGGAAGAATCTGATCCACAGCCGGTTGTGACCCCGCAGCAGCGAGGGATCCGCGCGCATCATGAGCGCGAAGGCCTCACCGTGCCGGAATTCGTCGTTGCACCAGCGCTCGAACCAGCGAAAGATCGGATGGAAGCGCCGCTCCGGGTGCTTCTCCAGATGGCGGTAGATGGTGATGTAGCGAGCGTAGCCGATCTTCTCCGACAGGTAGGTGGCGTAGTAGATGAACTTCGGCTTGAAATAGGTGTACTTCTTGTCGCGCCGCAGGAATGCGAGATCCACGGGCACTCCGAAGTCCTTCAGCGTCTGATTGATGAAGCCGGCGTGGCGTGCCTCGTCGCGAGCCATGTAGCTCATCAGCGCGCGCACGTCCGGATTCTTCACCTTGCGCTTGAGCTCGCTGTAGAGCACGCAGCCGGAAAACTCCGCGGTGACGGAACTCACCAGGAAGTCCAGGAATTCCTGGTGCAGATCCGCCGGCAGGGGACGCACCTCGCCGGCGAACGCGGCATCGCGTTCGAAGTGATTGCGATTCCCGTCGCCCTGGAACTCCGCCATCATCTGGTCCCACTCGGCGCGCACGCCGGACACGTCGATGCGCTCCAGCGCCGCGTGGTCGGTGGTGTAGAAGCGCGGCGTGAGCAGTGTGTTCGCCTCCGCCTTGCGGGTGGCCGCGTCCGCGGAGTCGATGGTCATGATGTCGTCGAGCATGTGCGTTCCTCGAGGTTTCAGTGTGCGGCGCTCGCGCGCAGGATGTCCGCGAACGCGCCGGCGTTGGTGGGCCCGAAGACTTCCAGATCGATGTGCCTGCCGGTAGTGGGGTCGTCGAGCGACAGGCGCCCGTCGGCCCAGCGCGTCAGGCGGAACGGAGGCTGGGCGCCGACGTGGTCCACGCGCCGCTCGCGCGCCATGCCGCGCAGTACGCTGCGCACGAATGCCTCCGTCCCCGGCGCGATGGTGTCCACCACTCGACCGTCGTCGGCCCGCAGCACGAGCACCGAACCGTTGGCTCCATCCTCGAAACGCAGCAGGTAGCTCTGCACCGCACGGCTCGGCGGCGGCTTGGCCGGCGTGTAGCCCGTCAGGCGTGCGAACACGACCAGCACCAGGGTGCCGATCACCAGCATCGCGGCGGCCACCAGTGCGCCTCGCGGCAAGGTCCGGTCGACGGCCTGGGCGTGCATGGTCAGGCCACCATCGCCGGGTGGCGCCCGAGGTCTTCGGTCCGTGCGTCGGTCGAGGCACGCGCGGCGTTGCCGCCGGCTGCCGCGGCGAGCGCCGCGCCCAGAACCTCGGCCGCGGCCTGCGCGTCCGCAAGCGCGCGCAGGCTCGGTTGCGGATACAGCAAGCGTCCCGGCCGCACGTACGGCCAGTTCACCAGGTATCCGACCCGCTGGCTGGTCGCCACGGTGAGGGCGATGTCGCCGCGCCCGCCGGCGCCAGGCTTGTAGTCCGCCGCCTGAATCACCGTAAAGGGCACATCGAGCGTCAACTGCACCGCGATGCCGTGGCGGATGAGCACGCGCCGGTTGGTGATGCTGAACACCGCGCAGCGCGCCGACAGCACCGCCAGCAGGGTGAGCAGCGCCACCGCCGCCGCGCCGAGCAGCGCGAGCCAGCCGCAGCTGCGCAGCAGAGTCCCGGCACTCTGGGACTGCGCAATGCCGTCGGCCAAACGCCACGCCACCAAGGCGAGGAAGTAGATCGCTGCCTTGCGGGCGTGGAAGCCGCGCACCGCCAGTGCGCGCCAGTCCGGCGCGCCCTGCCACAGCAGGCGTTCACCCTCCGGCAGGGTGGCGGGCAATCCGCGCACCGGTTCGAAGGCGAAGTCGTCGTGGCTCACAGCAGCGGCTCCGCGCGCGCCCCCGTCGCGTACAGCGTGCCGCCGCCGTAGTAGGCGCTGATCTGGTCCTCTTCGCGCAGCGTCACCTCATCGGGGTTCGCGTGCGCGGGCACGTGCTCGAACTGCGATCCCAGGATGGACTTGACGCGGACGTATCCGCGGCCGTCGACCTTGGCGAGGGTCATCGGCAGCAACACGTGGCGGCCGGCGCCGGTCTGGACCTCGAGGTAGCGGATCAGGTACTCGGCACGATCCACCCAGACGTCGCTGACGGTGCCGCCGCGTTCGCCGTCGGCGCCGTAGACCGGCATGCCGCGCGGATCGGGGTCCTCGCTCGCCACGGAGAACTCGCTGGCGCGGCGCATCGGCTGGATCAGCGGCTTGCCGTCCAACGCCCGGTCGGGGTGCGTGGCGCGCAAGGCGTATGCGGCCGGGCCGACCGCGTCGCGCATGCCGTCTCCGGTCGGCGCGAGCGGCGCCCCCGGATAGCGGCCGATGGGTTCGGCGAGCACCTTGCGGGTGTCGGTTTCAGGACGCGGCAGCTGCACGGTGCTGCCGTCGGCGAGGTGGTAGGTCTTCGGCGGCGGTACCGCCGGGAAGCCTTGCACCGTGATGCTGGAGGAGCGGTCGCTCTCCAAGGGATAGCCCTCGCGCTTGTTCTCGCGATGCAGATAGATCACGAGTCCGGCGAAGAAAATCCAGAATGTGTACAAGACGATTTGCGCGACGTCGAAGTAGCCCGTGATGGCGCCCGTGTTCATGTCCTGATCCCCCTTGTGGACCCTACCCGTGGAAATTGAGCGAAACCGTACGCCGCCGGCTCGTCGGGGCCGACGGCCGCCCCCGATCGCACCAGCGGACCAATCGCCACCAGCGTGGCGAACAACAAAAAGATCTCTACGTGATAGACCGCCCCGTAGCCGGTGGCCGCGCCGGTGAGCGCCGGTCCGAGCGCGCCGCGCAGCGCGAGGCTCGTGACCGCGTCGCGCATGGCGCCGCCGCTCGCGATGGCGATGCCGGCGCTCATCGCCTGCACGGCGCCCCAGGCGCCGAGCGCGAGACCGCTCTCGCCGTCGCGTTCGCGAGCCATGGCGCCGGCGAGGGTGCCGACCGAGAACAGACCGCCACCGAAGCCGATGGCGAGCACTCCGGACCGGAAGAGTCCCGCCGAGTGCAGCGGCGCCGCGAAGATGACCGCAGCGAAGGCGAACAATCCGGTCACTGCGCCGTAGGCGGCCAGCCGATAGGGGTCGGCGCCGCGCGTGAGCAGCCGCGCCGCGACCGAGAACGCCACCAGCATCCCGCCGGCGAGCATGGCCGTGAGCGTCGTGGTGGCGCCCACCGGCAGGTGCAGGATCTCGCCGCCGTAGGGCTCCAGCACGATGTCCTGCATGTTGAAGGCGGCGGTGCCGAGCCCGAGCGCGACCAGGAAGCGCACCGCGCGGCTGTGCCGGGTGAACTTGCGCCAGGAGTCGAGGAAGCGCTCCGGGGCGGCGTGGGTCACGGGGACGGGGCGCGAATTGCGCGCCTCCTGTTTCCACAGCGCGGCGAGATTGAAGACCATGGTGAGCATGGCCGCGCCCTGGATCACCTGGATGAGGCGGATCTCGCTGAAATTGGCGAGCAGCCGACCAAACGACAAGCCTGCCGCCACCATGCCGACGAGCAGCATGACGTACATGAGCGCGACCACGCGCGGGCGGGTGTGTGCCGGCGCGAGGTCGGTGGCGAGCGCAAGACCCGCCGTCTGCGTGGTCTGCAGTCCCGCGCCCACGAGCAGGAAGGAGAAGGCCGAGGCGATCTGCCCGATCCACAGCGGACCGTGCGTGTCGCCGGACAGGATCAGCAGCGCGAACGGCATGATGGCGAGTCCGCCGAACTGCAGCAGCGTGCCCATCCATATGTAGGGAACCCGACGCCAGCCGAGCGCCGAGCGGTGGTTGTCGGAGCGGTAGCCGATGAAGGCGCGAAAAGGCGCGAACACCAAGGGCAGCGCCACCATCGCCGACACCAGCCACGCCGGCACGCCCAGCTCCACGATGAGCACGCGGTTCAGGGTGCCGATCAGCAGCACCATGGCGACACCCACCGACACCTGGAACAACGACAGGCGCAGCAGCCGGCCGAGCGGCAGTTCGGCGCTGGTCGCGTCGGCGAACGGCAGGAATTCGGTGCCGATCCGCATCCAGCGCAGCGTCAGCCTGTCGCGCAGCGTGCTCACTCGCGCGTCAACTCCATGGCGTGGGACTTGTAGAAGCCGCTGGTGACGCGGCGGCTGCGGCCGACGCGCCAGCCGGCGAGCGTCGGTTCCGCGGCGATCCGCCGCCGCAACTCGAGCTCGGCCACGGGCTCGAGCGCCGGGGCTCGGTCGCCGCGCGGAAACAGGCGACCGACGGTCCACATGACGGTAAGCGCGGGCGTGCGCGGCGCGAAGGTGAACACGATCGAGGAGCGCGTGCGCGCGGCGTAGCCCGCCAGCACCCGCACCACGTCCTCGGTCCGGTAGTGGATCAGGGAGTCCATCGCGACCACGTGGTCGAACTCGCCGAACGAGGGGTCCGTCATGTCGCCGACGCGAAAATCGACGCGCCCGCCGCCCGCAGTGGCGGGTCCACGGTCGCGGGCGAGCGCTATCAGCGTCGGCGACAGGTCCACGGCGGTGACTTGGGCGCCGCGCTGGGCCGCCGCGGTCGCGAGCGCGCCGGTGCCGCAACCAGCGTCCAGCAGCCGGCGCCCGTCGAGTCCCGCCGGCAGATAGCCGAGCAGGGTGGCCCGCATCTCGTCGCGGCCGGCGCGTACCGTAGCGCGCACCCGGCTCACCGGCGCGGTGGAAGTCAGTCGCGCCCAGGCGTCGGCGGCGGTGCGGTCGAAGTAGGTCTCGAGCTGGCCGCGACGCTCGCGGTAGGTCGTGGTATCCATCAGTCGAACCCCAACAGGTCGAATATCTCGCGATCCTTGAGCGATTCCGCGATGAGTGGATCGGTTCCGTCCCAGAGCGACTGCGCGAGGCGCAGGTACTCGTCCTGGACCGCGGTGAGCGCGTCCGAGGACTCCATCTCGAACAGGGTGCTCTTCTTCAGCCGGCTACGGCGGATCACGTCGAGGTCCGGGAAGCGCGCCATGGTCTTGAGGCCCGTGCGGCCGTTGAATTTCTCGATCTGATCGGTGTCCGCACTGCGATTCGCGATCACGCCGCCGAGACGAACGGCGTAGTTCTTGGACTTCGCCTGGATGGCGGCGACGATGCGATTCATGGCGAAGATGGAGTCGAAATCGTTGGCGGTGACGATGAGCGCCCGATCGGCGTGCTGCAGCGGCGCGGCGAATCCGCCGCACACCACGTCGCCGAGGACGTCGAATATGACCACGTCGGTGTCCTCGAGGAGGTGGTGTTCTTTGAGGAGCTTCACCGTCTGGCCGACCACGTAGCCGCCGCAGCCGGTACCGGCCGGCGGTCCGCCAGCCTCGACGCACATGACGCCGTTGTAGCCGGGATAGACGAAGTCCTCGACGCGCAACTCCTCCGAATGGAAATTCACGGACTCCAGCACGTCGATCACGGTGGGCACCAGGCACTTGGTGAGCGTGAAGGTCGAGTCGTGCTTGGGGTCGCAGCCGATCTGCAGAACTCGCTTGCCGAGCTTCGAGAACGCCACCGACAGATTGGAGGAGGTGGTGCTCTTGCCGATCCCGCCCTTGCCGTAGACGGCGAATACCTTGGCATTGCCGATCTTGAGATTCGGATCCAGCGGCACCTGCACGCTGCCTTCGCCGTCCGGCCGGTGCCCACGGTGCGTGATGCTCGAGACCGGTACGGTGTCCATGATCATGCAGCTACCCCTTCGTAAATGCCTTCGATGCGATCTTCGAGCTCCTCGCCGGCCGAACGCAGCGCCGCGAGGGTCTCCTCGTCGGGCTGCCAGTAGCGCCGTTCCGAGGCTTCGATGAGACGGTTGGCGACCTTTGCGGAGGCCGCCGGATTGAGCTTCGCGAGACGCTCGCGCATCTGCGGATCGAGGATGAACGTGCGGGTGATCTGCTGATACACCCACGGCTGGACTTCCCCCGTGGTGGCCGACCAGCCGAGCGTGTTGGTGACGTGCACCTCGATCTGCCGCACGCCCTCGTAACCGTGCTCGAGCATGCCCTCGACCCACTTGGGGTTGAGCGTGCGCGTGCGCGTCTCGAGCGCGACCTGTTCGGAGAGGGTGCGCACGGTGTTGCCGCCCCGCGTCTGGTCGGCGATGTACACCGGCGGCGCCGCGCCGCCCTTCGCCCGGCGCACGGCGCTCGAGATACCGCCGAGCGTGTCGAAGTACGTGTCCACGGTGGTCACGCCCAGTTCCACGGAGTCGAGGTTCTGATAGGTCAGCGCGACGTCCTTGAGCACGCTGGTCAGCAGCCGGGCGTGCTGCACGGCGCGGCCGGAGCGGCCGTAGGCGAAGCTCTTGCGCCGGGTGTAGGTCTCGGCGAGCTCGTCGCTCTGCTCCCAGCAGCCATTCTCGATCAGGTGGTTTACGTTCGACCCGTAGGCGCTCTCGGCGTTGCCGTAGACACGCAGGCTCGCGGTTTCCAGATCGCAGCCATGCTCGGCCTGGTAGGCGAGGGCGTGCTTGCGCACGAAGTTCTGTTCGAGCGGCTCGTCAGCCGCCGCGGCGAGGTAGGCCGCTTCGGCCAGCAGCTTGATCTGCAGCGGCAGCAGGTCGCGGAAGATCCCCGACAGGGTGATCATCACGTCGATGCGCGGCCGTCCGAGCTGCGCGAGCGGCACGAGAGTGGCGCCGGCGATGCGGCCGTAGGCGTCGAAGCGGGGTTGGGCGCCGAGCAGCGCGAGCGCCTGTCCGATCGGCCCGCCCTCGGTCTTGAGATTGTCCGTACCCCACAGCACCAGTGCCACGGATTCGGGCAGCGGGTGGCCGTCGGCGACAAAGCGGGCCAGCAGGTCGCGGGCCTGGCGCGCGCCCTCCTGGACGGCGAACGCGCTCGGGATGCGGAACGGATCGAAGCCGTGGATGTTGCGTCCCGTCGGCAGGACCGCGGGAGTGCGCACCACGTCGCCGCCCGGTGCAGGGCGTACGAAGCCGCCGTCCAGGGCGCGTACGACGGCATCGATTTCCCGATTGTCGGCGAGCATCCGGTTGACCTGTTCGAGCTCGGCGAACAGGCGGGTGTTCGCCTCGCTGGGCGGCAGGCCGGACACGCCGAGCGCCACCTCCGCCGTCGAGCCGTCGACGAGCGTGCGTGCCGCCAGTGCCAGCGAGTCGGCCTTGGCATCCGGTGGAGCGGCACCGGCGGCGATGGCGAGCAGGAAGTCGACGCGCTCGTGCGGCGTGGCCGCGCGCCCCAGCACGTGCAGGCCGTGCGGAATGAGGGTGTACTCGAGTTCAAGCACCTTGCGGGACAACTCGGCGACGCGCTCCTCCGCTGTCTCCGCCCAGGGCGGCTCGGCTGCCGCCAGATCGACGGCGGCGGCCTGGGCCTGCACCATCTCGGCGAGCGCAGCGCGCCGGCTGTCGTCGGCGGGTTCGGTCTGTCGCCAGCTCTCCAGGGAGGATTTCAGGTCGACGAGACCGCGATACAGTCCGGCTGCCGCGACCGGCGGCGTCAGATAGCTGATCAGGGTGGCGCCGATGCGCCGCTTGGCGAGCGCCCCCTCCGACGGATTGTTGGTGGCGTACAAGTACCAGTTCGGCAGCGCGCCGATCAGCCGCTCCGGCCAGCACGCGCCCGACAGGCCGGTCTGCTTGCCGGGCATGAACTCGAGCGCGCCGTGCGTGCCGAAGTGCAGCACCGCGTGCGCGCCGAAGTCCTCGCGCAGGAAGCGGTAGAACGCGGAGAACGCGTGCGTCGGCGCGAAGCCGCCGTCGAACATCAGGCGCATCGGGTCACCCTCGTAGCCGAAGCTCGGCTGGATGCCGACGAAGACGTTGCCGAAACGTTCGCCGAGCACGAAGATCGAGGCGCCGTCGCTCTGTTGCTTGCCCGGCGAGGGCCCCCACTGGGCCTCGATCTCCTTGAGGAAACGCTCGCGGCGCACGTGTTCGTTGGCGGGGATGCGCTTGTGGACGTTGGCCGGCGCCCCGTATTGCGCCGCGTTGCCCGTGATCAGCCGCTCGCGCAGCTCCTCGACGGAGGCCGGCGGTTCGACGTGGTAGCCGGCCTGCGCGAGCGCCTCGAGCGTGCGCTGCAGTGACTCGAACACCGCAAGAAAGGCGGCGCTGCCGACGTTGCCGCCGTTCGGCGGGAAATTGAACAGCACGATGCCCACCTTGCGGTTGGCCCGCGAGGCGAGGCGCATGCGCACGAGCTGCCCGACGCGCTCCGCCAGCGTCTCGGCGCGTTCGGCGCAGACCTGCATGTCGTGGCCGTGCGCCGCCGCCTCGAAGGTGCAGCGCCGCTCGCAACCCGCGCACGCGCCGCCGCCGGGCGCCGCGCGTCCGCCGAACACCATCGGCACGGTGGCGCCGTCGAGTTCCGGAATCGCGACCATGATGGTGCTCTCGACCGGCAACAGACCACGCGCCGACTGGCCCCACTCCTGCAGGGTCTGGAATTCCAGGGGATGAGCCGCGAGGTACGGCACGTCGAGCGCGGCGATGGTGTCCTCGGCCGCCTTGGAATCGTTGTAGGCCGGACCGCCGACCAGGGAGAAGCCGGTGAGCGACACCAGGGCGTCGATCTGCGGCACGCCGTCGCGCACGAAGAACTTGGCGATCGCCGGCCGCGAATCGAGCCCCGAGGCGAACGCCGGGATCACGCGCAGGCCGCGTGCCTCCAGGGCGCGGATGACGCCGTCGTAGTGCGCGGCGTTGCCGGCGAGCAGATAGGAGCGCAGCACCAGCAGACCGACGGTGCCGTTCTCGCCGCCACGCGGCAGGTCCTCGACGCGCTCGGAGAGACGGGCCGCGAGGCGGGGGTGATAGACGCCCACTTCGGGATATTCGACCGGCGCCGGCACCTTGTCCGCGGCCAGGAGTCCGGCGCGCGGACCGCTGGCATAGCGCTGCACCAGCAGGCGCACCATGTGCACGAGATTGTCCTCGGACCCGGCGAGCCAGTACTGCAGCGTGAGGAAGTAGGCCCGCACGTCCTGGGCGGCGCCCGGTATGAAGCGCAGCAGCTGGGGAATCCGCCGCAGCATCTTCATTTGATCCGCGCCGGCCGTCGTCTTCGCGCCCTCGCGGCGTGCGCCGCGGAGTCGCTTGAGCAGCGCCAGCGGTCCGCCCTGCTTGCCGTCCATCGAGAAGCGCCCCATGCGCGTCAGCCGCACCACCTCGCCCGCCGACATGGCGCAGACGATGGCGTCGCAGTGCTCGCGGCGCGCTGCCAGCGCGTCGAGCACCGGCCGGTAGTGGTCCTCCATGAAGAGCATGGTGATCACGAGGATGTCGGCGCGCTCGACGTCGGCGAGGCAGCGGGCGAGGGCGGACGGGTCGCTGCCCCACTCGTCGGCGGCGTGCACCTCGAGCACGAGCCCCGGAAGCTGAGTGGCGAGCCGCTGCCGCGCACGCCGCACCGCGCTGGACAGATGGCTGTCCATCGTCACTATCACGAACCGTATCGGTGTCGAGTCAGCGACTGAAGTGCGCTTTGGCATCGTAGAGCGTCTCCACCGTGATCTGCGAGAGCGCGCGCTCGGCGGCGTAGCGCTCCGTGTTGCGCCGGGCCTTGCCGCGAACGAAGAAAGGAATCTTGCCGAGTTCGCGCTCGGCGTCAGGCGTCCAGGCGGCGCTCGCCACCGCGTCGGCCGGCGCAGCCTGCGCCGGCGCGGCTGGGGCCGTGGCCGCAGCCGAGCCGAGGTGCGAAGCCGGGGCGGCGTCGTGGAACTCGAAATCCCCGCGGAACATGGTCAGGAGGTGTTCCTCCAGTCCCATCATCAACGGGTGCACCCAGGTGTCGAACAGAACGTTCGCGCCCTCGAATCCCATCTGCGGCGAGTAGCGAGCGGGAAAGTCCTGCACGTGCACCGGCGCCGAGATCACCGCGCACGGTATCTTCAGGCGCTTCGCGACGTGGCGCTCCATCTGCGTGCCGAGCACGAGCTCGGGCTGCAGCTCCGCCACCTTCGCCTCTATTTCGAGGTAGTCGTCACTGATCAGCGCCTCCACGCCGTAGCCGCGCGCCGCTTCGCGCACTTCGCGCGCGAACTCGCGGCTGTAGCTGCCGAGGCCGACCACGGTGAAGCCGAGTTCCTCGGCGGCGACACGCGCCGCGGCTATGGCGTGCGTGGCGTCGCCGAAGACGAACACGCGCTTGCCCGTGAGGTAGGTGGAGTCCACCGAGCGGGAGTACCAGCTGGAGTGCGACGGGACTCCAGCCAGCGCCGGCTGCGGATCGCAGCCGGCAAGGGCGGCGACCTCCTCGATGAAGGCGCGCGTGGCGCGCACGCCGATCGGCACGGTCCTGACGCAGGGCTGGTCGAAGGTGCGCGTCAGCCACTGCGCCGCCTGACCGGCCGTCTCGGCGTACAGAAGAACGTTGAAGTCGGCCTCGCCGAGCCGCGCAATGTCGGCCGGCGAGGCCCCGAGGGGCGCCACCACGGCGACCTCCACACCGAGCAAATCGAGCATTTCGCGCACCGCGCGCAGGTCGTCGCGGTGCCGGAAACCGAGCGCCGTGGGACCGAGGATGTTGCAGGTCGCGCGCCGGTCGGAGGGCCGCGGCGGCCGCTTGAAGCCCGCCGGCGGCGCGTGCGGTGTCGCCAGCGAGCGCACCACGCGGTAGAAGGTCTCCGCGGCGCCCCAGTTCTCCTTCTTCTGGTACGCCGGCAGCTCCAACGGCACCACCGGGACGGGCAGTCCCAGCGCCAGCGCGAGACCGCCGGGGTCGTCCTGGATCAGTTCCGCCGTGCAAGACGCGCCCACCAGCAAGGCCGCCGGGCGAAAGCGCTCGTAGGCTTCGCGTGCGGCGTCCTTGAACAGCGTCGCGGTGTCGGACCCCAGGTCGCGGGCCTGGAACGTGGTGTAGGTGACCGGCGGCCTGCGCGGCAGGCGTTCGATCATGGTGAACAGCAGATCCGCGTAGGTGTCGCCCTGCGGCGCGTGCAGCACGTAGTGCACGTCGCGCATGGCCGTGGCGACGCGCATTGCGCCGACGTGCGGCGGTCCCTCGTATGTCCAGAGCGTCAGTTGCATGGCGTCAGGCCACCAGCCGGGTACGCCGCAGCAACGGTCGGGCGAACAACTCGGCGAGATCGGCCGCCTGTTCGAAACCCTGAATGGGGGTGAACACGAGTTCGATCGACCACTTGGTCGTCAGGCCGAGAGCCTCCAGCGGGTTGGCCAGTCCCAGACCGCACACCACGAGGTCCGGCGCCGCGGCCACGCAGCGCTCGAGCTGTCGCTCCACGTGCTGGCCCTCGACGATGTTCGTGTCCGCCGGCAAACGCGCGAGTTCCTGCGCGAGGTGTGCCCGGTGCAGATAGGGAGTGCCCACCTCGATGAGCTGCGCATCGAGCTCCTCGGCGAGGAAGCGCGCCAGCGGTATCTCGAGCTGGGAATCGGGAAACAGGAACAGCCGCTTGCCCGCCAGGCGCTCGCGGTAGGTGATGAGTGCGCGTTCGGCGCGCTCGAAGCGCGGCTCGAGCGCACGCTCGACGCGTTCCGGCTGAAGATCGAGGGCACGGGCGGCCGCGCGAAACCAGTCGCGCGTGCCGCGCGCGCCGAGGGGAAAGGGTGCCGGCACGTGGCGCGCGCCGCGGGCCTCCAGCGCGCGTGCGGTGTCGCCCAGGAACGGTTGCGCGAGCAGGAAGCGGGTGTTCGCCCCGACCGCGGGCGGCTCGGTCGAGCGCCGCGGCGGCAGGAAGTCGACCTCCCCGGCGCCGATCTCCGCGAAGGTCCGGCGCATCTGGTCCTCGACGATGTCGGCGAGCGCACCGACGACCAGCAGGCGCGGCGGCGCCGCGGGTGCGGCCGGCAGGCTGGGAACCCAGGAGGCGAGGCAAGCGTCCTCGCCCTGCGTGAACGTGGTCTCGATGCCGCTGCCTGAGTAGTTGAGAATGCGTACCTGCGGCGAGAACCGGGTCGAGAGGCGCGCCGCGGCGCGCGAGAGGTCGAGCTTGATGACCTCGGAGGGGCAGGATCCGACCAGGAACAACAATTTGATGTCCGGGCGGCGCGCCAGCAGCTGAGTGACCACGCGATCGAGTTCGGTGTTCGCGTCGGCGAGGCCGGCCAGATCGCGCTCGTCGATGATGGCGGTGGCGAAGCGCGGCTCGGCGAAGATCATCACGCCGGCGGCCGACTGAATCAGGTGCGCACAGGTCCGCGAACCGACCACCAGGAAGAAGGCGTCCTGGATCTTGCGGTGCAGCCAGATGATGCCGGTGAGCCCGCAGAAGACCTCGCGCTGACCACGTTCGGTGAGCACGCGCGGCGCCGTCGCCGCGGTGGCGGGCGTGGCGCAACCGATGGCTTCGGCATTCACGTCGGCAACCCCGCTGCGACGGAATTCGCGCCGTCCTGCGGCGCATCCCGGGCCTCCAGACGCGCCGCGCGCAGTTTGAACACGAATTGCGCGGCGTTGACCACGTAGCTGCCGTAGGCGGCGAGCGCCAGCGCCATCTGAGCCCGCGGCGCCAGCGCACCGAGCAGCAGCGAGACCACGTAGGCGCTATGCAGGGCGAGCACCAGCATGCTCACCACGTCCTCCCAGAAGAACGCCGGCGCGAACAGATAGCGTCCGAATACGGCGCGCTCCCAGATGCTGCCGGTAACCATGATGGTGTAGAGCAGCACGGTCTTCACGACGACCGAGGTGGTGGCGGCGGCGAAACCCTCGCCGGTGGCGAGGTAGCGCAGCACCAGGACCAGGCTCGCCAGGAACACCAGGAATTGCAGCGGGGCGAGGACGCCCTGGACGACGGTCCACGGCGAGGCATCTCGACGCGATCGTTCCTCTTGTGTGTAGAGCGCCATTCCAGTGCAACCCTATCCCTGCGCGCGGCGATCTGTCAACAAAACTATACGTAAATCTTTCTTGACATTCGAGCGCTGAAGCGCGAATGTCCCGGACACGCGGCGGATCCCGTTGTCACGACGCGGAGGGCGGCAAGTCATGAGCACGAGCGACCTCACGGAAGAGACCGTCGAGCCGGAGGCGAGCGCGTGGGCGGATTGCGCCGACGCGGATGCCGCCCCGTGCCCGCGCTCGCGACGCCAGGGCGACGCCGCGGGCAGGGAGGCGCGCACGCGGCGGGCCGGACTGACGCGCACCATCGAGGGCGAGATCGTGCCGAGGCTGATGCTTGCGCGCCGCGCGCGGCGCGCGACGGCTGGGTTCGGTCACGCTTCGCGCGCGGACATGGACGCCGCGGACGTCACGGAGCTGGTGCGTCTGCTGGTGGTGCACGATTCCACCATCGCTGCCGCCTATGTCGAGGCCCTGCTCGAGCGCGGCGTGCCTGCGGAGCGGATCTGCCTCGATTTGCTCGCGCCGGCGGCCCGCGAACTCGGCGCACGCTGGGAGCGCGACGAGTGCGACTTCATGCAGGTCACGGTGGGCCTCGGGCGCCTGCAGCAGATCCTGCGCACCTGCGGCGGCGACGTACGCGAGGAGGACGGCGATCGGGGTGCGCAGCGGCGCATTCTGCTCTGTCCCTGCACCGGCGAGCAGCACACCTTCGGGCTGTCGGTGGTGGCGCAGTTCCTGCGCCGGGCCGGCTGGGAGGTCTGGCAGGAGTTTCCGCGCCGCCGGCAGGAGGTGCTCGAACTGCTGCGCCAGCATTGGTTCGCGGCCGCCGGCCTGAGCATCGGCTGCGATTCGCGACTCGACGCGATGCGGACCTTGATAGCGGACATGCGGCGCGCATCGCGCAATCCGGAACTTCGCGTGCTGGTGGGTGGTCCGCTGTTGGTGAACCGCGCGGACTTGGCGGTCCGGGTGGGTGCGGACGACGCCGCGGCGGACGGGGCCCAAGCAGTGCGCTGCGCAGAGCGGCTGTGCGGCGAGGTGGTGGCGCAATGACACTTGCGCGCCTGGGCATGCAACCTTAAGGCGCCGATGCGAGACGCCCGAAGAACTCGCGACGAGGACGTGTGAAACAATTCAACACGGCAAAGAAGTGGTTGAGCGATCTCGACGGCGAGACCGCCGGACGGCTCATCACGGTGGCCTCGGACGTCGCGCTGATGGTCGCCGACGGTGATGCCGGCGTAATCAAGGACGTGTCGTTCGGCAGCGACGAACTGGCGGCGGAAATCAACGAGAGCTGGGTCGGCAAGCCCTGGGTGGACACGGTCACCGTCGAGAGCCGCGCCAAGGTCGAGGCCCTGATCCGCGACGCGGCCGGCAAGGGCGCGCCGCGCTGGCGCATGGTCAATCACCCGTCCTCGTCGGGCGGCGATCTTCCGGTGCTGTACGCCGCCGTCAAGGTCGGCAAGCAGGGCGTGGTGGCCTTCGGCCGCAGCATGCAGCCGATGGCGAGCCTGCAGCAGCAGCTGGTCAGCGCGCAGCAATCGATGGAGCGCGAGTATCTGAAGCTGCGTCAGGCCGAGGCGCGGCACCGCCTGTTGTTCCAGGTTGCGTCCGAGGCGGTGCTGATCGTCGACGCCACGTCGCTGCGCATCCTCGAGGCCAATCCGGCGGCCGGACGGCTGCTGGGCGAGGGCAACAAGCGCCTGGTGGGCCGTACCTTTCCCGAGGGGTTGAACGAGTCGAGCGCCGAGACGCTGAAGGAAGTGCTGGTCGGCGTACGCGCCACCGGCCGCACCGAACATCTGGTGGTGAAGTCCGCGGACGGCAATCGTTCGTTCGACATGGCCGCTTCGCTGTTTCGCGAGGAGCGCACCTCCTTTCTGCTGATCCGCCTGAACGCCGTCGATCCTGGCGGTCGCGCGCTCGCGATGCCGGCGCGCGCGTCGCGCGTGCTCGAGATAGTGGCGAGCGCGCCCGAAGGCTTCGTGGTCACGGACCTCGACGGCCGAATCTCTTACGCCAATCGCGCCTTCCTCGACCTGGTGCAACTCGCCACCGAAGAGCAGGCGCGCAACGAGTCCCTCGAGCGCTGGCTGGGGCGTCCGGGGGTCGACTTCAATCTCCTCACCGCGCAGCTGCGCGAACACGGCTCCCTGCGGCTGTTCGCGACCCAGTTGCGGGGCGAATACGGTGCGACCAGCGACGTGGAGATCTGCGCGGTCTCGGTGGTCGACGCCGAGCAGACCTGCCTCGGGTTCACCATCCGCGACGTCGGCCAGCGCGTCACCTTCGACCGGCAGATCAGCCGCGACAAGCCGCGATCGGTGGCGCAGCTGACCGAACTCGTCGGCCGCGTGCCGCTCAAGGACCTGGTGCGCGAGTCGACCGACATGATCGAGAAGCTCTGCATCGAGGCGGCTCTCGAGATCACCGGCGACAATCGCGCGTCGGCTGCCGAGATCCTCGGGCTGAGCCGCCAGAGCCTGTACGCCAAGCTCAGACGCTACGGCCTCGGGGAACTCGCCTCGGCCGAGAGCGAGCAGCTGGACTAGGCGCCGTGCCGCTGGAGCGCACGGTCGAAGGTCCCGCGGCGGTCGACGTTCCCTCGCCCGCGGTGGTGCTCGAGCTGCTGAAGCCGATCACCTGGTTCCCGCCCATGTGGGCATTCCTGTGCGGCGCGATCTCCTGCGGTACTCCGCTGGCGGCCCACTGGGCCGCGCTGCTCGCGGGCGTCGCGCTGTGCGGACCTCTGCTCTGCGCCACCAGCCAGGCCGTCAACGACTGGTTCGATCGCCATGTGGACGCCATCAACGAACCTCGGCGGCCGATCCCCTCCGGCCGCATGCCGGGCCGATGGGGTCTGTACGTCGCTCTCGGCTGGAGCGGCCTGTCGCTCGCGTGGGCTGCAGGATTCGGGGCACCGGTGCTCGCGATCGCCGCGCTCGGGCTCGCGCTCGCGTGGGCCTACAGCGCCCCGCCACTGCGGCTCAAGCAAAACGGCTGGTGGGGCAATCTGGCCTGCGCCTGCTGTTACGAAGGATTCGCCTGGATCACCGGAGCGGCCGTGCTCAGCGCGAATGCCTGGCCGTCGGCGCGGACGATGGCGCTCGCGGGGCTCTACAGCCTCGGTGCGCACGGCATCATGACGTTGAACGACTTCAAGTCGATCGACGGCGATCGCCGCTGCGGAATCGGTTCGCTGCCGGCGCGCCTGGGCGCCGCGCGCGCCGCGCGCGTGGCCTGCGTCGCGATGGCGCTGCCGCAGGCGGTGGTGGTGCTCTGCCTGCTCGCCTGGGGCCGGCCGGTGCACGCCGTCGCGGTCGCGCTGCTGCTGGCCGCGCAGGGCCTGTTGATGCGACGGCTGCTCGCCGATCCGCGCGGGCGGGCGCCCTGGTACAACGGCACGGGCATCGTACTGTACGTGGCGGGCATGATGGTGAGTGCCTTCGCCCTGCGGATCGCCGCGTGAGCCGCGGCGGCCAAGAGTGCGGCGCGCCGCCGTTGGGCTGGCTCGGCATCCTGCGGCTCGGGCTGGTGCAGGCGGCTCTCGGTGCGGTCGTCGTGCTGGTCACGTCGACGTTGAATCGCGTGATGGTGGTCGAGTACCGCCTGCCGGCAGTGTTGCCGGGGGCGCTGGTGGCTCTGCACTACGCGGTTCAGATGATCCGACCGCGATTCGGGCACGGCTCCGACCTCGGCGGGCGTCGCACCCCGTGGATCGTCGGCGGCATGATCGCGCTCGGCGCGGGCGGCGTGCTCTGCGCGTGCGCCGCCGTGCGGCTCGCAGGCGGCGGCGCGGCCGACTGGGTCCTCGCGCTCGCGGCCTATGTGCTCGTCGGTCTCGGCGTCGGCGCGGCCGGCACCTCGCTGCTCGCGCTGCTCGCCACGCGCGTCGAGGCGCCACGCCGGGCGGCGGCGGCCACGCTCATGTGGGTGCTCATGATCCTGGGCTTCGCGCTGACCTCCGCGAGCGTGGGACATTTCCTCGATCCGTTCTCGCCGCGGCGACTGTTGGCGGTTACCGCGATCGTTGCCGCGATCGCCATCGCCGTGACCGTGTGCGCAGTGCTCGGCGTCGAGCCTTCGCGCCGCGCCGCGGCGACTTCGCGGAGCGTCGCCGAGGCAGCGCCCAAGCGCGACTTTCGCACCGCTCTTGAATCGGTGTGGGGCGATCCGCAGGCGCGCTCGTTCACGCTGTTCGTATTTGTCTCCATGCTCGCCTACAGCGCTCAGGAGTTGCTCCTCGAGCCGTTCGCCGGGCTGGTGTACGGCTACAGCGTCGGCTCCTCGGCGCGCCTCTCCGGCCTCTGGCACGCGGCGGTGCTTCTGGGGATGGTGGCGGTCGGCATCGCCGGCAGCGGTCGGCGCCGGTTCGGCAGTCTGCGCCAGTGGACCACGGGCGGCTGCCTGGCCTCCGCCGTGGCGTTGCTCGGCCTCGCCGCCGGCGCTGCGATCGGCCCGGGCTGGCCGCTGCGGGGCCTGGTGGCGGCGCTCGGCGTGGCGAACGGGGTGTTCGCCGTCTCCGCGATCGGCGCGATGATGGAACTCTCTCACGTGGGCAGCGGCGCGCAGGCCGGCATGCGCATGGGCCTGTGGGGCGCCGCGCAGGCGCTCGCCTTCGCGCTCGGCGGCGTGACCGGTACCGGTGCCGTGGACCTGCTGCGCGGCTTCGGCGGCAGCCCTGAACGGGCGTTCGGCGCCGTATTCGTGGCCGAGGCCGCGCTCTATCTGCTCGCATCCTGGTTTGCGACGCGAGTCAATTCGACCACACGGCGCGAGGCGCCCAGCACGAGGACGGTGACGGCATGAGCGACGAGTACGACGTGGTGGTGGTGGGCGGCGGGCCGGCTGGCGCAACTGCGGCGACGGACCTCGCCCGGCGGGGTTTGCGCGTGTGTCTGCTCGATCGGGCCGGCCGCATCAAGCCGTGCGGGGGCGCGGTGCCGCCCAAGCTCATGGAGGAGTTCGACATACCCGCATCGCTGCTGGTCGCGCGCGTGGAATCGGCGCGCATGGTGTCGCCGCGAGAGCGTGCGGTCGACATGCCGATCGAGAACGGTTACGTGGGCATGGTCGATCGGGAGAGCTTCGACGAGTGGCTGCGCGAGCGTGCCGCCGCTCAGGGCGCGACCCGGATCACGGCGACCTTCGAGCAGTACGAGCGCGACCCGGACGGGGTGGGCGTGGTGAGCGCGCGCCGGCGCGGCGCGGACGGACTGCCGGGCGAGTCGCTGCGGCTGCGCGCGCGCGCGGTGATCGGCGCGGACGGCGCGCGCTCCGAGGTGGCGCGTCAGTGCGTGCCCGGCGCCGACCGTGTGCGTTACGTCGCCGCCTACCACGAAATCGTCCGGGTGCCGCAAGGAAAACGCGGCGAATACAGTCCGACGCGCTGTGACGTGTTCTATCAGGGCCGGCTGTCGCCTGACTTCTACGCCTGGATATTTCCGCACGGCGAGACCGCGAGCATCGGCGTCGGCAGCGCGCACAAGGGCTTTTCCCTGCGCGGCGCGGTGGACACCTTGCGCCGGAGCACGGATCTCGAGACGCTCGAGACGGTGCGCCGCGAGGGGGCGCCCATTCCGATGAAGCCGCTGCCGTGCTGGGACAACCGCCGCGACGTGGTGCTCGCCGGCGACGCCGCCGGGGTGGTCGCGCCGGCATCGGGGGAGGGGATCTACTACGCCATGGCGAGCGGCCGATTCGCGGCCGACGCGGTGGTGCGAATGCTCGAAACCGGCGACGCGCGCGCGCTCGCCGATGCCCGGCGTCGCTTCATGCGCGCGCACGGCACGGTGTTCTGGGTGCTCGGCATGATGCAGCGCTTCTGGTATTCCAACGACTCGCGCCGCGAGCGATTCGTGCACATGTGCCGCGACCAAGACGTGCAGCGGCTCACGTGGCAGGCCTACATGCACAAGAAGCTCGTGCGCGCGCGACCACTCGCGCACGCGCGCATCTTCGTCAAGGACGTCGCACACCTGCTCGGACTGGCGCGCGCCTGAGCGGCCGGGCCGACGGGACGCTGCGCGGCCTGCATCCACGATGACACCGCTCGTGTCAGTCCCGGTGCTCGACGGGATCCTCGTGCTGGTGGCGCTGGAATGCGCGTTATTGATAATCGTTCGCACCAAGCTACGCCCTCCGGTCAGCACGGTGGGCATCGTGGCTGCGCTCGGCGCCGGCGCCGCTCTCATGGCCGCGGTACGCGCGGCGCTCGTGGGAGCGGCCTGGCCGGTGCTTGCCGGCTGGCTCGGCGTGAGCCTCGTTGCGCACCTCACGGATCTGTATCTGCGCGGCTGGTGGCCCGGGCGAGCCTCGGCGTCCGTCCGTCGCGCAGACGATTAATATTAATTCACGACCACGAGCGGCGGGCTTGCGCGAACATTGGGCCATCGGATCGTTTCGTTCCTGTTTATCAACCCTTAAGGAAGTGATTCGTATGGACAAGAAGATCTCTCGTCGCGACGTGGTGAAGGGCGGCCTGATCGCCGGTGCCATGGTCCCGGCCATGGGCCTGTTCCTCAAGGATGCGCGTGCCGCCGGACTGCCGCCGCTCGATCCCAACGACCCGACCGCCAAGTCGCTCGGTTTCGTGACGGACACGACCAAGGTGAATGCGACCGCGAATCCGACCCACAAGCCCACGCAGCGTTGCGGGACCTGCGCCCAGTTCCAGGGCAAGGCCGGCGATGCCAGCGGCGGCTGCAACATCTTCGCGGGTCACAGCGTGCCGGCCACCGGCTGGTGCAAGGTCTGGGCGCAGAAGCCCGGCGCCTGATCCGACCGCAGGATCTGCCGACACGAACGGGCGACCGGCCGGCGAGGCCGGCCGCCCGTCGTTTTTTTGGCGCGCTGAAACGAGGCTCCTAGACGAGACCCAGGCTCTCGGCGCGGCGGAGCAGCTGAATCGCGGTGCCCGCACCGAGCTTCTGCTTGATGAACGTCTGGTGATTGGCCACGGTCTTCGGGGTGAGTTCCAGCGCGGCGGCGATCTCGCGCACCGAGCGGCCCTCGGCGAGCAGTCGCAGCACCTCCGCCTCCCGCACGGTCAGTTGCTGCGCGTCCGCCTGGGCCGCACCGAGTGCGCCCAGCGCCAGTTTGTGCGCCATGGCGGGCGGCAGGTAGTGGCCATCGTTCGCGACGGTGCGCACGGCTTCGACCATCTCGGCCGGTGCGCACGACTTGGGGAGGTAGCCGCGCGCGCCGGCCTGCAGGGCGCGCCGCGCGAACACGGCGTCCTCGTGCATGCTGAAGATCAGCACGCGGGTGGCGGGATCTCTTCCCAGCATGCGCCGCATCACTTCGATGCCGCTCGAGCCCGGCAGCGTGATGTCCATGACGACGATCCCGGGCCGCAGTCGCTCGCACAGGTCGAGCGCCTGCGCGCCGTCCGCCGCCTCGCCGACCACGACGATGCCGCCGCTGCGTTCGAGCAGTCGGCGATAACCCTCGCGCACCACGGCGTGGTCGTCCACCAGCAGCACCGCAATGGGCGCCGGCGCGGTGCTCACGCCGTCGTACCGATCGGCAGCCAGGCCTCGATGCATGCTCCGCCGCCGGGCGAGTTGTCGGCGCTGAATCGGCCGCCGGCAAGTTCCACCCGCTCCCGCATGCCTCGCAGCCCGAATCGCCGCACCGGCAGCGGCTCGCGCAGGCCCACGCCGTCGTCCACGATCCGGACCTCCAGGGCCTGGTCGCCACCCGTGCCACGGCGCACGGCGACGAGGTCCACGCGGCGTGCGTCGGCGTGGCGTGAGACGTTGGTGAGCGCTTCCTGGACGATCCGGTAGACGGTGACCGAGAGCGCCTCGCCGAGGTCGTCTATCGCGCCCTCCACGCGCATTCGCAGCTGCACGCCGGGGTGGCGCTGACGCCACTGTTCGACGCAGTTCTCGAGCGCGGCCGACAGGCCGAGCTCGTCGAGACCGACGGGGCGAAGACGCGCGATCATCGAGGCGACCACATGGTGCATGTGATCGACCGTGCGTGCGATGTCGTCCACGGCCGCGGCCACCGCGGCGGGGTCCGCGCGGCGTTCGCGTGCCGCGAGAGCGTCGAGCTTGATCGCGTTCAGATACTGACCCAGCTCGTCGTGCAGTTCGCGCGCCAGACGCTTCGCCTCGACCTCCTGCACGGCGAGCTGCGCCTGCGCGAGGCGCCGATTGTCGGCAAGCGCCGCGGCGAGTCGCGCCTCGGCACGGGCGCGCGCCAGGAGCGCGCGTCCCGTGTGGCGGTAGCGCCGCCAGGCGAGCCAGCCGAGACCGGCCGCGAGGGCGAGCAGCGCGAGCGGCAGCTCGTCGAGCTGAAAGTATTCCAACGTGCGCGTCGACGCATACAGCCGCTCGCTCCACTGAAAGTGGTCGGCGAGCACGGTGGCCGCGACCGTCAGCAAGGCGACGGCCGCCAGATCGCGCCAGGGTCGATCGCTCGGGACGGGAAAAATTCCCGGATCGCTCGGGATTGTCTCCGTGGCCGAATCGGCGTGCTTCGTGGACACTGCGGTGCCTCCCTCGAGGGACGAACTACCAGGACATGATCGACGCCGAATTGTACGGCCGGCTCAAGGGTTCGTGGCGCGTGCTGGTCTGGGCCGCCGCGGCGCCGGCGGCGTTCGCCCAGGAATCCCCGCCGCCGGCGCAAACGCTGGCGCCGGTGGTGGTCGAGTCCACCGCCATCCCCGGTGCGTTCATGAATGCCGACAAGATACCCGGCAACGTGCAGCAGATCGGCGTCGCCGATCTGACGCGCGCCGGCAGTGCGAGCCTGACCGGCGCACTCAACGGCCGCCTCGGCAGCGTCAGCATCAACGACAACGAAGCCGATCCCTTCCAGCCCGACATCCTCTTCCGCGGCTTCGAGGCCTCGCCCGTGCTCGGCACCCCACAGGGGCTGGCCGTGTACCAGAACGGCGTGCGCATCAACGAGGCCTTCGGGGACACCGTCAACTGGGACCTCTTTCCCGACGTGGCCGTGAAGAAGGTCACCATCGTCAGCTCCGATCCCGTGTACGGCTTGAATGCGCTCGCCGGCGGCATGTCGGTGACCATGAAGGACGGATTCGACCAGACCGGCACCGAGCTCGAACTGTCCGGTGGTTCGTTCGCCCAGCGCGCCGCATCGCTGCAGACCGGCGCACATGGCGAGCACGTCGCGGCGTATCTCGCCGGCAAGGTCCTCGACGAGAACGGCTGGCGTCTCTTCGCGCACGACGTGCTGCGCCAGGCGTACGCCTCGCTCGATGGAAGGTGGGACCGCGCGAACCTCTCGCTGACCTACACCCACGCCGACAATCGCCTCAATGGCCAGGGCGCCGCGCCGGTGCAGGAGCTGGCGGTCAACCGGTCGCTGGTGTTCACCGGGCCTCAGGCCAATCTGAACCGGTTGGAGTTCCTCACGCTCGACGGCACCTACCGATTCGCCGACGCGTGGTCGGCGCAGGGCGTGCTGTACTACCGCGAGTACCGCCAGCGGCTGGTGAACGGCAATTCCAGCGCGTACCAGCAGTGCACCGACCCCGCCGCCGCGGGTTCGCTCTGCCAGTCCGACGGCACCACACCGGTGCTCGACGCGGCGGGCGGAGCGGTGCCCGACCTCACCGCCGCCGGTACCCGCGTGCTCGGCCAAAACGACTTCCAGTCCATCGCGGCGTTCGGGCGCGGCGGAGCGTTGCAACTGACGAGTTCGACCGCGCTCGGCGGCCACGACAACGCGTTCGCGGCGGGTGCGACCGTCGACTACGCCCTGGTGGATTTCTCGGCGGGCCAGCAACTGGGCCTGATCGATCCGGCGCTGCAGGTCGAGGCCTCGCCTTACTTCGTGGCGACGCCGGAAGGGTCGGACTTCAACGCGACGCCCGTCGGCCTGAAGACCTTCGACCAGCACGTGGGATTCTTCGCGAAGGAGAGCTTCGACGTCACCGCCGCGCTGACGCTCACGGCCAGCGCGCGCTACAACGTGGCGCTGATCGACCTGCGCGACCAGCGCGGCAGCGCATTGTCCGGCGACAACCGCTACACCCACCTCAATCCGGCGTTCGGCTTCACGTACAAGATCGCCGCAGGGGTGACCGGCTACGCCGGTTTCGCTCAGAACACGCGCACCCCCACGCCCAGTGAAATCGAGTGTTCGGATCCGACCCGGCCCTGTCTGCTGCCATCGAACCTCTCCAGCGACCCGCCGACGCTGCGCCAGGTGGTGGCGCGCACGGTGGAGGCGGGGTTGCGCGGCAGTGCGCGCAGCGACCGCGGCGAGGGCTGGCAATTGACCTGGAACGCGGGGCTGTTTCGGATCCTCTCCACGGACGACATCTACGGCATCGCCACCTCGCTCAGCAGCGGCTACTTCCAGAACATCGGTTCGACGCGCCGCCAGGGACTGGAGGCGGGCGCGGACTATCAGGCCGGGGCCTTCAGCGCATTCGCGAACCTGTCGTTCGTCGACGCGACCTTTCGCTCGCCTCTGACGCTGCCGTCCCCGTCCAATCCCTTCCGGGACGCGAACGGCAACATCGGCGTGGTGCCTGGCGACCGGCTGCCCGGAATCGCGCGCGTGCGCCTGAAGAGCGGCTTCGACTACCGCATACGCGCCGCGTGGCGGATCGGGGTTTCGCTCGACATCGTCGGTCCCGCGCCTTATTACGGTGACGAGGCGAATCTGCTCGGCCCGGTGCCGGGCTATCAGGTGGTGGGACTGCACGGTTCCTACCGACCCGACGAGCGCCTGGAGGTGTTCGCCTCCCTGACCAACCTGTTCGACGCCCGCTACTCGACCTACGGCATCCTCGGCAATCCGACCGGGGTCGGCGCACCGGGAATTCCCGCCGGCGCGGCGTCTCCGGGGCCAGGCATCGACAACCGCTTTCAGAGCCCGGCCGCGCCCCTGGCGATCGCCGGCGGCGTGCGACTGCGGTTCTGACGGAGGTACAATCGGGCTTTAGCCGCGCTGGAGCCGCGCATGAACGCCGCCACCGACACGGGTACGCCGCCGACCGGGCCTAGCCCGCAGGCGCGCCGCCTGATCGAGACGCTGATCGAATTCCCGACCGTTTCGCGCGACTCGAACCTGGGCCTGATCGAGTGGGCGCGCGACTATCTTGCGCGCCTCGGCGCAGTGACGCGACTCACCTACGATCCCGAGGGACGCAAGGCGAATCTGTTCGCGACCCTGGGAGAGGCGCGCAAGCCCGGACTCATCCTCTCCGGGCACACGGACGTCGTGCCGGTGGACGGGCAGGATTGGCACACCGATCCGTTCCGGGCGGTGGAGCGCGATGGCCGCCTGTACGCACGGGGCTCCGCCGACATGAAGGGCTTCATCGGCGTCGCGCTCGCGCAGGCGCCGCTGGTCGCCCGTGCACTCGCGGAGGGCACCCGGGAGGCGCCGGTGCACTACGCGCTGTCGTTCGACGAGGAAGTCGGCTGTCTCGGCGTGCGCCACCTGATCCGCGACCTGGCCGAGCAGGGCATCACGGCGGCCGGTTGCCTGGTCGGCGAACCGACCTCGATGCAGCCCATCGTCGCACACAAGGGCACCCACCGGTTCCGCTGCCACGTGCGCGGCCGTGAGGCCCATTCGAGCTACGTCACTCACGGCGTCAACGCCATCGAATACGCCGCGCGCCTGATCGTGTTCATCCGCGGCATAGCCGATCGGCTGGCGGCGAGCGAACCGCGCGACGCGGGTTTCACGGTGCCTTACTCGACGCTGTCCACCGGACTCGTGCGCGGCGGCATCGCAGCCAACGTGGTGCCGAAGGACTGCGAGTTCCAGTTCGACCTGCGCACCCTGCCCGGCACGGCGGCGGAGCAGATCTACGAGGAGATCCGCGCGCAGGCGGCGGCGCTCGCCGCGGAGATGCGGCGGATCGATCCGGAGGCGGGCGTCGACGTCGAGTGGCTGAGCAGCACCGTCGGCCTGAACGCGGCGCCGGGCGATCCCATCGTGCGCTGGGCGCAACGGCTGTCGGGCCACGCCACGGCCGGCAAAGTCTCCTACGGCACCGAGGCGGGGCTCTTCCAGCAGATGGGCGTGCCATCGGTGATCTGCGGTCCGGGCGACATCGCCCAGGCCCACCGGCCCGACGAATACGTGTCGCTCGCCCAGCTCGCCGAGTGCGAGGCGTTCCTGGCGCGCGCGCTGGCCGCAGCGGTTCCGGCGTGAGCGCGGTGCACCCACCCGCGGCCCCCGCGCGTGTCGTCAAGGGCGCCTGTCCGCACGACTGCCCGGACACCTGCGCGCTGGAGGTCGAGGTCGTCGACGGCGTGGCCGTGCGGGTGAGCGGTTCGGCGGCGCACGGCCCGACGGCCGGCGTGCTCTGCACGAAGGTATCGCGCTACACCGAGCGCACCTATCACCCCGAGCGGCTCCTTCATCCCTTGAAGCGCGTCGGGCGCAAGGGCGAGGGACGCTTCGTGCGCATCGGGTGGGAGGAGGCGATCGCGACCATCGCCGAACGGCTGCGCGCGTTGGCCGCCGAGGACCCGCAACAGATTCTGCCCTACAGCTACGCCGGCACCATGGGACTGGTTCAGGGCGAATCGATGGCGCAGCGCTTTTTTCACCGCCTCGGGGCGAGCCGGCTCGACCGCACCATTTGCGCCACCGCCGGCGCGGCGGGCTACGAGCTCACGCTCGGCGCCCGCATCGGCGTCGACGTCGAAGTCGTGGACCAGGCGAAGCTCATCGTCTTCTGGGGTTCGAACGCGATCGCATCGAGCGTGCACTTCTGGGCGCGCGCTCAGGCCGCAAAGCGCGCCGGCGCGACCCTCGTCGCCATCGACCCCTATCGCTCGCTCACGGCCGAGAAGTGCCACCTGCACGTGGCACCGCTACCGGGGACGGACGGGGCGCTCGCGCTCGGCCTGATGCACGTGCTGATTCGCGACGGACTCGTCGACCAGGACTACGTGAGACGCTACACGGTCGGGTACGAGGGGCTCGCCGCGCGGGTGGCGGAGTACACGCCGGCGCGCGTGGCATCGCTGTGCGGCGTCACCGCGGCCGAGGTGGAGGGGCTCGCGCAGCTCTACGGGCGCACGCGTCCGTCGCTGATCCGAGTCAACTACGGCATGCAGCGCGCGCGCGGCGGCGGCAGCGCCGTGCGCAACATCGCGTGCCTGCCGGCGCTGACCGGGGCGTTCAGGGATGCGGCCGGCGGCGTGTTCCTGTCTACGTCGGGTAATTTCAGCATCGACGAGGCGGCACTCACCCGGCCCGACCTGCTGGCGGGGCGGAACCCTCGGACCATCAACATGGCGACCATCGGCCGCGACCTCGAGAGCGCGACGCCACCGATTCGAGCGCTGTTGGTCTACAACTCCAATCCCGTCGCGGTGGCGCCCGACTCGCGACGGGTGGCGCGCGGCTTCGCGCGCGAGGACCTGTTCACCGTGGTGCTGGAACACTTCCAGACCGACACCGCCGACTACGCGGACATCGTCCTGCCGGCGACCACACAACTCGAACACCTCGACGTGGTCAAGCCCTACGGACATTACGACATGGTGGCCAACAATCCGGCCATCCAGCCGCTCGGGGAAGCCAAACCGAACACGGAGATCTTCCGCCTGCTCGCGCGTGCGATGGGGTTCACCGATGCCTGTTTCGCGGACGGCGACGAGGCCATTGCGCAGGCCGCTCTGGGGAAGGACTGGGATTTCGAGGCCGTACGCCGGGATGGCTGGCGGCGCGTGGGCCCGCCGGCGGGCGTCGCACGGTTCGCGGCAGGCGGCTTCGACACGCCCTCGGGCAAGGTCGAATTCCACTCGACGGCGGCGGCGGCGCTGGGCCTGGATCCGTTGCCGCAGTACGTGCCACCCAACGAGGATCCGCAGGGACCATTGGCTGCGCGCTACCCGCTCGCCATGATCTCACCGCCCGCCCGCCACTTCCTCAACAGCACTTTCGTGAACGTGCGCAGCCTGCGCAGCATCGAGGGCGAACCCTGGCTCGACATCCACCCCGCCGACGCCGCGCCGCGAGGCATCACGGATGGCGACCGAGTGCGGGTGTGGAACGATCGCGGCGAACTCCGCTTGCGCGTACGGGTCACCGACCGGACTCGTCGCGGCGTGGTCACTGCACCGTCGATCTGGTGGAAGAAGCTCTCTCCCGACGGCAGGAACGCCAACGAACTCACCAATGGCGAGGCGCTGACCGACCTCGGCCGCGGGCCGACCTTCTACGACTGTCTGGTGCAGGTCGAAGCGCACGCGGCGCGCTCCGAGGCGAATTCACCGCAGACTGAAGTGGCCGCGACGTAGCGCTGGTGATGTGCGCACACGCCGTCGGTGGAGCGCACCGAGGCGTAGCCCGAGCTCAGGGCCGCCAGGCCGGGGAATGCACGTTCGATGCCCTGCGGATCGGCGTCGAAGTAGCGGCAGCGGCCGCAGGTCGGCGGCGCTACACTCACTGGCCGAGGCGTTCCCAGAAGCCGACGAAGACGTGCGTGGACAGAACGTACCCGGCAATCACGTTGACGATCACGCCGACTCCGAAGGCGTAGAACGGCCTGGCGCCGACCGCCGCGAATTCCCGGATTCGCGTTCCGGCGCCGATGGCGAGGAAGGCGAGGGTGAATGCCCAGGTCCGCAGCGCCTGCAGGGGAGCGACCAGGTTCGGCACGACCTCACGCCTGTAGTCCGCATACGCGTGCCCGCGCGCCACCAGCGTGACGACGAGCGATGCGGCCAGGAAGCCCAGCACGAACTTCGGGAAGCGGCGCCAGATTTCGCGCGCGTCGGGGCGGCCTTGCACCCCGGTGCGTTCCCAGCGGCTGGCCGCCAGCAACGACAGTACGAAGGCCCACACGCCGATCCAGACGTCGCGCCCGATGACCTTCATCAGGGTGAATGCGGCCACCGCGGCGTCGGCGCCCGGGGTTCCCGCTACGCGCGCCGCGAAGCCGTCAACGGTCTGCGCCGCCGCCAAACCGGCGGCATCGGCGAATTCCGAGGTGCCGATCCAGGCGCCGGCGACGCCGGCCGGCAAGTGCAGTGCGCGCGCTGCGAACGGCAGCGCGAAGATCATGACGATGGCCCAGACCACGACCAGCGAGATGGCGATGGAGACGTCCTGCTTCTTCGCACCCACGGCGCCGCCGATCGCGATAGCGCCTGACACCCCGCAGACCGCTCCGCCGGTGCCGAGGGTCGCCGCGAGGCGCCGATCGAGGCCGAGGCGCACGCCACTCGCGTAGATCACGCCGAAGGTGAGCAGGGACACCAGCGCGGCCTGCAGCATCGCGACCGGCCCGGCCCATGCGATCAGGGTGAGCGGGACTCCCGCGCCGAGCAGCACGATGCCGGTCTTGACGTAGAACTCGACCCGCAGCGCGGGCGCGAGCCAGTCGGGCACACCCGTGACGTTGGCGACCAGCAGCCCCGCGAACAGCGCCACCAGTGGCGGTTCGAGGTTGTAGCGCGACGCCTGATCCCAGGCGCCGAGGAAATATATCGCGCCGGCGCAGGCAAACAGCGCCGTGAAGGCGCCGAGGAAGCGTCGGACTTGCGCCCCGAGCGCCGCGAGACCCAAGCCGAAGGATGTCGCCCACACGGCGTACAGCAGCGCGTACCGCAAGCCGTGGGCGCGCAGCTGCGCCCACACCTCGACCGGCTGGCTCCACCGCCGAGGTGCCACGGCGAGCCAATTCAGGCTCGCGCCATTCTGATACGCGACGGCCGCGGCGCCGACCAGGGTCAGGCCGATCCACACCGACCACCAGTCCTCGCGTCGCCACAGGTCGCTCCAGCCGG
>DAIDHD010000018.1 GCA_027459765.1 Gammaproteobacteria bacterium | reverse complement strand
GGTGAGATCTTCCTGGCGTTCGACCGGGAATTCGAGACCGATCCGAGCGTCGCGGCGCTCGAGGTTACGGCGGCGCAGTACGTGATCCTGGTCAATCTCGCCAAGCGCGAGCTCGACTCGACGGCGAGCCTCTGCAAGCTGCTTTCGTATGATCCGGGCGCGATGACCCGCATGCTCGATCGACTCGAGAGCAAGAGCCTGGTCAGACGCGGGCGCTCGCCCGACGATCGACGGCTCGTGAACATCGAGCTCACCGAGGAGGGTCGTGCGGCGGTGCCCAAGCTGCGCGCCTGTGCGGTCAACGTGCTGAATCGATTCGTGCGTGGCTTCAGCCCCGAAGAGGTGCTGGTGCTGCGCGGATTGCTCGAGCGGATGCTCGCCAACGCCTGATTTTTTTGGTCCTGATTATTGCCTAGGCATTAACCGCCCAGGCACTTATCGCCGCGGCATTTTTCGCCACGGCAATTAACGAACGGATTCGCGGAGATCGTCATGAACACACTGCAGCACCTACTCGAACGGGGTCGCGATTCGATCCGCACCATCGCTCCCTACGCGCTCACGGCACTGGCGCTGCCGGGCGGCACGTTCATCGCAGGCGCTTTGTGGCTCGCCGGCCTGCGCAAGTCGCAGCGGGTGTCGCCGTGAGCGCGCTGGTTCACACCACGCGCGTATTGCCGGGGTTCGCACTCGCGCTCCTGACGAGCGCCTGCGCCACGCTTCCGGCCCCCCATCCGCTCGCGCCGGTGCCGGATCCGAACGCACTGCAGTCGACGCAGACACTGGCATCCGCCGCGGTCACCGCCACGGCCTGGCCTGCGCACGACTGGTGGCGATCCCTGGGCGATCCTCAGCTCGACCGGTTGATCGACGAGGCGCTCGCCGACAACCCCAGCCTGCGCGTCGCCGATGCACGCACGCGTGAAGCGATCGCACGTGCCGGAGCGGCAGCCGCGGCGCGCGCACCGCAGGTGGACCTCGGCGGGGACGCGACCCGCGAACGGTTCTCGCGCAACGGCATCTATCCGCCGCCGTTCGCAGGCCACTGGGATACGTTGAGCGACCTCTCGTCCACGCTCTCCTTCGACCTCGACCTCTGGGGCGGACTGCACAACGCCTCCCTCGCGGCCGCTGACTCGGCGCGGGCCCGCAGTCTCGACGCCCGCGCCGCCAGTCTCACGTTGTCGGTGGCGGTCGCGCACGCCTACGTCGAACTGCAGCGTGACTACCGCGCTCTCGACGTGGCCCGAGAGACGCTCGCGCAGCGCGAGCGCGTGCTCGCGCTGACCCGTGAGCGGGCGGACGCGGGACTCGATTCGCGTCTGGAAATCGAGCAGAGCGAGTCGGCGCTGCCGCCGGTGCGCGCGCAGATCGTGCGCCTCGAAGAGGCGGCCACGCGCACTCGCCACGCGCTCGCCGCGTTGCTCGGGCAGGGTCCGGACCGCGGTCTCGCCATCGAGCGTCCCGGCCTGCGCTCGCTCGACACGTTGCCCCTGCCCTCGCGCCTGCCGGCCGACCTGCTCGGCCGCCGCCCCGATCTGCAGGCACAACGCTGGCGCATCGAATCGGCGCGCCATGGCGTCGCCGCCGCCAAGGCCGCGTTCTATCCGAACGTGAATCTGATGGCGCTGGTCGGATTCCAGAATCTCGGCCCGGGCACGCTGTTCACCGCCGCCAATCACGAAATCGGCGTCGGTCCGGCGCTCGACCTGCCGATCTTCGACGGCGGCAGGCGCCGCGCGACGCTCGCCGCGCAGGACGCGGGCTACGATGCGGACGTCGCCGCCTATGAGCAGATGATCGCCGACGCCTTGCGCGAGATCGCCGACCATCTGGCTGCGGCGCGCAGCATCGAAGCGCAGACGAGCGAACAGCGGCAGGGCCTCGCGACGGCCACCGCGGCCTACGACCTCGCGCTCCTGCGCTATCAGGAGGGCGTCGGCAACTACTTGCAGGTGCTGTCCACCGAGAGCCGTCTGCTCGAGGAGCGCGCCCTCGGCGTCGACCTCGAAGCGCGCTCGCTCGACGTCGGCATCGACCTGATCGGCGCCCTCGGCGGCGGGTATCCCGCCCTCGAATCGGCCAATGCGCACTGACCTGCGCACACCTGAACACCGTTAGGAGCACGACACCATGAGCACCCCCACCCCCGTCTCCGATTCCTCGTCTCGCAACGCTGCACGGCGCCGCGGCATCGCCCTCGTCGGCGCCGTCGTGGTCGTCGGCGCAATGGCCGGCGGCGCCTACTGGACCTTCGACGGACGATTCCACGAATCCACCAGCGACGCCTACGTCGATGGCAACGTGGTACAGATCACGCCGCAGGTCGCCGGCACCGTGGTCGCCATCGGCGCGGACGACACCCAATTCGTCAGCGCCGGCCAGGAGCTCGTGAGGCTCGATCCGGCCGACACGCGCATCGCGCTCGATCAGGCCGAGGCCAAACTCGCCACGACCGTGCGCGAGGTGCGTACGCAATTCGCGACCTCCGCCGAACTCGCGGCCAACGTCGCGCGTCGCGAGGCGGATCTCGCCATGGCGAACGAGGATCTCGCCCGGCGTGAACGGCTCGGCAGCTCCGGCGCGATCTCGGGCGAGGAATTGCAGCATGCGCGCGACCTGGCACGGGCCGCCCAGGCGGAACTTGCCGCCGCGCGCCAGCAACTCGCCGCGCAGCGGGCGCGCATCGATGGCACGAGCATCGAGGCGCACCCCGACGTGCTCGCGGCCTCCGCAGCCGTGCGCGCGGCCTTTCTCAACGATTCGCGCACCCGCCTGCCGTCGCCGGTGTCAGGGTACGTCGCCCATCGCAGCGTACAACTCGGTCAACGCGTCGCACCGGGCGCGCCGCTGATGGCGGTCGTGCCCCTCGACCAGGTCTGGGTGGACGCCAACTTCAAGGAGGCCGAGATGGCGAACATGCGCGTCGGCCAACCGGTCGAGCTCACGGCCGACCTGTATGGCCGGAGCGTGCGCTATCACGGCACCGTCGCCGGATTCGGCGCCGGCACCGGCGCCGCCTTCTCGCTCCTGCCCGCGCAGAACGCCACCGGCAACTGGATCAAGATCGTGCAGCGCGTGCCGGTGCGCATCGCGCTCGATCCGCGGGAACTTGCGGCGCACCCGCTGCAGATCGGCCTGTCGATGACCGCTCGCGTCGATACGCGCGATCGCGGCGGACCGCGTCTGCCACGCCTCGCGAAGGCGGCCGCCGTCTACCAGACCGACGTGTTCGACACCGTCGACGAACGCGCGGACCAGCGCGTGCACGACATCATCGCCGCCAACGCGTCCGGGACGGAGGCGCGGCCGCGCGGCGAGAGCGCGGCGCGCCTCGCACACACCGACAGCGTCTCAACCCCGTCGGGTCTGTGAAGCTCGGGAGATTGGCCATGAGTCGCTCGACTGGACCCGAACCCGCCTCCGTCTCCTCGGTGCGCGCAGCGCCCTCGGCTGCGCCGGCCGCGGGCCCGTCCGCACCGGCGCCGCTCACCGGGCGGCCGTTGCTGATCGGTTCGATCGCGCTGTCGCTGGCGACGTTCATGAACGTGCTCGACACCTCGATCGCGAACGTGTCGCTGCCGTCCATCGCCGGCGACCTCGGTGTCTCGACCGACCAGGGCACCTGGGTCATCACCTCTTTCGCGGTGTCGAACGCCATCTCGCTGCCGCTCACCGGCTGGCTCACGCGCCGCTTCGGACAGGTACGGCTGTTCACGGCCTCGGTGGCGCTTTTCGTGCTCGCCTCGATCCTCTGCGCGCTTGCGCCGTCGATCGGCCTGCTCATCCTGTTTCGCGTGCTGCAGGGCGCAGTGGCGGGACCCATGATCCCGCTGTCGCAATCGCTGCTGCTGTCGAGCTATCCGCCGGCCAGGGCCGGCACCGCGTTGTCGATGTGGGCGATCACGACGCTGGTGGCGCCGGTCGTGGGACCCGTGCTCGGCGGCTGGATCACCGACAACCTGTCCTGGCCCTGGATTTTCTACATCAACGTCCCGGTGGGCGTGCTCGCCGGCGTGGCGACCTGGGTGGTGTATCGTCGACGCGAGACCCCGGCGGTCAAGTTGCCCATCGACAAGGTGGGGTTGGCGTTGCTCGTCGTCTGGGTGGGCGCACTGCAGGTGCTGCTCGACCAGGGCAAGGACCTCGACTGGTTCGGTTCACCGCTGATCGTCGCGCTCGCCGTGGTCGCCGCGGTCGCGTTCGCGCTGTTCCTGGTGTGGGAGCTCACCGAGACGCACCCCATCGTCGACCTGTCGCTGTTCCGGCGGCGAAACTTCTGGACGAGTTCGCTGGCGATGTCCCTGGGGTACGGCGCGTTCTTCGGCAACGTGGTGCTGTTGCCGCTGTGGCTGCAACAATACATGGGCTACACGGCGACACTCGCCGGCGTGGCACTCGCTCCCGTCGGCCTGCTCGCCATCCTGCTGACCCCGCTGGTCGGCCGCCGCGTGGGCCGCACCGACCCGCGGTGGCTGGTCACGGTGGCCTTCGCGGTGTTCGCTCTGGTGTTCGTGATGCGCTCGCACTTCGACACCGATGCCTCGATGACCGTGATCCTGATACCCACGCTGGTACAGGGTGCGGCCATGGCGTTCTTCTTCGTGCCGCTGATCAGCCTGTCGCTGTCGGGACTGCCGCCGGAGCGCGTGCCCGCAGCCTCGGGCCTGTTCAATTTCGCGCGCATCACCGCCGGAGCCTTCGGCACCTCCATCGTCACGACGCTGTGGGACCGA
Source organism: Gammaproteobacteria bacterium (assembly GCA_027459765.1). GTDB lineage: Bacteria > Pseudomonadota > Gammaproteobacteria > Steroidobacterales > Steroidobacteraceae > Bog-1198. Next base: position 47,619 of record DAIDHD010000018.1, on the reverse strand, counting down.
CGCGCGACGCTGCACCACGGGCGGCTCATCGAACACCTGACGGCGGGCGATCCGACCACGGGCCGGGCACTCGCCGACCTCGCCGGCACCGGCCTCGATGCCGCGCAGCGCCTCGCGCTGCTCAATCGCGGCGTCGATCAGCAGGCATTCATGGTGGCGAGCGACGACGTCTTCCGGCTGTCGGCGTGGCTCTTCGTGGCGCTCATCGCCGTGATCTGGATGGCCCGCCCGGTCGCGGGAGGCGGCGGTTCGGCCGCCGACGCCGGCGGCGCGCACTGACGTATCACCAGGCGATCTCGAAGCGGCAGCCGGAGTCCCCGCGGGCACCGCAGGTGATCTCGCGAACGAACGCGCGCGGCGAGACCAGGGTGCGGGCCAGGTGCTCGAAGGTCGCGGCGTAATAGTCGCATTCTTCCCGGCCCGAGCGCAGCCCGCGACACAGCGGACAGTCGGCGATCAGGATCTGCGCCGGGCGGCCCGCCCGTACCTCGCAGCGGCCGCTGCCGCAGAACGTCCAGGCGTTGCGCCGTATCATTTCGAGCAGGGCGCGACACGCCAGGCCCGCCGGCAACGCCCGCAGCAGGGCGCGTGCGAACCCAGGGATTCGATGTGCGAGCAGATAGGTGCCCGTTCGCAGCCCCGCATCTCTCGCTATGCGTGTCGCGAGGCCGGAATCGACGCGGGCGCGCACCGCCTGGTGCAGGGCGATGACCCCGGGCTCCGGCACCATGTGCGTCGGTGGACGTTCGAGCCAATCCGAGCGACCCACCGCGGCGAACAGGCGATCGCGCTCGACACCGCCGAGCGCCGCGTCCAGCGCTGCGGCCATCTGGGTCACGGCATTCGGTCCGATACGCGCCTCGACGGGCGCCTCTTGCCGGATTGTCGACGTGTGCATGGCATCCTTCGGGCCGTCCGCTTCGCACGGTCCATCAGCACGTCACGTTATCCCGGTGCGCCGCGCCGGCAATGAGGGATTGTCCTGAGTCGCCGCGGCCCGCGACGGCCGACCGACGCCGTCAATTCGCCGGTTCGTAATCGAATCCGGAACCCTTGTCCTTCTTCTCGGCACCGTACGAGTACACCAGCCCCACGAAGACGATGCGCCCTTCGACGCCGCGTTGGTAGACCTGGGTGAAGGTCGGCGTCGCGACATAGCGCTGATAGCGCTGGCCATTGAAGAGATCGGACACGGTCGCCACCGCGGCGAGGCGCGCGCTGACCGTGCGCCTGTAGCCCAGGTTCACGATGTCGATCGCACTGATGTTCCCCTGCGGCGTCAGGCGCTTGTCGGTGCGCGAGAAGGTGGCCTGTGCGGAATCCTTCGCCGTCGGACGGTAATCGAGCTTGGCCTTGAGGTTCAGGCCGGTGGTGGACTGAAGCCCGGGCACGCCGAGCGCCGAGGCGTCGATCTGCGAATAGAACGCGTCGCCGCTCAGGCTGTAGGCGAGCGTGCGCGTCAGTCGCCCGTTCGCCGAGAACTCGAATCCCGCCGAGTCGTTGCGCGGCAGGTTCGCCTTGGTGGTGAGCGAGAAGCCGTTGCCCAGGTATTCGGTCAGATCCGTGACGCTGTCCGTATTGCGCCGGTAGTAACCGGTGACGGCGTAGCTCGCACCGTGGGCCTCGTATTCGTAGCCGACGTCGAGGGATTGCGTGAACTGCGGCCTGAGATCAGGGTTGCCGGCGCGCAGGTTCGGCGTGTACTCGTGATCGACGAAGGGGTTCAAATTGCTCGGATCCGGGCGCGTCACGCGCCGGCTCGCCCCGAACGACAACGTCGATGAGTCCGAGAGGCCGTAGTCGGCGTGCAGGCTCGGATAGACCTCGAAGTAGTGCCCCGGCGTGGCCTGGCCGCTGGTCGGCTGGCGCGCGTCGGTCGCGGTGTATTCCTCGCGCAGGCCGCCCAGCCAACTCCAGGCGCCGACGCTCGCCTGGTAGCTTTGATACGCCGAATCGATGGTCTGGCGGAAGCGGAACTCGTTGGTGAGGGATGGATCCACCGTCTGCAGCCCGGTGATCGGATCGACGTTGGCGCCGACGTTGTCGAAGCCGTAATCGTCGCGCTCGAATGCCGCGCCCAGTTTCAGGGTGCGGGTCTTCGACAACGGCCGCACGTAGTCGAGGCCGGCCTCGGTGATGCCGTTGTCCTCCGTGAAGGCGAGGTTGTCGTAGAAGGTCGGCGCCGGCGGCACGAACGAGTCGTTGACGTAGTCGTAGTGCTCGTGCTGATGAGACAGCGAGCGGTGCGTCGACAGGTCCAGCGTCTCGCCTGGCGTCGCGAGCTTCTGCGAGAGTTTCACGGCGACGTCGTAGTCGTTCTCCGGATCGTGCCCGCTCGACAGCCTCCGGGTCGCGGAGGTGAGAGCTCCGGTGGCATCGGTGATCGTGTCCAGCTGCGTATAGGTGCGCAGGCCGCCGCGCCGGCTCCAGCTCGCCGAGCCGGTGATCGCCTCGCGATCGTTCGGGTCGAACTCGCCCGAGGCGCCCACGTTCGGCACGTTGCGCCGCAGCCGCTCGCTGACCTGATAGTGGCTGCTCTGGAACTGGCCCGTCGCCGGATCGGTGCCATGCACGTCGGTCTGCAGCAGCCGCTGGCGGTAGTCCTCGCGATAGCCGGCGCTGAGCGACGCCGAGTACCGTTCGCCGCCGGTGGCGCCGCTCGCGGCGACGAGCGAGCGGCCGCCGTCCCCGAGGCTGCCCTGCAAGGTTCCCGATGAGGTGGCGACACGGTGCTTGCGGGTGATGATGTTGATCACGCCGGCGGCGCCGTCCGCCTTGAACTGGGGCGGAGGCGTGGTGAGCACCTCGATGCGTTCGATGTCCAGCGCCGACAGCGACTGCAGGTTGTCGCCGGCCGCAGAGCCCTGGAACTGCGTCGACGGCTTGCCGTCGATCAGCACGAGCACGTGGCTGTCGCCGCGCAGTGAAACCACCCCGTCGGGATCGACGTCGATCGAGGGGATCTCCGCAAGGATGTCGCTCGCGGTACCGAACGTGGCCTGAGGATCCCCGGTCACCCGGTAGATCTTGCGGTCGATCGTGGTCTCGACGTCGAGCTTGCGCGAGGTGACGACGATGGCGTCGACCGTGTCTGCGCTGGTCGGGGCCGAGGGTTCGGAGACCGCGGGCGGACCGGCACTGCCGGCGAGCGCTCGCGCACTCGCCGCGAGACACGCAGCGACGATCCAACGTCGGCGGAACGCGCCGCGGCCAGCCCACACTGCCATCCCTCGAGCTCTCCGGCCCAATCGCGGCGGGGAGTATACCGGTGCCGAACCCGGCTGCCTTGCGACCCTGATCACGTTATGTCAAAAGAAAACGTCGCGCCGGAGCCAGACTGCGACCTGCGTCGTAATCGCTTTAAACATTATTTTCGCTATTTTCGTTAAGCTTTGCTTCACCCGGCCGATATCCGGCCGCTACAAGTAGGTCGAGCCGCACGACGGAACGTGGCCATGGTCATTTCACACGACCTCATCTTGATCATTGACTCCGACGAGGCCTCCCTCGAGGTGCTGCGTACGGTCGTCGCAAGCCTTGGCTGCGACCATATCGAGGTCACCGATCCGGCGAGCCTCGCTGCAACGCTCGCCGTGCGCCGTCCGACACTGGTCGTGCTCGGCATCGATCGCGCCGATCTGGACGGCTACGCGATCATGCAGACCTTGATCGACCACGGATCGAAGCCGCCGACGCTGCTCGTCGGCACACTGCAATCGAGGGTGTTGGCCGGCGTCCGTCGCACCGCGACCGCACGCGGCCTGCCCATCGTCGGCACGCGACACCGGCCGTTGCGTGAATTGGACATCGAACAGACCCTCGCCCCGTACGTGAGCGCCCCGCCTCCCACGAGCCGCGCGGAACTCGAGCGGGCCCTTGCGGAACACGAGTTCACGCTCTTCTACCAGCCCAAGGTCAGCCTGAAGTCGACCCAGCTACGCGTGCAGGGGGTCGAGGCGCTGATTCGCTGGAACCACCCGCGCCGCGGCCTGCTGCAGCCCCGCCAATTCCTGCCCGCCGTCGAAACGCACAATCTGGTCACGGACCTCACCGACTACGTCATCACCGAGTCGGTACGCCAGGCCGAGGTGTGGCGGCGTCGGGGGTTGACGCTCGAGACGGTGGTCAATCTGAGTCCCCGTCTGATTCGCGACCGTGAGTTCCCGAATCGCCTTGCCGGGCTGCTGCGCGAGTACGACGTGCCGCCGGCGGCGATCGTTCTCGACGTCACCGAAACGGCGGGCCAGTCCGATCGCGAGCTGCTTCTCGACGTGTTCACGAGGCTGCGCATCCTCGGCGTGGGACTCTCGCTCGACAACTTCGGCACCGGCGTCTCCTCCCTGACCGAGCTGTATCGGATGCCATTCTCGGAGATCAAGATCGACCACGCCCTGCTCGCCGACGTCGCCCGCGAATGCGATGCCGAACTGGTGGTGCGCGCGGTGATCTCGCTCGCCCACACGCTCGGTCTCACGGTCTGCGCCGAGGGCGTCGAAACCCGCGACATGCTCGACTTCGCGCGCTCCGCCGGTTTCGACAGCGCCCAGGGGCGGCTTTTCTGCGCGCCCGTGCCGGCGAATGCCATAGAGCGGCTGGTGGATTCCTGGCCCGACGAGGCGCGCTCCGGCGGGCCGGCGCCGAACGCCACCCCACATGGCGAGGACACCTCGATCACGCGCCGGCTCAAGCGACTGCACCTTCTCTCCTTCGAGGCTCCCTGAGGGCGACCGCCCGGCTCCATTCGACATAATCCTCGACCCCGCCTCCGTCCAGCGGTCACACCAACCCAAGCCCCTCGCGACACCCATCTGGCGGCTCGAACCGCCGTCTGGCTGCAGCATTTTCTTCACATTCCACGCCGAGAATTTGTGACCTCGCGCACGGCACCGTGCGCGATTCCCCGACCCTCACGTTCGCAAGGGAGAACGACCTTGAAGAAGTCCTCACTGATGAAGACCGGCGCGGTGTGGCTGACCACCGCCGCCACCACGATGAATCTCGTGGGCATCGCGCCGCTGCTCGCGGCCGAGTCCCAGGACCGCTCGGGCTACAGCACGCGCGAGCCCAGAGTCACGCTCGCCACCTCGACGGGCACCGCCGGCGCTCGCGAGGCGCGCTACTTCGGCGACGAAGACGAGCGCATGGGCCTGCACGAGAAGATCGAGCTGCTGCGCAAGCGCGTGAAGTACGTGTTCGTGCTGTTCCAGGAGAACCGCTCCTTCGACCACTACTTCGGCACCTATCCGGGCGCCAACGGTCTGTTTGGCACCTTCCCCGGCGCAAACCCGGAGAATCCCTACTCGCAGCCCGCCACCGCGTTCGGCAGCTTCCACTCGGTGATCCAGGACACCGACGGCTCGTTCAAGACGATCAGCCCGTTCCTGATCCCCCGCACCATCCAGAACGTCAACGGCCAGACCGTGCAGCTGTACCCCGAGGACACCTATTCGGTGGATCACAGCCACGTCGGCTACACGCACTCGTTCCACGCGGACGCCGCGACCAAGACCAAGCCGCTGAACGACGGCTACGCGCTCGACCAGCAGGGTCTGCACTACGCCACCGACTCCTCCGGCGTCGCCGCCGCGATCGTCAATGCGCAGGGCGTCGCCCCGACGGCCGCACCGACCCTGCAGAGCAAGCAGAAGGGCGAAGTGGCGATGTCGCACCTCGACTGCGACACCATCCCCTTCCTGTGGCAATACGCGGACCGCTTCGTGTTGTTCGACAACTTCCACCAGACGGCGACCGGTCCCTCGACGCCGAACGCGATCGCGATGATCGCCGGCCAGACCGGCGACACGCAGTGGGTCAAGCACCCCGAGCAGGCGGACACGGTCCACTTCGGCTTGCCGAACTTGAACGACAACGCGCCGTTCCCCGGCAGCGTCAACGACCCTTCGCCGGTCAAGCCGCCGTACGGCCCGGACGAGGCGTCCAACGCCACCTCGCAGACCGGACCCTATGTCTCGGTCGCGCCGCAGGTGAACCTCACGTTCGCCACGCTGCCGTTGTCGTTCATGGGCCACGACATCAAGAAGGTGGTCAGCACGGACGAGAACCCGGCCGCGGACCTCGTCGACGTTCAGCACGACGTGTTCGCGATCGCCCGCAACAACCCGAGCGTCAACTGGGGTTGGTATCAGCAGGGCTACGGGCCGGAGCCGTTCGACGGCACGCCGATCAAGGAAGCCGGCTTCCTGAATCTGCAGAGCGCGCCGGAGCACGCCTCCTACATCGTGCACCACAACGGCCCGCAGTTCTTCGGCTATCTCGGCGACAATCCGCAGGCGGCTTCTCACCTGCACGGGCTGCAGCAGTTCTACACGGACGTGATGAATCGTGAGTTGCCCAAGGCTGGCGGCGTGTTCTACGTGCGCGGCGGCTTCTACAACAACGACGGTCTGCTGCCCGCGGATCCGAATCCGGTGGTGCGGGCCTCGACGCCGGGCAACGACGATCACCCGAACTACTCCGATGCGCAGATCTCCGAGGCGCTCATCGCCGATTCGGTGAACGCGATCGCGAACAGCCCGTACTGGAAGGACAGCGCCATCATCATCACCTACGACGAAACCGACGGCCTGTACGACCACCAGCCGGAGCGGTTCCGTACCTTCGGGCCGGATGGCCAGCCCGAAACCGGCGGTCCGCGCATTCCGACCATCGTGATCTCGCCGTACGCGAAGGCGCACGCGGTCAGCCACGTCTACAGCGAGCACAGCTCGGTGATCAAGTTCATCAATCAGCTGTTCGGCCTGACGCCTCTCGCGTACCTGCCGGACGAGGCTGAGGCGCGCCTCGCCGGTTCGCAGAACTCGGCGTTCAACGCGCCCGACGGCCAGCCGCAGATGGACCTCGGCCCCGCGGATGCGCTCGGCGGGATGGGCGATCTTCTGGAGGCTTTCGACAACGCCCGCCTGAAGGGCGAGGCTCCGCCGCTGCCGGCGAGCTACGCGATGATCGATCCGACGTTGGTGCACACCCTGCCGCACTACGCGTCCACCGACGGCGGCAAGCCGGTGTACGGGTGCAAGCGTCTCGGCATCACGCCGACCGACTACCCGTACGGCTACGGCACGGGCAGCGAGATCGATCCGCCGCCGCAGGACTTCAATCCGCGGCCGACCCAGAGCCCGGGCAATCCGTATCTCAACACCAACAACAACACGGGCGGCACGTCCACGGGTCCTTGGGCGAACTGACGTTCTCGGCATAGCATCCGGAGTTGGATCCGGAGGGGGCGGGACCGCGAGGTCCCGCCCCTCGTCGTTTCTGAAAACACGGAAATCTGCACTCGAGGCCACTTACGACCATGACTCCGACAAAGGCTTATCGGCGACTCGCACGGCACCTCGCAACCTTGGCGGCACTGGCGCTCATCCTGCCGGTCACCGCGCCGGCGCACGCGACATCGGTGCTCGAGAAGGTGCAGAAGGACGACATCCTCCACTGTGGCGTCGTCGGCACCCCCGAGGACTGGGACAAGACCGATCTGCACGGGCCGCTCACGGCCTTCGACGCGGAATTCTGCAAGTCGCTCGCAGCCGCGGTGACCGGCCGGAAAGCGGCCGTGGACGTGAAGGTGTTCGCCTCGGAGCTCGAGACCGAGGAGGCCCTCAGCCGCGGCATCGTCGACGTGGCCTTCGGCGTGACGCCGACGCCGACCGCCATGTGGCACTGGCACCTGTCCTTCGGACCCGCGATCCTCTACGACGGCCAGGGATTTCTGGTGCGGGGCGACTCGCGCGCGCGGGGTATCGAAGACCTCGGCGGCATGAAAGTGTGCGTGATCGAGGGTACGGACAACGAGAAGGTGCTGCTCGCGCGCACGGTGGCGCGCGGAATCGCGATCATCCCCATGCCCTTCCAGGAAGAAGGCGAAATGGACGACGCGCTCGCCGTGCGTCACTGCGATGTGGTGAGCGCTTACGTCACGCGGCTCGCACAACTCAAGGGGGCCTACCCGAAGCAGGTAGGTAACGACCGCATCCTGCCGCAGCTCCTCACCCTGGCGCCGATAGCGCCCGCGTATCGCAACGACGATCCTCAGTGGGCCATGATCGTCGACTGGACCGTGCACGTGTTGGTACAGGCCGAAGCGAGCGGCGTGACCCGGAGCACTCTGGACGCGGCGCGGCACAGCGAGGATCCGGTCGTGCAGCGCCTGCTGGGCGTCGACTGGGCGGCCAGCCGTGCGCTCGGTCTCGCCAAGAAGGACTGGAGCGCCGACGTCATTGCCGCCGCCGGCAATTACGGAGAGATTTACGACCGGACCGTCGGCATGCACGGCCCGCTGCAGTTGCCGCGCGGACGGAACGCCCTGTGGACCGACGGCGGTTTGCTGCACCCGCTTCCCATCGAGTGACACCGCCGCCCGCGGCCACTCCTCCTTCACGCGGGCGTGCAAGCCCATTATGCTTCCGGGCACGAGGGGGAGAGACGACATGGACAAGCAGCTTACGCACGCGGTACCCGATGACTTCGCGGCCTCGGCGCTGATCCGCCGCGCCGACTATGAGCGCATGTACGCCGAATCGGTGGCCGATCCGGAAGGCTTCTGGGGACGCATCGCGCAGCGCCTCGACTGGATGGCGCCGTTCCAGCGCGTCAAGGACGCGAACTTCGCCCCCGATGACTTCCACATCAGCTGGTACGTCGGCGGCAAGCTCAACGTCTCCAGCAATTGCCTCGACCGGCACCTCGCGACGCGCGGCGACAAGGTCGCGATCCTCTGGGAGGGCGACGATCCGTCCGACTCGCGCACATTGACCTATCGCGAACTGCACGCCGAGGTGTGCCGCTGCGCGAACGCGCTGAAGTCCCTGGGCGTGCGCAAGGGCGATCGCGTCACCATCTATCTGCCGATGATTCCGGAGATCGCGGTCGCCATGCTCGCGTGCGCACGCATTGGCGCCATCCACTCGGTGGTCTTCGGCGGCTTCTCCGCCGAGGCGCTCGGCGGGCGCATCGCCGACTGCGGCTCGAGCGTCGTGATCACCGCCGATGAAGGCGTGCGCGGCGGCAAGCGCGTTCCGCTCAAGCGCAACGTCGACGAGGCGCTTTCCATTGCCGGTACCGATTGCGTCGAACACGTGCTGGTGGTCAAGCGCACCGGCGCCGCCGTGGCGATGTACTCGCCGCGCGACCAGTGGTACGCGGATCTGGTGTCGCGCCAGGACGCCGCCTGTGCACCGCTGGCGATGGATTCGGAGGATCCGCTGTTCATCCTGTACACCTCGGGCTCGACCGGCAAGCCGAAGGGCGTGCTGCACACGACCGCGGGTTACCTCGTCCACGCCGCCTTCACGCACGAAGCGGTGTTCGACCTGAAGGAGGAGGACATCTACTGGGCGACGGCCGACATCGGCTGGGTGACCGGCCACAGCTACATCGTCTACGGTCCGCTCGCCAACGGCGCCACCACGCTGTTGTTCGAGGGCGTGCCGAATTACCCGGATTTCGGCCGCTTCTGGCAGGTGGTGGACAAGCACCGCGTCACCATCCTGTACTCCTCGCCCACCGCTATCCGCTCGCTCATGCGCGAGGGCGAGGCGCCGGTGAAGAAATGGTCGCGCCGTTCTCTGCGGCTGCTCGGTTCGGTCGGCGAGCCGATCAATCCGGAGGCGTGGGAGTGGTACCACCGCGTGGTCGGCGACGGTCGCTGCCCCATCGTCGACACCTGGTGGCAGACCGAGACCGGCGGCATCCTGATCGCGCCCCTGCCGGGCGCCACCGTCCTGAAGCCCGGCTCGGCCACCCTGCCTTTCTTCGGCGTGCGCCCCGCGCTGGTCGACAACGAGGGACGGATCCTCGAGGGCGCCGCCGAGGGCAACTTGGTGCTGCTCGACAGTTGGCCTGGGCAGATGCGCACGGTGTTCGGCGACCACCAGCGCTTCATAGACACCTACTTCAAGGCCTTTCCGGGCAAGTACTTCACCGGCGATGGCGCACGTCGCGATGCGGACGGCTACTACTGGATCACGGGTCGCGTCGACGACGTCATCAACGTCGCCGGTCACCGGCTCGGCACGGCCGAGATCGAGAGCGCACTGGTGGCCCACCCGCAGGTCGCCGAGGCCGCGGTCGTCGGCTTCCCGCACGACATCAAGGGTCAGGGAATCTACGCCTACGTCACGCTGATCGCCGGTGCCGAGCCGACCGAATCGCTGCGCACGGAATTGAAGCACTGGGTGCGCAAGGAGATCAGCCCCATCGCCACCCCGGACGCGATCCAATGGGCGCCCGGACTGCCGAAGACGCGCTCCGGCAAGATCATGCGCCGCATCCTGCGCAAGATCGCGGCCAACGAGCACGAGCAACTCGGCGACGTCTCGACGCTCGCGGACCCGAGCGTGGTGAGCCAACTCATCACCGAGCACGGGCACACCGTGGGCGGCCCGGCTCGCTAGCGTTCGATGGCGAGCGCCACCCCCATGCCGCCGCCGATGCACAGGCTTGCGAGTCCGCGGCGCGCATCGCGCCGGATCATTTCGTGCAGCAGCGTCACCAGGATGCGGCAACCCGAGGCTCCGATCGGGTGGCCGATGGCGATCGCGCCACCGTTCACGTTGATCTTCGAGGTGTCCCAACCCATCTCGCGATTGACCGCGATCGCCTGCGCCGCGAACGCCTCGTTGATCTCCATCAAGTCCAGATCCGCGGCCGTCCAGCCGGCTTTCGACAGGCACAGGCGGGTCGCCGACACCGGGCCCATGCCCATGATCTTCGGATCCAGTCCCGACGACGCATAGGCTTTGATCTTCGCGAGTGGCGTCAAGCCGAACTTGGCCGCGGTCGCCGCCCTCATCATCATCACGGCCGCGGCACCGTCGTTGATGCCGGAGGCGTTGCCCGCGGTCACCGAACCGTCCTTGGCGAACGCGGGCTTCAACTCGCCCAGCGCGTCCACCGTCGTGCCGTGCCGGACGTATTCGTCGGTGTCGAACACCGTGGTGGACTTCTTGGTGGCGATCTCCACCGGCACGATCTCGCCCTTGAATCGGCCTGCGCGCTGCGCGGCCTCGGCTTTCTGCTGCGAAGCGGCGGCGAACTCGTCCTGGTCGCGGCGCGCGATGCCGTACTTCCTGGCGACGTTCTCCGCGGTCGTGCCCATGTGGAAGTCGTTGTACACGTCCCAGAGGCCGTCCTTGATCATGCTGTCGACGAGCTTGGCGTCGCCCATGCGAAAGCCGTCGCGCGATCCGGCCAGCACGTGCGGCGAGGCGCTCATGTTCTCCTGGCCGCCGGCGATGACGATCTCGGCGTCACCACAGCGGATGGCCTGCGCCGCGAGGTGGGTCGCTTTGAGTCCGCTGCCGCAGACTTTGTTGATGGTCATGCCGGGCACGGTGTCGGGCAGCCCGGCATGGATGGACGCCTGGCGGGCGGGATTCTGGCCGCAGCCCGCGGTCAGCACCTGACCCATGATGACTTCGGATATTCGGTCCGGGGGCACACCCGTGCTCGCGAGCAGCGCCTTGATCACGCGCGCGCCGAGTTCGGCGGCCGGGATCTTGGCGATGGAACCGTTGAACTTGCCGACTGCGGTGCGCAGCGCCGCGGTGATGACGACTTCTTCCATGACCACTCCCCTCGTGTTGTGACCTAGCGCCGCAGCACGTACTCGCCCGGCGCGTCGGCCAGCGGCGCGAGCCCGGTCGCAGGCGCACCGACTGCGGGCGGCGCCACCCGATGAGCCGATGAATGGCCTGCGAGCCAGGACTGCCAGGTCGGCCACCAGGAGCCGGGCTGCGGCGCGTTGGTCTCGAGCCATTGATCCGGGGACAGCGTGCTGTGATCGTCGTACCAGGTGTACACGCGGTGGCGCCGCCGCGGATGCACCGGACCGCTCACGATGCCGGCATTGTGGCCGCCGGAGGTGAGAAGAAACGTGTAGTCGCTGGAGCGCGTCAGCGCGCGCGCCTTGTACACGGACTTCCACGGCGCCACGTGATCGGTCTCGGTCCCGACCACGAACATCGGCAGGCGTATCGCCGCCAGATCCACCGGCGCACCCTCGGCGAGGAACTGTCCGCGCGCCAGGGCGTTGTTGAGGTAAAGCCCGCGCAGATACTCCGAGTGCATGCGGCAGGGCATGCGCGTGCCGTCGGCGTTCCAGGCCATCAGGTCGTTCTGGGATTCACGCTTGCCGCGAACGTAGGAGTTGACCGCCGGCGCCCACAACAGGTCTCGGGAGCGCAGCAACGCGAACGCGCCGCTCATCTGCCGGCTGTCGAGCACGCCGGCGCGATTCATGACCGCCTCCAGCATGTCGAGCTGGCTCGGGCTGATGAACACCGACAGCTCGCCCGCCTCGCTGAAATCCTGCTGCGCGGCGAGCAGCGTCACACTGGCGATCCGCTGATCGCCCTGCGCCGCGAAGCGCGCCGCCGCGATCGACAGCAAGGTGCCGCCGATGCAATAGCCGACGGCGTGCATCGGCCGGTCGGGCACCACGCGTGCCACCGCGTCCACGGCGGCCCGCACGCCCAGCCTCAAATAATCGTCCATGCCGAGATTGCGGTCGCTCGCGGTCGGGTTCTTCCACGAGACCATGAACACGGTGTGTCCCTGCGACACGAGGTAGCGGACCATCGAGTTCGCCGGCGACAGATCCAGGATGTAGTACTTCATGATCCAGGCCGGCACGATCAGGATCGGCTCGGCGTACACCGTGTCGGTGGTCGGCGAGTACTGGATGAGTTCGATGAGTTCGTTGCGCAGGATCACCTTGCCAGGCGAGGCCGCAACGTCGCGGCCGACGACGAAGCGCTCGGGCTCCTCCTTGGCCTGCGTGCCCAAGGTGCGCTGCAGGTCCTCGAGCCAGAAGCCGAGGCCTCGGACCAGGTTCTGACCCGCCTCCGCGCGCGTCGCCTCGATGAGTTCCGGATTGGTGCTCAGGTAGTTCGCGGGCGAGAACGCCTCGAGCGCCGTACGCGATGCGAAGTCCAGCGTTCGCTCCTGTTCCGGCTTCAAGCCGGGCACGGCGGATAGCGCGCGGTTCCAGAACTCCACCGTGTTGCCGTAGGCGTGTGCATAGACGTTGAAGGGCCAGCGCGACCACGCGTCGCCGGCGAAGGCTCCACCGCTCGCTTTCGGTGCGACCGGCCCGTCGGCGAGCGCGGCACGCCACGCGAACGTGACGTTGTCCGCCACCTGATCCCAGGCGTGCTTCAAGAGCTCGGCCTGCGCAGTCGGTTCGCGCGACAGATTGAGGTACCAGTTCCACCACGCCTCGACGTAATCGTCGGGGGCGAGTCCGCCGGTGAGCAGTGCGAGTTGCGCGCGCAGCGCTCGCGCCATTTCTGCCTGGTGCTGGTCGTGGCGAGAGTCGCCGGCGGCGGAAGAGGAGGAGGAACCGGTGGCGTCGGACATGTCGTGACCCGCTGGACGGTTGAATGACTGCGTGCGGCGGCGGTGCCGCGGTGGGCGGCGCCGACCACCATCATGATCGCTCAAAACGCACCGGGCGGGAACGAAACCGCCCCCGCCCGGTGCATCGACTCGACTGCAGGCCGGCCATGGAGGGCCGGCGCCACGACCTCAGGCGACCTTGGCGGCGACCTTGAAGGTGTCGGCGATGGTCGTCTGCGCATCGCTCGCGAGCGTGGCGAACTCCTGGGCACGCGCGCGCAGCTTCTCGCTGAGAGCCGTGGTGAGCTCGACCTGCTTGGTCACGTACTCCGCGGGCGTCTTCGCGTCGAGCACCGCCTTGGCCTGCGCCAGGCTCCACTCGAGATAGTCGCCGGCCACGGAATAGTGGTAGTGCCCGACGCGGTCCAGGATCTTCACGCCTTCCTGTTGCGCCTTCAGCACCGGCGCGAACGCCTGGCGGTAGCTGTCGAGGATGTTCTTGGGATCGAAATTGATGTCGCTCATGGGGTGGCTCCTGATTTCGGGGTCTGGGTGGCTTGGGTACGATCCCTATATTACGCCAATTTGTATGCAACGCAAGAGAAATCGGAAACGGCCGTTACCGGACCCGTTTTTTGCTTCTATATTCTTGTTTTTGCTAATTTTTATTCATAACCAGCCAAACCGAAACTGGCCCCGGATTAACGCGCCGCAGGATTCCGGATCCTCGACCTCGCGGCGGCGCGTCGACGTTGCTCGTGCGCGGGCGCAAGATGCAGGGGCGGTACTCCACCGCCGTCTCTCGGGGTGCGGGCGGATGGCGACGATTCTCGAGCACATCGGCGCACTGGAGACGTACGTGGCGCGCCAGGGCGCGAGCCTCACCCGCGCGGCGCTGCCCGATGGAGTGCACGCGCGCATCTCTACGGACCGGATCGTGTTGCGCGCGGGGTTGACCCCGGAGCAGGAATTGCTCGGGCTGGTGCACGAACTCACGCACTGGCTGGTTCACCGCGAAGCGGCGGCGCGACTCGGTCGCACGGTGTGCGAGTACGAAGCCGAGGCGGTCGAGACCCTGGTGCTTTCGCGGCTTGGCCTCAACTGCCCGCAGGCATCGACGCCCTGGAACGCCGCACACCTGCACGAGGAGTGCGCGCCCACCGATCACCTGCTGGCCGCGTCGGTCGTGCGCGTGCGCTGGGTGAGCGCACGGCTTTGTGAAGCCCTGGGCCTGGCCCCCTGAGGCGTTCGCCCCCGAGGTACTTGCGGCCCGGCTCCTAGAGGCGCAATCCGCCGTCGACGTCGATGCAACGACCGGTGAAGAAGTCGTTCTGGAATATGAACCGTACCGCGTGCGCGATTTCTTCCGGCTGTCCGAGCCGCTTCAAAGGCACCGGCGCGATCATCTTGTCGAGGACCTCGGGACGCATCGCGGCCAGAATCTCCGTATGCGTGAATCCCGGCGCGATGGATCCGACACGGATGCCGTAGCGTGCGAGTTCCTTGGCCCACACCACGCCCATCGACTCGACACCGGCCTTGGCGGCGCTGTAGTTGGTCTGGCCGGCGTTGCCGGCACGCGAGATGCTGGAAATGTTGACGATGACGCCACCGTGGCCGCACTGGATCATCTGCGCGGCCGCCTCGCGGCCACAGAGGAACACGCCCGTCAGATTCACGCCGAGCACCGCGTTCCACTGCTCGAGGGACATGCGGCCGGCCACGACGCCGTCCTTGACCTTGACCAGCAATCCGTCGCGGACGATGCCGGCATTGTTCACCAGCCCGTCGAGCCGGCCGAAGTCGGCGGCCACCTGGCCCATCGCCGTGGTCACTTCGGCCTCGTCGGCGACGTTGACCCGATAGCTGCGTGCCTGCACGCCTTTGGCGGCGCATAGCTCCACGCTCTGATCGAGGTCGGTCTGATTCAAGTCGAACAGCGCGAGCTTGGCGCCCTCGCCGGCCAGATCGAGCGCGATCGCGCGCCCTATGCCGCGTCCAGCGCCCGTAACCACCACCGTCTTGCCATGAAGATCCATAGTCACCGTCCTTTCTTGTCGCCGCCCGCGGGCTGCGCGTCCGGCGCCGGCGATGCGGTCTTGTCGGCCGGTGCGACGCCGAAGGCGGCGCGCGTGGCGGCCTGCATCTGTTCCCACATCTGCACGTTCTGACGCGCCAGTTCATTGAGCGGCGCGAACGGCATCTGCAGGGCCTTGGCCATCTCCGCCTGCATGGCTTCCTGCTGGCGCACCATCGTCGTGAAGGCCTGCTCGAGATAGCGGCTGAGCAGTGCTTGCATCGGCCCACCGCTGCAGCGGATGATCATTTCGAGCACTTCCGAGGGCAGCACGGGGGACCCGAACTGTTCCTGGTCGGCGATGATTTGCAACAACACGGAGCGGGTCAGGTCTTCTCCGGACTTGTCGTCCACGACTTTGATCTTCTCGCCCGCGACCACGAGTTGCCGCAGGTCATCGAGCGTGACGTGTCGACTGCCGCTGGTGTCGTAGAGACGGCGGTTGGCGTATTTCCGGATGAGGCGTTCTTGTGCCATGAGGTGGACATCGCTGTCCGGTAGTCATCCTAGGCCAACCTTTGGCGTCGCACAACCAAGCCGATCCGAACGCCATCGGCCGACTCGTTCGATTATTTATTTAATTCATTATTTTCAATCAGTTATGGTTATCATGCCCGAGGATCAGGGAATACCCGTGTCGCGGAATGCAGGTTTTGCAGCGCATAGAACCCCAGCAACTCATCGCCTCCCGGAGCCATGTCCATGAATCACGACTGGTGGAGTGCGTTCTCCCCGTTCACCGCCTGGGCCCAGGCGGCGGCGCCCTTTGCCGCGCCAGGCAGCCCACTGCCGGGCGCGGCCCCGTGGGCGTCGCTGGCCACGGCCGCCGAGCGCTTCGCGGCGGCTTTTCAACGCTACGCGGCCGACGCGTCGCGCGACCCGGCCGGCGCCGCGAGCGCACTGAGCGAATTCCTGCGCGACCAGTCGCTCGATTTGCTGCGCACGTCGTTGAGCGGCGGCACCGTCGGAGCCGGCGGCGAGGCCGCCGCCTTCGCCATACCAGCCCTCGGACTCACGCGCGAACACCAGGAGCGCGCGCAGCGCGCGGCGGCCGCGGCGAACCGGATGGCGGAGGCGCAGCGGCGCCTTGCCTGGCTCTGGACGGATGCCCTGCGGGACGCGGCGACGCAATTCGTCGCGGCACTCGCGTCCGCCTCGACGCCGTCAGCGGGACCGGCGGCGGCACCGGACGCGCGTGAGTTGTACCAACGCTGGGTGGACACGGCCGAGAAGGCCTACGCGCAGGTCGCCCACGGCGAAGCCTTCGCTGCGGCGCTGGGCGAATTCGTCAATGCGAGCGCGCGGCTTCGCGACGAGTGGCAGGACATGGTCGAGCACTGGGCGAAATCGATCGACCTGCCGACGCGCAGCGAACTCGACACGCTCGGTGAGCGGTTGCGCGCGGTAGAGGCGCGCCTGCGGGATCTGCACGCGCCGGCGGCGAAACGCGCGCCCGCGAAACCCGGCAACACCGCGAGCCGGGCGCGTCGCGGCAAGCGGCGATCACCGCAGTGATCGACCCGCGGCTACTGCCCGGTCTGCTCGCGGCACGCGATGCGGCGCCGGGCTGCTCCGCCAAGGACCTGGTGCGCCGTTCCGGGAAGGTGCGCCTGTACCGGTATCGACCGCTGGCGCAGGACACCAAAGGCCCGCCGCTGCTGATCGTCTACGCGCTCGTGAACCGGCCCTACATGATGGACCTGGAGGAGAACCGTTCGCTCATCCGCGAACTCCTCAAGCGCGGGGTGGACGTCTACCTCGTCGACTGGGGCTACCCCGACGGCGCGGACCGCGCCACCTCCCTCGCTGATTACGTCGACGGAGAACTCGCCGCCTGCGTCGAGCACGTTCTCGCCGCGCACCGCATCGACGACCTCAATCTGCTGGGCGTCTGCCAGGGCGGGGTGCTGTCCCTTTGTTACACGGCGCTGCACCCGCAGCGGGTGCGCAACCTGGTCACGATGGTCACACCGGTGGACTTCCACACCCCGCGCGATCTGCTGTCGAAGTGGGCGCGCAAGATCGACGTCGCGGCCTTCGTCGGGCGCGGCAACGTGGCGGGAGACGCGCTCAACGCCCTGTTCCTCGCGCTCATGCCGTTCCGCCTCGCGCAGCAGAAGTACGTCGATTTGTGGCTCGGCGATGCCGATCCAGCCAGGCTCGAGAGCTTCATGCGCGTGGAGCGCTGGATTTTCGACAGCCCCGATCAGGCGGGCGCGGCCTTCCGGGAGTTCGTGACCTGGTGCTACCAGGAAAATCGGCTGATCCGCGGCACCCTCGAAATCGGCGACCGGCGCGTGGACCTGAAAAAAATCGTCTGCCCCGTGCTCAACATCGTCGCCGCACGCGACCACATCGTGCCGCGCGAGGCTTCCCTGGCGCTGCGCGATGCGGTCGGCAGCAACGACTATCGGCTCGAGGAATTCCCGCTCGGCCACATCGGGCTGTACGTCAGTGCGCGCGCCCGGCGCGAGGTGCCGGCGGCGATCGCCGACTGGCTCGCCGCCCGCGCCTGACGCCGCGCCCGGGTGCGCCGGACGGCGCACCCGGACTCGACTCACATGTAGACGCCGCCGTTGACGTTGATCTGCTGGCCGGTGATGTAGTCGGCGTCGGCCGCCAGGAACAGCACCGCCTTGGCGATCTCCGCGGGGCTGCCGAAGCGGCCCATGGGAATGCGCGCCAGGATCTGGGCGCGCACGGCCTCCGGCACCTTCGCCAGCATGTCGGTTTCGGTGAATCCCGGCGCGAGCGCGTTGCAGGTGACGTTGTACTTGGCCAACTCGATCGCCGCGGTCTTGGTGAAGGCGATGATGCCGCCCTTGCTCGCCGCATAGTTCGCCTGGCCGAAATTGCCGGCCTGGCCGACGAAGGAACTGATGTTGATGATGCGGCCGAATTTCTGTTCCACCATCATCGGCATCACCGCGGACAGGCCGAAGTAGCAGGAATTCAGATTGGTATCGAGCACCGCCCGCCAATCCTCGTCGGTCATCTTGCGCAGGGTGCGGTCGCGGGTGATGCCGGCGTTGTTGACCAGGATGTCGAGGCGCCCCCAGGCGCGCGTCACCTCGCCGACCATCGCGGTCCAGGTGTCACGCTCTCCCACGTTGCCCTTGAGCAGCAGCGTCTTGCGCCCGGTCTTGGCGAGTTCGTCGGCGAGCGCGCGTGCGTCCGACTCGCTCGATTGATAGTTGATGGCGACGTCCGCACCCTCGGCGGCGAGCGCCTGTACGATCGCCTTGCCGATTCCACGCGCGCCGCCCGTGACCAGAGCCTTCCGTCCATCCAGCCTGCCCATAGATCCTCCATTGTGTTCTTCGACGCCCCGCACGGGCGGGTCGCAGGGATTGTGCGAGTTCGGTCGATCCCTGTAAATGCGGGTAAATGCCGGCGCATGCGCCCTCGACGCCGGCGCTAGACCGGAATCGGCGGCGTTTCGGCTACAGTGTCGCGCATGAATACGACCAGCGCCGCGAGCGAATTGCGGCTCGGCCTCGACACCGGCGGGACCTACACGGACGCGGTGGCCCTCGAAGAGGGCCGCGGCGTCATCGCCAGCGCCAAGGCGCTCACGACCCCGGGTGACCTCTCGATCGGGATCGGCAACGCGCTGCGCGCGCTGCTCGCGCAACTGCCACCAGGGTCGGATCCCGCCCGCATCGCGCTCGTCTCCGTGTCGACCACGCTCGCCACCAACGCGGTGGTCGAGCGGCGCTTCAGCCCGGTCTGCACCCTGCTGATCGGCTTCGACGACGGCATGGAACGGCGCTCGGGGCTCGCCGACGCCGGCGGCCGCGTGGTTCGCGTGGCCGGAGGCCACACCGCCAGTGGCGAGGAGGCGGCCCCGCTCGACGAGGCCGCCGTCGAAGCCGCGGTGCGCGAGCACGGCGCGGCGGTGGAGGCGTTCGCGGTGGCGGCCGCATTCTCGGTGCGCAACCCGGCGCACGAGCGCCGTGCCCGATCGCTGATCCGCGCACTCTCCGCCCAGCCCGTGACCTGCGCGCACGAATTGAGTTCGCGGCTGGATGCGCCCCGGCGCGCACTGACCGCCACGCTCAACGCACGCCTGACGCCGCAGATACGCCGCCTGATCGACGCGCTGGCAACGGTCCTCGACCAGCAGCGCATCAGTGCGCCCCTGATGATCGTCAAGGGCGACGGATCGCTGATGCAGGCGTCGGTCGCGCTGGAATATCCCGTGGAAACCCTGTTGTCGGGTCCGGCCGCGAGTGTGGTCGGAGCCGGTCACCTCACCGGCCTTGCGAATTTCGTCGTCAGCGACATCGGCGGCACCACCACCGACGTGGCGATCGTCGCCGATGGAAGGCCGTCGCTACGCGCCGAAGGTGCGCTGGTCGGCGATTGGCGCACCATGGTCGAAGCGATCGACGTGCGCACGAGCGCACTCGGCGGCGACAGCGAAATCGCGCTCGATCGGCACGCCGAAATCGAGATCGGACCACGCAAGGTCGTACCCGTGAGCCTGGCTGCGCAGCGACATCCCGCGCTCCTCGACACGCTGCGCGCGCTGGCCGCGCAGGCGCGGTTGCCGGAGCGGGCGACGGAGTTCGCCTGGAGCCTCGGGACACGCGATGCGCCCGCCCACCTCTCCCCTCTGGAGCGCCGCGTGCTCGGCGCCCTCACCCCGGAGCCGCGACCGCTGTCGACGCTCGTGCAGACGCGCTCCGCCCTGGCGGCGCTGCGGCGGCTTGCCGACGCCGGACTCGCAGCCATTGCCGGACTGACGCCGAGCGATGCGATGCACGTGCTCGGACGACAGCGCGACTGGTGCGCCGAGGCGGCCGAAATCGCAGTCGGCCTGCTGGCGATCGAAGAACGCAATGGCCGTGCGGCGGCCGCGGCCGAGTCGCCGTCGGCGCTCGCCGAGCGGATCGTCGAGGCGGTACTGCGCGAGAGCGTGCGGCGCATATTGGGCGCCGTCCTCGGCCACGATCCAGGCGTCGAACCGGCGCGCGCCGGCGCGGACACGCTGTCTGGCCGCCTCATCGAGGATGTGGCCGCGGGCCGAAGATTCTCACATTGGGTACGCGCCACCCTGGCCCTCGAGCACCCCCTGGTCGCCATCGGCGCCCCCGCCGCCGCGTACTACCCGGAGATCGCCCGCCGCCTCGGAGCCCGCTTGCACGTTCCGGAACACGCGGCGGTCTGCAACGCCGTGGGCGCGGTGGCCGGCGTGGTCACGGAGACGGTCGACGTGGTGGTGGAACAGCCCGCGCTCAACCTGTTCCGCGTGCTCGACCCCTCCGGGAGCCGCGATTACTCGGAACCCGAGGCCGCCATCGAGCACGCCCGACGCGCCGCACACGAACTCGCGTTCGCCGCGGCGGTACGCGCCGGCGCACCGGACCCGCACGTGAAGACCGAGATCACCCGGGTCGTGGCGCATCTCTCCGCGGGCAGCGAATATCTGGCCGAGGCACGGGCCCGCTCGACCGCCACCGGCAGGCCGCTCGCGGGCCTCAAGTCGCCGGCGAGGGACGGCGCTTAGTTCCAGCCTCCTCCGCCAGCGTCTGTTCGATGTTGGGGCGCAGGAAGTAGTCGAAATACCCCCAGGTGCCATACGTGGGTTTGAGTCGCGCACCGACCATCTCCACCGCGGCGGCATCCGTCTTGCCGGCCGCGCGCGCCGAGGCGACCGCCGCCCGCAGGTCGACCAGATACTCGCTGAAAGCCGCGACGTCGGCCGCGGTCGCCACCTTGCCGTGGCCCGGAACGAAGCGGCCGGCCGGATGCACGGCAACGAACTGGCGATTGGTGGCGATCTGTTCGACGGTATCGGCATCGATCAGGTTCGGCAGCGAGTGATTCCAGAAAAGATCGCCGGTGAAGGTGACGTCGGCGTCGGGCACGGTAACCACGGAGTCCCCGCCCGTGTGCCCGTACATGACCGTCACCAGCACCTTGCGATCGCCGAGGTATACCTCGATGGAGTCCCGGTAGACGAGCGTCGGCAGCACGTACGACTGCACCATGTGGCGCTGTTCCGCCGTGATCTTGTCGCCGAAGAACTTGAGGTTTTCGCTGCGCTCCCAGGTCCGCACGTTGCGCTGTGCGAGCAGCACCGCGCCGGCCTCCTGGAACACGCCGTTTCCAGCGACGTGATCGAGGTGATAGTGCGTGTTCACCAGGTATCGCACCGGCAGCGAGGTCTTTTCCCGGATCGCGGCGAGCAGCGCGCGCGCCGCGGAAGGAACCTCGAACGAATCCACGACCAGCACACCGTCGGCACCGATCACGAAGCCCGCGTTGCTGCCGGCGACGCTGTGCGGCTCGGCGATGGCCGCCCACACGCCTCGGCCGACCTCCTGAAGCACGAATGGCGGCTCCGGTTTCGCCGCCGACTCCGGCTTCGCCGTCGGCGCCGCCACGGCGGATGCCGCGAACAGCAACGCGGCCGCGCCGCCCCAGCTGAGGTTCTTGATTATGACGTGCACGGTGCTCCTTAAAGATCTCTAACAAAAGGAGAGATAGTAGCGCGACGGGTGACGCCGATCACGAATCCACGACCGCTTCTCGGTTACCATCCCTGGCGCGAGTCGTCCGCCTTCAGTAACGCCCGCGAGATCCGCCCATGCCCGACACCGTCAAACTGCGCCGACCCCACTTTCCCCGTCAACCGGGCGGTCCGGGAGGACGCGTGGAACACGACGCCCGCGGCAATGCGGTGTGGGTCCGCACCCGCGCGACCGACGGCGAGTCGATCAACCTCGACGACACGCTGACGCTGGTCGAAGACCCCCGACCGGCCACCGAACTGCCGCAGCCCGCCTCGAACCCGCAGGGTCGACGCCGGCCGCGCTCCGGCCGAAGATGACACGCAATTAATCCCCCGCGGGGATTCACGCCTCGACGATCGTCAACGCCGCCCCCGAGGCGGCGTTATGCTTCCTGTGGAAGTGTATTGGACGTTCGAATCCGGAGCACTGCGCCAGGCACTGGCCGCACGACCTCGGCCGACGCGCGGGCTCCCGAAGGTGATTCACCATGCTGCGAAAGACCCTCGCTAGTGCCGCTCTGGTCGCCGCGCTGGTCGCGGCGCATCCCTCCACCTCCTTCGCGTTCTGGGACGTGGGCATCTCGGTGGGCTTCGCACCGCCACCGTTACCCGTGTACGTCCAGCCGCCATGCCCCGGACCCGGGTACCTGTGGACTCCGGGCTATTGGTCGTACTCCGGTGACGACGAGGATTACTACTGGGTGCCCGGCACCTGGGTGTTGCCGCCGGCGGTTGGTTTGCTGTGGACGCCCGGCTACTGGGGTCTGATCGGCGGCTCGTACATCTGGCACGACGGCTACTGGGGGCCGCACGTCGGGTTCTACGGCGGCATCAATTACGGCTTCGGCTACTTCGGCGCCGGCTTCGAGGGCGGCTACTGGCGCGGCGGCGACTTCTTCTACAACCGCTCCGTGACCAACATCTCCAACGTCAACATCACCAACGTCTACGATCACCGGGTCTACGAAGCAGCCAATGCCGCCAATCGGCCGAGCTTCAACGGACCCAATGGCGTGCACGCCCAGCCTCACGGCGGCGACTGGCAGGCCGCGCGCGAGCCGCACTACGGACTCACGAACGCACAGCGCTCCCAGGCGTCCCAGGCTCGTACCGCTCCCGCGGCGTTCGCGTCGGCGAACCACGGCCATCCGGCCGTCGCCGCGACGCCCCGGGTCGGCCAGTTCCGCGCTCCCGGCGTGACCGCCGCACGCGGTGCGCCCGGCGGCGGACGCGGTCCGGCGGGCAACGGCGCGTATGGTCGTACGCTCACTGGATCCGCGGGCAACGGCTTCGGGAGCGGCGCGCGCAACTACCAGCCCGCGCACAACTACCAGCCCACGCGCAATTACCAGTCGGCCCGTAACTACCAGCCCACGCGCAACTACAACTACGCCCAGGCGCAGAACCGCGGTTATGCCCGCCCGGCGAATAATTACTCGCCGGCCCGGAGCTACCAGCCCACGCGCAACTACCAGCCCGCGCGCAACTACCAGCCCGCGCGCAACTACCAGCCCGCGCGCAACTACAACTACGCCCAGGCGCAGAACCGCGGCTACTCGCAGAGGGCTTGGAACTACCAGCCGGCACGCAACTACCAGCCCGCGCGCAACTTCAATTACGCCCAGCCGCGCATGCCGACTCGCAGCTACTCTCCGTCACCCGCCCGCTTCCAGCCGACGCGCGCCTTCAATGCACCCGCTCCGCGCCAGGGCGGACAGCGCCGCTGGTGAGCACGGGCTACTTGGAGTCCAGGAATTTCTCGGCCGCCACGGGGCGGCCGAGAAGGTATCCCTGACCGAACCGACACCCCAGGGACTGCAGAATCGCCACCTGAGTCGGACTCTCGATGCCTTCGGCGACGCTCGATTTGCCGAGGTTCTCGATGAGTTGCACCGTGGCGTGCATGACCGCGAGCACGTCCCGGTCGGCGTCGAGTCCGCCGAGGAAGGTCCTGTCGATCTTGATGGTGTCGAAAGGATAGGCGCGCAGGCAACCGAGCGAGGACGCGCCGGTGCCGAAGTCGTCCATCGCGAGCCTCACGCCGAGCTTGTGGATCGACTCGATCAGCCGCAGTGACACCTCCGGGTCCCGCATCACCTCCCGCTCCGTGATCTCCACTTGCAGACTGCCTGGCGGCATGCCGCGTCGCTGCATGACGTCGCGGATCTGTTCGATGAGTTGCTCCCCCAGCGCGAGCTGCGCTCGTGCCACGTTGACGCTGATCGTGTCGGGCGCGCGCTGCGGGCAGAGCGCCCGCCATTGCATGAACTGTCGGCAGGCGGCGTCGAGCACCCAATGCCCGATCGGAATGATCAGGCCCGAATCCTCGGCAATCGGAATGAACTCGCTCGGACTCAAAGGTCCCAGCTCCGGATGCGTCCAGCGCAACAGCGCCTCGGCCGATACCACCCGCCGGGATCCGAGGTCGACGATCGGTTGATAGACGAGATAGAGCTGACCCGCATCGAGCGCACGCCGGAGCGCGCTCTCGATCGCGAGTTCGCGGGACAGACGCACCTGCATGGCGTCGTTGAAGGTCACGCAGCGCCGCTTCCCGGCGTGCTTCGCCTCGTACATCGCCACGTCGGCGTGCCGCATCACGGTCTCCGCCGACTCTTCTCCACGACTCAGCACGATACCCACGCTCACCGAGGAGTGCACTTCGCGGCCCGACAGTTCATAGGGACGGGTCGCGGCGGCCAGCAGCCGAGCGGCCAGAGCCTCGGCTGCGGCGGCATCCGGCAGTCCGTCGGCCAGCACCGCAAACTCGTCGCCGCCGAACCGCGCCACGACGTCGCCGGCAGGCGCATCTTCGCCGGGGTCCGCGGCGCCGAGTTCGACGCGCAGGCGGGCCGAGAACGCCTTGAGCAGCGCGTCACCCGCATCGTGGCCGAGCGTATCGTTGATCAGCTTGAAGCGATCGAGGTCGAGGAACAGCACCGCGCAGAGCGCGCTGCCGCCGTCCGCGGCGCGACGCAGTGCGACGCGCAGTCTCGTGAGGAATTCTGCACGGTTGTACAGACCGGTGAGCTTGTCGAGCCGTGCCGCGGTGCGCAATTCATGTTCGAGCGCCTTGCGCTGCGAAATGTCCTGGACCAAAGACCACAGTACCTCGCGGCCCTCGGCATCGATGGTGCGCATCCCCGCCACCAGCGCCTCGAGTATCGAGCCGTCGCGACAGGGGATACGGCGCTCGATGGGGCCGAAGCGGCAGGCTTCGAGGTCGCCGCTGGCGTGTCCTGCGTGGCGCACGGCCGCGCCGTCGGGGCCGAGCTGCGGCATGGCCGTACCGATCAGTTCCTGCCGCCCGTATCCCGTGTAACGCAGGAAGGCATCGTTCATCTCGAGTATCTGCCCCGCATCTGCGTCGGACAGCACCATGCCCACCGGTGAAGACTCGAACAATCCGCGAAAGCGCAACTCGCTGGCCGCCAGCCGTGCATCCATCGCTGCACGCTCGGTGATATCGGCAGCGTACTCGACCACTTTGGCCGGAATGCCGTCGTCGTCGAGGATCGGGTGGATGGAGGCCACGATCCACACCGTGCGCCCGTCCTTGGTCCGGCGTCGGAAGCGGCCACTGCCGAAGCGGCCCTCCCGCAAGTCGCTCCACAGCGCGGTCTGCTGCTCTGAGGCCGCATCGCGCGGGTCGAGCAACACCGCGTGGTGCCGCCCGACGAGTTCCTCGAAGCGGTAACCCATTTGTTCCAGGAATCGGTCGTTGGCCGCGATGATGTGCCCCTGCAGGTCGAACTCGACCACCGGCAGCGAACGGGTGATGGCGCGCAACTGCGCCTCGCAGTCGGTGCTGCGCAGATGCTTGGTGGACACGTCCACACCGCAGAGGAGCACCGCGAGCGGCTCCCCGCCTGCACCGCGCACCAGCCCCTGGGTACCCTCCATCCACACGCTCCGACCCTGCCTGCCGAGCACACGGAAACGTCCCGAGACCTGCTCGCCGGCCAGCGCGCGGGACCAGGCGCTCGCGGACGCCGACCCGTCCACGGTTCGGATGGTGTCGAGATAGCTCGATCGCGGTGCTTCGCCGGCGCCGTAGCCCAGCAAAGCGCGCAGTGAGGGACTCGCGAAGTCGATGTGCCCGTCCAGCCGGAAGCGCGCGACGCACAGATCGGGCAGCGCGGCGCTCATCCACTCGACCGGTTCGGCGTGCTCGGCACCGCCCGATGGGATTGATTGGCTGCGAATCGACGCCCTGGATGTCCGCTTGAGGTCCGAACTGCTCACGTGTCTCCCATCGGTCGCGGCAGGCCTCGGCGGCGCCCACGGCGTCGGCTCGCCGCTCACCGGGCCTTTCGAGGACCTGTCGGCAGGTGGTAGCGACACTTGAGCCGGCCACGTCCGGTTTGACGCGGACGGCCAAAATCGGTGACAGTCCGCGCAACTCGACGACCCGGAAGCCACCATGCGGCATTGAGGGAATCCCGCACACGCGCCCGGCAATCGCCCGAATTAGATGGACGAACACAGTCGAAAAATCATCGTTCGCATCGCCGGCTCGATGGGTCCTGTCGCCAGCGCCGCCACGATCCCGCGGCTGCTGGCCGCGCTGTGGAGCGACTCGCTCGACGGCGCGGGGATCGCGCGACTCGTCAGTACCGAACCGAACCTCACCATGCGCATCCTGCGAGTCGCGAACTCCGCGTACTACGGCATGTCGGGCACGGTGAGCAGCGTCAAGCGCGCGGTACTCGTGCTGGGCCAGGACGCGGTGCGCGGCATCGCCGCCGCGGGCTGCCTCGGTCGCGCGCTGCCTTCCGGCGCCGATCCGGCGCAGGGTGCGCAACTATTGCGGCACTCGATCGCCACCGCCGTCGGCGCGCAGGCACTCGCCGACGCAGTGCGCCTGGAGCAGCGCGGCGACGCGTTCATCAGCGGCCTCTTGCACGACATCGGCGCAGCCGTGATTGCGAGCCTCGAGGCACCGACCGAGACTGCGGACCGGAGCGTCCTGGAAACGTGGAGCCACGCCGAGATCGGCGGCGTACTCATCCAGGCCTGGAACCTTCCCCCGTGGCTTTCGAGCCTCACCGCGCATCACGACGACCCTCTGGCGGCGCCCGCGGATCTGCGGCGGCTCGCCTGCATCGTCAGCCTGGCCGACGAGATGGCTCAGCGACTCGGAATGGGATACGCAACCGACGCGCACGCGCACAGGACGCAGGAGTATGCTGAAGCTGCGCGGGTGCCGCCGAACGCGCTCGAGCGCGCGGCGGCCGAGGTGCCCGTGCGAACCAGCGAAATGTTCCGCGCGCTGGCGCGCCCTTGAGCCCTCCGGAGCCACTTCTTGAATACTAGCGTTCCCCGTTCCGCTTCGACGCGCACCATTCGTGCCTGGATTGCACTGGCGGCGATCGCCTGCTGCGCGGCCCTCGCCGTCTCGACGCGAGCCCAGGATTCCGATTTCGCACGCATCACGGCCGAAGGCGAGCGCGCCATCCTCGCCCACCCGCGGATCCCGCCGGTCGGGACCACTTCCGCCGACGTGGTGGTGGTCGAGTACTTCGACTACAACTGTCCCTATTGCAAGCGTCTCGCGCAACCGTTGCGCGCGCTGCTCGCTCGAGATCCCAAGGTCGCTCTGCTCTACAAGGACTGGCCGATACTCGGCCCGGTGTCCGTCTATGCGGCGCGCGCGGCGCTCGCCGCCAGTTGGCAGGGCAAGTACGTGGCCGCCCACGATGCGCTGCTGGCGGGGCCGCGCCTGAAAGCCGACGCCGACGTGGACGCGGTGCTGGCCAACGCGGGCATCGACGTCACGGCCGTGCACGCCGACATGAAGCGCCACGACCGTGAGATCGCCGACGAACTCGCGCGCAATGAGCGCGAGGCCGATCACCTCGACCTGCAGGGGACTCCGGGCTTGCTGGTCGGCCGGATACTCGCCCCGGGCGCTCCGGACGAGGCGGCGCTCGACTCCCTGGTCGCACAGGCGAGGCGCGAAGCGCGGCAGAAGCGCTGACGACTCGCCCGCCGGACGTTCCTAGGTCGAATCGCCGCCGTCCGATTCCTCGGACAGCAGGTGGCCGAGCTTGCTCGCCTTGGTGGCGAGATAGGCGGCATTGAAGGCGGTGCCGCCCGTGGTCAGCGGTACGCGACGCACGTCGAAACCGAGCGCGGAGAGCGCCTCGACCTTGCGCGGATTGTTGGTCATCAAGTCGAGCGCGGTGACGCCGAATCGACGCAGCATCGGCGCCGCGATGTCGTAGCTTCGCAGGTCGTCGGCGAATCCCAGCGCGTGGTTCGCCTCCACGGTATCCGCACCGCGGTCCTGCAAGGCGTAGGCCCGGATCTTGTTCATGAGTCCGATACCGCGTCCTTCCTGTCGCAGGTAGAGAAGGAGACCCCGTCCGGCGGTCGCAATGCGACGCAGCGCCGTTTCGAGCTGCGCGCCGCAATCGCAGCGCTGGCTGAACAAGGTGTCGCCGGTGAGACACTCCGAATGAACGCGGGCGAGCAGTCGGCCGCCTCCGGCGACATCCCCGAGCGCAAGCGCCATGTGCTCCTTGCCGGTCGCGGGCTCCACGAACACGTGCGCCTCGAACTGCGCCCAGCGCGTGGGCAGCAGGCAGCTCGCCCTCCACTCCACGGTGGCGGGAGCGACGGCGGCGGAGCGGCGGAGACTGTCGGTCGGACTCACGGGATGGTATCGGAAGCGAAGCGGTCGTCGCCGGCACGGATCCGGCGCCTAAAGCTGCCAGTTTAACCCTCGACCGGGCGACCCGCTCGCAGGTTACGCGGGCTTCATTATACATGACCGGGTACGCGGGTCCGCCGGCCGGCGGACGCCGGGGATTGCGCCGATCGGCGCAACGGCGAGGCCGCTCCTGTCGGATCGCTGCGACAGTTGAGGAATTCCCCGACATGGCAGAACACTGTGCGTCTCGCGCCGGACGATCCTCGCCGTCCGACGCGCGATCCGTGTGCAAATCTTCGAATAAATCGGAATCAAGAGGAGTTTCGTCATGAACTCATTGCAACGACGCTGGCGCAGCCTGGCTGCGCTGTCCAGGTCGTGCTTTAGCCTCGTTCTCGCCGCCAGTGTCGCCGGCACGCTCGCGCTCGCCGGTTGCGGCGGCGGCTCCGGCATGTCGAGCGCGACGGCGCCGGCGCCGGCGTCCCAGAAGAGCGGCACGGCGCTGGTATCGATCACCGACGCCCCGGGTGACTTCGTTTCCTACATGGTCAACGTGGTGTCGCTCAAGCTCACGCGCTCCGACGGCACGGTCGTGGAGACGTTGCCCGCAACCACCCAGGTCGATTTCGCGAATCTCGTGAATCTCTCCGAGATCATCAGCGCTCGACAGGTGCCCGAGGGTAGCTATACCGCGGCGAGCATGACGCTCGATTACTCCGGCGCCACCATCGTGATCGACAACGGCGCGGGCGGCATCACCGTACCTGCCGCCAATCTGATCAACGGCACCACCAATGCGCCGCTGGTGTCGCCGAACAGCCAGCTCACGCTGTCGCTGCAGCTGCCTGCCGGGCAGCCCTTGGTGATCACCGCGGGCACGGTGTCGAACTTCGCCCTCGACTTCAACCTCGCGGCCTCGAACACCGTGGCGCCGACCGGCATCACCGCCACGACCCCGGCGAGCGGCGTGACGGTGACGGTCAACCCCGTGCTCTCCGCGAGCCTCGCGCCGGATGCCAGCAAGCAGATCCGCGTGCGCGGTCCGCTGGTCAGCGTGGGCAGCGGTTCCTATGTGATCAATCTGCGGCCGTTCAACGACAACCAGGACGACGGCGACCAGGTCACGGTCAACGTCGCCGCCACGACCACCTACACCATCAACGGCACCGCCTACACCGGCGCCGCCGGCCTCACCGCGCTCGCCGCCCTGCCGGCGGGCACTCTCACGGCTGCGTCGGGCACGTTCGACGTCGCCAGCAAGACGTTCACCGCGACCGCGGTCTACGCCGGCACGAGCGTGCCTGGTGCGGGTCTCGACAGTGTCGAAGGCACGGTGACCGCGCGCAGCGGCAACGTGCTGACCCTCAGCCGCGGCATGTTCGTCGGCCGTGACGACGATGGCGGCGAGTACGCGAGCAGCGTTGCGGTGACCGTCGCCACCACCACCACGGTGACCGAGGACGGCCAGAGCGGCACGTTCGGCGTGCAGAACATCTCCGTCGGCCAGCACCTGCAGGTGTTCGGCACCGCTGGCACCGACGCGTCGGGCAACCGTACTCTCGACGCCAGCCAGGGTAGCGCGCGACTGATGCTGACCTCGTTGACGGGCCAGGTGGTCTCGAGCGGCGCAGGCAGCGTCACGCTGGCCCTGCAATCGCTCGGCGGACAGCCGGCGACGGCGTTCGACTTCACGGGCACCGGAAGCTCGTCCGCCAACGACGCGAGCGCTGCCAACTACGTCGTGACCGTGCCGACGGCGCTGGCGCTGCCGGCCCTGACCCAGGGCGAGCCGGTGAGCTTCACGGGCTTCGTAACGCCCTTCGGCTCGGCACCGCCCGATTTCGGCGCGGTCACGTTCGTGGACTACTCGAACACCGCGGCCAAGCTCCTGGTGGAGTTCACCGAGTCCGGCAATCCGGCGCCCTTCGCGGCGCCACTGAGCGCCAGCAACGTGGCGGTGACCCAGGCGACCCTGCAGGCGGCGGATCGGGCGAGCCTGATCATCGGCTACCAGATCCAGAATGCCGCGTCGTTGCCGAATGGCGTGACGTTCGTCGCCGATGCTTCGGCCACGAACCCGCAGTTCTCCATCGTGCACCATGAGAGCGAGAGCATCGACACCTTCACGTCGTTCACGGACTTCGTGACCGCTCTGACCACGGATCTGAACGGCAAGACGGCCGCTCAGGAACTGGCCGCAGAGGGTCCGTTCGATTCGACCAAGGGCGTGATGTCGGTCGACAAGTTCCTGGTCGTGTTGAACGACTGAGCGCGACGCCTGCGCAAGGGCCGCGCGATGGAGCCTGGCACGGGCTCCGTCCGCGGCCCTTCTCTTTTTGCGACCTCGGCGCGCCTCGCGGGGAATGCTCGGACAGGCTCCCGACCTAGTCGACGGCGATCGCCAGATATTCGTCGAGAGCCGCACGCGCTGCCCGCGCCAGTAATGCGCGCAGCGGCGGACGGCGCCAGTCGTGAGTGATCTCGAGTTGAGCGCCGCGCCCGCTCGCGGTGCGGTTGCAGATGTTGTGAGGGTGTCTGCCCGGATAGCGGTGCCCGTTCTCGCTGGTCCGGAAGCCGGCGGCGCGCAGGTGACGTGCGAGCAGCGCGCCGAGATCGCGGTCCAGTCCGCCCACGTAGACGTGGGACTCCCCCACGCAGCCGTGTATCGCGATCGCGACGCGCGCCCGGGAGGCGAGCGTCAGGCACTGCGGATGGTCGAAGCGATGGCTGGTGACGTGCAACTCGTGCCGCGTCGCGCACGGATGCAGTGCCTCGAAGCAGAACAGGCTGTGCTCCCTCCCGGCCAGCAGACGCGCGATCTCCGAAGTCCCGACCTCGATCTCTCCGCCGTGTGGCGCAACGATGAGGGCCGCCGCGGACGCGCGCTCAACGGCACGGACTCGATAGTCAACACCCGCCCGCCGATGTCGGGCGAGTTCCAAGAACGAATCGAAGCGATCGGTCGCGTTCACAGACCGAGCCGATCCAGCCAGCGGTACGCCCACACGGCCGGCGCGAGGAACCACGGCCGGCCCCGGTGGTACGCCCTCGCCGGGAACTCGAGACCGTCGAATGCCGTCGAGCCCCCGTCGAGATTCGCGATGCGCCTGCCCACCCGCATGCCGAGATAGGGTGCGAGCGGGACACCCTGCCCGCAATAGCCCATGCAATAGAACAGGCCGCGGTCCTCCCCCAGGTGGGGCAACGTGTCGAACGTGTAGGCCACGAAGCCCGCCCAGGCGTGCGTGATGCGCACGTCCTCGAGCTGCGGGAAGACCTGTCGCAGCATGTGAGTGAGGCGCGGTACGCACACCCGCGGATCCTGCTCGGCGAGCGCCGCCCGCCCGCCGAACACCAGTCTCTCGCCGTCCGGCGAGGGCCGGAAATACACCACTACGCGGCGCGTGTCGCTGACGTGGCGGCCGTGCGGAATGAGCGCGCGGACCCGCGCGCTTCCGAGCGGCTCGGTGGCGATCTGATAGCTGCCGATCGGCACCACCCGCCGGCCGTGCCAGGACGACAATCGGCCGGGGTAGCCGTTGGTGGCGAGCAGCACACACCGGGCGCGCGTGGCCCCGGTCGCGGTGGTCACCAGGAATCCGCCGCGCTCGCGGTCGATGCGCAACGCCGGCGTACGATCCACGAGCATCGCACCCGCCGCGCTTGCGCGGCGCCGCATCGAGGCGAGCATGCGCATCGGGTCGATGCTCGCGTCGTCGAGGTGGACACAACCGCCGTGATACAGATCGGTGGCGATCTCGCCGTGCTGCTCTTCCCGGGGCACGAGCCGGATGCGCTCGGCCAGCCCTTGCGGCTGGTTGGCGACCGCCCGTGCCATGCGTTCGTAGTGCCGACGGGTGTGCGCGCCGACGAATCCGCCGGTCGGCTGAAAGCCGGCATCGAAGCCCGGCTCGGCGATCAGATGGCGCAGGTGCTCGAGCGCCGCGAAGCCCTCGCGCCGGATCGCAAGGGCGCGCTCGCGACCCACACGGGCGGTCAGCGTCTCGAGTGAGGGCTTGAGGCTGTAGGCCACCTGGCCGCCGTTGCGCCCCGAACAACCCGCACCCGGTGCACCGGCGTCGAGCACCACGGTCCGCAGTCCGGCGACCGCGGTTTCACGCGCTGCCGCCAAACCCGTGTAACCGCCCCCGATCACCAGCACGTCGGTATGCGTCGGCGGCTCGGGCATGCGCATTTGGTCGCCCTGCCCGTCGGCCGGCTCGCGCCAGTTCTCCTGCCAGAGGGGCGTCAGCGACAGCGGTTGCGCCATGCGCGCAGTGCCTCAATAGTGCGGCGGACGCTCCTCGTCCGCCGATCGCGGCCGCTCTTCGCTTTGAGCGGCCCGCAACCGTTCGGTGAGCACCGCCACTTTCGCCTCCAGCGCCGCGAGTTCGCGCTGCTGCCGATAAAGCACGTCGCTGAACGTCGCGTGCGCGTGTTCGAGGAACGCGATCTTGGTCTGCAGGCGCTCGATCTCCTCGTCGGTCACACAGAGTCCTCCGCTCCCATTCACGTGCCGCAAAACGTGGCGAGCACGCGCTCCTCGGGCCGGGGAGGCTCGGCGAGCGCCGCCGCAGCCACGACCTCGTCGAAGGGCTGCGCGAGTGCCGCGCGCAACGCCTCGAAGGGCGCGTAGTCGCCCTTCTCCGCCGCCGCGATGGCTTGCTCGATGCGGTGATTGCGCGGTATCAGCCATGGATTGGTCCGCAGCATGCGCGCGCACCGTTCCTCCGGAGAGCGCCGTTCACGCGCGAGCCGCGCCTGCCACGCCGACCACCACTCGCCGAACGAGGGATCGTCCGCGAACGGCTCGCGCGGCATCCCGCCTCCCGCAGCCGCGTGGGCGAGGCGCCGGAAAGTGACCGTGAAATCCGCCTGATGCCGCTGCATGAGCTCGAGCAACCGCTCCACCAGACCACCGTCCTCGGCTTCGGCGGTGTCGAGGCCGAGCTTTGCGCGCATGCGCGCCAGCCAGTGCGCTTCGAAGCGCGGCGCGAACGAGGACAGCGCTTCCTCGGCGACCGCGACGGCACTGGCGCGGTCCGAATGCAGCAGCGGCAGCAACGTCTCGGCGAAGCGCGCCAGATTCCACTGCGCCACCGGCGGCTGATTGGCGTAGGCATAGCGGCCGCGGCGGTCGATGGAGCTGAAGACCGCTTCCGCCTGGTAGTGGTCGAGGAAGGCGCACGGACCGTAGTCGATCGTCTCGCCGGACACCGCCATGTTGTCGGTGTTCATGACGCCATGGATGAAGCCCACGGCGAGCCACTGCGCCACCAACCGTGCCTGAGCCTCGATCACCGCGTCGAGCAACGCCAGGTAGGGCGACGCGGCGGCGCGCGCGTCCGGGTAGAGGCGCTCGATCACCCAGTCGGCGAGCGTCCGCACCGCCTCGAGATCGCCGCGCGCCGCGAAATACTGGAACGTGCCGACGCGCACGTGGCTTCCGGCCACGCGGGTGAGTACCGCCCCTGGCAACGGCCGCTCGCGCAGGACGATGTCGCCGGTGGACACCGCGGCGAGCGCTCGCGTGCTCGGGATGCCGAACGCGTGCATGGCTTCGCTCACCAGATACTCGCGCAGCACGGGGCCCAGTGCGGCGCGGCCGTCGCCGCCGCGCGACCATGGCGTCGGTCCGGATCCCTTCAGCTGCAACTCGCGCCGCGAGCCGTGTCGATCGACCGTCTCGCCCAGCAGCAGGGCACGCCCGTCACCGAGTTGTGGCACGAAGTGGCCGAACTGGTGCCCGGCGTACGCGAGCGCCACCGGCTGCGATCCACGCGGCGGACGGTTGCCGGAAAATACGGCGGCGAGGTCGGCCTCGCGCCATCCCGCGACGCCAAGTTCGAGCTGCTCGGCCAGGGCGTGATTGAAGCCGATCAAGCGCGGCGCACTCGCCGCGGCCGCGCCGAGCCGGGAATAGAAGTGTTCCGGCAGGCGCGCATAACCGTCGGCGAGCACGATGGTGGGGGCGTGCCGCTCGAGGTCCGCGCACGGTTCGGTCGTGGCCATCAGTGGGATTCTATCAGCCTGCGGCACCACCGATGGCGCGCGGTTGACCCGTGATAATCGCGATGGCAAGGTCCGCGCATGTCATCCGTCCCGGCCGATCCGGTCGCGTCGCCCCCGCCGCGACCCGACGTGCGTCTCGACACCTCGCTGGAATCCCTGCTCGTGCGGCTCGTGCCGGCGGCGCACGGTCGCGTGCTGGCGACCTTGGTCGACACGGCGGGCTCTACCTACCGCAAACCCGGCGCGCGCATGTTGATCGCACCGGGCGGCGCTTTGCACGGCCTGTTGAGCGGCGGCTGTCTGGAACAGGACCTGCGGGAGCACGCCGCCGCGGTGGCGTCGAGCGGGACGCCGGTTGCGGTCGAATACGACCTGCGCAGCCCGGACGACCTGGTGTTCGGCATCGGCGCCGGGTGCGAGGGCGCCATGCGCATCCTGCTGGAACCGCTGCCGCCGGACGGTACGGCCGCCGGCGCGCTCGCGCAGGCCGCGGCGGAGGCCCGCACCGGACGACCCGCGTGCCTGGTGACGGTGCACGAGGGGCCCGCGACGGCTCTCGGTACTCATGCGCCGCTGACCGCACCACCCGAACTCGCCGCCGCGGCTCGACTCTGCCTGGCGGAACGGCGCACCCTGAAGGTGGACGAGGCCGCCGCGAAGGGGCGTGTGCGAGCACTGGTGCAGTACCTCGCTCCCGCGCCGCGACTGCTGGTGTGCGGTGCCGGCCCCGATGCCGAGCCCGTGGTGACGGGTGCGCTGGAGCTCGGTTGGTCCGTGACCGTGGTCGACCACCGTGCGGCCTACGCCGATCCGCGGCGGTTTCCCGGCGCCGACGTACGGCTGGCGGATGCGCGTGCCCTGCGCGAGGCCGTCCCGGTGCCTCTACACCACGCGGCGGTGGTCATGAGCCATCACCTGCCGTCGGACGCCGCGTATCTGCGCGAACTCGCCGCAGAGCCTCGACCAGCTTATGTCGGATTGCTCGGACCGGCCGCCCGCCGCCGGCGCCTCGCCGCGGAGGTCGGCGCGGCGATGGCGGGGCTGCGCACGCGGCTACGCGGGCCGGTTGGCCTGGACATCGGCGCGGCCACGCCGGCGGGCATCGCGCTCGCCATCCTGGCCGAGATCCACGCCTGGCTCGCCGGCCACGATCCCGGCCCCGGCAAGTGATGCGCCAGGCGCGAACCCTGGCGTAGAATGCCGAGCAACGGGCTGGCACCCGCTTCAACAACAAACTCAAGGGCACGCGGGAGTCGGTAGTGCCGATCACCCGTGGTCCCCGGGAGATCGTGAATGTTCCAGTATTCCAAATACTTCTTGACGGCGCTCGGCTGTGCCGCGCTGGCGGCCTGCGGCTCCGGAGCGAGCTCGGGCACCACGCAGCCTAGCAGCTCGACGGCGCACGGCACGCTCGCCCTCGATCCTCCGTTCCGGATCGCCTCGTTGAACGCCGCGGCCCTGCAGGCCAACATCGGCGCATCGAGCGCAGGCGCGCAACTCCTGCAGATCACGGGCAATCCCGCCTGCGGGGTCGATTTCTACTACATCAAATACTGGACCGTGGGCGCCGCCAACGAGACCACCGAGTCGTCCGGTGCGCTCATGGTGCCGACCGGCAGCGCACCGGGTTGCTCGGGACCGCGGCCGATCGTGCTCTACGCGCACGGCACGCAGACCGACCAGCTCGCCAACATCGCGGACGTCACCAATCCCGCCAACACCGAGGGCGCGCTGATCGCGGCCATGTTCGCCGCGCAGGGCTACATCGTGGTGGCGCCGAATTTCGCCGGCTACGACATCTCGACGCTCGGCTACCACCCGTACCTGCTCGCCGCCCAGAATTCCGGCGAGATGATGGACGCCCTGGCGGCCGCCCGCACCGCCCTGCCGCACACGCTCACCACGGGCACCAGCGACGGCGGCAAGCTGTTCGTCACCGGCTATTCGGAGGGCGGCTACGTGGCAATGGCCACGGAGCGTGCCATGCTGGCCGCCGGCGACAAGGTGACCGCGGCCGCGCCGATGTCCGGGCCGTACGCCGTGGAGGCGTTCGGCGACGCGATCTTCTTCGGCAGCGTCAACCTCGGCTCGACCGTGTTCGCGCCGCTGATCACCACGGGCTATCAGAAGGCGTACGGCAACATCTACGCCGCGACCACCGACTTGTATGCCTCGCCGTACGCGGCCGGCATCGAGACGGTGCTGCCGAGCGCGACCCCGCTCGCGACGATCTTCGCCAACGGCCAGCTGCCGGAAACGGCGTTGTTCGACAGCACGACCCCGACGGTCACCATTCCCGGCCAGCCAACGCTGTCCGCCGAACTGACCGCCGCGCTCGCGGTGCCGAGTGACCCGAACAATCCGAACACACCGCTGTTCGCATTGGGCTTCGGCAACCCGTACCTGATCAACAACGATTATCGGGTGAGCTACGCGCTCGACGCCGCGTCGAACCCCGACGGGGCCGTTCCCA
Source organism: Gammaproteobacteria bacterium (assembly GCA_027459765.1). Taxonomy (GTDB): domain Bacteria; phylum Pseudomonadota; class Gammaproteobacteria; order Steroidobacterales; family Steroidobacteraceae; genus Bog-1198. Next base: position 10,526 of record DAIDHD010000018.1, on the reverse strand, counting down.
CACCGGCGGCGGGCGTACCGCTCGCCGCGGCCAAGCCCACCCAGACGCTGCGCGCCGCCTTCTATCAGAACGACATGCGCAACGGCGGCTGGGCGCCGACCGTACCGACCCTGCTGTGCGGCGGCGACAAGGACCCGACCGTGTTCTTCAGCGTCAACACCGGCACCATGGCGGCCTTCTGGAGCCAGTTGCCGGCCGGTCTCGTGACCGTGCTCGACGTGAACGCGTCGCCCGCAGGGCCGTTCGCCGCCGTTCAAACCGCATTCCAACAAAGCCAGGCGGCGGAATTCGCCTTCCTACAGACGGCGGCGGGTGGCGGCCTGTCGGCCGCAGCCGCCGAGGCGCAGCTCGTGCAGGGCTACCACGGCTCCGTCGCTCCGTTCTGCTCCGCGGCCGCGCGGGCGTTCTTCAGCCAGTTTTGAGGATCCCACCCATGATCAGCTTCAAGCGCATCTCGCTGCCCGCCGTGCTGTGTCTCGGCGGGCTGCTGCTCGCGACCGCCGCCCCGGCGGCTGACGACGGTCAGCCCAACAATAGCCTGCGCGCCGGCGCGTATGTGGTGTTCCTGCACACCAAGGCGGACGACCTCTCCGGCCCCTACGTGCCCCCGGGCGCCAACCTCAACACGCAGGATTTCCAGACCCTGTACTTCGCCTACGTGCGCCGCCTGTCCTCGAAGTTCGACCTCGAGCTCGCCACCGGCTGGCCGCCGCTCACCAAGACCGAGGGCAAGGGGCCTGCGACGCTCGGTTCGGTGGCCTACAACGGGCAGGTGCTCGCCACGTCGCGCTGGGTGGCGCCGACCCTGCTGCTCGAGTACAAGTTCCGCAGCGAGAACGCGGCTTTTCAACCCTACGTGGGCGCGGGCGTCAACTACACGGTGTTCTACGACCGCAATTTCACGGCGCAGGGCAATGCCGTATCCGGCGGTCCGACCCGGCTCTCGCTCAGCTCGTCGGTGGGGCCCGCGATCACCGCGGGTCTGCGCTACAAGCTGTCCGATCGCTGGAGCATGTACGGCTCCTACACCTGGTCGCAGATCAAGACCAACCTGACGGCCGACACGGCCGGTGAGATCCGCACCTCGCGCCTGAGCCTCGGTCCGCAGGTTCTGGTGCTCTCGGCCGGTTACTCGTTCTAGGCGCGCCGCAGATGACCGGGGCGCGACCAGCGACCTGGCCGCTCCCTCCTCGGGCGATACTTTCGTGACGCCCGAGGAGAGGACCGCGGCGCTCGGCTTCCTGGAAAGGCTCGCCGAGGAGCTGTCTCGCGGCACGGTCGACCTGCCGTGCTTCCCCAACGTGGTGGTGCGCATCAGCCGCGCGCTCGACGATCCCAACATCACCGCCGATCGGGCGGTGACCGCGGTGGGCCTCGAGCCGCGACTCGCGGCCCGGCTGTTGCAGACCGCGAACTCGGCGGCATTCAACACGGCCGGCAAGCCGGTGCTCGACCTGCGCGCGGCCATCACCCGGCTCGGCTACCAGATGGTGCGCGGCATCGCCATGTCCTATGCCCTGCAGCAGCTGCAGGGCGATCCCTCGATGCGCCCCATCGTCAAGCCGCTCACCGAACTCTGGAACGAGAGCGTGACGGTCGCGTGCATGAGCCAACTGGTGGCACGACGCACCAAGGTGAATCCGGAATCGGCATTCCTCACCGGGCTTTTGCACGGAATCGGCCGGCTGTACGTGCTCGCGCGTGTCGTCGGCGAAGTTCCGGAAATCGCCTCCAACGCACCCTGGCTCGAACTGGTGCAGGGGTGGCAGGCATCCATCGGCAAGGCGGTGCTCGAGAACTGGGGGTTCCCCGAGGAGATGTGCGAGGCGGTGGGCGATCAGCGCGACTACGAGAGGCGCTGGAAGCACCAGGCGTCGCTCACCGACGTGCTGATCGCGAGCCTCGTCCTCGCCGACGCGCTCGCCACGCCCGAACCGCGCACGCTCGCCACCGAGGGCATCAACGCATTCCTGAGCACCGGCCTCGCCCACGACGAGTGCTTCATCATCCTCGCCGAGGCCGAGCGGCGCGTGGCGGGCATCCGCGAGGCCCTGCGCTGATGCCGCCGGCTCGTGCGGGCGCCGAGGCGCCGCCCGCCTGGACGATCGCGGCGCCGGCACTCGCCACCCTGGTGCTGATCGGCTCGCTGGCAGGAGCGGCGGGTTGGTACTTCGTCGCGGTCGTGATCGCCATCGTCGGCAGCGTGTTCGCCGCCGTGCATCACGCCGAGGTGGTCGCACACCGCGTGGGCGAACCTTTCGGCACGCTCGTGCTCGCGCTGGCGGTGACCTTGATCGAGGTCGCGCTCATCGTCTCGCTGATGATCGCGGGCGGCGAGCAGGCGACGGCCCTCGCCCGCGACACGGTATTCGCGGCGGTGATGCTCATCCTCACCGGCATCGTCGGCGCTTGCCTGCTTGCCGGCGGTCTCGCTCACCATGAGCAGTCCTTCTCGCTCGACGGCGCGAGCGCGGCGCTCACGGCGCTGGCGGTGATCTCGGTGCTCACGCTGGTGTTCCCGAACTTCACCACCACCGCACCCGGCCCGTTCTACTCGGCTTCCCAGCTCGCGATGATCGCGGTGGTATCGCTGCTGGTCTATTCGGCCTTCGTCTTCACCCAGGCGGTTCGCCACCGCGGCTACTTCCTGGACGCCGCCGGGGACGATCCGCACGCCGACTCGTCACCGCCGTCCGGGCGGATGGCGGTGGCGTCGGCGGCCCTGCTCCTGGTCTGCCTGGTGCTGGTGGTGGCGCTCGCGAAGAAGCTGGCTCCCGAGCTCGAGGCAGCCGTCACGCGCGCCGGCGCGCCGGACGCGGTGGTCGGTGTCTTGATCGCCGGCATCGTCCTGCTGCCGGAGGCGGTGGCGGCGCTGCGCGCCGCGATCGCGAACCGTCTGCAGACGAGCCTCAATCTGGCGCTTGGTTCGGCGCTCGCCAGCATCGGCCTGACCATTCCGGCGGTGAGCGCGGCCTCACTGGCCACGCACCGGCCGCTCACGCTCGGCATCGACGGACGCGGTTCCGTGCTGATGCTGCTGGCGCTGTTCGTGCTGGCGCTCGCCCTGCGCACCGGACGCACCATCGTCCTGCACGGCGTCGCGCTGCTGGTCGTGTTCGCCGTGTACGTGTTCACGACCATCGTGCCCTGATCGGGCCGCGCGCAGCGATCGGCGCTTGGCCGGGGTTGTGCTAGCCTTGACGCCCACCGGCAACGCCGCCGCGGGTTGCCTGCGATCGTTGGGGGATGCGATGAGAAAGATCTTCGGCCTTGCCGCCTTGTGTCTGTGCCTGACGGGCGTCGATGGCGCGCTCGCGGCTTCCTCGAAACTGCGGATCATCACCTGGGCGGACTACGTGCCACCCGATCTCGTGGCCGATTTCAAGAAGGAGACCGGCATCGACGTCGAGGTGACGCTCTCCAACAACGAGGAGATGATCTCGAAGCTGCGTGCGACGGGCGGCGCCGGCTACGACCTCGCCCAGCCGTCGCAGGACCGGATCGTGTCCGTGCAGCGCGAGTTCGGCGTCTACAAGCCCATCGACTACTCCAAGGTGAAGCTCGGCCAGTTTCAGCCCGCGCTGCTCGACGTGGTGAAGCGCAACGCGACCCTCGACGGACAGGTTTACGCGCTTCCCTATCTGTGGGGGACGGACGGTCTGGTGGTCAACACCAGAATCGCCCACGTCGGCGACTATCTCGACCTCTGCCGCCCGGAACTCAGGGGCAAGACCTCGATGCGCCTGCGGCGTCCGCTGCTGATGGGTTTCGCCTTCGGCATGGGCAAGGATCCATTCGCGCTGTACGGCCAGCCGGCGGCCTACCAGGCGCTCATGGACGAGGTCGGCGCCAGGCTGATCGCGTGCAAGCCCAACGTGAAGTTCTACTACGACAACAAGGATCAACTCCTCAACGGCTTCCGTTCGGGCGAGGTGGCGGCGGCGATGATGTGGGACACGGGGGGCTGGAAGCTCAACCGCGAGAATCCGGACATCCAGTACGTCGTGCCCCGCTCCGGCGCTCTCGGCTGGATAGACACCTTCGCGCTGCCGGCGCGCGGCCGCAACGACGCCGCCGCATACGCCTGGATCAACTTCGTCATGCGCCCGGCCAACGCCGCACGCGTGATCCGCTCGGTGGGCAGCTTCTCCGCCGCGGTCGGCACCGGGCCTTTCACGGATCCGAAGCTGAAGGCGCAATTCGCGGCGAGTTTTCCGGACGCGGCGCTGCGCGCCATCCACTGGTATCCGGCGATACCGCCGGGACTCGAGGAGATGGAGGGCAAGGTGCTCGACCGCGTGAAGGCGGCCAATTGAGCGCGGCGGATCTGGTCGCGGACGGCGTCGTCAAGCGCTTCGCGGAGCACACCGCGGTCGATTCGCTTTCGTTCTCGGTCGAGCACGGCGGATTCTTCTCCATCCTCGGACCGTCCGGCTGCGGCAAGACCACGCTGCTGCGCATGATCGCCGGCTTCGTGACGCCGGACGCCGGCGACATCGCCATCGGCGGGCGCAGCATGCGCGGCGTCGCGCCCAACCGGCGGCCGGTCAACATGGTGTTCCAGCAACTCGCCCTCTTCCCGATGATGAACGTCGGCGAGAACGTGGCCTACGGGCTGGCGAGGCGCGGGATCGCGCGCGCGGAGCGCACCCGACGCAGTCTCGCCATGCTGGAACGCGTCGGTCTCGCGCACGCGGCACACAAGCGCGTCGACGAACTTTCGGGCGGCCAGCGGCAACGGGTCGCCATTGCACGCAGCCTGGTGCTCGAGCCGACGCTTCTGCTCCTCGACGAACCGCTCGGGGCGCTCGACCTCAAGCTGCGCGAACACATGAAGATCGAGCTCAAGCAGCTGCAGGCGGCCTTCGGAACGACGTTCGTGTACATCACGCACGACCAGTCCGAGGCGCTGGTGCTCTCCGACCGGGTCGCGGTGATGAACGGCGGGCGCTTCGAACAGGTCGGTACGCCGCAGGAATTGTATTACCGGCCGCGAACTCCGTTCGTGGCCGCGTTCGTCGGTGCCAACAACCGGATTCCCGGGCGCGCCACGATTCGCGACGGCGAACGGGTCGAGGTGACCACGGACGACGGCTGGAGCATCCGGGCGCACGCCGAGGGCGCCATCGCGGTCGGCGACCGGGTCGAGGCGTTCGTCCGTCCGGAGGTTGCGGCGCTCGCGCGCGACGCCGGCGACTTGCCGCCCGACGCGGTCGCACACCGCGGCCGCGTGACCAGCGTGCTGTTCGACGGCGCGAATTCGACCGTGCTCGTGGCGGAAGAGCGTACCGCACGCGAGATTCGCATCGCTCTGCCGCAGACCGGGCGGTTCGCCGACCTCAAGCCCGGAGAATCGGTGCTGTTCAGCTTCGATCCGGCCCGGGCGGCCTGTTTCCAGGCCCGCGCGTCCGAGGCGGCGGCCGCGCATGGCTGAGCGCGCGACCGGACGCATCGGCGCAGGCATCGGTCTCGCACTGCTGCTCGCGCCGGCACTGCTCTGGATCACGCTGCTGATCGTTCTGCCGCACGTCGACCTCGCCATCCTGTCCTTTCGCGAGCGCGTCGGCGCGCGCCAGTACGCGCCGAGCCTGGCGCAATACGCGACGTTCTTCCGCGAGCCGCTGTACTGGCACGTGTTCCTGCGCACGGCCGTGATGTCGGTGCTCGCCACCGCGCTCACGCTGCTCGTGTCGTTTCCGATCGCCTGGGTGATCGCGAAGATCGCGCGCGGCCGCTCCGGTTCGTTCCTGTTCGTGGCCTGCCTCGTGCCCTTCTGGGTCAGCGAGACGGTGCGCACGCTCGGCTGGATGATCCTTCTGCGTCAATCGGGCGTGCTGCCCGCGCTGCTGGTGCGGCTCGGGTTGACCGCCGCGCCGCCGGAACTGCTGTACCACGACGCCACCATCCTCCTGGGGCTCGTGTACACCTCGATGCTGTTCATGCTGATACCGCTGGTTTCGAGCCTGGAGAGCCTCGATGATTCGCTCATCGAAGCGGCTTACGACCTCGGCGCGGGCGGCGGGACGATCCTGCGCACCATCGTGGTGCCGCACGCGGCTCCGGGGATCACCGCGGGTTGCATCATCGTGTTCATGCTGACTCTGGGCAACTATCTCACCCCGACGCTGCTCGGCGGCAAGAACTCGCAGTGGTTCACCGAGCAGATCTACACCCAGTTCATCACGCGCTTCAACTGGGAACAGGGTGCCGCCTTCGGATTCCTGCTGCTCGCGCTGTCGACCGCACTGGTGATCCTCGGTCTGCGGGCGACTGGCCAGAGATTCGGCGAGGTCATGCAGCGCTCATGATCCCCTCGCTGCCGAGGCCCGTCTGGCTGCGCGCCTCCACGGCACTCTACGTCGCCGCCTTTCTGGCGTTCCTGTTCCTGCCGCTGGTGGTGGTGGCCGTGTTCGCGTTCAACGACGCGCCCTACCCTGCCCCGCCCTGGCGGGGCGTCACGCTCGACTGGTTCTTCGGCAACGCCGCGACGGGCCGTGTCGGCCTGTTCCAGGACGGCGAATTGCTGGCGAGCATCGGCACGAGCTGCGTGGTGGCGGCGTGGGTCACCGTGCTGTCCGTCGGCGTCGGACTCGCCAACGCCTTCCTCCTGGAGCGGGCCCGCTTTCCGGGCAAGCGGTTGCTGTCCGTGCTCATGCTCGCGCCCCTGGTCATTCCGGGCGTCATCCTCGGCATCTCGATACTCGCCTTCGCCAGCCGGCTCGCCGACTTCGGCGAGGACCTTCTCGGCTGGGACCTCGATTTCCTGCGCCCCGGCCTGACGTTGGTGGTGCTCGGCCAGTTCTCCTTCATCGCAACCGTCGCGACACTGACGCTCGCCGCGCGCCTGCGCCGCTTCGACCGCACCCTGGAAGAGGCAGCGCTGAACCTCGGCGCGACGCGCGCAGCGGTGTTGCGCACCATCCTGTTGCCCTACCTGCGCCCGGCACTGTTCGGCTCGGCCGCGGTCTCCTTTCTGATGTCCTTCGCCGACTTCAACACCACACTCATGCTGGTGGGCAACGACGCGCCGCTGACGGTGATGATGTACGGACGCATGCGCGAGGGCGCCACGCCCGTGCTGAATGCGGTCAGTCTGCTGCTGATGGTCGTGTCCGGCGCACTCGCGCTGGCGTTGATTCGCCGACGACGCTGAGCGGGCTCGACGCGCTTGGCCGCAGCCGAGCCCGCAGGGTCAGGGTCCGGGCGAACCCGCGGGATTGGCGTGGTCGAGGCGCAGTCCGACGGCCTGCCCGCGCTGGAAACCCTTCCACACCGTGATCACCGAACCGCCGGGACTGTAGGCGCCGTAATCGGCGGGCGCAGCATCGGCGGGCCATCGGCCGTCGTCCGCCTCGGGCACCGGGACCTCGAGGTAGGCGCGACGCTGCACCTCGTCCTTGACGTAGCGGTCGAGAAAGGCGGTGATGAAATGCGCCTCGATGGCCATGATGCGCGACTTGCGCCACACCGGATCCTCGAACCAGGACAGATCCCACAAGGTCGACCGCATGGTCGGCGGTGCGGGACAGAGCCCGATCGCGTGGCCGGCGCCGTGCAAGGTGAGGAGGTAGCGTTCGGCGTGCAGCGCCTGCTCGAACAACGCGTGGGCACCGGTGGTGTAGTCCACCGTGTGATCGTGATCGCCCTGGATGAGCAGGAGCGGCGCCGTGATCTGCGCGAGTCCGGCCGCACCCCAGGCGCCGAGCGAGCCGCCGCCGGCCGGGGCGAGCGCCACCACCGCGCGCAGCCCGTGCACCGTCAGCTCGTCGCGGCGCGCGCCGCCGCGCGCGAACGGGGCCAGCAGCCCGCCCGGCACCAAGCGCACCGCCGGTCCCGCCGGGTCGAGCCCTGCGCCGGCGGCCGTGAGCACACCGTAGCCGCCCATGGAATACCCGACCAGCGCCAATCGCTGCGGATCGATGCGATGTGATCCGGCGAGCGAGGACTGCAGCGACCGTGCCACGAAGGCGATGTCGAGTCCGCGCCGAAACAGGGGGCCGCTGAAGCGGCTGCGATCGGTGATCGGCGGGTCTTCGTGGTGGATGGCCGCCACCACATAGCCCTTGGAAGCCAGATTCTCGGTGAGCCAGGCGAGCGCGGCCGGGTGATTGCTATAGCCGTGCGAGACGATGACCAGCGGCCAGTCGCGTCCGGCCGGCGGCGCGCCGCGCTGGGCGCTGCCCCGAACTTCGAAGGCAACCGGAGTCTCGTGCTCCGAGGGCAAGGTCCCTGAGTACACCATGCGCGGCGCATCCGCGCTCACGGTGGCCGGGTACCAGAGATCCACGACGAGCGTCCGGTCGCGCAGCGGCGCCGCGTGGCGCTCGGCGTCGTAGGCGAGCACGTCCGGCTGCGACGGTTCGACGAGTCGCAAAGTCTCGAAACCAACCGCCCACGGACCCGGTGCGGCCAACTGCGGGGCGTCGACGCCGAAGCCCTCCTGGGACCCGCCGCGGGGCGCATCCGGGGCCGCTCCCGCGGCGGCGCAAACGAACGCCAGACAAACCATGGACAGCCTGGAAAGCATCAGCACACCTCCGCCGTCGAGAGAATTCGTGGCAGCTCGGCCAGCGAGTCGATCAGCGCGTCACAGGGCAGCGCGCGCGGATCCTCGCCCTCGTTGTAACCATACGGCACGCACACCACCGGGATCGCCGCGGCGCGCGCCGCCTGCACGTCGTTGACCGAGTCGCCGACCATCAGCGCGCCCGCGTGCGACACGCCCAGGCGCTCGCAGGCTACGCGCAGCGGCTCCGGATCGGGCTTGCGGCGTGCGCAGGTGTCTCCACCCACCACCACGTCGATCCACGGCGCAAGGTCGAGGGCGTGCAGCAGCCCGGCTGCGAACCGATGCTGCTTGTTGGTGACGACCGCCGTCTTCAGACCGGCGCCGTGCAGCCGTTGCAGCGCCTCGCGCGCGCCCGGATACGGGCGCGCGGAGAACTCCCCGCGCTCCTGCATCTCTCCGTAGTGCCGGAAGAAGGCCTCGAGCATCGCACCCTGCCGTGCGTCGTCGGCGACGCAGCCCAGCGTTTCGGCGGCCCGGCGCAACAAGGCAGGCGAGCCGCGGCCGATCAGCCGACGCACCTCGGCCAGCGCAAGGGGCCCGAGCCCGTGCTCGGCCAGCGCCCGGTTCAGGGCGAGCGCGATGTCCGCCGCCGTGTCGAGCAGCGTGCCGTCCAGATCGAACAGCACGGCCGCCAGCGGGCGGCCGCGCCAGGCGTAGCGCGTCATGGTGCAACGATGCCGCAAGTGCGCACGAAGAGCGAGCCCTCAGGCGAGGGTGATGCTCACCGGACAGTGGTCGCTGCCCAGGACATCGGCGTGGATCTCGGCCGCCTTGACGCGCGACCGCAGCGCCGCCGACACCAGCACGTAGTCGATTCTCCAACCGACGTTGCGGGCACGGGCGTTGGCGAAGTGGCTCCACCACGAATAGTGCCCGTTGCCCTGGGTGAACAGGCGGAAGGTGTCGACGAACCCCGCGTCGATGAAGTTCTGGAATCCCCGGCGCTCCTCGTCGGTGAAGCCCTTCTTGCCCCGGTTCGGCTTCGGGTTCGCAAGGTCCAGTTCGGTGTGCGCGACGTTCAGATCGCCACAGAAGATCACCGGCTTCCTTTTCTCCAGCAAGCGGCAATAAGCCAGGAATGCGGGATCCCAGTGCTCGTGACGCAGCTTCAGGCGGCTGAGGTCGTCCTTGGCGTTGGGCGTGTAGACGGTGACGAGGTGGAAGTCGGGATACTCCGCGGTGATCACCCGCCCCTCCTCGGCGCTGTCCCTTTCCAACTCGTCCGCGAAGCTGAATTGGCGCGCGAACGCATGCGGAAAGCCGTTGGTGACGGCGAGCGGTTCGCGACGGCTGAAGATGGCCGTCCCCGAGTAGCCCTTGCGAACCGCCGAGTTCCAATACTCGTGGTAGTCAGGCAGATCGATCTGCACCTGGCCGCGCTCCGCCTTGGTTTCCTGCAGGCAGAGCACGTCCGGCCGGTGCTCGGCGACGAAGGCCTGAAACACCCCCTTCTTGATGACGGCGCGGATGCCGTTGACGTTCCAGGAATAGATCTTCATCGAGTCGGGTGGCACGCCGGCGAAAACCGTGAACTGGCGCACATCATGGCCGAGAAGCGCCCGCGCGCATAGGCGCTTGCGCACCCGGCTTCATCGGGTCCTAAAGGGCGGACGGCGCCCGCCGACACTGCGGAGGTGACGCCGGGCATTTCCGAGGAGCCGCCATGTCCAGATACCACTTCACCTCCGTCCACAATCACTTCGAGGAGGCCGTGTTCCAGCGGGTCGAGAGCGAGGCGCCGAGCTATCCGAATCTCGCCGGACACCCGGAATTGCTCGCCGACGTGGCCTGCGTCGCCCTCAATGCCCTGCCGCCCCGCTACATCCGTCATGACATCGACTTCAACTTCTACGTATCCGACCAGGAACGCGCCCAGATGGTGGCGCACGTGAACGCCGCGGTGCGTGCGGCGTTCGATTTCGTCGGCTCCCGCGCAGCACAGCGCCAGAGCGCCTGA
>DAIDHD010000002.1 GCA_027459765.1 Gammaproteobacteria bacterium | reverse complement strand
AAGTCGGCAATCGCGCGTCGATAGTCGTCGTCGCCCTCGATGGATTCGAAGCGCTTACGTCCACGTAGATAAGCGTCGAAGGCGGCCGGGTTGTGCGTTCCCCCCAGCTCGATCTTGGTCGATTCGTCGCCCAGGAGGCTCACTTTCAGGGCGCCCGCCACGGCGGTAGCGACCTCGGTCTGCAGTTTCAGCGTATCGCCGAGAGCGCGATCGTAGGTGTGCGACCAGAGGTGAAAGCCCGTCACCGCATCGTCGAGCTGCGCCGTCACGCGCAACGTGTTGCCCGAACGGCGCACGCTGCCCTCGAGCACGGCACCGACGTTGAGTTTGCGAGCGATCGTGCCGATGTCGACCTCCTGACCCTTGAAGGCGAACGAGGAGGTGCGCGCCGCGACCCGCAAGTCGCTGACCTCCGTCAGCGCGTTGAGCAGTTCCTCGGTGAGACCGTCCGAAAAATATTCCTGGTCCTTGTCGCCGCTCAAGTTGAGAAAGGGCAGCACCGCCACCGAGTGCGGCGGCGGGGCGAACGCGGCGGCCGCGGCGTCTCGCGCCGCGACAGCGGGTGCCGGTTGCGTGGGGGTCGCGCCGGGTCGGCCCAGCCACTGGCGCGCGCCGAGGCCTAAACCTAAGAGCGCGACGGCGACGCCGCCAACCGCCAGCGCGGTGGCGATTCGCCGGTCGGGTCGGGCAGGCGGCGTAACCACGGGCGCTGCTTTGGACTTGGCGGCGTGGGTTGCCGGCACCGCCGGTGCCAACAGGGCCTGCACGCGAGTGACGAAGGACGGCGGTGCTGCACCACCGGGCAGGCGTGTCCACTGTACGGCGCGGAAAGCGTCGGGCACGACGGCGTCCTGATCGCGAGTGTCGTCGACGACGACCGGCAAGAAGAACAGTCGCTCCGCCGCCATCAGGTGCGAGCGGTCGACGGCGAGTTTCCACTCGAGGCGAAAGTAGCCCTCGAGGCGCGCCTGGGTGTGTCGTGATACGAGAGGCATGAACAGCGCGCATTCCTGGATCTGGCGCCGGATCTTGCTGTCCCAGACGTCGCCGCCGCGCAGCTCGTGGCGGTCGAAGAAGACATCGACGCCGGCCGCGCGCAGGGCATCGCAGAGGGTCTCGGCGGCGTCCGCATCCTCCGACGCGTAGCTGATGAATATCGCGTGTGATTCGTCCGACACAGCGCCCTCGTCCTACTTGGGCTGTCCCAACTGGGGACTGCCGTCCTTGGAGAGAATCTCCAGCGCCTTGGCCCGCGGCGTGTCGATCGGCAGGCACACGGCGTGCGGAATACTGTACCCATTGCCCATGGTCTTCGGGGCGTCCTCGACGATGCCCAGTTCCTTGGCGCGCAGCCGCGCCACTTCGATGGTGACGCGGGTCTCCCACAGTTCGAGGCGGGAATGCTGGAGCGCTTCGAGGAAGTGCACTCGCGCCACGGGCCCGAGCGGTCCGTGCCAGGATTCGAGGCCGCGCAGCTGGGCCCAGGCCGCCTGTTCCTGGCGTTCGGCGTCGTTGAAGCGGGTCATGACGCCGTACACGCCCGAGAGCGGTCCCTGCTCACCCGGCGGCAGCAGGCTCGCGCGGCCGCTCGCGGTCGCCGCCAGCCAGCGCTGGTCGGTCAGGTACCAGACGGAGGGCTGCCCGACCCAGTTGGGGGTGCGCAGCGGCGTACCCTCGTCGCTCGCGGCGAGGATGTCGCCGATTTCATCGAGACGACGCTCCACGCATGCCTGGGTGGCGAGCCGTCCGCCCATATAGGACAGGTTCTGGCGGATCTCCTCGCGCACGGTCTCGAGCGCCTCGCGTGCGATCGAGTGGTCGTGGGCGACACGAAGTCCTTCCTCCAGGGCGAGTGCGATGAGGATGCCGCACACCACCACCGTTATTTCTGAGAGAAATTCGCGCAAGCTGTGCACGGGCTTCGACTTGTGAATGTCCAATGGTCACCCGAGAGTCGTGGTTCGTATTTTTCTTCTAGTATTGCATTACGCAGGCCGAAGCAGTGCATCGAGACTCATGACCGTCGCACGACGCTTCGTGCGCTGGGCTCCCTGTCGTTCGCATCCCGACGGGCGGGTGCCCGTGCGCGTCACCGACATGACCGCCGAGGACGCATGGTGGTGGGACACGCGCGTACAGACGCACCTCGTCACGCAGGCGAGTCGCGCCGATCGGTATTGGTCGTGGTCGGTGTTGTTGCCCGCCTGTCATCTGGTGCAACTCGCGCAGCGCCGCTTCTGCCGTCCCTTGGTGGTTTGGGCACGCGCGGACAATCGGCGCTTCGTCCGGGTCGCGATGGCGCTCCTGATCGAGACGTATCCCCATCTCGACGTGCGCGACGCCGCGCCGGCGAGCTTCACGTGGTTCATCGCCGCCGCCGACGTCGCGTGGATGCGCGACCGATTCGCGTTGTCGCACCGGCCGGCGCTCGGGCGGGTACTGATCGACTTAAGTGTGGTGTTGAGCGCCAACGCGGGGCAGGGCGGGCGGATGGGGCTGCACGCGGCGACCCGCGGCGGACGGCCACTGCTCTCCCTCTATCGCGCTTGCGGGCTTACGGCGCTACCGCGCGCCGCGAAGTTGCCGCCGCAGGTGCGGCGTCGCAACGATGGGCGGTTCTTCTATGCCGATCCGCAGGTGGCCGAGCGGCTCATGCAACGTCTCGACCCGGATCGGGTCTGAAGCTACGGCGTGTGCCGCTACGGCGTTATGATGACGCGGGAACCTGATCTCGAGCTAACCCCATGAGCACCAAGAAAAAGCCCAAGACTGCGCAGCCCGCGACGCTCGGCGCGGTGCTCGAGGCCGTGGCGGCGCTGACCGCCCGCGACGAGGCGCAGATCCAGGAACTCGTGAGCGACGGGCGGATCGCGGAATTGTTCCCGTTTCGACCGGCCGCACCCAAGAAGCCGGTGGCGGATTTCGTGGACGAAGAGGCGCTCACCGAGGCGTCGGCGCGGCCGCTCACCGCGCGCCAGCGTGCACGGGTCATCCAGGCGAGCATGCCGCGCAGTGCCTCCTCGTCGGCGACCTTCGAGGCCATCGGCGATGAGGGTGCGCTCCACGACCTCGTGAAGGCATTCCGGTCGCTCGAGAAGGGGCGCAAGCGCTGAGACGGCGGCGGTCGCGAAGCGACGCCGAATTCGTGTCAGCCTAAGGCGGTTTCCACTGTTCCGGGCAGCTTGCTCAATACGAGCCTTTGTAAATCGACCTTGCTGCTCGCGTTGTCAATGTCGATACCGACGAGTCGCCCTTGGCCGTCGTAGTCCAACACGATTCCTTCGGAGACTTCACGGCTTTCGACGCTCGGTCGCTCTGCCAGGTCGATATACAGAGAGTCGGTCTCTGGAAAGTAATTCAACTTCATGGCCGAAACCCTCTGTCGAGGAAAGCGTTGTAGATGGTCACCATATCCTGCAGCGTGACGACCCTCAAGTAACGGCCATTCAACTCCGGCACCGCGGCCCAATAACGGTAGCGGCCATTTTCCTGCGGCTCCAAGCGGGAAGATGTTGGACCACCGCAATGCACATGGCGCGTGTCAAATACGGACGCTTACGTAATACCGTCGTCTCGAAGTATCGCGTGAAGAAGAATTCCACTCGTTGAGACTGCCCGCTGCGGATGCGTGTGGGGCTACCATAGGGAGTGTCTAAATTGCTGTATGAACTTGAATATTCTCTGCGCAACCTTTGCCTGACCACTCAGCCGTCGCGCGTCGCGCCCGCGAGAACCCGCGACCAACGTCCCGTGACAATATCGGTCCCTTTCCGCCTGAATTTGCGCTGCAGTAGCCCGTCCAGAAGGTGTAGTGTTACAAGATATTGTCGAGTAATGCTTCATTGACGACTCTGAATTCCAAAGGCCGAGTGACGATCCCGAAGCCGTTTCGGGACCGACTCGGTTTGCGCGCCGGGGCGACGGTTCAGTTCGAGCTCAACGCCGCTGGCGAGGTCGTGATTCGCGCGGCGAAACGGCAACCCGACAATCGATTCTCGAAATTGCGGGGTCGGGCCACGATCAAGATGACCACCGAGGAGATCTTGAGGCTCACTCGGGTCGGTTGAGGGTGTGACCCTCTCGTCATCAACCCCATCATCTCTGCTGAGCTGGCGATCGCGTTTGCGCGTATCGAAGAACTCGATCGCGTCCTCGACGACGGGGCCATCGGTCTGCATTCGATTCCGCGCGCCGTCGAACTCATCGCGCCCGCCACCTCGGCCAGAGAAGGTTGACGGCGAGCCCGGCGAGCACGAGCAGCGCCGCAAATATCTTCCATGCTGGCAGCGGCTCGCCGACCACGACGGCCGAGGCTCCGAGGCCGAACACCGGGATCAGCAGCGCGATCGGCGTGATGGTGGCAGCCGGGTAGCGGGTCAGGAGCCACGCCCAGGCGGAATAGCCGAACAGTGTGTTGGCGGCGGACTGCCAGATCACCGCGAGCCACGCCGCCGTATCGGCGTGACGGATTGCGGTCTCGATGCCGCTCCACCCCTCGCTGGCGAATGCCAGGATGAACATGGCGGGCGCGGAGAATACGCTCGACCAGACGATGAAGGCCACCATGTTGGTCGCGCCCGCGTGCTTGACCACGAGGTTGGATCCGGCCCAACTCGCCGCGGCCAGCAGCACGAGCCCGATGCCGAACGGGGTCGCCGAGGCGCTGTGCGAGAGCGCGATGACACCCAACCCGAGCGCGGCGAGCGTCATGGCCGCGAGTTGATACGGGCGCACGGTCTCGCGGTCGATGAGCACCGCGAGACCCACGGTCATGAAAACCTGCATCTGTACGATGAGCGAGGCAAGGCCGGGGGAGATGTCGTGGCGCATGGCCACGAACAGAAATCCGAACTGGCAGGTCCCGGCGAGCGTCCCGTACGCCGCCAGGCTCCACCAGCGCACCGCCGGCCGGCGCAGGATGAACACCATGGGCACCGCCGCCAGCGTGAAGCGCAGCGCGCCGAACAGCAGCGGCGGCAGGTGCGCAAGTCCGTAATGGATCACGACGAAATTCGTGCCCCAGACGGCCACCAGGAGCAGCGCCAGCAACAGATGCGCGGGGGCCACCGCGGTGGGGTCGGTCGGTTGTCGAGTCGTGGTCACGCAGATATCCCCACCGTGCCCGCGCTACCCGAAGGCACGGGTGAACAGCTCGTCCAGTGCGGCAACGATTGCGTCAGCCTCGGCGGCCAGGCTTCCGACGCATTCGCCCACTTGCGCGGTGGCGACCGATACGATCTCCAGAGGATGCAGCACCACCGCGATTCCCTCTATTTTGAAGCTTGGGTTCAGGCGCGGATTGACGATGCGGCCGAGCACGGACCTGCGTACGAGCGGGATCACGACACGGCGACGATAGCCGTCGAACAAGCGCGACTGTGCGACGACGACGAACGGAATGCTCTCTCGGCGTTGGCCAACGTTTCGATGAACGTCGAACTGGGACATCAGAGCGTCGAATGATCGTCGGCGAATGAGCCCACGCGCTCTTCGAAGTCATTCCACAGGGCCGCGGTCGCGCGGGCGTCCTCGACGATCTTCGAACGACGCTGCTGCTCCCGGGCAACGAATTCGGTTAGCAGCGATTCGACCACTCCCGAGAGGTTGTCCGTGAACCGCCGGGCCTCGGCCACGAGATCCTCGCTCAGCGTGACGTTGACGGGGTGTTTGCGGGTGGTACGCCGCGGCGTGGTTTTCACTGGACGAGCTCGATGCGAGTGTTATGCGCATAATATGCGCATAGTGCCGGTGGGGCAATTCAGGTCGGCGCGAAATCGGTCTTACGCCGCAATTACCCGGCCTGCCGCACCCGCGCCATCACCTCCGTGTACTCGGCGGCGGTCAACACGTAGGGTGTTGCCACCGGCGTCTTCAGGTCTTCGCGGAAGAACGGCGTGTGCCGGTAGGTGCCGCTGAGTCGCGCCGTCAGGATCAGCACGGCCATTCGCGCCATCGCGGCCGCGAATCCCGCCGCAATCGGCCGCGGCTCGCCCACCGCGCCGTCGGTGAATATGCGAGCCCGCACCGGCCCGAAGGCCGCGTCACGCTCCTCCGGGGTACCGGTGACGAACGGGTAAATGAGTCCGATGAAAGACACCTTCGGATTCGCGATGGTGTTGCCGATGGGCGTGCGGCAACACTTTGCGTACCAGCGCATCGTGCCGGTCGCGGTCAGCCGCAGGCACGCGATGTGCTCGGCGCCCTGATCGAAACTCACCGCGGCCGGGTTCACCTGCACGATATCCGACCCGCCGTGCGCATCGAGCACGTCCCGATCGCATCCTAGGAAATGCGCGAACGCCTGGCAGCTGCGGCAGTAGCAGAGCGCGCGATTGTGCCGTGTCGGCAGCTCGAGGCTCCCGCGGACCGCGCCGCATCGACACCGAAGTGGATGTCCCATGGCCGCATTACAGCACATGCGTATGACCACCCGCCGAACGTCACCGCTTCCGTGGGCGTTGTCGCCGAAGCGTGCGTCACTCCGCGAGGTTCAGGCGCTTGAGCAGCGCCGGGTAGCGCGGGTCGCTACGAATACCGCGCATCATCGAATACACCTTGGTCAGCACCGGGTTTTGGTGCTGCTGAAAGCCTCGATCCAGCCACTCGAATGCGCGATCGTTGTCACCGATCCAGGCATACGCGGCCGCGATGTCGAATTGTCCGGGGATGCCCTGCAGCGTGACCACCTTCGCCATGGCGCGGTTCGCGGCTTCCCTGTGGCCGAGGCTGTATTCCGCCATTGCGGTCAGGAGTCCGCGGGTGGGCTCGTCCGTGATCTTGGCGACCTCGCCCATGGCTTGATCGGCGTGCCCCTCCAGCAAATCCACCTGCGCGAGGGCGTAGCGGGTCACGTTGCTCTCCGGGTGCACGTCGAGGCCGCGTTCGAGCGCCTGCCTCGCCCCGCGCAGATCGCCGGCGAAGGTCAGGAACATGCCGAGATGGTTCCAGCCGTCGTCCGAGAGCGGATCGCTCGCCACCGCCCGGCGCTCGAGCGCGATCGCCTCTGGCAAACGCCCCATGCAGGCGAGCAGAAAGCCGTAGTCGCGCTCCACCTGCGGCGAGTTGGGGTCGATGGCCAGGGCCTTCTCGTAGTCGCCGATCGCTCCCTGCCAATCCAGGTCCAGAACGATACGTACGTAGCCGCGGGTCGACAGGGCGCCCACGGAAAGCGCATCGTGCCGCAATGCCTCATCGGCGTGCTGTCTGGCCGTCCGAAAGAGACCCATGTCGTTGGTGAGGTCGCCGATATTCACCTCGGCCTCGGCCAGGGCGGCGTACGCCGCCGCATAACCGCCGTCGAGCTCGATGGCCTTTTCGAATGCGGCGGCTGCGTGACGGAAGCCGTCGAGCGTCACCTGGTTCGAGAACTGCAACCCGATCAGATACTCATCGTGCGCCGCCGGGTTGGTGGTGGTCTCGCCTCCGTGCCGGGCCTGCGGCAGTAGCGTTCCTTTCAAGGCCCCGACCACGGCCGAGGCGATCTCGTCCTGGACCTGAAAGACGTCCTTGACCGTGGCGTCGAAGGTCCGTGACCAGATGCTGAATCCGGTATCGGCGCGGATCAATTCGACGGCGACCCGCACCGAGTCGCCGGACTTGCGCACGCTGCCCTCGAGCACGTGCGCGACCCCGAGCGCACGCGCCATCTCGGCCACCGTCGTCGGGTGATCCTTGAAATAAAAGGACGAGCTACGTGCGGCGACCTTGAGGTTCGGTGTCTGGGCCAGCCTGTCGAGCAACTCCTCCGCGAGGCCGTCGGAAAAATACTGCTGGTCATGCTGTTGACTCAAGTCCGCAAACGGCAGCACCGCGAGCGAGGTCTCGGCGGCTGCCGGCGGCACGGATGCGGCGGCACCCGGACGGTGCTTCCACGCGGTCCACCCAATCACGGCCGCGGCGGCGATGCTCGCGAGCGCGGCGGCCGTGACGACGGTGCGCCGGGAACGGGCCGTTGACACCGGCGGTACCGGCGGCGGTGCCGGCGTGGCGGAAGCCGCGACCCCCGTGGTCCGCGGCGCGGATCTGGCCGTCGGTGCCGCCCGCACGGGTGGGCCCGCGTCGGCGCCGCCGAGCAGGCCCACGATTCGTGTGACGAACGCATCCAAGGGCGCACCCGGTGGCAGGCGCGTCCATTGCACGGACCGAAACGCTTCCGGCACGTCGGCCTGTACTTCCGAGGTCGTGTCGACGACTACCGGGACGAGAAACGCCACGCGCGTCGACATGTCGTGGGTGCGATCCGCCGCCAGCCGCCATTCACGCCTGAAGTAGCCTTCCGGGCGGGCCTCGGTGTTCTGCGAGACGATGGGCAAGAACAGCCGGCAGCTCTGGATTCGCGCCCGGATGGTTGCATCCCAGCGATCCCCGCCGCGCAGCTCGTCCTTGTCGAACCACACCTGAACGCCGGCGCGTCGCAGCGCCTCGGCGAGCTCCGCAGCGGCGTCGGTATCCTCGGAGGCATAGCTTAAGAAGACGGCGGCGGAGGACTCGATCATTCCCCCATAGGATACCCGGTGCCGAACACCGCGCGCGGGATCGTCAATTCGATCGGCTCGCCGGCCGTGCCGGCCCGCTCCGCCTGGACGTTGCCGCCGAGCGCGTGTACGAGGTGCTGCGCGGTCTGCCAGGCCGACGGATCCGTCGCCTGCATCGTCGTGTGCGCGCCCACGGCACGCAGCGTGATCCGTAGCGCCTCGGGTGTCGTCCGCAGCACGACCTGTACGGCACGAACGCCGCCGCCACGGGCCGCCAGCCGCAGATGGTCGGCGACGATTCGGTACAGAAGATCGGCCTGCGCCGGGCGCAGATCCAGTGCCTCGGTGTCGCTGTCGACCGTCACCGGGATGCGCAGGTGCTGCGCCGTCTCCTGCGCGAGCCGCTCGAGCGCCTTGTCGAGCGAACCAGCGGCGACCTGCACCGGCGCGAGTCCGCGTGCGAGTCCGCGCGTACGCTCGATGGCCTGCGTCAGGAGTGCCACCGCCTCGGCCAGCGTGGTTCGGTCGGTGGCATCCCGGCCGGCCACGGCCAGCAGCAGCATCGAGATGCCGCTCAGATCCTGCGCAATCCCCTCGTGCACCTCGATGCTGCGCGCCTCCTGTTCGTGGCTCAGCAGAGCCAGTACTTCTCGCTCAAGGCGCCTGCGTTCCGTCACGTCCTGCAGGACGTAGACCGTGAGCGACCGGCCGGGTAGACGCACCGCCGCGGTGGTGACCACGACCTGGGTCGGCGCCTCATCCCGCGCATGCAGCGTGATCTCGCGGGTGTCCGTCGCCGCGGCGTCGGCCTGCCTCGTGCCGGACGCAGGCGGCAGGCCGAGTTCATCGACGCGTCGTTCGCGCAGCGCCGTGTTCGGCATCCGAAAGAATCGTTCCGCGGACGCATTCGCGTATTGAACGGCCCCCGACTCGTCCGCGAGCAGCACCGGCTCGCCGATGGTCGATATCACGCGCGCCTGGGCCTCGAGCGTCTCGGCCGACTCCCGCCGCGCGCGTTCGAAGCGCGCGCGCAGCCGAAAGAGTGCCGCCAGCGACGCCATGAGAAGCCCCACGGCGAGTGCGAGCGCGAGCAACAGGTTCGACCATCGGGCCCGCGTCGCCGCCAATTCCCGCTCGCGCCCCATCTGTTCTTCGACCTCGCGCTTCTGCGCGGCGATGCGCTCGGTGCTGTAGCGCTCCTTGATGCGCGTGGCGGCGAGACGCCGCCGCTCGCTCTGCGCCGATTCGTCCAGCTGCGCGGCGCGGCGTAGATCGCGATTGGCATCCGCGGGTCGACCGAGCAGCTCCAGCGCATCGGCACGGTCCCGGTAGAGCGCCGGCAGAGTCGCCGCTGGAATCACCGCGAGATCGCCTTCGAGGAGCCGCTGCAGGCGGGTCAAGGCCTGCGCCGGTCGATGCCGCAGCAGATCGATCTGCGCGAGGCTCCCGTCGACCACGGACACGCGATCCGTGCGTCCGGCTGCAACGAAGGTTGCACGTGCACGCAGGCAAGCCGCCTCGGCGGCATCGGCCTGATGCAGTTTCAGGCGCAGCCCGCACTCTTGCTGGTCGTCGAATGCCACGTCGACCGTCTGGTGCAGAAGTTCGTTCAATTTCCGCACCTCGACGATCACCGTCAGTGCCTCGGGAAGGTGCTGCGATTGCTCGAGCGCGTCGGCTTCGATGAATAGGGCGTTGCTGAGGCTCGCCGTCGCACCGCGGTCGCGCGCATAGGCGGCTGCGCGCTGCGCGAACCGTAGCGCGTCGTCTGCCAGTCCGATCCCCAAGTACGTGACCGCCAGTTGATAGGAGGCTTCCGCCACCGCGGCGGACGCATGCGACGATTCGGCCAGGGTCAGGGCCTCGAGCGCGTCGGACGTGGCCTCGTCGTCGTGCAGAAGTTGGGTGTCGAGCGCGCTGCGTACGATCAGCAGACAGACGTGCTCGATGGACGCGGTGGGAAGCGATTTCTCCAGGAACGACAGCCGCCGCACGCCGGCGCGCATGGCGGCGCCATCTTCCGGGGAGTCCGCTTCCATGAGCTCGAGCCGGAACGCGATCGCGCGCTTGGCCTCGCCATCGGGCACCGAGGCGAGCCGGGTACGTCCCTCGCGCACCACGCGACGCACCGCCGCGTCGTCGTCCAGCATGTCGTCGGCGCTGGCCTCGATGGCCAGCAGTTCCGCGGCGCCGAGCGGATCGGCCGCCTTGGCCGCGAGGCGGCTTCGCACCTCGGCGACGACGCGGCCGGGGTCCACGTCGACGCGGTCGTCGAGCGACCGCAAGGCGGGCGACGGCAGCGGGGATTGGCAGGCGGCGCGCACGGGTTCCCCCGCGGCGGTGGCGAGCAGCGCCAGCGCGCAGAGCGTCGCCAACCTCCCACCCGAGGCCCGA
>DAIDHD010000082.1 GCA_027459765.1 Gammaproteobacteria bacterium | reverse complement strand
ATCTACGAAGGTCCGCTGGTCAATTCGGTCTACCCGCAGGGAATCCAGGCCGTGGCCCTGGTCTCCGAGACCGGCGACGGGCGCATCGCAACGGCGGATGGCAACTATTACCGGATCGTGGTCAACCCGACGGGCCAGGCCCTCACCGGCACCTTCCTCGGCTATTCGGTGAGTTCCACGCTGGCGAACGGTGGACAGTCGATCAGCGGCACGCTGTCGGGCTCGGTGACGCCCACGATGCTCGACCTGACGCTCACCGATGCCGCCAACAACACCCAGACGGCGAACCTCGCGTTCGACAACACCTACAATCTGGGCTCGTCGTACACGACCCTGGCCGGTTCCTGGACCTACCAGGCGAACGGGATCACCATCAACATCACCGTGAGTCCCGGGGGCGCCCTCGTCGGCACGGACTCGAACGGCTGCACGTACACGGGCAGCTTCAGCATCCTGGATCCGACCTACGACATCTATTCCGAACAGCACGTGTTGAGCTGCGGCGGCCAGAACGCGAACTTCAGCGGCTTGGCGGCGTTCTTCCCGGCCACCGCGGCCGGTCCGTCGGGTACGCCGTCGCAATTGAAGGTGCTCACGGACGACGGGGTCGGCGACTACCTGGTCGCGGATTTCCAGTGAGTCCTCAGCCGCCGGCCGAGCCGGCGGCGAATGACAGCAGGAGGATCGCAAGCACGGCGAGCGAGATGGCGGCGAAATCCGCTTCCCGGCGCCAGGCGAACCAACCGGTCATCCAGGCGACTCGCGCCACCGGCAGGACGATCAACGTCCACACGCCGATCGTGGTCAGCACGGCGCCGGCGTGCGCGGAACTCCCGCCGACCGATCCGAGCAGGAGTCCCAGCGCGACCAGCGTACAGGCAACGGCCGTGCCGCCTCGCAGCAGGTGCGCGAGTTGGCGTTCCAGATTGCCGGCGCCGCCATCCGCCGCGGTCAATGTCGCGCTCCCGCGGTGATCACTCCGGCCGCCGTCAGCGACATCAGCAGCGCGAGCGCGATCAGCACGACCACGAACAGCGCGCGCAGCGCCTCGGCCGATACGCGAAACAGAATGCGCGCACCCAGCAGCGCGCCGACCACCGACCCCAGCGCAACGGGTCCCGCAAGCCGCGGCAGGAGCGCGCCCTGGAGCGCATAGGCGCCCGCGCTCGCCGCCGCGGTCACTCCGATCATGAAATTCGACGTCGCCGACGAAACCTTGATCGGAAGGCGTAGTGCCGTGTCCATCGCCGGGATCTTGAGCACGCCGCTGCCGATGCCGAGCAGCGCCGATAGCAGCCCGGCGCCGTACATCAGGGCGAGCCCCAGTGGCAGTCGCCCGATCCGATAGCTCGTCGACCGCCCCGCCTCGTCGTCGTAGCGCGAATCCAGGCGGCGCACCCAAGCGGTCCCGACACCGGTCATCGCCGGTGCGAACGCAGGCGGGGTGCGCCGCCTGCGCATCTGCCAAGCCGACACCGCGAGCACGGCCGCGAACACGGACTCCAGCACCGGCGTGGAGACCACGCCGGACAGCCACACGCCGCAGAGCGCACCGAGCGTGGTGGCCACCTCCAGCACGACCGCGAGCCGCACGTGGGCCAGGCGCTTCGCGAGGAACGGCGCGGCGCTCGCGCAGGAGCAGGCGATCACCGACACGAGCCCGGCGCCGACCGCGGCGTGCACGTCGAGACCGAGAAGCACCAGCAGCGGTACGATGAATATCCCGCTCGCCATGCCGAGCGCACCACCGAGGGCGCTCGCGAGCAGTGACAACGCGAACAGGATCCAGGCATTCGTGATCAGCACGACTCGATTGTAGCGCCCGATGACGGCTTCCACCGTACGTCTTCTGCCGCATCTGCTGCGTCCGGCGCGCGGCGGCGCCGCCGCGGTCGTCGTCACCTTCGCGCTGCTGCTGACGCTCGCCACGCGCGCCGGCTTCGCGGGACTGCCGCTCGCGCTGCTGACGATCTCCTGGCTGTTCAAGTACGCGTACGTGCTCTTCGACCACTCCGCCTGGGGAATCGACGAGCCGCCGGTGCTCGACATCGCGTGGCTCAATCCCGTGGACGAGCAACGTCCGCTGGCGCTGCTGGTCGTCCTGGGCGCGCTCTACGCGGGGCTCGAGGCCATCCGCACGACGCTGGGCGCCGCGGTCGCGCTGCCACTCGCGCTGGCGACGATGCTGACGGTGCCGGCGTGCGCCGCCGTACTCGGCGTCGAGCGCAATGCGTTCAAGGCCGTGTGGCCACCGCTAATCCTGCACCTGGTGCGCGGCCTCGGCTGGACCTACCCGGTGGTGCTGGCCGTGACGGGGTTGTATGCCGTGGCCTTGCGCCTGACGGTGGCGTACGTCGCAGTCCTGCCGCTCGTGCTCCTGGGTGCGATGTTCGCAGTGCTGTCGGTGTTCAGCCTCCTCGGCGGCGCGATCTACGAGCGCCGATTCGAACTCGACATCGATACTCGGGTGTCGCCGGAACGTACCGCCGCTGAGCAAAGCCGCATCCGGCTGCGGGCGAGCGAAGCCACGGTGACCGACGCCTATGGCCTGGTGAGGGCCGGCGCCCATGCCGAGGCCTGGGCGCTGCTGCAGCGTTGGCTGCGGGAACAGGGCTCATCGGCCGAGGCCTATGCGTGGCTGTGCGAGCGGGTGGCCGCCTGGAACGATCGTCGTTACGCGACCCGGCTCTGCGAGGATCGCGTCGAGCGCCTGCTCGCCCTGCGGCGGACGGGGGAGGCGCTCGAGGTGGTCGCGCAGCGCGTGGCCGTCGACGCCGATTTCAGGCCGAAGACGGCGGCCGCCACCCTGACCATCGCCCGTCTCGCCGCGCGCGCCGGCGGCCGGCGGGCACTCGCGCGCGCCTTGCTGCGCGACTTCGCAGCCCGCTATCCCGGCGACGCGGCCGTCCCGGCTGCCGCGTCGCTCGAGCGCGACCTCACCTGACCGAGGTTCAGCGCACCACCGGCAGCTCGATGTGCGACGGCAGGTCCGACGAGGCGTACACCCGGTGCACCGCCTTCTGGTAGGCGCTCGGCGGAGCGTCGAAGATGCTGGCGACGAAGGTCTGCGGATTGCGGTCGTAGAGCGGGAACCAGCTCGACTGGATCTGCACCATCACGCGGTGACCGGGCAGGAACACGTGATTGGCGGTCGGCAGCCCGAAGCGATACTCGAGCGGTGCTTTCGCCTTGAGCGGGTGCGGATGGTGGAGATCCTCCCGGTAGCGCCCTCGGAAGATGTCCATCGCGACCGCGAGTTGGTAGCCGCCGAGTTCCGGATTCGGGTAGTACTCGTCCGGATAGACGTCAATGAGCTTCACCACCCAGTCGGCATCGGTGCCCGAGGTCGAGGCGAACAGGTCCACCTGCGGCCTGCCGGCGACGTGCAGCGGCTCACTCAGCGGTTCGCTCACGTAGGTGAGCACGTCGGTGCGATCGCTGAAGGGGCGCTGGTCGTCCACCAGCCACCGCCCCCAGGTGCTGCCCTCGACGTACATGGGCAAATCCGGACGTATGCGGTACGGCACCGGCTTGGCGGGATCGGACACGAATTCATCGAAGGCCTTGGCGGGGCCGGGCTTGTCGAAATTCGCGCTGAAATCGGCGTGCAGGTAGAGATTGCGCGGCGTCGCGTCCCGCGGCGGCCAGGCGGACAGGCGCCGCCACTCGTTGGTGCCGGTCTCGAAGGCGGTGACGGGCGCGATGTCCGCCGCCGGCGCACCGGTCTTCAAGTGCGCATCGAGGAACGGCAGGAGGATGTGCTTGCGGAAGTACGCCCCCGTGTCGGCGCCGAAGTCGATGGCACCCAGGTGCGCGCCGTCGTTCGTCATCGATCCGCCGTGGCGCCAGGGCCCGATGACCAGGAAATTACGATCGTTGCCGGCGTCCTTCGGCTCGGTGGCCGCGTAGGCCGCCGGCGCACCGTAGATGTCCTCCTGGTCCCAGAGGCTATCCACCCACAGGGTCGGCACGGTCAATGGCCGTTTGGCGAGGATCCGGTCCACCGCCTGTTCCTGCCACCAGTCATCGTAGGCTTGATGCTGCTCGAGCTTGGTCCAGAAACCGAGCTGATCCATCCCGAGCGAGCGGGCCAGTGCGCCCGCCGAGCCTGCGCGCAGAAAGGTGTCGTAATCGTCGCGGGCGTAGGTGGGCCAGTCCTCTTCGTTCGAGCGCGTAGCCTGCTGTGCGTAGACGTAGCTGAGCATCTCCTGCCTGAAGGCACCGTGGTGGAACCAGTCATCGCCCATCCAGCCGTCGATCATGGGATTGATCGGCACCGCCGCCTTCAGCGCCGGGTGCGGATCGACGAGGCCCTGCGTGACGGTGAAGCCGTCGTAGCTCACGCCGATGAGACCGACGCGGCCGTTGGACTCGGGCACGTTCTTCACCAGCCAGTCGATGGTGTCGTAAGTGTCGGTGGCGTGATCGACGGCGGTCGGGTTGAGCGGCCCGCGAAGCGGCCGATTCATGACGTAGTCGCCCTCGGACTTGTATTTGCCGCGCACGTCCTCGAGCACCAGGATGTAGCCGGCGTCGATCAATTCGGCGTACGGTGGGCGCACGATCGAGGTCGCGTGGGCGCTCTCCTCGAGGTGCGTGCGCTTGTCGGAGTTGTAGGGCGTGCGATCCATGATGATGGGCGCGCCGGTGAGCCCCTTGCGCACGATCACCACCGCGTGCAGCTTGACGCCATCACGCATCGGGATCATCACATCGCGCTTGTCGTAGTCGTAGCCGGCGTGCGTCGGCGTGAACTTCGCCGGCATCTCCGACGGCAGGCCGCCCGCAGGCGGCACGGCCTGCGCCAATGCCAGCGTGCAAACCATCGACAAGGCGCCCGCACACATCCCCCGCTTCACCATGATCGCTCCCTTCCCGTACGCGAATGTACGGCCGGGATGGTGTCGGAAGCGGGCGCCCGAAGTCAAAATTCCGCGCCTTGCCGGGCCACGCCCGGTCGCGATCAGCCGCCGCGGCGGAGCGGACTGACGAACGCGATGCTGCCGGTGGGCTGACCGGTCGGCGAACCGCCGGGCGGCTCGATGCTCACCGCAACCCGGTCGGCGACGAGCAGCGCCTGCCACTGGTTCGCCGCCAGCGTCCGCGTGATCGTGCCGGCGACGGCCGGCAGCACGCCGAGCGACACCGGCTTGCCGCCCTTCGGCAGCGCCCACAGCTCGTAGGCACGCGCCGTCGGCGGTGTCGCCCCCGCGCGGGTCTGGATGGCGAGCGCTCCGGGGGTCTCGGCCCGTCCCAGAATGCGCAGCTCCCAGATCGGCGCACCGGTGGATGTCGCCACGGTGGCGGCCTCGAGGGTGGGCAGCGGCGCAACTCGCGAGCGATACAACAGGGATCCCGCCACGACGGTGAGCAACACCGTCGCGGCCACGGCGAGCATCCGACGCGTCCGCGCCGCGCGCACCGGGCCTCCTGCCCGATTGCCCAGCGCAAGGCGCGCCTCGATCCGCGGCCACACGTGGGCCGGCGGCTCGAGAGGCTTCAACTCGCGCAGCAATGGCATCAGACGCTCCTCCCAGAAGACACAACACTCATCGACGCGCGCCGACTCCTCGCGCCAGCGCGCGAAGCGCCGGCGCGCGGGACCGGTCATCGTGCCGAGCACGTATTCCCCGGCGAGGCGGTACAGCAATTCGGGATCGGTCGGTGGCGTCTTCATGCGGAAGCCCGCAGGCAGGACCGAAGGCTCTCCAGGCCACGGCGAATCCAGCTCTTGACGGATCCCAACGCGTTGCCCGTGACGCGGGCGATGTCGCCGTGAGAACTGCCGCCCACGAACGCGAGTTGCAGACACTCGCGCTGCACGGGGGACAGTAGGGCGAGACAGCGCTCGAACGCGGCCTCCCGGACCAACGGCAGGGCGTCGGCGCTCTCGGCACCCGCCTCGTCCGCCGCGGATTCCGGCAGTTCGGGCACGAGCAGCGGCGCGCGGCGCTCGCGACGCACCACGTCGATGGCGCGATAGCGCGCGATCGACATCATCCAGGCCATGGGGCGTCCCTTGGACCGCTCGTAGGATCCGGCACGCTGCCAGATTGCGACGAACGCCTCCTGCAGGACCTCTTCGGCGAGCGAACGCCGCCTCAGGATGCGCACCAGGGCGGCAAATAGCAGCGGCGAGACGTCCCGGTACAGACGCTCGAGCGCGTACGCGTCGCCCGCCGCGCAACCAGCCAACAGCGCGGCCAGCGCCTCGTCCTCCGCCGTCAGGTCAGCACTCACGCCACCGGCTCCGTCGCGTTGGGGCAATCGTGTTCATACGGCCCATTACGTACCGATCCGGCGCTTGGATGCAACCCGATGCCTGGATGCAACCGAACCGGCGAAACACCGCGTAGCGGTCACGGCGGCGAGCCGGTCCGCATCCAGCCCGTCCGGACGCACGTAGAGGCGAGGTCAGGGCAACGTTTCCACCCATCGGAGGATCATCACATGCACCGCACACAGGGGATCGCTCTCGTGGCCGTGGCCGTCGCGGCCGCGGCGGCAGGGCCGGCATTCGCGTCGAGTCACCGCGAGGCGCCGTTCATCGCGACGCGACCAAAGGTCGACGGCACGGACTTCTACATGTTCTCGAGCTACGAGACCGGACGTGCCGGCTATGTGACGCTGATCGCCAATTACCAGCCGTTCGAGAATCCGCAGGGAGGCCCGAACTACTACACCATGGACCCGAACGCCCTGTACGAGATCCACATCGACAACACGGGCAGCGGCAAGGAAGCCTTGACGTTCCAGTTCCGCTTTCAGACCCAGACCGCGGGCCTCGCCGTACCGGCGGGCGGAAAGCAGGTTCCGATCCCGCTGGTCAACATCGGACCGCTCAGCGCCGGCGGCACCGGCAACCAGAACGTGGTGGAGAGCTACACGCTCACCCTGGTCCGCGGCGACCGCCGCAGCGGCCAGGCCTCGCCGGTCACCGACGCGGCGACGGGCAGCAGCACCTTCAGCAAGCCGGTCGACAACATCGGCACGAAGTCCATTCCAAACTACGCCTCGTACGCCGCGAATTTCATTCATACGATCAACATACCGGGCTGCAGCCAACCGGGACGGGTGTTCGTGGGCCAGCGCCAGGACGGGTTCGTGGTGAACCTGGGTGAGACATTCGACCTGGTGAACATCAAGTATCCGGCCGAGGAACTCGCACCAGGCCAGAACGCACGCAACCTCGCGCCGAATTCGCTCGCCGGTTACAACGTCACCTCGCTCGCGCTCGAAGTGCCCGCGAGTTGTCTCACCAACGGGAGCGACCCGGTGATCGGCGGCTGGACGACGGCCAGCGTGCGCCAATCCGCGGTGATCAACCCCCAGCCCCAGAGCGACAAGAGCGCAGCCAGCGTCGGCGCGGTCGCGACACCGACGCGGGCTTCGGTGGAGGGCGGCGCCTGGGCGCAGGTCTCCCGCCTCGGCATGCCCCTGGTCAACGAAGTCGTGGTCGGCCTTCCCGACAAGGATCGTTGGAACGCCTCGCAGCCGAAGGACGACGCGCAGTTCGCGGACTACGTCACCAATCCGTCGCTGCCCATCCTGCTGCAGACCCTGTTCGGATCTGCGGGTGTGAAGGCGCCCAACGTGTATCCACGCACCGATCTCGTCGCC
>DAIDHD010000079.1 GCA_027459765.1 Gammaproteobacteria bacterium | reverse complement strand
CGCCGGTGCGCGCGTACAGGTCGCCGGCGAAGAACATGTTGACCAGATCCAGACGGAACGACAAGGCGATGGCCGCCGACAGATCGGCGTCGGAGTTCATGACGGCCGCGGCCGCGCCGAGCAGGAAGGGCCCGTCGAGCTCGGTACGATTGGAGGCGCGGTACAGGTTCGCCAGTTGCGCGTACAGCCGCCGGTAGAGCCGCTCGACCCCATCGTCGCCCGATCCCACCGAACGCGCGAACAGCTTGTCGAGGCGACCGATCGAGGTGATCAGGCTCACCGGCGGATTGATCATCACGGCGCGGTGAATGTGCAGCCGTCCCTCGCGCTCGTCGATGGCCTTGACGATGGCGGCATTGGCGCCGCCCAGACTGTAGCCGAGAACGTCGATGTCGGTGATGCGAACCTTGCGCGGCAGACGGGCGAGCACGCGCTCGAGGGTGGCGTAGAGATCGTGGCCGTCCTGCATCAGGTCACCGGCCACGCCGGTGCTGGAGGCGGCGACGATGAAGCCGGGGAAGGTCGGCGACGGCAGCGACAGCACGTGGTAGCCGGCGCCGTACAGCACCGCACGCAGGGTCTTCTGGGTCGAGGTGTTGCCGTCGCTACCCGTGCCGGAGATCACCACGGCGAGCGGCGCAGGACCGGGCTGTGCCGAGAACCAGACGGCGAGCGAGCGGTCGAACCAGAAGATCGGCGGCACCGGGCGCGCCCAAGGAAGCCGCAGGTCGATCTCGGTGAGCGGCACCTGCTTGGGCAGCGGCGCGATTTGGTCGGGCGGCGCCCCGAACACGGTGGCCCGCAGCGCATCGGGGTCGGCGAGTCCGGTCGCCGGACCGGGAACCGGCGGCAGAACGATGGGTTGGCGGGCCACCGCCGGCGCCGCGGTCACGACGGCGGCGACCCACAGCACCACCGCAATCCACGGCGCCCCTCGCCCGTTCCTCTCCCGCCCTCGACGCACCGCCGCCCCCGTTGTCGAACGCCCCGACCGCCTATATACGGGAGTTCGTGACGCTTTGCAGCGTCGGGTGGCGGCGACACGGCGTGGCCGATCCGTCGGCGCGCGCCGCGGGGCGGCCGCCCCGCGATCAGAACTTGAAGTCGACGGTGCCCGTGAAGACCCGCGGGAAGCCCGGCACGGCGCGCAGGAAATTGTTGCCGTTGATGTCCGAGTCCGTGTACGCCTCGTTGTAGTAGTACTTGTTGAACAAATTGTCGACGTTGAGCGACAGCCGCAACGCACGCACCCCCAGGGAGGCGGCCGCGTCGAGATCGACGCTCTTGGAGAGTCCCACGTTCACCAGCGTGTAATTGCCGTACTTCGACCCCGTGGGCGTACCCGCGAAGAACTGGTCCGCGTATTCCGTGCCCACGAAGCGCAACGCGCCGGTGGCGCGCCATCCCGCCTGCTGCCATCCCAACTGCAGGTTGGCGATGTCCTTCGGCACGTTGGCGAGAGGTTGACCGGCGCTGACCGCCGTACCGGCGTAGTCGGTGAACGACGAGTCGAATATCGCCTTGTTGCGGGAATAGTTGAAGCGGGCGTCGAAGTCGCCGACCTGGGTCCTGGCCAACGTCGCCGCGAGCTCGAGTTCGACGCCTTCGTAGGTGGAACTCCCTCCGTTCGACACGAAGCTCACGCCGCTGGGCAGCGAGCTGCTGATGAAGGTGTTGGTGAAGTGCTCTCGATAGCCGTTCAAGGCCAGCGAATACGAGTCGTTGCGCCAGCGCGCGCCCACTTCGTAGTCGTTGACGTACTCCGGCTTCACGGTGACCGGCACCGTCACGTTGTTGCCGTTCGAGTCGACCTGAAAGCCGCCGTAATAGGCGAAGATGTCGGGAAACTTGATGTTGCGCCCGTAGGCCGCGTAGAGAGCGAGATTGGGCGTAATCCTGTAGTTGCCGCCGAAAGTCGGCGAGACGAAGTGCTCGACGTCGCCGATCGTGCCCGCGAAGGGATAGTAAAAGCCGATGGAATCGTGATCGCTGGTCGAGGCGCGCAGGTACTTCACGCCCGGCGTGAGGTGAAGATCGCCGCCGAGCAGGCTGATCTCATCCTGCAAATACACGGACATGAGCGCGCGGATGTCGGACTCGTCCCAGGCGTCGTTGTAGCCATTGGTGTTCGGCATGTCGTAGGCGCCGTACCAGTACTCCCGCGAGTGCAGCGCGCCGTAGGTGTAATTGCCGCCAAGGGTCACCGTGTTGCCCGGCAGGTTGGCGACCAGGGTCGGCGAATCGCCGACGGCCCACGCCTTGTAGCCGTAGAAGTGATAGGCGGTGCCGACGTCGTTCGAGCCGAACACCGCGCCCGGATCGTAGGTCGGCCCGTTCGGATACGAGAGCCAGAACGCCGATCCGGCCGGGCCAGGGCCGAGCGGCGTGTTCTCGAGCGAGTACGGCTGGGTCGCGCTCTGCTGGTCGGCGGGATTCGAGTAGGAGGTGCGGCGATAGTCGTTGCTGCCGCCGAACACCTTGTTGCGGAATTCGAAAATCCCGCCGAAGGGCAGATCGTAGTCGAGAATCGACATCCAGCTGGAGTCGTTGTTGTCCTCGTAGGTGACCGAATACGGCCACTGATAGAACCCGCCGTACTGCTGCAACAGCGGCGCCGGCATGTTGAACGGCGTGAAGCCGCTGTTGACGTTGTAGACGGCGTAGAGCGCCAGACGGTCGCCGCGATCGCTCGACCAGTTGGCGCTGTAGTACAGGTTGTTGTTGCGATCCTTGGTGCTCGGCGCCCAGCCGTTGCTGGACGCGTGGTCGAAGGAAATCACCTGCCTGATGCCGGCGACCTCGCCGAAGTTCACGACGGCGCGTTGCTCGGCGGTGGCGAAGCTGCCGTAGCTCGCCTCGACCTCGGCTCCGAACCGGCCGGTCGGCTGGCGCGGCAGATAGTCGATCGTGCCGCCGAGGGAATTGTACGAATTGACCGCCGGGTCGTTGATGCCGCGGTAGATCTGCACGCTGTCGATGTTCGCGGGAATCAACAGCACGTTGTTGACGTTCGAGGCCTGCGCGGTGACGCCCCCATTGAACACGTCGTTGAGTGCGATGCCGTCGAAGGTCTCGGCGAACTGTGCCGAGTTGAAGGCGCGAAAGTTGATGGTCGTACGGGTGCCGAGCGGCCCGTCCGTGAATGCGAATATGGACGGCTGGCCGTTGAGCAGTGTCTGCAACGTGGTCGCCGCGCCGCGCGACAGGTCCGCGATCTGGTCCGCCGTGATGGTGCCCTGCGAGTACTGCGTCTCGATCGGCACCTCCGCCGGCGCCGTCAAACGCTGCGC
>DAIDHD010000074.1 GCA_027459765.1 Gammaproteobacteria bacterium | reverse complement strand
CGATCTCGGTGGTGCGCTCGCCGTGTCCGGGGCGTCGATCGACGTCGGCACCGACCTCGTGTTCCATTCCGGCTTGGTGAGCCTTGCCACCACGGGCGGTGACCTCACCGTGGGTGCCGGCGGCAAGATCGACGTCAGCGGCGTCGTGCAGACCTTCGACACGGTGAGCGTTGCGAGCCCCGGCGGGGTGGTCGATCTGTCGTCGGCCGGCAACCTCACGCTCGCCGCCGGCAGCGCGGTCGACGTGAGCGCCGGCAGCGGCGGACAGGGCGGTGCGCTCGTGATCGCCGCGCCCGCGGGGACCGCCACCCTCGCCGGCACGATGACGGGGACGGGCGGATCCGGTCTCGGCGCGACGTTCTCGCTCGATGCGCAGCAGTTCGGCGACTTCGCGACCTTGAACCGTGCGCTGAACGCGGGCGGATTCACCGGCGGCCGCGACGTGCGCCTGCGCGGTCCCGGCGACCTCGTCGTGGCCGCGGGCAGCGCCGATGCCGTCACCGCGAGCAACATTTCGCTCGAAGCCGATCAGGGCAGCGTCGTGGTCGACGGTCTGCTCGATGCCTCCGGCGCGCAAGGCGGCCGGGTCACTCTCGCCGCGCAGAACGACGTGATCCTGAACGGCAGCATCCAGGCGCAGGCGACGGCCGCGGGCCAGGCGGGCGGCACGGTTCAGATCGACACCAGCAGCGGCCGGCTGCAACTCGCCGCGGGTTCGAGCATCGACGTCGCCGGCGGCGGCGCGAGCGCGACGGGCAATGGCGCCGACGGCAGTGTGTGGCTGCGGGTGCCGAGCAGCACCGTGCTCGCGGTGGCGAACGGCGCCGGCGGCGTGGCGCTCGACGGAACGATCACCGGCGCCGCGCGCACCACCCTCGAGGCCTACACCACCTACCAGAACACCAGCGGCACGATCACCGCCAGCGACACCGCGGCGAGCATGACCAATCCGCTCTACGCCGATGCCACGAACCTGATGGCGAACGCCGGCAGCGTGATCGCGAACCTCGGTCCGGCCGCCTCGGGCACGTTCGTGCTCGTGCCCGGCATCGAGATCGACGCCAGCCCGCAGTCGAACGGCACGGGCACGCTCACCCTCACCTCGCCCTGGAATCTCTACGGCTGGCGTTTCGGCGCGAACGCGGTGCCCGGCGTGCTCACCCTGCGGGCCGCCGGCGGCGTGACCTTCGATGCCTCGCTCTCGGACGGCTTCGCGGCCGCCACCGGCACCGGCGCCTTCACCCTGCCGACCCAGCCCGGGGATTCGTGGTCGTACCGGATCACCGCCGGGGCCGATTTCACCGCGGCGAACCCGCTCGCCGTGAACACGGCGACGCCCGCGGACGTGACCATCGCCGCCTGCGTGAGCAACTGCACGCTCGGCACCTCGCGCACCCCCAATCCACGCTACGCGCCCCTCATGGTGCGCACCGGCGATGGCTTCATCGACGTGAGCGCGTCCGGAAACTTCGTGCTCGGCAGCCAGGCTTCGCTCCTCTACACGGCGGGTGTGGCGGGTCCCGGCGTGCCGATCAAGGGGTCCGGCAATACGCTGGGACTGAACGGTCTCGGCTATCCGACCAACGGCGGCGACATTCGCATCGACGTCGCCGGCAACGTCCAGGGCGCGCCGACCGATCAGTTCGTGAACGATTGGCTCTGGCGCGTGGGCTCCCCGACGGGTACGCCCGTCGCCTCGTCGAGCGCCACCGCCTGGACGGTGGACTTCCAGGCCTTCCAGCAAGGGGTGGGTGCGCTCGGCGGCGGCAATGTCACGGTCACCGCCGGCGGCGCCATCAACGACCTGTCGGTGTCGATCCCCTCGATCGGGGTGCCGCTCGGCAGCGCCACCGCCGCCAACAATCTCCTCGCGGTGCAGGGCGGCGGCAATTTGAGCGTGACCGCCGGCGGCTCGATCACCGGCGGCAGCTTCTACGTCGGCCGCGGCTCGGCCACCGTACAGGCGGGTCTCGGCGCCTTCACCCCGGCACCCCCCGCGCAGGCGCTGCAAGCGGCGGATATCGGCGCGCTGCCGCTCGACCCGGCGACGCAGCAGCCGGGCCTCGCGCCGCTGTTCGGCCTCGGCGACGGCACGATCTCGGTGACCGCGCGCAACGATGCCTCGCTCAGCGGCATCGTCAACCCGACGCTGCTCAGCCGCGGCTTCATGCAGGGTCCCGGCAACGTGGTGTTCTACTCCACCTACGGCCAGGATTCGGGGATCAGCCTGACGTCGGTGGGCGGCGACGTGGTCCTCAACGACGACAACGCCGCACTGCAGAGCACGCTCGGCGCCTCCTTCCTCGGCGGTAATTGGGTCGCGGCGGACAACGGCACCAGCGTGGGCGTGCCCGACCTGGCACCGCCCTCGGTCGGGCTGTACGCGCTCGCCGGCAGCGTGAACCTCGGCCGCACGCTGGTGCTCTCGCCGTCGCCCGACGGCAACTTGCAGGTGTTCGCCAATCAGAACGTGGTGGCGACCGTATCGCCTATGGGCGCCGGCCAGTTGGTGCTCTCGGATTCCAATCCGGCCGCGATCCCCTCGCCGCTATCGCCCGCGATCGCCAGCGCGTTGACGCTGTACGACGACATGGCCAATGCGCTCCAACAGAATGGAGTGCCACTGCCGGACCTACACGGCCCCACACCGGTCTACCAGGGCGTTGCCAGCCCGCCCGTGCGCATCGTCGCCGCCAACGGCAGCGTCGAGTTTCCGCCGGGCTACACTGGCGTCGTGACCGGCGTGTGGTCGGCCAAGCCCGTCGAGGTGGTGGCGGGCCTCGACGTGTCGAACCTCAACCTCGTCGCGCAGAATCTGAATGCCACCGACGTGACGTCGGTGACCGCGGGGCGCGACATCGTGTACTCGCAGTCGCGGCTGGCGAACGGATCGATCGCCACGGAACTGAGCGGCATCGCGGTCGATGGTCCCGGCGCGCTCGAGATCAGCGCCGGGCGCGACATCAATCTCGGCACCTCGAGCGGCATCGTGACGCGCGCGAACCTCGTCAATCCGGTGCTGCCGGCGACCGGCGCGAGCGTCAGCCTGCAGGCCGGCATCGGTGCCAGCGCGCCGCAGTACGCGAGCTTCATCCAGACCTACGTCACCGGATCGAGTCAGTTCGATGCCCAGGTGATCGCCTTCGTCGAGGGCCTGACCGGTGCCACCGGCCTCGATGCGACCCAAGCCAAACAGGCGTTCGCCGCGCTCTCGCCCGCCCTGCAGCGCACGTTCGTCGAGGCTTTGTTCTTCGACCTGTTGCGCCAGTACGGTCGCCAGGAGGCCCTCAAGGGCAACGGTGATTTCTCCGGCGCGTTCGCCGCGATCCAGGCGCTGTTCCCGGGCGCCAATCCCGACCTCGCGAAGGGCGAGACCAATCCCTACACCGGCAACATCGATCTGTACTTCAGCCGTGTGTACACCGAGCAGGGCGGCAACATCTCGATGCTCGCGCCGGGCGGCAACGTCAATGTCGGCCTCGCCCTGCTGCCGGCGAGCTTCGGCATCCAGAAGGCGCCGGACCAGCTCGGCATCGTGGCGCGCACCAGCGGCGACGTGAACGTGTTCGACTACGGCGACTTCCAGGTCAACCAGTCGCGCGTGTTCGCCGCGGACGGCGGCAACATCCTGGTGTGGACCACGGAGGGCAACATCGACGCGGGCCGCGGCGCCAAGACCGCGATCTCGGCGCCGACGCTCAACATCGTCTACGACCAGAACGGCGCACCCACCGTGACGCTGCGCGCGGCGATCGCCGGCAGCGGCATCCAGGCGCTGGCGGCGAGCCCGGGCGTGAGTCCTGGCGACGTCGACCTGTTCGCACCGCACGGTGTGGTCAACGCCAACGACGCCGGCATCGTCGCCGGCAATCTCACCGTGGCGGCCACCGCGGTCCTCGGCGCCAACAACATCACCGTGAGCGGCACCACGGTGGGCGTGCCGGTGACCGTGACCGGCGTCGGCGCCGCCTTCACCGGCGCGACCTCGACCGCCGCCGCGACCTCGAACGTGGCGGAGAACTTCGGCGTCGGCAATTCGGCGCCGAGCCCGACGCCGGTCGCGGATGCGGCCATGAATTGGCTCGAGGTGTTCGTCACCGGGCTCGGCGAGGAGAACTGCAAGTCCGACGACGTCGAGTGCCTGAAGCGCGAGGCCACGCATCCGCGGCCTTGAGGCTCCGCGGCGGCGCCGGTTCGCGCAGGAGGTTCAATCCGCGCGGATCGCGCCGTCCGCGTCGACCGCGAACGTGGCCGGCGGCAAACCGGCGGCGTGGCGGCGGTGCATCTCGGTGTACGCCGCCTCGAGTGCGCGCGCACTGCGCCGAGTGTCGAAAAGGGGCGCGCTGCGCCGGTGTTCGGCGAGTCGTGCCCGAAACGTGGCACGCAGCGCCGGGTCCTCCGCCAGCCGATGCGCGAGGGTCGCGTAGTCCGCGAGGTTCGCCGTGACGAGCTCGGGGAGACCGACCGCGCGGAGCAGCGATCCCGCCATGCGGGAGGCAAACGAGGCGCCGGCGCAGGTCACCACCGGCAAACCCGCCCAGAGCGCATCGCTGGTGGTCGTGCCGCCGTTGAAGGGCAAGGTGTCGAGGCCGAGATCGGCGAGAGCGAGCCGGGCGAGGTGCGCGCCGTGGTCGCGGCTACGCGGCGCGAACACCAGGCGTGCGGGCTCGACGCCGCGCGCCGCCGCCTCGCGGCGCAGGTTCTCCTCGAGCACGCCGTCGCCGGCGTTCAGCCACAGCACCGCCGCGGGGACCGATGTGAGCAATCGCATCCACACGCCGAAAATCTCGGGTCCCAGCTTGTAACCGCCGTGCAGCGCGGCGAGCACCACCGCCTCCTGCGGCAGGCCGCAGTCCGCGCGCCTTGGTGTCGCCGGCCCGATCGACCTGCGATCGTCGTTGACCTGGAAGCTCGCCGGCAGGCGCACGACGTGTTCACGATAGTACCGCTCGCTCCCGGGCGGGGCCACGAACGCATCGGCGAGCAGATAGTCCACCGCCGGGTGCCCGAGCGTGCCCGGAAAGCCGAGGTAGTGAACCTGTACCGGCGCGCAGCGGCGTGCGAGCAGGCCGAGTCGGCGCATGCCGGTGTGACCGGACAGATCGACGACGATGTCCAGGTCGAGGTCGTGCAGCCGTGCCGCGGCCGCCGCGTCGTCGAGCGCGTGCACGTCGACGAAGCGATCGACTCCGGCGCGCAGCCGCCGCGCCATGGCGGATTCCTCCGGCGGACCCAGCGACACCGCCAGCACCTCGACGCGGGCGCGGTCGTGCGCCTCGAACAGACCGGCGGTGAGGTAGGCGAGGGCGTGCTCGCGAAATTCCCCGGCGAGATACGCGATCCGCAGCCGCGTCCGGGTTCGCGCGCACGCGCCGCGGGGTGGCGGCGGCAGCGTCGCCGGATCGGCGCCCGCGGCTTGCGTGGCGTAGGTCTCGAGGAATCGCCGCTGCGCGTCGGGGTCGCCGTCGAGCGCCACGTACGTCAGCGGCCGGATGAAGTGCCCGCGCGCGGCCAGTGCGCGCGCCGTATCGAGGGCGTCGGCGTGCACCGACCAGTCGCAGCACGCGAGGCGCGCCTCCAGCAGATTACCCTGTACCACCGGGTCGGCGGGTGCGAGCGCGGCGAGCCGTGCGAGGCGGGCGACCGCGGCGCCGGGCTGCTGTAGCTCGATCAGCAGCGCACCGGCGTGGTTCAGCGCCTCGGCGCAATTCACATCGAGGCGCAGCGCGCGCTCGAACGCCGCCAGCGCCGCCGGCTTCGCGCCCGCCGCGCGCAGTGCGAGGCCGTGCTGCACGTGCAGAGGCGCGCTCGTTGGTGCGAGCCGCACCGCCTCGGCGAGGCTGTCCGTCGCCGCCTCCGGCTCGCCGAGGCGCAGCCGGGCGAGGCCGCGGTTCGCGTGTGCGAGCGCATAGTCCGGACGCAGCGCGAGTGCGCGTCCGAACGCGGCGTCGGCCTCCGCGACCCAACCGGCGGCGAGCAGTGCGTTGCCGAGATTCAGGTGCGCGGCGGGCGAGGTCGGATCGCCCGCGACCACCGCCGACAGGGCGTTCACCGCAGCGGTCGTGTCCCCGGCCTCGGTGAGGATCACGCCGAGCAAATGCAGCGCGCCGAGGTGCCCGGGCGTGGCGTCGAGCACGCGTCGACACATCGCTTCGGCCGCGTCCCGATCGCCGCGGGCGCGGGCCGCGAGCGCGATGCGCAGCGACTCCTCGGGTGGCCGTGTGCCGGTGTGCGGCGGGTCGCCGGCCTGCGGCGCGGCGGTGTCGGGCGAAGGGTCGGTCATGGTGGTTGAGGTACGCTTGCACGCAGTCTAAATGCCGGCGCGCGACCGTGCGCACTGTCACAAAACGATCACGGCGCGACGGGATACTGCGACCATGCCATTTCACTCCTCGAATCGCGGCCGCGCGCGCGGCCGCTTCATTGCCCGTTCCGCGCTGCTGCTGGCGACGCTCGCCCCCGCGCTCGCGCTCGCGTCCTGGTGGAACAACGACTGGAAGTTCCGCAAGGAGGTGGGCTTCGACCTCTCCTCCGCCGGCGCGGACGTGGCGAGCAGCGTGCAGGACGTGCCCGTGCTGGTGCGCCTGTCGCTCGCCAATTTCAGCTACTTCAACGACACCAAGCCCGACGGCAGCGACTTCCGGCTGGTGGGCGGCGACGACAAGACGCCGCTCAAGTTCCACTTCGAGAAATACGACCCGCAGAACCAGATGGCGCTCCTGTGGGTGCGCGTGCCGCAGCTGACGGGCGGCGCCAAGGGCGAGAAGATCTACGCCTACTATGGCAACGCCTCGGCCGCGAGTGCCGCGG
Source organism: Gammaproteobacteria bacterium (assembly GCA_027459765.1). Lineage (GTDB taxonomy): Bacteria > Pseudomonadota > Gammaproteobacteria > Steroidobacterales > Steroidobacteraceae > Bog-1198. The sequence goes on along the minus strand of DAIDHD010000074.1, from coordinate 10,799 downwards.
ACGTCGCCGGGACCTACGACGTTGCCCAGGCCCTGGTGCTGCACTTCTCCGAGACCACGGGCGCCCCGCTCGACGCAACTGCCTACAAGAACAACGCCACCGAGTCGACCGCCACGTTGTCCCCCGCGGGCTTCATCGGCGGCGACGCCAAATTCAGCGGCAAGGAGAGCGTGGTGGTGCCCGCCAGTCCCTCGCTGCGGCTGCTGCCCGACCAGGGGTTGACCGCCTCCGCCTGGCTGCGCGTCGAGCAGCCGCAGCAGGCCGTGGTGTTCGCACTCACCGACGGCGGCAAGTCCGTCGAACTCGCGCTCGACGGCGCGCGCCTGGTGGCACGCGCGGGCGGCGCGAGCGTGACGCAGCCCGCGGACCTGCCGATGGGGCAATGGCACCACGTTGCGCTCACCGCCGGCGCCGGCAAGCTCACGTTGTACGTCGACGGCGCCGCCGTGGGCAGCGCGCCGGCGACTCTCACCGAAATCGGCGGCCAGTTCAGCGTCGGCGCCGCGGCCGGCGCGCGCTTCCTCACAGGCGAAGTCGACGAAGTCGAGGTCGCGAAGACGGTGCGCAGCGCCGACTGGATCAAGGCCGGCGCCCGCAGTCAGGGCATCGACTCGCCGATGGTGCTGTTCGGCGCCGACGGGCAGCGCGAGGGGAGCGGGCAGGGGTCGTACTTCGTCACCATCGCGAAGAACCTCACCCTCGACGGCTGGGTGGTCATCGGCATCTGTCTCGCCATGCTTGCGATCGCGCTCGTGCTGATGGTCATGAAGGCGCTGTTCCTCTCCCGCGTGGAGCACGCCAATCGCCGCTTCCTCGCCGATTACCGGCGGCTCACCGGCGATCCGACGGTGCTCGACCGGCCGGGCGAGGACGACCTCGACCTCGACGAGGCCGGTTCGATGGCGGCGCTCGCCGCCGCGGACGGCTACGGCAGCTCGACCCTCTACCGGCTCTACCACCAGGGCGTGCAGGAGGCCCGCAAACGCGTCGGCGGCAAGAACGCCAGCGCCGCGCGGGCGACGGTGCTGTCGGCGCAGTCGGTGGATGCGATCCGCGCCGCCATGGACGCCTCGATGACGCGCCTGCAGCAGAGTCTGACCAGCCGGATGGTGATGCTCACCATCGCGATCTCCGGTGGTCCGTTCCTCGGGCTGCTCGGCACGGTCATCGGCGTGATGATCACGTTCGCCGCGATCGCACAGTCCGGCGACGTCAACGTGAACGCCATCGCGCCCGGCACGGCTGCGGCGCTCGCCGCGACCGTGGCCGGACTCGCCGTCGCGATCCCCTCGCTGTTCGGCTACAACTGGCTCAACACCCGCATCAAGGCCATCAGCGCGGACAACCGCGTGTTCATTGACGAGTTCGTGACGCGGCTCGCCGAGCAGTACAGCGCGTAGGGGGCGCCATGGCCGGATCCATCGACAGCGGCGACAAGGACGTCTACGACGACATCAACATCACCCCGATGCTCGACCTCGCGTACGTGCTGATGGTGATCTTCATCATCATGACCACGGCCTCCGTGCAGGGCATCAAGGTGAACCTGCCCAAGGCCAGCGATACCCCATCGCTCGCCAAGCCGCAGACCAAGGCGATCACCATCACCGCCGACGGCACGATGTACCTCGACACCTATCCGGTGAGCCTGCCAGAACTGGAGACCCTGCTGCGCCAGTACAAGGCCGCGAATCCCAGCCTCCCCGTGGTGGTGAAGGCGGACTCGACCATCGCCTACCAGAAGGTGGTGGACGTGCTCGACCTGGTGGGCCGGCTCGACATCACCCAGCTCGGGCTCGTGACCCAGCGCATCGTCAAGTAGCACCCGCCATGTCCGACCGGCGCCAGCAGCGACGCCTTCTGATGCGCCTCGCGGCGGCCGCCGCCGCCGTGCTGCTGCTCGGGCTGTTCGTGCAGTTCGTGCGCACCATGATGGCGGCCAAGACGGCGCCGCAGCGACAGGTGCAAGTGGTGCAGCTGATCCCGCCGCCGCCCCCGCCGCCGCCGCCGGAGCAGCCGCCGCCCCCGCCGCCGGAGAAGACCGAGGAGCCGCTTCCGAAGGATCAGCCCGAACCCACCCCGCAGGACGACCAACCCCCGCCCGCCGCGCCGCTCGGCCTGGATGCGAACGGCAGCGCCGGCTCGGACGCGTTCGGGCTGGAGGCGCGCCGCGGCGGCGGCGATCTGATCGGCGGCACCGGCGGGGCGATGTTCGCCTGGTACACCAACCGCCTGCGCGACGCCATCGTCGAGAAACTGTCCGCGGACGCCCAGCTAGCGGCCAAGCGCTTCTCGTTGTCCGCGCGGGTCTGGATCGAGAAGGACGGCCGGGTGCGCGAGGTCAAGCTCGTGTCCACCACCGGCGACCGCGCGCTCGACAAGCGCATCGAGGCGGATCTCGCGACGCTCACGCGGCTCGATCAGGCGCCGCCGCTCGAGATGCCGCAGCCCATCACGCTCAAGATCGTGTCGCGCTCCTGACGGCTCGCGGCACGTCGTCCATCGATTCCAGGGAGACAGAAACGCTCATGTGCAAGAACCACCCGCTGCGCACGCTGCTCGTGTGCCTCGCCTTCGCGGCCTCGTCCGCCACGCCCGCCGTCGCGGCCGACGAGCGGCAATCCCTCGAAGAGCTGCGCAATACGGTGCTCAACCTTCTCAAGGCGCTGGTCGATCAGGGCGTGATCTCCCGGGACAAGGCCGAGCAGTTGGTCAAGGCTGCGCAGGACAAGGCCGCCGCCGAGGCGGCCGCCACCGCCAAGGCCGACGAAGGCGCGGTGCGCGTGCCGTACGTGCCGCAGATCGTCAAGGACGAGATCGCCAAGCAGGTGACCGAGCAGGTCAAACCCGAGGTCACCGCCGGGGTGGTGCAGGAGGCGAAGAACGAGGGCTGGGGCGTCCCGGGCGCGCTCGCCGATTGGCTGCGACACACGCGCCTGTCGGGCAGCGTGACGCTGCGAGAGGAGGACATTCTCTTCGCCAAGAACAACGTCGAGAACTTCTATCTCAACTACTATGGCATCAACCAGGCGGGTGGCATCGAAAAAGCCGGCCTGAACGCGTTCGAGAACGTGAGCGTCGATCGGCTTCGCATGCGCGGCCGGGGACGATTCGCGGTGGACGCCGACATCACCGATTCGGTCACGGCCGGCATGCGCATCGTCACCGGCAACACCTCCGACCTCGTCGCCGAATCGCAGACCCTCGACGGCACCTCGCCGTATCAGTTCGGGCTCGACGAGCTCTATGTGCGCCTCGATGAACGCAACGAAAACCGCTTCCCTTGGTTGTCGGTGGTCGGTGGCCGGTTCCTCAATCCCTATGGCACGCCCACCGATCTCGTATTCCACAAGGACCTGACCTTCCAGGGCGCGGCGGTCACAGGCCGGCTGGGTCTCGGCGACGGCAGCGCCGAGCAGTCTCACCTGTTCATCACCCTGGGCGCCCACCCGCTGCAGGAGATCGCGCTCACGACGCAGGACAAGTGGCTGTTCGCCGGCCAGGTGGGCGGGAACTTCCGCTGGGGCGAGGACGAGGATCAGCACCTGCGGGTGAGCGCCGGCTATTACGACTACGCCAACGTGACCGGCAAGTTGAACCCCATCAACGGTACCCAGTTCAACTACACCGCGCCCGTGTTCGCCCGCCAGGGCAACACCTATTTCGACATCAGCAACTCGACGGATCCGACCGTCAACCTGTTCGCGCTGGCGGCGCAATTCCGGCTCGCCAACCTGAACGTGTCGTACGACGTGCCGGTGGGACGGTACACCTTCAGTATCACCGCCGACGCGGTGCGCAACTTCGGTTACGACGCGGCGCGGGTCGCGGCCAACGTGGGTCAGTACGTGCGGCCGCGCACCAGCGGCTACCAAGGCGAGTTCGGCTTCGGCCACCCGAGCGTCCTCGAGCCAGGCGCCTGGCGAGCGTTGCTCGGCTATCGCTACCTGCAGCGCGACGCCGTCATCGATGCCTTCACGGACTCGGATTTCCACTTCGGCGGTACCGACGCCAAGGGCTACTACTTCATAGGCGACGTGGGTCTCGCCAACCGGCTGTGGATGCGGCTCCGTTACCTGAGCTCGAACGCCATCGACGGTCCGACGCTCGGCATCGACACCATCCAGCTCGACCTGAACACCAAGTTCTAGGAGTCGCCATGCGTACCTCGTGGATGAGAATGGCGCTCGGGATCGGTCTGGCAATCGGTTTTGGCGCGGGTGCCCACGCCCAGGTCGAGCGCAAGGGCGGGGGCGAGCTGCAGAAGTTCATGCAGCAGTATCAGCAGATCGCAGCGGAGAAGACCGCGCTGCAAGCGCAGATCACCGAGGCGAAGCAGGCGCTGGACGCCGCCAAGAGCGAGCTCGCCGCGGTCAAGAAGGAACGCGACCAGCTCAAGGCGCGCGCCGGCGGTGCCGCCGCCGCGAGCGCGGAGGTGGCGCAGCTCAGCGCCTCGCGCGTCTCGCTCGAGAAGAACCTCGAGCTCTACAAGAACCGGCTCAACGAGGTGGTGGCGCGCTACCGGGAGACGGCCACGAGCCTGAAGGAGGTCGAGACGGATCGCGGGCAACTGCGCAAGGACCTCGAGGAGCGCAGCGCCGCGTACGACAAATGCGCCGCCGCCAACACGGAGTTGTACGGGATCACCGAGGACGTCCTGGACCGTTACGAGCACGTGGGGCTGTTCACCCGCGTGAGCGCCGCGGAGCCTTTCACGCGCCTCACCCGGACGCGGATCGAGAATATCGCCGACGAATACCGGCAGCGCGCGCAGGAAAACGTCCTGCGCAAGGGCAAGGGCGCGCCGCCGGCGCCGGGCGGCGGTCCCGCCGCGCCGGGGGCGAAGCCTCCGTCGGGCTGATTCAGGGCGCGAGGTTCAGCGTCAGCTGCTGCGGCTTGCCCCGGCGCAGCACGGTCAGCGTCGAGCCGTCGTGCGCCTGTTTCCACGCCTCCTCGCCGGTGCCGGGCACCCCGATCGGAGACCCGTCGATCGCGACGATCACGTCGCCGCTCACGAGCCCGGAGCCTATGAATTGAGCCACGTTGGGGCCGGGTGATACCCGCACTCCGAGGAAGCGGCCGCGTGCATCGGTGGCATCGGAGACGTCGGCCAGCCGCTCCGCCTGGGTAGACCGTCCCCCCGAATCATCGGCCGCCACTGCCGCGACGATGCCGTCGGGCTCGCTACGCCGGCGCGGAGCGGGCAATCCCGTTGCGGGATCGCGGGGCAGTGGCAACTTGACGGACTCCAGAGAGCCGTCTCGCTCGAGCACCACCCGGTCGGCGTAGACGAAACGCAGCGTCGCACCGATCACGCCTTCGCCCACCCCCACCACCTGAGGCCGGCCGGGCGCACCGATGATGGCGAGTCCGTGCTGCGGATCTTCGGTGGCCATGACACCCGTGAGCACGAGGTCACCGCGGGAGTCCGGCGCGGTGGTCGGATCCCGTGTCGGCGCCGGCGGCTCGCCGAACAGATGCGCCGCGGTGATCCGTGCCACGTCGATGCCCACCGGACGCGCATCGCCGCGGGCCGCCATCGCGGCGGCAACCGGCGGCGCCGGCGTCGACAATAGACGTCCCACCCGCGCGACCTCGCCGAGCAGCAGCACGCCCAACCCCAAGCTGGTCCAGAACACGGCATCGCGTGCGCCGACCCGCAGCCATGGCCGCAGCCGCTGCGGCCGCGTCCGCCCGTGCCATCGAGGAAGACTCATCGCGCGCACGGTAACCGCGGGCGATTGCCGCGACGTGACAGCGACGCTCGCGCCGTGCACGTTCCGCACGCGCAGCGTGCGCGAAGGCGCGCGGCCATATGTTCAATTCGTCATCGACCTGCCAATCACGTGCAACACTTTTCAAGTACGTTTCGCAGCGATGCACGTCACGAAACGTGTATAGACCGATTAACAGAAGGACACAAAAGGGGATTCCGCGGTGATCGACCAGCGAAAACAGGCGGTGTCGGTGCGCTTGGGTGAGAGCGATCTGCGCAATATCAAGCGATTGGCGCAGCGGCTCGGGGTGCGTGATTCCGAGATCCTCCGTTATGCGGTCAAGGCCATGCTGGCGCGCATGGCGCCGCTCTGCGACGAGGCGGTCCACGGCCGCCACCTTCTGCCGGTGCTGGTGGAGTGCGGCGATGACCTCATCCGTCACTTCGAGCTCGACACCTACCGGCTCGAGAGCCTGATCAACGAGGGAGCGTCCGCCGATGCGCGCGTCGAGCGCGACGACGTCGCATTGCTCGCCATGAGCGGCCTGCGCGAGCAGTACCTCGTGATGCGGATGAAGGAGGGCGCCGTCGCGGCGGTCGACGCGGCACCGCGGGGACGCTCGCTGCGCCACTACCTCTACGAGAAATACGTCTACCGGCTCGCCGAGCGCGAGCCGAACTGCGAGGCCGCGGCCGCCTCGGCGGTCTGACGCGGCGGCCCGCTACCCGACAACCTGAAACCCGGAGATAGCCATGAACCTTCGACGCTTGTTCCCCGCCCTGATGCTTACGGCGTGCGCGCTGACGGGCGTTGCCACCGCCCATGCCGACGAGGTGATCTACGATGCGACCGGGTTGTTGCACGGAACCCAGGCCGGGGTGCAAACCTTCGCGCTGTCCGGCCCGGGCATCCTGACCGTGACCCTGACCAACCAGAACTGGCCGACACCGCTCGCGAGTCTCGACATGCTGCTCAGTTCTTCGAGCGGAAGTCTCGGCACCGCGATGGGCGCCGGCACCGCGACGTTCACCATCCAGAGCGGCGGCACCTATTTCGCACACTGGTTCGGCACCGCCCAGGGTCCGCTCGACGTCGGCACCTACGGGATGCTCATGACCTTCCAGCCCGCCGGCGTTCCGCCCGGCGCGCCGGTGCCGTTGCCGGCGTCCCTGGCCCTTTTGTTGTCGGGACTCGCCCTGCTCGGCTGGCAGCGACGCGCGGTGGCTTGGGCGGTATGACAATTGTCGACGTCACGTCGACACCTGCAATGAAACCCTCACATACGGTGCCTAGACTGCTGCGCTCGGTGTCTAGGCGGCCTGCCCTGGACCGGTGGCTATGTGGCATCGCAATATGTCGAGGGCTCGATGAGTGTTGTGAAGAGTCTGGTCGCGCTGCTCCTGGCCGCGGTAAGCCTGCCGGCGGCGCTTGCCGATACGGCGCGCAACCCGGCTTACGAGCTGCAGCCCGGCGACGTGTTGCAGGTCAGCGTGTGGAAGGAGACCGACTTGCAGAGCGAGATCGTCATCCGCCCGGATGGCGGCATTTCCTTCCCGCTCGCCGGTGATCTCGCGGCCGCCGGCAAGACCACCGACGAACTGCGCGCCGACCTCGAAGAGCGGGTGCGCAAACTCGTGCCGGACGCGGTCGTGACCGTGGAGGTCAAGGTTCCCAACGGTAATCGCATCTACGTCATCGGCAAGGTCAACAAACCCGGCGATTTCGCCCTGAACCGTCCCGTCGACGTCATGCAGGCCATTGGGCTCGCAGGCGGGGTGACGCCGTTCGCGAACACCAATCGTATCCGGGTATTGCATCGGGACGGAGCTCGCCAGGTATCCATCCGCTTTCGCTACGGTGACGTCGCCAAGGGCCGGCATCTCGAGCAGAACATCGTCTTGCAGAGCGGGGATACGGTAATCGTGCCGTGAGGGCGCGCTTGCCGGTCATCATGGGCGGTCTGCTAGCGATCCTCTCCCGGCCTGCGCTGGCCGGTACGTTCAGCATCGAGCCGCTGCTCGGGGTCACGGGTGAGTACGACACCAACCCGGGCCTGATCTCCAACCAGATCGTTGCGGAGACGCACGGCGCCGCGCTCTTCAACCTGCCGCTGCACTACGACGAGGGCGCCCTCGACGTGAGCTTCGACCCGAACGGGCGCATCAGCAACAGCCGCGGCTACGCCTCGCTCGCCTCCAGCTACGTGCACCTGGACGCGGGGGTCACCTACGTCACCGACGTCACCTCGGCGAGCCTGCAGGCCGAGGCGGCGCGGGATGCCTCGCTGGTACACGCCGGCGAGTTCGTGAGCGGCCTGGGCGTGCGACGCGACTCGGGTCTCGCGCTCGCCGACTACACTCGCAGCCTGACTGAGCGCTTCCAGGTCGCCATCGACGGAAGTTTCAACAAGGTGATCTACGACCAGCCGCTCGGCGCCACGCCGCTGGTGAACTACCGCTATTACAGCGGCGGTCCCAGTGCGACCTGGCTGGCAAGCGAGCGCGATTCCTTGAAGCTGCAGGCGAGCGACGGCCTTTTCGAGTCGATCAACGGCCTCACCAGCAGCCGGTCGCAGAGCGTGCAGCTCGGCTTCAAACGCCAACTGTCCGAGATCTACACGCTCTCGTTGGACGCCGGCTACTCGCGTGCCAAGAACGCGCAGAACGTCTATTTCTTCGGGGTGTTCTATCTGGGAACGGCGACCTCCACCCAGAACAGCGGCGTGTATTCCGCGACCCTGACCCGCCAGGGGGAGCGGTTGAACCTGAATCTCACCGCGGCGCGCGCGCTCGTTCCGAGCGGACTCGCATTCCTCGCACGCCAGGACGGCGTCGGCGCGAGTGCCACCTTCGCATCCTCCGAGCGCTGGGATTACGCCGTCAACGCGAACTACAACCGCTATCGCAACCCGGGATTTGCGGGGTTCGTCGGCTCGAGCGAGTACCTCAACGCGCAGATCACCGTGAACTACCACCTAGATCCGCGCTGGCGCCTGAGCCTGCATGCGCAGCGCGTCCGTCAGCAATTCGGCCCGCCGACGGTCACGGCCGCCTCGAGCGGTGTCGGCATCGATCTGGTGCGCCAGTTCTTGCGCACGGAGCTGTAGCCCATGAATGCCGCCACGCTCGCGCTCCCCGCGCCGGACCGGCCGGACCCCCTGGCGAAGATCCGCGCCTTTTGGCGCTACCGGCGCAGCTTCCTCGCCGTGTTCCTCGGCGGCCTCGCCGCCACCTTCGCGCTCGCGCTGCTGCTGCCGCCGACCTATCAGGCCGCCGCCACCATCCTGATCGAGCAGCAGGAGATCCCGCAGGACCTGGTACGCTCCGCGATCAGTTCTTTTGCCGATGAGCGCATCCAGGTAATCAGCCAGCGGGTGATGACCACCCAGAACCTGCTCGGTCTGATCGAGCGCTACAACCTCTACCCGGAGCTGCGAATCAGCAAGCCGCGCGAGGTGCTCCTGCAGCGCATGCGTGACGACATCGCGATGAAGATGATCAGCGCCGACGTGATCGATCCGCGCAGCGGCCGACCGACCCAGGCCACCATCGCCTTTAGCGTCTCCTACAAGAATCACTCGCCCGAGCTCGCGCTGAAAGTCGCGAACGACCTGACCTCGCTGTACCTCAACGAGAACCTGACTTCGCGTACCCAAATGGCCGAGCAGACCACCTCGTTCTTCGCGGACGAGGCCGCGCGCCAGGAGGCGCACATCGCCGAACTCGACAAGCGCCTGTCGGACTTCAAGCAGAAGCACCAGGACGAGTTGCCGGACCTGACCCAGCTGAACCTGCAGGAGAGCCAGCGTGTCGAACTCGACCTGCGTGACGCGGAGAATCGGATCGCTGCGCTCGACTCCCAGAAGGTGCTGCTGGAGGCGCAACTCGCGCAGGTGAACCCGACGCTCGCGATCTACAACGACACCGGTCAGCGGGTCTTCAGCGCCGAGGATCGCCTCAAGGCATTGAAGTCGCAGCTGGCGTCCTACAAGGCGCGTTACGCGCCCGACCATCCGGACGTGCTATCCACCGAGCGCGAGATCAAGGGGCTCGAAGCGGAGGTGGCCGGGAGCGACGCAACCGGCGATCTTGCGCGCAAGCTCGAGGAGGCGCGCGGCGAGCTCGGGCGTGCGCAGCAGAAATACGCGCCCGACCATCCGGATGTGCTGCGCTTGAAGCACACGGTGGCCGAGCTGGAGAAGGAGATCGCCGCCGCACCGCCGCCGGACACGCGCGCCCAGGCGCGGGCGCACGCCGACAATCCCGCCTACCTGCAGATCCGCGGCCAGCTCGATGCGGTGGTGGTCGACCGCGAGGCGGCGGTGAAGAAGCGTGACGAGCTCAAGGAAAAGCTCGACGACTACGAACGACGGCTCGCGAAGGCACCCGCCGTGGAGCGGGATTTTCGCGAGCTCGGGCGCGACCTCGACAGCGCGCAACTCAAGTACCAGCAACTACGGGCAAAGCAGGGCGAGGTGCAGGTGTCGCAGCACCTGGAGACTGAGCACAAGGGCGAGCGATTTACCTTGATCGAGCCGCCGCTGCCGCCCGAGAAGCCGATCAGCCCGAACCGATTCCTGATTCTCGCGCTGGGACTCGTGCTCAGCGTCGGTGCGGGCGGCGGAGCCGCAGCGCTGCGCGAGCGCACCGACCCGGCCGTACGCGACGCCGGCGAGCTGCGTGCCTTGCTCACCGTGGCGCCGCTCGCGGTCATCCCGAAGATGGTCACGCCCGGGGAGAGACGTCGCCGGCGGCGCCGGCGCATTGCGACGTGGGTCGCCGTCGTGGTCGGCACGGTGGCGGCGCTGGCGCTCGTGAACGAGTACGTGCGACCGCTCGACGTGCTGTGGGCGGGCATCCTGCGCCGCTTCGGAGTCTGACCACCGTGGATCGCATCCGCAAGGCGCTGGATCTGGCGCGCGAGTCACGGCAGCGGGAGAGTGCCGGGGTCACGGTCGGTGCGCGTGCCCGCCCGCCCGACGGCGGGCCGTCGGCCACCTCCGCGCCGCCGCCGACCCGAATCGAGTACACCACCACGCGCTCCTTCACGCCGCCTGTAAGCGTGCTCGAGGTCAACCGGATC
>DAIDHD010000062.1 GCA_027459765.1 Gammaproteobacteria bacterium | reverse complement strand
GCGTGCGTGGTGATCAACCCGTAGCGTCGCCCGCGCCGCGCGCATCCTCCAGCGCCAGAAGGAACGCGTACTCGAGCGCGGTCTCGCGATGCCGCTCGAACCGACCGGCCTTGCCGCCGTGGCCCGCGTCGAGTTCCACGTGCAGCAGCACTGGACGATCGTCGGTGCGGAACGCGCGCAACTTCGCGACCCACTTGGCGGGTTCGTAGTACTGCACTTGGCTGTCCCAAAGTCCGGTGGTCACGAGCAGCGCCGGGTAGTCCTGCGCGCGCACGTTGTCGTACGGTGAATAAGAGAGCATGTAGGCGTAGTCGGCCGGATCGGCCGGATCTCCCCACTCGTCGTACTCGTTGGTGGTGAGTGGAATGCCGTCGTCGAGCATGGTGGTCACCACGTCGACGAACGGAACCTGGGCGACCATGCCGCGGTACGCCCCGGGAGCCAGGTTGGCGACCGCGCCGATCAACAGTCCGCCCGCGCTGCCGCCCATGGCGTACACGCGATCCGCCGCGGCGTAGCCCTCCGCCACCAGGTGCCGCGTGACGTCGATGAAGTCCTCGAACGAATGCCGCTTCGCCTGCATACGGCCGGCGTCGTACCACGCGCGCCCGAGTTCCTGACCACCGCGCACGTGGGCGATGGCGTACACGAAGCCGCGCTCGAGCAGGCTCAGGCGCGCCGACGAGAACGCCGGGTCCATCGACAGTCCGTAGGCGCCGTAGGCGTATTGCAGCAACGGCGCGCTGCCGTCGCGACGCACGTCGCGGCGGCAGACCAGCGACACCGGGATGCGCGCGCCGTCGCGCGCGGGCGCGAAGATGAGTTCGGTGCGGTAAGCCGCCGGGTCGAAGCCGCCGAGCACCGCGTCGCGCTTGCGCAGAATGCGCTCGCCGGTGCGTACGTCGTAGTCATAGATGGTCGTGGGCGTGGTCAGCGACGAGTAGGCGTAGCGCACCACGTCGCCGGTGAGGCCGGGATTGATCGACAGCGCCATGGTGTAGGCGGACTCGTCGCTGGTCACGAATCGTGGCGCGAACGTCGACTCTCCCAGCGGGTGAATCGCGATCCTGGCGAGCGCTGCGTGCCGCACCGACACGGCGACGAAGCGCTCGAAGGGTTCGAAGTCCTCGATGTACGTGTCTTCGCGGTGCGCCACCAGTTCGCGCCACGGGGCGGGCGAGTCGTATTCGCCGATCGGGGCTTCCAGCAGGCGGAAATTGCGAGCCTGCCAGTTGCTGCGCACGATGAAGCGCTCGCCGACGTGCTCGATCTGGTATTCGTGATCGCGCCGGTGTGGCAGGAATACCCGGAACTCGAGAGTGGGATCGGCGGCCTCCGCGAAGCGCCACTCGGAGGACACGGTGCTCTCCATGTGCAGGAACACGAAGCGGTGCGACTTGGACTTGGAGACGCCGGTGTAGAAGCTCGGATCGGATTGTTCGAAGAGCAGCGTGTCCGCGAGCGGATCGGTGCCCAGCCGGTGCCGCTTCACGAAGCGCCCGAGCAGGGTCTCGCGGTCCTTCTCGACGTACACCACGGTGGCGTCGTCGTTTGCCCAGGCCATGCCGGCCTCCACGTCGGCGATGCGCTCGGAGAGCCACTCCCCGGTACGCAGATTCTTGAAGGCCAGGGTGTACTCGCGGCGGCCGACGAAGTCCTCGCTGACCGCGAGCCACTCCCCGTTCGGCGATACCTCGAGCGCGCCCACCTGGTAGTACTCGTGACCGCTGGCACGCTCGTTGGCGTCGAGCACGACCTCCTCGGGCGCCTCGAGCGTACCGCGCCGGCGCGCGTAGATCGGGTGCTCGCGTCCCGCCTCGTAGCGCGAGTAGTACCAGTAGCCCAGTTCCAGGTACGGCACCGACGCTTCCTCCGGCGGGATGCGTCCCACGATCTCGCGGAAGATCTCCTCCTGCACGGGCTTCCAGGGCGCCAGACATCGCTCGGTGTAGGCGTTTTCCGCGGCGAGGTGCGCGAGCACCTCGGGGTTCTCGCGCGAGTCGTCGCGCAGCCAGTAATAGGGATCGACGCGATCTCCCTGGGCTGATCGGACCAGGGTGGGACGCACGGGGGCACGCGGGGCGTGGTTCGGCGTGGTGATCATGGCGGGCCCGATTGTCGCACAGCGACAAGACAAGGGTCGCCGCCGGAGCTTGTCGGGGTCCTGCGCCGGAGTATAGTCCCAGCGAGGGCGGCGTCGTTCGACCCAGGGCGGCGCCTCGTCAGGCATCGGGCGGCGCATCGCCGCGGGAGGCAACCCGTGTACACGGTGAATCAGCTGTTGCGCACCAAGGGCAATCAGATCTTCTCGGTCGAGCCCACGGACTCGGTGCTGCGTGCCATCGAGATCATGGCGGAGCGCCACGTCGGCGCGTTGCTGGTCATGCACGAGGGCAGGCTCCTCGGTGTCGTGTCCGAGCGCGACTACGCCCGCAAGGTGGTGCTCAAGCGGCGCGCGTCGCACGACACGCCGGTGAGCGACATCATGAGCGCGCCGGCCGTGACGGTGGCGCCGGAGACTTCCGTGCGACAGTGCATGGAGCTGATGACGCAACGACGCTTTCGCCACCTGCCGGTGGTCGACGGTGGCCGCGTGGTCGGCATGCTCTCGATCGGCGATCTGGTGAAGGCCGTCATTCAGGCGCAGTCCGAGCAGATCGAACAACTCGAGCGCTATATCGCCGGCTGACCGCGGCGGCGCGGGCGCGGCCGGTGCGATCGCGGCCGGTAGGATCGCGGCCGGTAGGATCGCGGCGGGCCCGGGTCCCCGGGGTGGCGGCCCGTGCGCACCCGGTCCTCGAGGTTGACGGGTCTCGCCGCCCCGGTATGATCCGGGTGATACCAGGCGCTTCTAGGCGTTCCCCCGCTCGCGACCGGGGCGCTCCACTCGACGGCGCTCAATATCGGACAAGTCGTTGTTTTCGCGTGACCCCTCGGCCGTACCGCGGGATCCTCTTGAGTGTGGGCCTCCTATGGACAAGCAACTTCCCGCGGCCTTCGGCACGAGGCTCGGCGCCGCCGACCCGCGCGCCGTGGACTGGGGTCTGACCGCGCGCAGACACGAACGTGATTCCTGCGGATTCGGTCTCATCGCCAGCCTCGACGACCAGCCCAGTCACTGGGTGGTGGCGACCGCCATCGGCGCCCTCAATCGCTTGACCCATCGCGGCGCGATCGCCGCCGATGGCAAAACCGGGGACGGCTGCGGGCTGCTCCTCAAGCTGCCGACGCGGTTCCTGAAGGCGGTGGCGGGCGAGTGCGGACTCACGCTGACGCCGCTGTTCGCCGCCGGACTCGTGTTCATGGACCCCGATCCGGCGCGACAAGCGGCCGCGCGGCAGGCGCTCACCGCGGAGATCGAGCGCGAGAACCTGAAGGTCGCCGGGTTCCGGGTCGTGCCCACCGATCCTGGCGCGTGCGGCCCCGAGGCGCGCAAGACCCTGCCGGTGATCGAACAAGTGTTCGTGAACGCCGGGCGCGATCTCGACGAGGCCACGCTCAACCGCAAGCTCTACCTCGCGCGCCGTCGCGCCGAGAAGCGCCTGGAGGGCACCGATCCGGCGTTCTACGTGCCCTCGTTGTCGGCGAGCACCATGGTCTACAAGGGTATGGTGATGCCGCAACACCTCACCGAGTTCTACCCGGACCTGAAGGATCCGCGCATGGAGGCCTCGGTGGTGGTGTTCCACCAGCGCTTCTCGACCAACACGCTGCCGCAGTGGCGGCTCGCACACCCGTTCCGCTATCTCGCCCACAATGGCGAGATCAACACCGTGCAGGGCAACCGCAGCTGGGCGGTCGCGCGAGGTCCGCTGTTCCGCTCGCCGCTGCTGCCGGACTTGAGCGACATCCTGCCGGTGGTGTCGCTCAGCGGTTCCGACTCCCAGTCGCTCGACAACATGCTCGAGCTGCTGCTCGCGGGCGGCCTCGATCCCATGCACGCGATGCGCCTGCTGGTGCCGCCGGCATGGCAGTCGGTGGACATGATCGATCCGGATCTCAAGGCCTTCTACGAGTACTACGCGCCGCACATGGAGCCGTGGGACGGGCCGGCCGGGATCGTGCTCACCGACGGCCGCTACGCGTGCTGCACGCTCGATCGCAACGGACTTCGGCCGGCGCGCTGGGTGATCACCAAGAACCGCCACATCACCATCGCCTCCGAAGCCGGGGTGTGGGACTACGAGGCCCGGGACGTGGTGCGCAAGGGCAAGCTCGGTCCGGGCGAGATCCTGGCGCTCGACCTGCAGACCGGCGACCTTCTCGACACGCGCCAGGTGGACGATCTCTTGAAGAGCCGGCACCCCTACAAGGCGTGGCTCAAGAAGGGCGTGCGCTATCTGCAGACCGATCTGATCGATCCGCGGCTCGCCGCCGAGCCGTTCGACCGCGACACGCTCGCGCTGTTCCAGAAGCTCTACAACGTCTCCGCCGAGGAACGTGACGAGATCATCCGCGTGCTCGCCGAGGACGAGAGCGAGGCCGTGGGCTCGATGGGCGACGACACGCCGCTGCCGGTGATGTCGACCAAGGTGCGTTCGCTGTACGACTACTTCCGCCAGGCCTTCGCCCAGGTCACCAATCCGCCGATAGACAGCCTGCGCGAGAGCATCGTCATGTCGCTGCAGACGCAGATCGGCGCCGAGGCCAACATCTTCGTGCCGGCACCGCAGCACGCGGAGCAGATCGTGCTGTCCTCGCCCATCCTGTCGCAGCGCAAGTTGCGCCAGATCATGGCACTGGAGGACGAGGGCGTGCCGAATGCGTTCATCGACCTGCAGTTCGACGAGCAGCTCGACCTCCGTAGCGCGATCCTCGCGGTCTGCGACGCCGCCGAAGCCGCGGTGCGCGCCGGCAAGATCGTGCTGCTGCTCTCGGACCGCTATCCGGTGCGCGGCAAGATCCCCATCCACGCGCTGCTCGCCACCGGCGCCATCCACCATCGGCTGGTCAAGACGGGCTTGCGCTGCAAGTGCAACATCCTGGTGGAGACGGGCACGGCGCGCGATGCGCATCACTTCGCCTGTCTGATCGGCTACGGCGCCACGGCGGTGTATCCGTATCTCGCCTATCAGACCCTGTTCGATCTGATGCGCAAGGGCGTCCTCAAGATGGACCACGACACGAGGCGCGAACTCGGCCGCAGCTATCGGCGCGGCATCCGCAAGGGCCTGTTCAAGGTCATGTCCAAGATGGGCATCTCCACCATCGCGAGCTACCGCAGCGCGCAGCTGTTCGAGATAGTAGGCCTCGCCGACGACGTGGTGGAATTGTGCTTCCCGGGCACCGAGAGCCGCATCAAGGGCGCCGACTTCGACGATCTCAAGGCCGACACGCTGCAACTCGCCAAGCGCGCCTGGAATCCGCGCGAGCGGGTCGAACAGGGTGGACTGCTCAAGTACATGCACGGCGGCGAGTACCACATGTACAACCCGGACGTGGTGGCGACGCTGCAGGCGGCCGTCATGAGCGGCGACTACGAGCGCTACCGGCAGTTTTCCGCGCTGGTCAATGAGCGGCCGGCGTCCTGCCTGCGCGATCTGCTCGGCCTCCGGCCGAAGGGGCCGCCCGTGCCGCTCGCCGAAGTCGAACCGGTGAGCGCCATCGTGGCACGCTTCGACGGGGCCGGCATGTCCCTCGGCGCGCTCTCGCCGGAGGCGCACGAGGCGCTCGCGATCGCCATGAACCGCCTCGGCGCGCGCTCCAACAGCGGCGAGGGCGGGGAGGATCCGGCGCGCTACCGCACCGAGAAGAACTCCAAGATCAAGCAGGTCGCCTCGGGCCGCTTCGGAGTGACGCCGGAATACCTGATCAACGCAGAGGTGCTGCAGATCAAGATCGCGCAGGGCGCCAAGCCCGGCGAGGGCGGGCAGCTCCCGGGCCACAAGGTCAACGAGATGATCGCGCGGCTGCGCTTCGCGCGTCCCGGCGTCGGCCTGATCTCGCCGCCGCCGCACCACGACATCTATTCGATCGAGGATCTCGCCCAGCTCATCTTCGACTTGAAGCAGGTCAATCCGGCGGCTCTCGTGTCGGTGAAGCTGGTCGCCGAGCCGGGCGTGGGCACGGTCGCGGCGGGCGTCGCCAAGGCCTACGCCGACCTCATCACCGTGAGCGGCTACGACGGCGGCACTGGTGCGAGTCCCATCTCCTCGATCAAGTACGCGGGCACGCCGTGGGAGCTCGGGCTCGCCGAGACCCACCAGACGCTGCGCGCCAACGAGATGCGCCACCGCGTGCGGCTGCAGACCGACGGCGGCCTGAAGACCGGGCTCGACGTGATCAAGGCGGCGCTCATCGGCGCCGAGAGCTTCGGCTTCGGCACGGCGCCGATGATCGCGCTCGGCTGCAAGTACCTGCGGATCTGTCACCTCAACAACTGTGCCACCGGGGTGGCCACGCAGCACAACGTGCTGCGCAGCAAGTACTTCGTCGGACTGCCGGAGATGGTCATGAACTATTTCCGCTTCGTCGCCGAGGAGTGCCGCGAGATCATGGCCGCGCTCGGCGTGCGTTCGCTCGCCGAGATCATCGGCCGCACCGAACTGCTGCAAGCGAAGCCGGGCGAGACCGACAAGCAGCGCAAGCTCGACCTCGCACCCCTGCTCGCGAACTCGGCGCTGGTGTCGGACAAGCCGCAGTACTGCGTGGATCCGCGCAACGAGCCGTTCGACAAGGGCGAACTCGCCGAACGCATGTGGGCCGACATGAGCGCCGCGGTGGAGGCGAAGAGGGGCGGCACCTTCGAGTACACCGTGCGCAATTACCACCGCTCCATCGGCGCGCGCATCTCCGGGGAGATAGCGCGCCGCTTCGGCAATCTGGGCATGAGCGACGCGCCGGTGGAGGTGCGCCTGACGGGGTCGGCGGGGCAGAGCTTCGGCGTGTGGAACGCCGGCGGCCTGCACCTCACGCTGGTCGGCGAGGCAAACGACTACGTCGGCAAGGGGATGGCAGGCGGACGCATCGTCATCAAGCCCTCGGCCGAGGCCACGTTCACGGCGCGCGACACCATCATCATGGGCAATACCTGCCTGTACGGCGCGACCGGCGGCGAACTGTTCGCCGCCGGCACTGCCGGCGAACGCTTCGCGGTGCGCAATTCCGGTGCGCTCGCGGTGGTGGAGGGCGCCGGCGATCACTGTTGCGAGTACATGACCGGCGGCGTCGTGTGCGTGCTGGGACGCACCGGAGTCAACTTCGGCGCCGGCTTCACCGGCGGCTTCGCCTACGTGCTCGACCTGGAGCGGGACTTCGTGGATCGCTACAACCACGACCTGATCGACATCCACCGCGTGTCGCCCGAGGGCATGGGGGCGCACGTGCAGCACCTGCGCGCGCTCATCGAACAGCACGTGACGCTCACCGACAGCGTCTGGGGCACGCAGATCCTCACCGACTTCCGCTCGTTCATCGGGCGCTTCTGGGTGGTCAAGCCGAAGGCGGCCGCCATCGATTCGCTGCTGTCGAATCTGCGACGCGCGGCCTGACGGGGACGACGAGACGACATGGCCGACAAGAACCTCATGTTCCTGGAAGTTGCGCGCAAGGATCCGCAGAAGCGCGAGGTCGAGGCGCGCGTACGGGATTTTCGCGAGATCTACGCGCCATACCCGGCCGACGAGGCCGCGCAGCAGGCCGGCCGCTGCCTCGCCTGCGGCAATCCCTTCTGCGAGTGGAAGTGTCCGGTCCACAATTACATTCCCAACTGGCTGGCGCTGGTCGCCGACGGCAAGCTGTTCGAGGCGGCGGAACTCTCCCACCAGACCAACTCGCTGCCGGAAATGTGCGGGCGGATCTGTCCGCAGGATCGGCTCTGCGAGGGTGCCTGCACGCTCGCCGACGGGCTCGGCGCGGTGAGCATCGGGTCGATCGAGAAGTACATCACCGACGAGGCGCTGAAGCAGGGCTGGCGGCCGGACATGTCCGGGGTGGTCCGCACTGAAAAGCGCGTTGCCGTGGTGGGTGCGGGGCCCGCGGGACTCGCCTGCGCCGACGTGCTGGTGCGCAACGGCGTCACTCCGGTGGTGTTCGACCGGTACTCACGCATCGGTGGACTCCTGACCTTCGGAATTCCGCCGTTCAAGCTCGAGAAAGAGGTGGTCGAGATCCGGCGCGAGATCATGCAGGGCATGGGCGTCGAGTTCCGGCTCGGAGTGGAGATCGGCCGCGACATCCCCTTCGAGCGGCTCACCGAGGAGTTCGACGCGGTGTTCCTCGGAATGGGCACTTACGCCGCCGTGAAAGGCGGCTTCGCGGGCGAGGACCTGCCCGGCGTGCACGAGGCGCTCACCTACCTGATCTCGAACGTCAACCGCGAACTCGGACTCGCGACCGATCCGTCCGCGTTCATCGACATGCGCGGCAAACAGGTGGTGGTGCTCGGCGGCGGCGACACGGGCATGGACTGCAACCGCACCGCGATGCGCCAGGGCGCCGCGAGCGTGACCTGCACCTATCGGCGCGACGAGGCGAACATGCCGGGCTCGCGGCGCGACTACAAGAACTGCCGCGAGGAAGGCGTGACCTTCCTGTTCAATCGGCAGCCGGTCGAGATCGTCGGCACCGACCGCGTACAGGGCGTGAAACTGGTGCAGACGCGGCTCGGTCCGCCGGGCCCGCGGGGCCGGCGCGTCCCGGAGGTCGTCCCAGGCACCGAGGAGACGGTGCCCGCGGACGCGGTGATCGTCGCGTTCGGCTTCAATCCGAACCCGCCGCCCTGGTTCGCGATGCACGGGATCGGACTCAATCCGAA
>DAIDHD010000056.1 GCA_027459765.1 Gammaproteobacteria bacterium | reverse complement strand
TGAGCGAGTGGGCGAATTTTCGTTCGACCCGTTCGCAGAGTGGTTGGAGCGGGGTGGGCGGGCAGACGGGCAATGCCTATGACCGCAACCGCAATCCGTCGGGCTCGAGCGCGGGGTCGGCGGTGGCGGCGGCGCTGTCGTTCTGCGCCGTCGCGGTGGGCACGGAGACCAATGGCTCCATCCTGTCGCCGTCCTCGGTCAACGGCCTCGTGGGCCTGAAGCCGACGCTCGGCGTGGTGAGCGGCAAGGGCGTGGTGCCGATCTCGCCGCTGCAGGACACGGCCGGGCCGATGTGCCGAACGGTGGCCGACGCTGCGTTGATCGCGAGCGTGATCGCGCAGCGGCCGCTCGGCTTCGGCAGGCACGGCAGCTCCATCGAGGCCTTCCGCCTGAAGGGCGTGCGGCTCGGGGCGATGCCGGTACCGAACGGGACGCACCCGGACACCGCGCGCCTCTATGCCGAGGCGCGCTACGCGCTGGTGCGCGAGGGGGCCTCGATCGTGGATTTCGAGAATCCCAAGGCGTTCGAGGAGATGGGTGAACCGGAACTCACCGCGCTCTTGTACGAGTTCAAGGACGCGATCAATGCCTATCTCGGTACGCTCGATCCGGCGCAGGTGCCGTCGCGCACGCTCGCCGATCTGATCGCCTTCAATCGTGCGCACGCCGAGGACGAGTTGGTGATCTTCGGCCAGGAACTGTTCGAGATGGCCGAGGCCTGCGGGCCGCTCAGCGACGACAAGTACGTCAAGGCACGCGCGACGCTGACCCGCTGCGCCGACGTCGAGGGGCTCGCGAGCCTGCTCGGCCGCGACGACGTGGACGTGTTGATCGCGCCCTCGAACGGGCCCGCCGATCTCATCGATCCGGTGTGGGGCGACCGCCGCGGCGGCGGCTATTCGGCCATCGCCTCCGCGGCGGCCATCGCCGGCTACCCGAGCCTGACGGTGCCCGCAGGCCTGGCCGCCGGTCTGCCGGTGGGACTGACGCTGGTCGGCCGGCGCAACGAGGACGGGCTGCTCCTGCAGGTGGCGCGCGCCTTCGAGCGCGCCGCCGGCGCACGCGTGCCGCCGCGGGTGGCCGTATGAGCGCGCGGGCATTCGTCACCGGCGCGCTGCTCGCGCTCGCCGTGGGATCCGGCGGCGGTGCGTTGGCGCCGGGCGCCGCGGCCGTGGCGCGGGTGAGCGACGAACCGAAGCCCTCGGCCGCGGCCGACTCGCCGGCGGCGGATCCGAAGCCGACGCAGCACGAGTTCATCATCAAGAACTTCAAGACCGAGAGCGGCGTGGTGCTGCCGCAGGCGCGCGTCGTCTACGGCACCTACGGCAAGCTCGACGCCACGGGCGACAACGCCGTGCTGCTGCCGTCGCACTACATGGCCGACATGCGCGGCTACGGCTGGCTGATCGGCAAGGGCAAGGCGCTGGATTCGGACAAGCTCTTCCTGGTGACCAGCGAGCTCTTTGGCAACGGCCGCTCGTCCAGTCCCAGCAACACGCCTGAGCCCTACCACGGACCGCGCTTCCCGGTGACCACCATCCGCGACAACGTCGAGGCGGTGCACCGGCTCCTCACCGAGCAGCTGCACATCAAGCACCTGAAGGCGGTGATCGGCTTTTCCATGGGCGCGCAGCAGGCCTTCCAGTGGGCCGTGAGCTATCCGGATTACATGGACCGGATCGTCGCCACGTCGGGGACCGCCAAGACCTACGGGCACGGCATCGTGCGCCTGGAGAGTGAAATCGCGGCGATCGCCGCGGATCCGACCTTCGCGGGCGGCGATTACAAGGTCGAACCCAAGCAGGGTTTGGACGCGTTCGGGCTCGTGTGGACCGCATGGCTGTTCTCGCAGGAGTGGTGGCGCAAGGAGCTGTGGCGCACGATCGAGCCGCCCGGCACCACGTTCGAGCAGGTGCTCGACCACTACCGCACCAATTTCATTCCCGGTGCGGACGCCAACGACGTGATCCTGCAGATGCGCACCTGGGAGCGGCACGACGTCGGCGGGACGCCGCCCTTCCACGGCGACGTCGAGGCGGCGCTGCGCTCGATCCGGGTGCCGGTGCTGTACATGCCGTCGCAGACGGACCTCTACTTTCCGGTGGAGGACGCGCGCTACGAGGCGCAGTTCATCCCGCACGTGCAGCTTGCCGTCATCCCCTCGCTGTGGGGGCACCCGGCGGGCGCCGGGGCCTCGCCCGCGGACCTCAAGTTCCTGAACGAGCGCATCGCGGCTTTCATGGCCGGCGGCACGGCGGGCGGCGCGACGGCTGCGGCGTCGGGCGGCGCAGTGGCGGACGGGACGACGGGCGGCGGCGCGCGGCTGGTGCACCGGTATCTGTCGGTCGCGCTCGCGCCGGACGCGGCGCACGTCGCGGTGGTGGAGGGCGATTCGCCGGCGGGCGGCTACTACCCCGACGTGCGTGACCTTGTGATCCGCCGCGTGGCCGACGGTCGCGCGGTGCGGATCGATCTGCCCTGCGGCCGGGTGCCGCAGTGCTGGCCGAGTTCGCCGGCGTGGAGCCGCGACGGCAAGACGTTGAGCTTCGCGCTGCGCACGCCGGGCAGCCACGCGTATGCGGTGTACTCGGTGGCCGCCGACGGCAGCGGGCTGACGCGGGCGCTTGCCTTCAACGGAACCCTCACCGATCTCAAATACGGACCGGACGGAACGCTCGCGCTCCTCGCGGTGGCCGATGCGAAGAAGGAGGTAGGGGCGACCGAAGCGGGCGCACCCGTGGCGGGCGATCTGGACGCGCCGCCGACCGAGCAGCGGATCGCGACGCTCAAGGGCGGCGCGCTCACCTGGGCGTCGCCGCCGGACCTGTTCGTCTATCAATACGATTGGCGCCCGGGCGGGGCGGGTTTCGTGGGCACCGCGGCAGCGGGTGACGGCGATGCGAACTGGTGGACCGCGAAGCTCTATGCCTTCGCGCCGTCCGGCGCGGCGCGGGTGCTCTACGCGCCCCCGAGCCGGCAGGAGCAGCTCGCCGACCCGACGGTGTCACCCGACGGCAAGCGGGTGGCCTTCATCGGTGGTCTGATGAGCGACTTCGGTTCCACCGGTGGCGACGTGTTCACGGTGGCGCTCGACGGACCGGGCCGCGACGCCGCCGCGGGCGCACCGGCAACGGCGCTCGACGTGACGCCGGAGATGAAGGCATCGGCGACCTCGCTCGCCTGGAGTTGTCACGGTGAGTTGCGCGCGGCGCTGCTCGCCGGCGACGAGACCCAGATCGTGGCGCTGGGCGACGGTGTGTCACCGGCGTCGCCGCGCGTGCTCGAGCACACGACCGACACGCTGCACGGCGAGGCGGCGGCGGCAAGCTGGGCCTGTCCGTCGGACACGCTCGCCACCGTGCGCGAGAGTTTCACGCTGCCACCGCAACTCGAGGTGGGCAGGATCGGTCAGCGGCGCGTTCTGGCGCAGGACAACGCCGGGCTCTCGGCCCGGCTCAGCGCACGCAGCATCCGCTGGCGCAACGAGGGCTTCGACGTGCAGGGCTGGCTGCTCCTGCCGGCGCACGTCGAGGGCCGCATTCCGATGATCACGGTGGTGCACGGCGGACCGGCGGCGGCGTCGCGGCCGCGCTTCGCGGGCCCAGGCCTGACCGAACGGATGCTCGCGCGCGGCTGGGCGGTGTTCTACCCGAATCCGCGCGGCAGCTTCGGCCAGGGAGCACGCTTCACCGCCGCCAACGTGCGCGACTTCGGCTACGGCGATCTGCGCGACATTCTCGCCGGCATCGACGCCGCCGAGCGGATGGCGCCGATCGATGACGCCAGGCTCGGCCTCACCGGCGGCAGCTATGGCGGCTTCATGAGCATGTTCGCGGTCACGCAGACGCCGCGCTTCAAGGCGGCGGTGGCGGCGGCGGGCCTGTCGAACTGGCAGTCCTACTACGGCGAGAACGGCATCGACGAGTGGATGATTCCCTACTTCGGCGCCTCGGTGTACGAGGACCCAGCGGTCTACGCGCGCTCCTCGGCGATCAACTTCATCAAGCACGCGCACACACCGACCTTTGCCTACGTCGGGGAACGCGACATCGAGTGCCCGGCGCCGCAGACCGAGGAGTTCTGGCGCGCGCTCAAGGCGCAGGGCGTGCCGGCCTCCATCATGATCTATCCGGGCGAGGGGCACGGCTTGCGCGACCCGCAGCACGCCGCCGACGCCACCGAGCGCACGCTCGCGTGGTTCGACAAGTATTTGCACTGAGGGCTGGGGCGCCCTCGGACCTTTGAGGAATCGAAGCCGACCATGACCGCCATGCCGACCACCGGAATTTCCGTCACCGATCCGTACGCGTGGGTGGAGCGCGCGGCGCGCGAGCGACCTGACGCGCCCTTCCTGTCGACGCCCGCCGGGCGGCGCTTGAGCTACGCGGACCTCCTGGCCGAGTCGACGCGGATGGCCGCGGTGCTCGCTGCGCTCGGCGTGGGCAGCGGCGACCGCGTGGTGCTGCAGGTGGAGAAGTCGGTCGGGGCCGTGCTCCTCTACGTCGCCTGCCTGCGCCTCGGCGCGGTGCTCGTGCCGCTCAATACGGCGTACACGGCCGCCGAACTCGAGTATTTCCTCGCCGATGCGCGCCCTACGCTTGCGGTGGTGCGGCCGGCCGATCGGGAGGCGCTGGCGCCGCTCGCGGCCAAGGCGGGCTGCGCGCGCATCGAGACGTTGGGCGAGAGCGGCGAGGGAAGCTTCGCGGAGGCGGTGCGGGCGATGCCGACCGCCGACGCGGCGGCCGCGGCATCGCGGCCCGAACTGCCGGGGAGTGCGCTCGCGGCGCTCATCTACACGTCCGGCACGACCGGACGTTCGAAGGGTGCGATGCTGACGCGCGGCAATCTCGCGTCGAACGCCGCATCGCTCGCCGAGGCCTGGCGATTCGGCCCCCAGGACGTGCTGCTGCACGCGCTGCCGATCTTCCACGTACACGGGCTGTTCGCGGCGCTCAACACCGTGCTGGCGGTGGGCGCGAGCGTGATCCTGCTGCCGAAATTCGACGCGGCCGACGTGCTCGCGCGCCTGCCCGCGGCGAGCGTGTACATGGGGGTGCCGACGCACTACGTGCGGCTCTTGCAGTTGCCCGACCTCGACGTCGAGTCGACCGCGAGCGTGCGGTTGTTCGTGTCCGGGTCGGCGCCGCTGCTCGAGGAGACGCACCGTGAGTTCGAGCGGCGCACCGGACAGGCCATTCTCGAGCGCTACGGCATGACCGAGACGCTGATGAACACTTCCAATCCCTACGTGGGTGCGCGCATCCCCGGCGCGGTGGGGCCCGCGCTGCCGGGAATCACGGTGCGCATCAGCGGCGAGTCCGGGGTGTTGCCTGCCGGCGAGGTGGGCATGATCGAGATCCGTGGTCCGAACGTGTTCGCGGGCTATTGGAATGATCCCGAGAAGAGCGCGGCCTCGTTCACCGCGGACGGCTTCTTCATCTCCGGCGACGTCGGCACGCTGGATGCGGCGGGATACGTGCGCATCGTCGGACGCGCCAAGGACCTCGTCATCAGCGGCGGCTACAACGTATATCCGAAAGAAGTGGAGCTGGAGATCGACGCGCAACCCGGCGTGCTGGAGAGCGCGGTCATCGGACTTGCGCACCCCGACTTGGGCGAGGGGGTGACCGCCGTGGTGGTGCGCCGGCCGGAGGCGGCAACCCTGGAGGCCTCGCGTCTGGAGGCGGACATCCTGGCGGCGCTGCGCGCGCGGCTCGCGCGCTACAAGGTGCCGCGGCGCGTGCTATTCGTCGAGGAACTCCCCCGCAACACCATGGGCAAGGTGCAGAAGGCGGAGCTTCGCCGCCGCTTTGCGACGCTCTACCGTCCGGCCTGAGCGGCGAGCCGGAGGCGTACGGCCTCGGCGGTGACGCCGGCGAGGTGGCCGCTCTTCACCCAGAAGCGGCAGCCCGCGCTGCCGGCGCGTGCATCGAGCGCGGTGCCGGCGGCAAGCCGCAACCAGTCGTGGCGCGCGAAGCTCTCGCCGTCGATCTCAAGCGTGCCCTCGAGCACGAGTAATTCGATGCCGCCGGCGGCTTGCAGCCGCGAGTGCGTGTCCGCGTCCCAGCGTTCCACCGCCACCGTCTCGCCGTATCCCTGATAGAGCGGCAGGCGCTCGACGCCCGTGCGTCCCGCGACGCTCGCGTAGGCACCGCGCGTGGTATCGATGACCACCTGTTCGCGGTCGGTGGCGTCGAATTGCCACAACTTGACCAGGATGGTGCAACCGGGCTCCGACCCGGGCGTGTGCGAGGAGGTCGGCGGGTTGCGCACGTAGGTTCCGGCGGGGTAGTCGCCGCGCTCGTCCTGAAAGACTCCTTCGAGCACCAGAAATTCCTCGCCCCCGCCGTGCACGTGCGCGGCGAAGTGGCTGCCCGGGGCGTAGCGCACCAGGGAGGTGGCGCGGGCCACCTCGCCGCCCACGCGGTCGAGCATCTTGCGCTCGACGCCGGCGGCGGGAGAGGGCACCCAGGGTGCCTGCGAGGCGTGGACGGCGGCGCGACGGTCGAATTCCGCATTCAGGGTGGTTAGAGTGCTCACGGGCTTCATTCTACGGGGTGAGCGATGAGGATGACATCGTGGCGGGCCGCAGCCTTTCAGGTCGCGGCGGCAGGGGCGGGGTTGATGGTGGCGCTGGGCGCCGGATTCGGCGGGCCGGCGATGGCGGAGACGGCTGGCGCCCAACGGGTTCCGGCGGTGCATCCGCTGCACCCGCGCGAGGCGCCGTTCACGGTGGCTCAGGCGCTCGCGTATCCGTTCTCGAACGGGCTCGCCGCCGCGGCGCGTGGCGGTGCCATCGCCTGGGTGCGCAACGTCGAGGGTGTGCGCAACGTGTGGTTCGCACGCGCCCCGCAGTTCACGCCGCGGCAGGTCACCGCCTACACCGAGGACGACGGCCAGGAGATCACGCAACTCACGTTCTCACCGGACGGCTCACGGCTCCTCTACGTGCGCGGCGGTGATCACGACGCGAACTGGCCGGCCGAGGGAGGGATGGCGCCCGACCCGGCGGGCAATCCGGCGCAGCCGCGGGTGGAGATCTGGCAGGCGTCGCTCGCGGGCGGCGAACCGAAGCGGATTGCAGAGGGCGATGCGCCCGCCATCTCCGCGAGCGGCCGCCTCGCGTTCATCAAGGACGGACAGGTGTGGACCGCGCCGCTCGACGGCGCCGCGGGAACTGCCGCGCGCCTATTCTTCGATCGGGGCAAGGACGCGGAGCTCACCTGGTCGCCGGATGGCAGCCGACTCGCGTTCGTGTCGCAACGGGATGATCACGCCTTCGTCGGGGTCTTCGAGGGCGCCGACAAACCGCTCCGCTATCTGGCGCCCTCCACCGGACGCGACGCGGAGCCGCGCTGGTCGCCCGACGGGACGCGCCTCGCCTTCGTGCGCCAGCCGGGTCTCGGCGGCGCGCCCGAGCCGATCCTGAGGAACCTGCCGCATCCCTGGTCCATCTGGGTGGCGTCGCTTGCGGACGGGCGCGGGCAGCGGGTGTGGCAGAGTCCGAACACGCTCGCCGGCTCGTTTCCGGACGTGGTCGGCGAGGCGAATCTCGCCTGGGCCGCCGGCGATCGGCTGGTGTTCCTCGCCTACCTCACCGACTGGCCGCATCTGTACTCGGTGCCGGTGGCTGGTGGCGCGGCGCTCGAACTCACGCCGGGTGCGTTCATGGTGGAACACGTGGCGCTCGCGGCCGACGGTCGTACGGTGGTCTACGACGCGAACACCGGGTCGACGCGCGACGATGGCGAACGACGCCACGTGTTTCGGGTGCCGGTGGATCGGGCCGCGCCGGAGGCGTTGAGCCGCGGCCAGGGGCTCGAGTGGACGCCGGTCGACGCGGGCGGCGGTACGGTTGCCGCGCTGGTCGCCGACCCCCGGCAACCGCCGGAAGCCGCGTTGCTCGACGCTCGCGGCGTACGCCGACTGCCGATCAGTGCGGACGCGACACCGGCGCGATACGCCGGCGCCCGGTTCGTCGAGCCACGTGCCGTGACCTTCACCGCGGCGGACGGCGTGGTGGTTCACGGGCAGCTTTTCGAGCGCGAGGCGGCGACCCCAGGGGCAAGGCGGCCCGCGGTGATCTTCGTGCACGGCGGGCCGCCACGGCAGATGCTGCTCGGTTGGCACTATTTCGATTACTACAGCAACGCCTACGCGACCAATCAGGCCCTCGCTGCGCGCGGGTTCGTGGTGCTGTCCGTGAACTATCGCCTGGGCATCGGCTATGGGCGCGCCTTTCAGCAGCCGGAGCACGCCGGACTCGCCGGTGCGGCGGAGTACCAGGACGTGCTCGCCGGCGCGCATTTCCTGCAAGGGCTCACCGAAGTGGATGGCCGGCGGATCGGCATCTGGGGCGGCTCCTACGGGGGGTATCTGACGGCGCTGGCGCTCGCGCGCAATTCCGACACGTTCGCCGCGGGCGTCGATTTGCACGGGGTACACGACTGGTCGCGCGAGTTCGACGACTGGCTCGGCAAGCCGGTGACGCGGTACGAACAGGGTGATCGGGAGCAGGCGCTGAAAATCGCGTTCCAGTCCTCGCCGGTGGCCGACGTCGCGCACTGGCGCTCGCCCGTGCTGCTCATCCAGGGGGATGACGACCGCAACGTGCGCTTCGCGCAGACCGTGGATCTCGCACGCCGACTGGACGCGCAGGGGGTGTCCTACGAGGAGATCGTCCTGCCCAACGAAATCCACGGCTTTCTCAGGCACGCCTCCTGGCTGCGCGCCGACGAGGCGACGGTGGATTTCCTGACGCGTCAGTTGCGGCCCGGCGAGCCCTGATCGGCGGCGCGGGCCCAGGCGGCACGCAGCAGTGCGCGGGAGTCGGCACTGTCCCATTCGCGTGCGCCCTGGATGCGTTCGAGCACCCGCCCATCGGCGCCGACCAGGACGGTCACGGGAATGCGCGAGGCACCGAGGAGGTGTTCCATCGTGAGATCGTGGTCGATGAAGTGGCTGATGGTCGCGTGCGAGCGCGCGAGCCAGGCGAGCGCCTGCGCCGGATCGTCGTCGGTGGAGATGCCGATGATCGCGAACGTGCCGGCGTCGGTGCGCCACGCGAGCCGCTCCAGCGAGGCGGTTTCCGCCTGGCACGGGCCGCACCAGCTCGCCCAGACGTTGATCACCAGGGGTTTACCGCGAAACTCGGCCAGGTGTCGCGACGCGCCATTGAGTCCCGTGAGCTGCACGTCCGGCAGGCGTTCGCCGATCGCCACGGGCGCGGATGCGGCGAGGGCGAACGCGGTGGCCGCGAGGCACGCGAGGCCGACGGCGCGCACCCGGACGGCCCTGCTGCGATGACGATCGCTCATGGACCGATCTTGCCCGTATCGGCGAGGCTCGGGAACCCTGGTGCGCCGGCCGCGCGGCGCTGCGGAGCGCCGCTGCGGCATTTTAGCCTCGTGCTAGACTTGCGCCCCAACGCAGGAAGCCCAAGAACAGCACAGGATCACACTCCCCACGAGGTTGGCTTGCCATGAACGCCACCGCGACGCCGCCGGCGCCGAGCATTCTGGTGATCGAGGATCACGCGCAACTGCGCACCGTCGTGGCGCGCTCGTTGAGCGGAATGGGCTTTCAGGTCAGCACCGCGGAGAGCGCCGACGTCGCCCGTCAGCGGCTCATCGAGGGGTTGGAAGTGGATCTGGTGTTCACCGACGTGCGCATGCCGGGTTCCATCCACGGACTCGATCTCGCGCGCTGGGTGAGCGAAAACCGGCCCGGGATTCGCGTGCTGCTGCAGACCGGCAACCCCAACGTCGACACGGGCGGCTTCCCCGTGCTCTACAAGCCCTACACCGGCGAGGACCTGGAGAGCGCGATTCGCGCGGCCCTGGCCCGCGCCTGATCTGCCGTCCATCGCTGTTACGCAAGAGATCGCATCGACCATGACCATCACGTATCGACACTCGTGGCGCGCGCGCGGGCGCGCGGCTCTCCCCCTGCTCGCCTTGGCTCTCCTGCCGGTGGTCGCCGCCCGCGCCGCCGCGGCTGCCGCACCGGCGGCCGAGCCGCCGGTACTCGAGGAGGATGCGTTCCTCGCCAAGTACTATCCGCCGCTCGACAAGGCCAACGTGAGGGTCACTCCGATCGGTGACGGAGTGGCGCTTCTGCAGGGCGTCGGCGGCAACGTGCTCGCACTCACCGGGGCGGACGGCACGCTGCTCGTCGACGGCGAGTTCGCGGCGCTGGCGCCGAAGATCGAGGCCGCGGTGCACGGCCTGCCGTCGGGCGACAAGCCGCTGCGCTATCTGATCGACACGCACTATCACTTCGACCACACCGACGCGAATGCCGCCTTTGCGGCGCTCGGTGCGGTGGTGGTGGCGGCGGATCCGCTGCGCGCACGGCTCGCGAGCGGCGGCGTCATCAGCGACGGCGGCAAACTCAGGGTGCATCAGGCGGCGGCGAAGCCGCAGGCGCTGCCCACACTCACCTACGACCATCAGATGACGCTGCGGATGGACGGCGAGGAGGTGCTGTTGGTGCACTTTCCGGCGGCGCACACCGACGGCGACACGGTGGTGTTCCTGAAGAACGCACACGTCGTGCACATGGGCGACATCTTCGTTCGCTATGGCTTTCCGCTCATCGACCTGAAGGCCGGCGGCAGCGTGGCGGGCATGATCAAGGCCTGCCGCGCGGTGCTCGCCGGGATTCCCGACGACATGCAGATCATCCCTGGACACGGCGACCTGTCGAGCATCGCCGACCTCGCCGCGTACACGCGGATGTTGGAGCAAACCTCGGCCGCGGTGGCCAAGGCGCGCCGCGCCGGCAAGAGCCTCGAGCAGATGAAGCGGGAGAACGTGCTGGCGCCGTGGGTCGAACGCTGGGGCGACCCGAAGGATCCGAGCCGCGCGCAGGCGTTCATCGACGTCCTGTACCACTCGGGCTCTTAAGCCGCGGAGCGCTCGGGGTCAGCTGGTTCCGACGCTGCCCAGCGGCAGGGTGCCGAGCAGTTCCGAGGCGCCGTTCCAGAGCACCTGGATGCCGATGCAGAAGAGAAGAAACGCCGACAGTCGCACGACGATGCTCGTGCCGGTGGGGCCGACGAGATCGGCGAGGCGCGCGGAGTTGCGGTAGAAGACGTAGACCGAGAGCGCGAGCAGCGCCACCGCCGCCAGCGTCTCGACGAAGAATTCGAGCAGCGGGGCATGAAATCCGCTCGGTCGCCCGGCACCCAGGGAGATCGCCACCGAGATCGTGCCCGGGCCGGTGGTGAGCGGCATGGTCAGGGGGTAGAAGGCGAGGCGGCTCGGCGAGACGTCGACCGAGCGCGGATTCGGCGTCTCGCTGCGGCGCTGTTCGGTGGCGTCCGGCTCGCTCAACATGCGCCAGCCCGACATGGCGACGATGATGCCGCCAGCCACGCGCAGCACCGGAATCGAGATGCCGAAGAACAGCAGCACGTAGGCACCGACGTAGAGCGACGCCGCGCAGATGCAGAACGCGTAAATCGCGACCCAGCGCGACACCTGGGCGCGCACTCGCCGGTCGAGTTCGCGGGTCGCACCGAAGAAGATGAAGGCCCCCGACAGGGGGTTGACGATGGAGATCAGGGCGCCGAAGGCGAGCAGGAAGGTTTTCATGCGACGCTGCGCATGATGCCCTCCTCCGACATCTGCCGCAATTCGCCGCGCGTGGATGCGAGGATCCGCTCCAGGATGTCCGGGATCTCGAACACCGCGCGATTCTCGATGCTGGCCAGACGCGCGCGCAGCTCCGGCAGACGCTCGACCAGTTCGGCGACACCCTCGCGAACGTCGGCGTACGAGTCGAGTACGACGCCGACGCCGTTCTCGCGGATCCACTCCGGGTTGTAGCGCTCCTGGGGCATGGTCCAGCGGTTCAGCACCACGATCACCGGCAGGCGCTGCTGCACCGCCTCGCTCACGCTCCCGGGCCCGGGCTTGCCGATGAAGAAGTCGGCGAGCTGCATGTAGTGACGTATGTCCGGCGTGAAGCCCAGCACGAGTCGGGGAGCGCGCGCCGGCATCGCCGCGAGGCGCTCGGCGAGCGCCGCGTTGTGGCCGCAGATGAAGATCAGTTGCTGATCGTCGAGGCGCTTGGCGATGCTGCGCATCACGCGCGACCCGTGTCCGCCGAACATCACGAGCCCGGTGGGGCGGTCAGGATCGAGGCCGACGCGGGCCCGCTCCGCGCGCCGATCGTGCGGCCAGGGGCGATAGAAGTCCGGGCGGATGATCATGCCGGAGGTGGCGTGCACGTACTCGGCGCCGTAGCCCGCGGCGCGCGCCTGGGCCACGGCGCGCGGCGTGCCGCAAACGAAGTGCTGCGCCTGTCGCGGTTCGATCCAGAAGTGCGGCGGGTAATCCGCGAAATCCGTGAGAACGGTGACGTAGGGAGCGCCCGGGCGCGCGCCCGTGAAGCCTTCGTACATCGGTCGGTTGAAGTTCGGCACCAGGGACACGACCATGTCTGGACGACTACGGCGCCAGTGGCGGCGCAGGCGCCGGGCCATGGTCGTGTGGCCCAGGCGAATAAGCGCCTGCAGGAGCTTGAGCTCCTGCGCGAGGCCCAGGCTCCAACCACGCGCAAGACGCGTGTTGTAGAGATCCTCGGGCTTCATGCCCGTGGTCTTGCGAAACACGTCCTTGGGATCGAGGATGGACATCAAGTTGACCGGCCGCACCGTCCAGGGCCTGCCTTGGTCGCGGATCACGGTTTCGAGCGCGATGGCCGCCGAGCGGTGCCCGCCGCCCGCGTTGAAATAGACGAGGTCGATGGTGGTCACGGTGCGCGAGCCCGCTCGCGCGTGGCTCCCGAAGGAACGACGATGCCTGTCACGCGCGCATTGTCAGCAACTCGTGTGACGATTCCGTGACTCGCGCGGCGCTCGCATCGAGGACGCCGCGGACGTGGAAGCCCTCGCTGTGACGTTTGGCGTGGTGTTTGGCCGCCGCCGCCGCGGAGGCGACCTCTTCGGGCGCTTCGAACGCGCCCGGCCGCACGTGAACCGCACCGATGGACAGGGTGGTGAGCGGAAAGCGGGCGGGATTGCCCTGCCGATCCTCCGCGAGCAGGTACCCCCGCGCGCGCGTCTCGGCGTCGAACAGCCCGAGCGCCGCGCCGTTGAAGCGCTCGATCATGCGCAGGCACCGCGCGCGCCAGTCGCCGCTCTGGAACAGAACCACGAAATCGTCGCCGCCCACGTGGCCGGCGAAGTCGCGTTGCGGATCGCACTCGGCGACGATGATGCTCGCGAGCAGGCGGATCATCCGGTCACCCTGCCAGTAGCCGAACTGGTCGTTGAACGGCTTGAAGTGATTCAGATCGCAGTACGTGGCGCCGAACTCGACGCCGCCCGACAGCAGCCGGCGGATGTGCTCGCTGATCGGGATGTTGCCCGGCAGGAACGTCAGCGGATTGGCGTGCCGGGCGGCCTCGATCCGTAGTTCGGTGACGGAGCGAACGAGTTGCTCGGCGGTGCCGATGCCGACGTAGCGGCCCGCGTCCACCAGCACGTAGCCGTCGCTCAAGTAGCGCTGATCGTCGGAGGTGAGGACGTGCACGAGATCCTCGATCGGGCGGCTCACCTCGATCAGCACCGGATCGCGATCCATGAACAGCGTGCAGCTCTTGCGGCCGTACAGTTCCGGGTAGTAGGGCAGCAGGTACTTGTCCGTGAAGCGGCGCCGATTGATCAGTCCCACCGGGCGGTCGTCCTCGACCACGGCAAGCGCATGCAACTGCGGATGCTGCTGGAAAAGCTCCAGGAGCTTCTGATTGTTGCTGGTCGCGTTCACGGCGGGCGCGGGGATCAGCAGTTGGGCAGCCTTGGAGGAGTACCGGAAGCTTCGCCTGAGCTGCGGGAATACCGCGATGTCGCGTGCCGCGAGCACCGCTTCGACCGAGGCCGGGACGTTCGCGGTGGGGGCGGCGACGGGGCGTCCGATCGCCCATCCCTGGATCAGCGGGACGCCGAGGTCGCGCACCACGCGCAGGTCCGAGGCGTCCTCGATGCCCTCGGCGATGACCCGGCTGCCGAAATCCTCGGCGAGGCGCAGCATTGCCTTGACGGTCTGCACCTTCTTGCCGTCGGCGTGGATGCCGTGACAGAAATAGCGATCGATCTTGACGTATTCGGGCTCGAGCTCGGCCCACAATCGCAGGCTCGATCGACCGTCGCCGAAGTCGTCGAGCGCGACCGCGACGCCGAGACTGCGCAGCGCGCGGATGGATTCGTCGAGCGCCGCGTGATCCTGTACGCGCTCGTGCTCGGTGATCTCGACCACCAGGGTACGGGCGGCGACTCCCAGCCGCGCGAGCGTGGCACGGAACATGGCACCGCCGTCGGTGGCAGCGAGCCGGGCAATGGCCTGGGCGGAGTAGTTGACGAACAAGAGGCCGGACGCGCCCGAGCGGGTGTGCGCGGCGAAGATCGTCTCGGCGGCGTGGAACTCGAGGCGTTGGGATAGGCCGGCCGCCGACGCCGCCCTGAACAGGGCCGTGGGCAGGTGCAGGCCGTGCTCGAGCGGACCGCGGATGAGTCCCTCGTGACCGAGCACGGTACAGCTGGCGACGTCGAGTATCGGCTGGAAGAGGGCGCTGAGCGCGCCGTCCTTCAACAGCGAGGCGACGTCGTCGAGATCCGATTGCGGTTCGAAATCGATCACGTAAGCTTAGGCGCTCCACCGCGGTTTCGTGGCTGGACCACGCGAGTATCGGCACCCGCGCCGCAACGCGCAGGTGCATGGTTCTCAATTGATCGAGATGGGCAGCTGTATGACAATCCGGTGACAGCGCGAGTCCCGCCATGACGCCCGAAGTACTGCAGGTGACGAACCGACTCACCGAGATGGCGGCAAGACCCATCCGGTGGCTGACGCGCGCGCGTCTGTTGCTGCTCGGTCACGAGGAACTCACCGGGCTCGTGTTCTGGGCGGCCATCACGGGTCTCGCCGGCGCACTCGCGAGCGTCGCATTCCGGATCGGGATCCGGATGGTGCAGCACTTGCTCACGGGCGAGACCAGCGGCCTCGTGCAGACGGCGAGCGAGTTGCAGGGCTGGCACCGGGTGGTCGCGCCGGTGATCGGCGGCGTACTGGCTGGCCTCGTCATGCAATTCGGGGCGCGGCTCATCGACCGCCGCGGAGCCGTCGACTACATGGAGGCCATCGTGGTCGGCGACGGCGCCATCGCGGCGCGGCCGTCGCTGCTGCGCAGCCTGTCGTCGCTGTTCACCATCGGTTCGGGCGGCTCGATCGGCCGCGAGGGTCCGATGGTGCAGCTCGCGGCGCTCATCGGCTCCAAGCTCGGATTGGTATCTCGCGCCCCGGTGTCGCGTCGTCGCCTGCTGGTGGCATGCGGCGCCGCCGCGGGTATCGCGGCGGCCTACAACGCACCCATCGCCGGGGCACTGTTCGTCGCCGAGATCGTCATGGGGTCGAT
Source organism: Gammaproteobacteria bacterium (assembly GCA_027459765.1). Taxonomy (GTDB): domain Bacteria; phylum Pseudomonadota; class Gammaproteobacteria; order Steroidobacterales; family Steroidobacteraceae; genus Bog-1198. Next base: position 18,768 of record DAIDHD010000056.1, on the reverse strand, counting down.
CGCGATGGAGAGCTTCGGTCCGCTGCTCGTCGCCTCGGTGACGGCGAACGTGACAATCCACCGGTTCCTCGGCTACGGTCCGGTATTCGCCGTGCCGCACGTGGAGTTCGGCAGCAACTGGGAACTGGTCCCCTACGGAATCCTGGGAGTGGTGGCTGGACACCTCGCGCCGCCCTTCCTCGGCGTGCTCGAGTGGACCAAGCGTCGTTTCGAAGCTATCGCCGTACCGGTGTACATGCGCTTGGGCCTCGGCGGCCTGGTGGTGGGGCTCCTCTCGTTGTTCTATCCCGAGGTGTGGGGCAACGGCTACAGCGTCGTCGGCGACATCCTCAACGGACAACTCACCGGCTGGCTGCTGTTGGGCGTTTTCGCCTCCAAGGTGGTGAGCACCACGGCCACGGTCGGATCCGGCGCGGTCGGCGGTATCTTCACCCCGACGCTGTTCATCGGCGCCGCCATCGGCGCGCTCGCCAACGCACTGATCCACTGGGGTTGGCCTGCCGCCGGCTCGTCGCCCGGTGCGTACGCGCTGGTCGGCATGGGCAGCTTTCTCGCCGCCACCACGCACGCGCCGCTCACCTCGATTCTGATGATCTTCGAGATGACGCTCGACTACGACGTGGTGTTGCCGCTCATGCTGGCGTGCGTCACCGCGCTATACACGGCGAAGGCCTACCGTCGCGGCCGCTCCGTGTACCACGACGCTCTGCAGCCGCAACAACAGGGCGGGCGTGGCGCGGACTGGCACTTGCGCACGGTCGCACCGCTGGTCAAGCCCGCTGCTGCCGTGATCAATGAGAACACCTCGGTGCGCGACATGCTGGAAACCCTGCCGAATCGCGCCGCGCAGAACGTTTATGTGGTCGATCAGCGACGGGAGTTGCTGGCGACCCTCGATCCGCGTGCGTTGCTGCGCAAGGTGCGCGCGGGAGAGATCGACCCTGAAGCGAAGGTCGGCGCGCTCGGAGTGCCGGTTCCGTTCACTTTGACCCCGGAAATGAGCCTGACGACCGCGCTCGATGGATTCCTGCGAGAGAACGTCAAAGTCCTGCCCGTGGCAGCCGGGCAGTGGCACCCGACGCTGCTCGGCGAGGTCGCGCGCCACGACGTACTCCTCGCGCTGCAGGACCGGATCGCGCACAAGGGGTGAAAGGTACGCGATTGCTTGCGCGTATTTTTCTTCCCCCTAGTTGCTTCGGTAGCGTAGGTCGTTACGTGTGGCGGGGCACGTTAAAACATAAATTGCCCATTTACTGAGGAGTGTGGCCCTCCTTCCAATAGAGATATTTCGAGTACGTCCTGTTCATAGGAGTTATTCGAGCTCCACCAACATAACTCTTAACTAAACGACGAGCTTGATAAAAATAGATGGGAACGATCGCATAATCTCCCAACAGCGTTTCCTCAGCTCGCCGCAGATCGCGGAGTCGGGCATCTGGGTTGGCTTCTGCGCGAGCCATAGACAAATACTTATCGAAAATTTCGCTGTTGTATGACGAGTCGTTTTGCGGGCTGCCAGGGGTAAAGTTCTCTAGAAAGCTGGCAGGGTCTTCGTAATCGGCGCTCCACCCAAGTCGAGCTACATCCCAAGCAGTGCGATTCTTTCTGCCGTCAAGAAATACTCGAAACTCATCACTTTTTAGTTCGCAGTCCACTCCCAAATTCGTTTTCCAGTTGTCTGCGACGGCGAGCATGACGCGCCTTATTCCTTCGCCGTTATTAAAATATAGAAGCAAATGTAGTGGATGTTTGCTGGAGAATCCGACCTTCTCCATTAAAGAACGAGCAAACACCAACTGTCTCTCGCGGGGCCATTTTGACCACTCATAGTCTGGAGGGTCGTAATTAGGCATGCCATGTGCGACGAAGCTGTACGCAGGTCTTACGCCGCTAATAACGCTGCTCGCAATCGCTTCCCTGTCGATCGCCATCGATAGTGCCTGGCGTACGTCTTGTTGCTTTTGCAGCGGGGCTTTTGCAAGGTTTAGAGCTAGGTATAGCGTCCACAAAATAGGGCCAGTCTGAATTTCTGAGGCGTGGTCTACTTGTAGGTGAGGTAAGTCAGGCGCAGGAATTGTAAAAGTCAGATCAAGCTGATCCGCCAGATATTCGCGCAGTTCCGTACTTTCCGATTCCTCATTGACGTAACGAATGTTCGTGATCGCGACATTATTTGCGTTCCAGTAATACGGGTTCTTAGTCAAATCAATCGACGCCCCTGCTATTCGTTTTCGCAATTCGTAGGGGCCGTTGGATACGGCAGATCGTTGCTGTCCAGCGTGGGCAATGCCGACCGCGCGAGAGTAGAACGGTGCAGCGATTGGCTGGGCGAGTATTTGTAGGATGTAAGGAGCCGGGTGTTCTAGTTGGATGCGTAAAGATCTTTCATCTAGGGCTTCGACCCCAAGTTGATCCGGCGAACGGCGACTCGCTATTACTTCGCCAGCATTCTTTATAGCCTTCAATAGCTCTGAGGACCCGGATGCGGTGTGCGGATCAACCGCGCGCCTTAAGCCCAGGACAAAGTCGTTGGCCGTCACAGGCGTACCGTCGGACCACTTTGCATCTTCCCGAAGGTGGAAAACGTAGGTAGTGCCCGTCGAGTCGACGGACCAAGACATCGCGGTGCCTGGGATCGGATTTCCTGCCTCATCCTCCGACGTTAATCCTTCAAATAGGTCCCTGATGACCTGAAAGGAGAAATCGTCGTCGGCGATTTGGGGATCCAGAGTGCTCGGCTCTCCTGGCAGACCGCGACGAAGAACACGTTCATCGGTTGCGGTCCTCTTAGCGGGGTAGCCGTCGCCGGCAGACGTATGCGCGCCCTTCTCACCACATGCACCTAGCCCAATTGCATTTACCATAAGAATACTGCAAAGCAGCATATTCCTATAGGTTTCAATATGTAAAGCCATGTTTACGTTCGGAATTTTCGTTAATTCAGATACTTGCTAGATACATCGGTAATGCTTTGACATAAACTTTTTAGACAAATCTTGAGTGAAAAGACCAATTTGGTTGCAAATAGTGTGAAGTCATTCACAAATGCCAGATAATGTAAAAACAGCGCTGTCGGTATCAATTCGTCGCCTTTTGCGACCGCTGGTAAGGATTATGTTGCGTGAAGGTCTGACATATTCTCAGTTCGCCGCGATAGCGCAGATGGCTTTCTTGGAGAGTGCCGCCAAGGATTTCGCCGGTTCTGCAAAAAGGAACTCGCTTAAGTCCATATGCGCGCTTACCGGAATGTCTGTCGATGAGGTCAATACGTCTCTGCTCGAGCACGAGCGCTTCGAAGCGAGTGCGCTTGGCGAGTCAACGAAATCTTATGCACGTGTACTTCACGGTTGGCACAACGACAGGGATTACATAGGTCCATATGGCGTGCCGGTTGATCTGCCGTTCGTTGGCAATCCGATAAGTTTCACGCTGCTCGTCTCCAGGCATGCATCGCATCTTCCACCGGAAACAATCCTTCAGGAGCTCATAAGGATTGGCGCGGTCACTCAGGTTGGAGACAACGTCTGGAAGCCGGTGAAGCAGGAGTACATTGAGCCGGCGCTTACTGCGGGGAATCTCAGCCGTCTGGCGAGTTTGGTCGGGTCACTCTTGGCCACGCTAGAGAACAACACTCGCACGGAGCCTGAGAACACCGATCTGTTTGAGCGCACGATGATAGTCGATTCGCCTTTGACGAATCGACAGCTCCTCGAGCTGCAGTCCCATTTGAAAGTTATTGGTGGGCAATTCCTGCAGCGCGTTGATGCCTTTGCGGCTATTGACCTTCGCGAAGCATTGCCTCGCGAGCCAAACGAGCCTGCAGATATTCGCGCTGGGTTGCAGTGCTTCCTCTACGTAGAGCCACCCGTTGATGACATGGGTTTGCGAGATGCGATCGATTTCGGCCGCTGAAGGAACTTGAGCGCCCTCTGTAACAAGAAGCTAAGGGGATCGGTATGAAGGGAATGATGTTAAGGATGACCGGTTTCGTCGCTAGCGGTGTAGCCGCGACTCTCATCACTGGTCCGTTTATGATCGCGCGTGCTGCGACAACCATCGAAAATGTCAGGGCAAAATACGGAGAAAAGCTCCAAGTTTTTGGGGCGCTTGAATCTGTAGATTCGGTCGCACACACGCTAGTAGTGGCTGGACAGCGCGTTTCGCTGAGCGGTGGCACGGCGTTCACCCTGAACGGGCAAGAAGCTAGTTTGCAGGCGGCTCTCGCAAATCTGCAACCTGGTGATCTGATTGCTGTTGCTTCCGCTCCGGGTGGGGGTGCGCTCTCGGTTGATCGCATAAGTGAGCAGTACATTCCGGGCTCAACCGAAGTCTTTGTGAAAGGTCCAATCAAGTCGGTTAATCTCGCTATCGGCGCCGCTAATATCGACGGGCTCACTGTGGACCTGACGCCGTCCCTGTCTGATCCGAAAAATGCAAGCGTGCAGGTTGGTCAAGTCGTCGAGGCGGAAGGGATTCAGCCTATCGAGGGCGGCAAACTCCTCGCTCACTCCGTCTCTGTCAAATCGATCATCGGGTCGTCAGCTATTCAACCCAAATCGATCATTGGCAGCTCGTCGATCATTGGGTCGTCCGCTGTTCAGCCGAAGTCGATCATTGGCAGCTCGTCGATCATTGGCAGCTCGTCGATCATCGGGTCGTCGGCTGTTCAGCCGAAGTCGATCATTGGCAGCTCATCGATCATTGGCAGCTCGTCGATCATCGGATCGTCAGCGATTCAGCCCAAATCAATCATTGGCAGCTCATCGATCATTGGGTCGTCGAGTGTCCGCCGGGGACATTATTTCGACACTTTGTTTGGCGATTCGAAGAATAATTTTTGAAGGCTGAGTCGATCCAAATTTTTAGCGCGGTACGACCTGCAACGGCGGCAGATCTTTTGTATATCCACTCGGCTTTGAATGTAGAACTCTCCGGGTGGATTATTTTTGTCTGCTACGGCGACTTCTGTTAGATGTTTGCTCAGTCCTTCTTGCCCAAGCGAAAAGGAGAAGTCCCGCTTCGCCTGTAGGCTTCCCTTTGAGCCGCTTTGGTCGGCGCAACTCGAATTCCCCGTCCACCGAGTCCACCAGAGCAGCGGCCCGTGTTCGGATGTTGCGCAAGATCGGTACGACTTCGGCTAAGCAGACGCCGCGCACATAACAGTTTCGTTCCAAGAGCAGGTTTGTTTCCTGCCGTCGCTGAGAACTGTTCGCCCGTAACGTTCCAAGGTACCGGTCAACGAATAAGGCCGCACGTGGTACTTGAAATTCAGGCAGTACGAAGACGCGACGGAGCGCCAGTACTCTTCCTCGCTCGTCGAATTGGACGCTGGGTGACCGCCTCATCAGTTGGTAGGCCGTTGTGACGCTCAATTTAACGCCGGCCGCTTGAATCAGATTCCTTAACGATAGTTGCCCGGAGCTCTTGCTCAATGGAAGCGGATTTCCGTTAGGATCAAGGAATTGGGGCTTTGAGTGCCAAGTTGACATCAATATGCCCAGATCCTCGTATGCATCTACGAGTCGCCAGTAGGTACGGGCATAAACCTTAACCTTTCCATGCGCTCGTCCCTTGGTAGGTCGAAACTTAACGCTCCGAATATCAATACCGGCAGCATTAAGGAACTCATGGCAGGTTTCTAAGAGAAGTCTCGCCCCCTGCTCATTCGCGGTCTTTAGCTGCTCTGCCCACTGTATTTCTTGCATGGTTAGGCTGCTTTTGGTCTGATGAACCTGGTTTGCGTACCGTGGATCGTCGTCCTCTTCCGACTGCGCTTCGTTTTAGATTGTGCCGCCGTTGGCCATTACTGGTTAACCCGCCTGTTTCCGGCGGAAGTGCTTCGTCTTCAAAATAGAAAACCCCTATTCCAATTCGCCGAGCGCCGGCGGAACGTCTATTGCGATAGGCATGTCTTCCACTTTCAAGGATAGCGTTGGCCGCATCTATGAAGGCGCTGCCTTGCGCCTCTAATTCCCGACGTGCGGCGCTCGCCAGTTGCGGATCCGCTGCCTCTAAACATGCGGTTGCCTCAAAACGCGGATGGTCTTGATCTCGCGTGTTCGCTACGAGTGTATTAAGTAGATCCCGTCCTCGTTGACCAATCGAGGCAAGAGCGGTTTTGGTCAGGCCGACTTCAATCGGTATCCGCGTTTTGGCTCGGACACGTTGTTCAGGTAGTAATTCGACGGCCCTCAAATTAAGTAGTTCGTCGAGCATGGCGCGTACAGGAATGCCGCCTCCGTGTTTGGCGACGAGACGCGCGAAACTACATCCGGCACCAAATATAGGTAAAACAGCGGGTTCGCCGTTTGGGGAAAGATATTGCGGGCTGTCGTACCACGCCTCCAGCACTCGCCGTGATGGCTGTTGCGGAATAGTTGCGCCACGCGATGAATCTGTGGAACGCAGAATTCGACCAACTTCTGTTCGCGTGAGTCCTGTTTCGATTGCTACTCTAGACTTGCTGCCTCGTTCCGATTTCCCCTTGAGACGGAGTGCGGAGACGCGCACAGCGCGCTCCCTAACTATCCTGTTGACCTCGCGCGCACTGATGCCGGCCCGAAAAGCGATGTCCAATAAGGGGTCCAATATCTGGGACAAAGCAACGATAGTCGTGTCTTTGATGGAACTCATGTCAAGTAGGGTTCAGTCTTAGCCCCGCTAGTGGAATGCTAAAGTGTGGCCCAAGCCGACGGGTTTCGTCATCGTAAATTAATAGGCGTATTTGTATAGTTTTGGGATGTTTGCAACCGACAACTCTCTCCGCTGCTGGCGCTGCGGTGCCTCGCTAGCCCACCTTTCATTGCCATTGCGGCGCCTGGATGAGTGCAAGGCCTGCCGTGCCGAATTGCACGTCTGCAAGTTGTGCGTTGAATACGACGTCCGCTACGCAAAGCACTGCAAGGAACCCACCGCGGAGGAGGTGAGGGACAAGGAGCGAGCCAACTTTTGCGATCATTTCCGTCCCAAGCCCGGTGCGTATGTGGAGAAGGATTCCACGGAGCTTGCCAAATCGAAGTCCGCCCTGGAGGACTTGTTCCGGAAGTGACTCTGGCATAGCCTCTTAATCACACAGCGGGCTCGGTAGAACCTTGAGGGTTCCAATTCCGGGCTTTTGGGGCGGAAGTGCCCTATCGCTTCTGAAGGCATGCTGAGATGCCCGGTCGGTGCCGCATTCGGCGCGAGCGGGGGGCGGGTCGAGGGGTTGTTGCTGATGGTCGTTCGGCGGCCGGTAGGCACTCCTCTGGGTCCTCTCGGACTGTAAGAGCATTGAGACGTCGGGCGGCGTTTGGGTCCGTCCCCATAAGGATGCGGGGGCATGGCGGCGCTGTCCGGTCGTGATGTCATGGCCTGACGGGAGCGACGCGATGACGACCTCGCCCGGTTTGTTCCGCCTTGCGTCAAACGCTCCGCGCCCGCTCTTCGAGACTGCCTTCGACGCGGTTTCCGATCCCGTCATCGTGGTCGATGCGGGGCTTGCGCAACTACCCATCGTGCTGGCCAACGCGGCTGCTCGTCGCGAGTTCAAGCGCGATGGCGCGGGCGGCCTCGTTGAATCCTCGGTGTATTCCTTGCTGCCCCCGTCCTCCGCCTCGCTGGTGCACGAGGTGCTGGAAGGTTCGAGTGACGCGGTCGCCCGTGCTCGCCAGGGCATCGTCTGGCGCTTCACGTCGGGTGACCGGGTGGTCTGCACCGAACTTCAGTGCCTGGACGCCGCTCCAAACCAGCGTTTGTTGATGCTGACGCTGCGCGCGGGTACGCATCCGCCCGTCGAGCCCGCCGAGGAGGCGGGCCACGGCGGGCGCGCCGCCGTAGCCGCTCGCGGATTGGAGGCTGCCGTAACCGACGTGCTGTCGCTCGCCAACGCGCACGTCTGGTACTGGGATCGGGCCAGCGACGGCCTGGAATTCGTGGTCGACCCGACCCGGGATGCGGCCCTGCCGCTCTTGTTTCCGAGCCGCTCGAGGCTGCTCGCCCGTGTCCACCCGAAGGATCGGGTACGTTTCGAAGCGCTCTTCGTGCACGCGCTCGAGGATTCCGCGCCGGTGCAGATCGAATATCGGTTGCGCCTCGGCGATGGCCGCTACCGCGGATTCGTCACCACCGTTCGGGCCGTAGGCGACGGCTCCGGCTCCCCGCGCGGTCTGCTCGCGGTGACCCAGGATGTGACCGAGCGCCTGGCCGCCGAGGGGCGGGTGCGCGAATCCGAGGCGCTGCTGCGAACGGTAACGGCCCACGCAGCCGATACGCTCGTGTTGCTGGGAACGGATCTGCGGGTTCGCTTCATCAATGCCGGGGTGCGTGGTCTCTCGCCGGCGCAGATCGTCGGTCGCGACGTCGGTGTGATCCTGCCGGAACCAGAGAGGCTGGTCGTCACGGAGCGCCTGCGGCGCATGCGCAGGCCTGGTGAATCCGTAACCCTCGAATACGAGCAGCTCGACCGGGATCGATCGCCCCGTGTGCTCGAACTGCGGGCCCTGCGTCTCAAGGGTACCGGCACCGGCGCGGGAATCTCGCTCACGTTGAGCGACGTGACCGAGCGCAAACGCCTGGAGCGGGAGATCCTCGAGGTGTCGAGTCGCGAGCGTCAGTCGATCGGTCGGGATTTGCACGATGGTTTGGGTCAGGAGTTGACCGGCGTCGCGCTGATGTTGCGCGGGCTCGCAACCCGGCTGCAGCGTGGTGCTCCCGACCTCGTCGGTTACCTCGACGAAGTGGTGGCGTTGGTGAATCAATCCATCGAAACCACCCGAGGTCTCGCGCGGGGTTTGCTGCCGGTGCACGCGCAGAGCGGGGGATTGCCCTACGCGCTGCAGGAGTTGGCAGCTCGGGGTCGCCAGCGGTTTGGGTTCGAGATCGATTTTCGCTCGGAGATCTGGCCTGAACTCACCTTGGACGAAACCACCGCCAGCCACTTGTATCGCATTGCACAAGAGGCGCTCACCAACGCGGCTCGGCACGCCGCTCCAACGCGAGTGGAGATCTTTCTGCTGGTCACCGGTGGCAATTATTTGTTGAAAATCAGCGATGACGGTCCGGGTCTATCGCCAGCCCAAGTCGCTGAACCGAGCGGCATGGGCCTAAAAATCATGCGCTATCGGGCTAATATGATCGGCGCCGAATTAAACATATTGCCGGTACTGCCTCACGGAACGGCAATTCAGGTCACCGGAGATCAACCTACTCCGCGAATTACGCTATAATCGCCAATACCGCTCAGGAAAAACGCCATTGGCGATTTAGGAGGGACCGATGATGACTACACCGAGCAATTCCTGGACCCGTTCTCCTCCCGTACCGGGTGGCGCCGGTTCGGCCAAGCGCCGCGCTCGCCGCGTCCTCATCGTCGATGACCATCCGATCGTTCGTCAGGGTCTGCGCCGGATCATGGAGAACGAAGAGGATCTGCTGGTCTGTGGCGAGGCGGAGACCGTTCGCGACGCGCGTATCGCCATCAAGGAGCTCGCGCCGGACGTGGTGATCGTCGACATCAGCCTGAAGCAGGGCGACGGTATCGAACTGGTGCGCGACGTGCGCGCCCACTACCCGCAGTTGCCCATCCTGGTGCTGTCGATGCACGACGAGTCCATCTACGCGGAACGCATGCTGTCGGCCGGTGCGAATGGATACATCATGAAGCAGGCGGTGAGCGAACAGTTCCTCATCTCCCTGCGCCGGGTCCTCGAAGGCGGCATCTACGTCTCCGAAGCCGTCGGCAACAACATGATCCAGAAGTTCGCGTCGGGTGGCCAGTACAGCTCGGCCAATCCAATCGACCGGCTGAGCAACCGCGAGCTGCAGATCCTGCACATGATCGGCAAGGGCATGAGTACGCGCGAGACGGCGCACTCGCTCAATCTCTCCGTCAAGACGGTGGAGTCGCATCGCCAGCGCATCAAGCGCAAGCTGAATCTCAATACCGGTACCCAGCTCGTGCAATACGCGGTGAATTGGTTCACCGGCCGTGAGGCCGGCAGCAATCGCGTCGAGGTCGGCGAACCCACGCCAACCGGGGCCGACCTGCGAAGCGACCTCGAGCGGGCGTAACCGGCGGCCACCGGCGCGGCGAGGCGCCCGTCCAGCGGGCGCCGGCCGGCACGCAGAACCGGGAGTAAAGTCCGCGCGCCGGACGCCGATAACCGCTCAATATCACCGTATCGTTGCGGCGGAGTGCGGGACTTGGCAGCGGACCTGAAGGCTGTGACTCACGTCACGGAATTACCGGATCTCGGTAATGCCGCGCCGACGATTTTACTGGCCGAGGACGACCCCGTGACGCGTATGCTCATGACGCGTCTGCTCAAGAAGGCCGGTTACGAGGTCGACGCCGTCAGCAACGGTGCCGAAGCACTCGACCGCATGACCCACCGCTACTATCCGCTCCTCGTCACCGACTGGGAGATGCCGGAGATGGATGGCGCGACCCTGTGCCGCACGGTGCGCAGCATGCAGCTCGACGGCTACGTCTACGCGCTGCTCCTGACCGCCCGCGACGCCAAGGAGCACATCATCCAGGGGCTCGAGGCCGGCGCCGACGATTACGTGGTCAAGCCGGTCCACGAGCCCGAACTGCTCGCGCGCCTGAACACCGGCCGCCGGATTCTTGCGCTGGAGGCGTCCCTGCGCGCCGCCAACGACCGCAACCGCATTCTGTCGATCACGGATTCTCTGACCGGCGCCTTCAACCGCCGCTACTTGATGGAGCAACTGCCGCGCGAACTCGACCGGTGCCGGCGCTACGCGTATCCGCTCGCGGTCCTGATGTGCGACATCGACCACTTCAAGCGGATCAACGACGGCTACGGCCACACCGCCGGCGACGACATCCTGCAGCAGTTCGTCGCACGCATCCAGAACTCGATCCGGGCGACGAGCGATTGGCTGGTCCGTTACGGCGGCGAGGAATTCCTGGTGGTGCTGCCGGAAACGTCCTACGCGAACGCGCTGTCGGTCGCCGAGAAGATTCGTCAGGTGCTTGCGGCCACTCCGTTCGTGACGCGTGCCGGTCCGGTGCCGGTGACCGCGAGCTTCGGCGTGGCCGCGAGCGGCGTGCACGGGCCGGATCTCACCTTGAAGGTCGAAACGCTGTTGCGCACCGCGGACGAGAGCCTCTACCGCAGCAAGGAAGATGGCCGCAACTGCACCACGGGCATCGAGCTCGCCACCATCAAGGCCTTGCTGGCGAACGCCTGAGCGGCGCGCGCAACGACGCCGGCGCTCATCACGAGCCCGCGCCCATACGCGACGCGCACATCCTCGTTCCGAGCGAGCCTCCTCAGCCCGCGCGGCGCAGCTCCGCATTGACCGCCTGCAGCATCCGGCCGAGGGCGCGCACCAGTTCGTCCAGTCTGCGGACCGATCCGCCGCGCGCCGCGCTCTCCACCTGCGAGGCGGCCGCGACCAGTCCGTGGGCGTGAATGTTGGCACTGGCGCCCTTGAGTGCGTGCGCGCGCTTGCCAATGGTCTCGAGATCCTGCGCGTCGAGCGCGGTGACGATGTCGGCGAGGCAACGGTCGCCGCTCGCGATGAATGTGTCGATGAGCTCGCGTTCGAAATCGGCGTCGTCGCCGACCAGGTCGCGCAGGGCGGCCACGTCGACCAGCGGATCGGCCGCAGGTCTGTGGAACCGGCGCAGGCACTCGGCGAGCTGGTGAGGTTCTATCGGCTTGCCCAGGTGTCCGTCCATGCCGGCGGCAAGGCAGCGTTCCCGGTCCTCGCGCATCACGTTGGCCGTCAGCGCGACGATCGGTACCCGCGGCAGTCCCTGGGCGAGTTCCCGCTCGCGGATCAGGCGCGTCGCCGTGAAGCCGTCCATCACCGGCATCTGGCAATCCATCAGCACCAGATCGGCAGGCGCCTCCGCCAGGCGCTCGAGCGCCTCGGCCCCGTGGTGGGCGATGCGCACGCTCGCACCCAGCTTGCGCAGGAGCCGTTCGGCGACGCGCTGGTTGACCGGGTGATCCTCCACCAGCAGCACGCGGGCGCCCGCCGGGATGGGCTCGCCGCTCGGCTCCGTTCGGCGCGCAGTGGCGGCGGGGGTGGCGCCACCGCTGAGCAGCCTGTCGATCAGCCGGCTCAAGGTCGCGCCGCGCAGCGGCTTGCGCGCCACCGCGTCCGGTCGGTGTTCGAGCGCGAGCGGTGACTCTTCGAGCCCGAGCAGGCTCATCAATATGCAGGGCACCCGCTTCAGCTGCGGTACGCTGCGCAGATGCGCGAGCAGATCCAGACCGCCGCGCACCGGCATCAGCTCGTCCACGACCACCACGTCGAACGCGGTGTCGGTGGCGAGTACGGCGAGTGCCTCCTCGACGGACGCCGCGGGCCGTACCGTGAAGCCGAACACGGTCAGCTTGGAGGCGAGCGCGGCGAGGCTGGCCGCGTTGTCGTCCACGAGCAGCACACGGCGGTCGGCGCCGAGGGCGGGGATCTGCGGCTGCACCGTGCTGCTCTCGAGCTGCAGGGTCACCCAGAAGGTCGAGCCCACCCCGGGGAGGCTGGTGACGCCGGCCTCACCCCCCATGAGCTCCGCCAACCGTTTGACGATCGCCAGTCCGAGACCGGTGCCGCCGTACTGGCGTGTCGTGGACGCGTCGACCTGCGTGAAGGCCTGAAAGAGGCGGTCCAGCCGGTCTTCAGGGATACCGATACCGGTGTCGCGTACCGCCAGCGTCAGGGTGTGGCGACTGGCGTCGACCGAGGTGACCCGCACCTCGAGCACGATGTAGCCCTCGTGCGTGAACTTGATGGCGTTGCCTAGCAGATTGATCAGGATCTGGCGGATCCGGCCCGGATCGCCGTGCAGTGTGAAGGGTAACCGCGGGTCGACGTCGGCGACGATTTCGAGGCCCTTGACCGTCGCCTGCAGTGCGAGCGCGCTCGCCGTCTCGTACAGGACGTCGCGCAGATTGAACTCGATGTGCTCCAGTTCGAGATGATCCGCCTCGATCTTCGACAGGTCGAGAACGTCGTTCAACAGCACCAGCAGCGCCTGGGCGCTGCTGCGGATGATTTCGGCGTACTCGCGCTGTTCGGCCGACAGCGTCGTCTCCGCCAGCACCTGCGCCATGCCGATTACCCCGTTCATCGGCGTACGAATTTCATGGCTGAGATTGGCGAGGAACTGGCTCTTGGCGCGGTTCGCGGACTCCGCCGCCTGCATGGCTTCGCGGGTCGCTTCCGCGGCACGCTTGTAGTGGGTGATGAGCTGGATCGCGCCGGTGAGGCGCACCGGCTGCCCGGCGCGGTCGCGGGTCGTCCGCACGCACAACTCCAGCCACTCGGTACGCTCCTCGTGCAGCACCCGAAATTCCACTGCAGCGACCGCATCGGCGTCGCCGGACAGGCAGGCGCGCACGGCAGGCCGGTCCTCGGGGTGGATGCGCTCCAGGTGCGCCGCGAGATCGGTCGGCGGTGTGTGCGGCGAGACGCCGAGCAAAGCGTGGAAATTGCCGGAAGTGATGACTGCGCCGCGCTCGAGTTGTACGTCGAAGGTGGCCACGTTCGCGATTCGCTGCGCCATGTCGAGCGACTCTCGGGCGTAGCGCAGGTGCTCCTCCAGCCGATGCCGTTCGGTGACGTCGGTGACCGTGCCGATCGCGCGCGCGGGCAACCCCTCCAGGTCCTTGAGCACCCGACCCCGCATCAGCAGCCAGCGGGACGAGCCGTCGGTGCGCAGCGTCCGGTATTCGCGTTCGAGGCGGCCGTCGCCGGTGATGGCGTCGTTCAGGGTGGCCACCAGGGACTCGTAGTCCTCCGGGTGTACCGTCGCGAGCCAGTGGTCGCGCGCCACGATGGCCTGTCGGGAGGGAAGACCGGCGAGATCGAAGAACAGCGGGGTCGCCATGACCTGGGCGGTCACCAGGTCGAGGTCGAAAACGCCGAAGCCGCCTGCGATTTGCGCAAATTCCAGGAATTCAGCCGAACGCTGTTGGTGCAGTGCGCGAGCCCGGACTCGCTGCATGCCGGCCTGTACCCGTTCCGTCAGGCGGCTGAGCAGGTCCGCGCCGGTCCCGTGCGCCAGTGGCGCCTCGGTGTCGGCGAAGGCGTGCGCCAGCCATCGCTCCAGCAGCAGCAGCCGAGCCGTGGTGGCGCGGGCGATGCCGAGGCTCACGCCGCAGCCAACGCCGGCGACCAGCAGCCAACTCCACGCCAACGCGCGCGCGCCCGGCGGTGCGAACGCGAGCGCTACCGCGCCGGCGGCGGCCAGTACGGCCGCCACGGCGGGCAGGAGCAGCAGATATCGGTCGATCGGCCAACGGCGCATGCGGTATTCCGGAACGCAGGACGTGAGCCGGTTCCTCGCCCGACATATCGGCCGACCCGGGCGACGCTTGAGCTATGATCGCCTCCACATAATGCGCGGGGCGGCGATGCGAACGGGGAAAGTGCTGGGATTCGCTATCGGTGGCGTGGCCGCGCTGGTCGCGCTGGTGCTCGTGGCCGTGCTGCTGTTCGTGCATCCGAACGAATATCGCGGGCGCATCGAGGCGGCGGTCAAGGACGCGACTGGGCGGTCGCTGACCCTGCAAGGCGACATCCACCTCAGCGTCTTCCCCTGGATCGCCCTCGAGTTCGGGCCGGCGACTCTGGGTAATCCGCCGGGCTTCGACGGCGCACCCTTTCTGCAGGTGCGGCACGCGGCGGTGCGCGCCCGACTGTGGCCGCTGCTGCTCGGCCGACTCGAGATGGGCGGGCTCGACCTGGACGGCCTGGACGTGCACCTGGCGCGCGACGCCCGCGGACGCGGCAACTGGGAGAGCACTGCCGCCGGCGAGACGGCGACCTCGACGGCGCCCGGCGCGACCCATGCGCCGGCCGTCGAACTTGCGCGCCTCGGGGCCGTACGCGTTCGCGATGCGCGCCTCACGTTCGAGAACTACACCGTCGAGCAAATCCAGTTCGAGAGCGGTCCGTTCGGCGGCAGCGGCGTGGTGCCCGTCGCGCTGCAGTTCACCGCCAGTCGGGGCGTCGCCGGCGAATCGGCGACGTTCAACGGCAAACTCGCGGTCAGCCGGTTTGCCGGTGGCCGGGTGCGTCTCGAGGCGGTCGCATTGTCGGGCGTGTTCTACCGGGTTGCGCCCCTGCCGCGCATCGAGTGGAGCGCGTCCATACCACGGCTGGACCTGGACGCCGGCAGTCCGCGCGTGGATCTGCCGGCGTTCAACGCCGTCTTCGCGAGCGCCCAGGTGGGCGGATCGCTGACAGCGATCAAGGCCGACGCCGGCTGGCATGCGAACGGGATGCTCACGCTCGAGCCGCTGGTGGTGCGCGAACTGTTGCCCCGCCTCGGCTTGGCGCCCGTGAGGACGCGCGATCCGAAGGCGCTCGCGCAGGTGTCGGCGAAGATTCCGTTCGTGGTCGGTGATGAGGAGGTGCGCTTCGACAAACTCGACGTGGTCGTCGACGACACGCACGTCAGCGGTTCCGTGCAGGCCTCGCTCGCCGCCGTGCCGGCGATTCGTTTCGCCCTGCAGGCCGACCAGCTCGTCCTCGACCGCTATCTCGCGCCCGAGGAGGCGCCGGTGGTCACGCCGCCCGCGAAGTCGGCGCCGCCGTCGCGTCCACTCGCCGGCCGCGACGTCGAGGGCACGCTCAAGGTCGCCGCGCTGTCGCTCGCGCCGCTCGACCTGCACGACCTCACCGTCAAGGTGGCGATCCACGACGGCGTGGCGCGCTTTCACCCGCTCGAGGCGGCGGTGGCTGGCGGACGATACACGGGCGACATCGGCTACGACCAGCGCGGCGCCGTGCCCGTACTGTCCCTCGACGAACACCTCGCCGATGCCGACGTGGGTGCGCTTCCGCAGTTGAAATCGAAGCGGGTGCGTCTGTCGGGCCGGGCCGCCGTGAACCTGAAGGCGACGGCGCGCGGCGAGGGCGTGGATGATTTCATGAAGACGCTCACCGGACGTGCGGATCTGCGCCTCGCCAACGGCGCGATCGAGGGTGTCGATCTCGGTTTCGAACTGGCGCGCGCCGACGCGCTGCTCAAGCGTACCGCGCCGCCGACGCCGAGCGGGGCCAGGCGCACCGCCTTCGACGTATTCAAAGTGTCGGCGGAGATCGCCAACGGGATCGCCATCACCCGCGACCTCACCGTCGCGGCATCGGGCCTCAAGGTGAGCGGTGCCGGGAGCGCCAATCTGCCGGCGAAGACGCTGGATCTCGATGTGCTGGTGGCGACACCCTCCCTGGGTGGGGTCGCCGGGCTCGAGGTGCCGATGAAGGTGTCGGGACCGTTCGCCGACCCGTCCATTCGGCCCAACATCGAGGCGCTGGCGAAATCCCGCCTCAAGGACAAGCTCAAGGACGTGCTCAAGGACAAGTTGAAGGACCTGTTCGGCAAGCCATGAGCGCACCGGCGCCGCAGGAATTCTCCGCGCGGTTGCTCGCGTGGGCGCGACAGCACGGCCGCACCCATCTGCCCTGGCAGCGGGACCCGAGCCCGTACCGGGTATGGGTGTCGGAAGTGATGCTGCAACAGACCCAGGTCGCGACGGTGATTCCCTACTACGAGCGCTTCATGGCGCGCTTCCCCGCCGTGACGGATCTTGCCGCCGCGCCGCTCGATGCGGTGTTGCACCTGTGGACCGGACTTGGCTACTACGCGCGCGCGCGCAACCTTTGGCGCTGCGCGCAGGTGCTGGTCGAGCAGCACGGCGGGGAGTTTCCCGCCTCCCTCGAGGCGGTGATGAGCCTGCCGGGCATAGGCCGCTCGACCGCGGGCGCCATCCTCGCATTCGCGCGCGGCGAACGGCACGCCATCCTCGACGGCAACGTCAAGCGCGTGCTCGCGCGGGTGTTCGGCATCGAAGGCGATCCATCGTCGGCGGCGGTGCTGGCGTCGCTGTGGAGCACGGCCGAGGCGTGTACCCCGGACGTGCCCGACATCCGACTCTATACACAAGGGATCATGGATCTCGGCGCCACGCTGTGTACGCGTGCGCGACCCGCGTGCACCGTGTGTCCGATGATCGGGGCTTGCGTCGCTGCGGAGACAGGTCGACAGGCGCTGCTGCCCGGGGGCAAGCGCAAGCGCCCGCGGCCGCGTCGCGCAGCCGCGCTGCTGCTGCTCGAGTGTCGTGACGCGGGGCGATTCTCGCTGTGGCTCGAGCGGCGGCCACTCGAGGGACTCTGGGGTGGGCTGTGGTCGCCGCCGCAATTCGGCGATTCGGCGCAGGCGTTCGCCTGGGCAACCGCGCACTTCGGCGCAGTCGAGGCCGTGGGCGCGCCCCTCGAGGCCATCGAGCACGCCTTCACGCACTTCGACCTGACCCTCGAGCCGCTGCGCTTAACTACTCCGACGCCGACCGCGGCGCTCACCCGAGTCGCGGATGCGGGCGGCGCGAGCGAGGCGCGCTGGTTCGACCTCGCGCTGCCGCCGGCGGTGGGACTGCCGCGCCCCATCGAGACGCTGCTTGCGCGGCTGCGAGAGGAAATCGATCGCTGAGGCGGTCATGAATTGCCACCTCGCCCGGTCTTCTCTGGGGTGAAGCACGCAAACTCCCCCCGTTGGCGTCGTTCGCTCGCCCGCTTCGCGGGCGCTGCGGCGTTCGCAGCCACCACCGCCTGGGCCGCTCCGCGGCCCGCGGTGGTGGAGCTCTTTACCTCGCAGGGCTGCAGCTCCTGCCCCCCGGCGGAGCGCCTGCTCGGTGAGCTCGCCGACCGGCCCGACGTGCTCGCGCTCGCTTATCACGTCGACTACTGGAACGATTTGGGCTGGCGCGACACGTTCAGCTTTGCCGGCGCGACCGAGCGTCAGCGCCGGTACGCGGCCGCGCTGCGCGCGCGCAGCGTCTACACGCCGCAGGTGATCATCGACGGCACCCGGGATCTGGTCGGCAGCGACGCCGCGCGCATCGGTGCTGCGCTACGTGCAACGCGCAGCGGCGTGCCCGTCGATCTCGCCCGCGAAGGCAGCATCCTGCGGATTCACGTCGGCGACGAGGCGGGTGGCGCGCCCGCCGCGGTGTTGCTGGTGGCCTACCAGGATCGCGCCACCTCGGCGATCGGCCGCGGCGAGAACGCCGGCCGCACGCTCACCGAGCATCACATCGTGCGCGCGATACGCGTGTTGGGACGCTACACCGGCGCCGCCCTCGAGTACCGGGTCGCCGCCGCCAGCCTGCCGCTGGAGGCTACCGACGTCGCGGTGCTGGTGCAGACCGCGGACTCAGGACCGATCGTCGGCGCGACGCACGGCCCCCTGCGCTGACGGGCCAAGCCGCCGCGCCTTGCGACGGTGCGCGGCGTGGGGGCGAGCGCCGATTCGCGCTACCATAGCCAGATGGCACGAACCGTCCAGTGTGTGTACTTGAAGCGTGAGGCCGAGGGCCTCGACTACCTGCCGTATCCCGGCGAGCTCGGTAAGCGGATCTACGACCACGTCTCCAAGGAGGCGTGGGCGCAGTGGGTGGCGCACCAGACCATGCTCATCAACGAGCACCGGCTCACGCCCATCGAGCCGAAGGCGCGCGCCTTCCTCGTGCAGGAGATGGAGAAGTTCTTCTTCGGCGGTGGCTCGGCCAAGCCGAAGGAATTCGTGCCGAAGTAGCAGCGGGTCGGCCGTGGCGCGGGATGCTCGCCCGCGCGGCGCCCTAAATCCGCGCGCGAGCGCCCGTAAGCCCTTGATTCGACAATTATTCGTTGACGAGCGCGAGCCGGCCCTGTTTAATACGCGTCCCGCCGGAGACGGCCAGGTAGCTCAGTTGGTAGAGCAGCGGACTGAAAATCCGCGTGTCGGGGGTTCAATTCCCTCCCTGGCCACCA
>DAIDHD010000041.1 GCA_027459765.1 Gammaproteobacteria bacterium | reverse complement strand
TCGATGCCCTTGATGCGCGCGCCGCCCGCGTTGCGGATGATGGTGACGCTGTTGGGGCCCAGGTAGGAGAACTGGAAGTCCTTCCAGTCCTCCCAGAAGATCGCGCCGTTGAAGCGCAGCCGGTTGCCGAACCAGCTGGTCTTCCAGCCGATTTCGTAGTTGGTGAGGTAGTCGGGCTGGTAGGTCTCCACCGAACCGATGCGGTTGACGCCGCCGGGGCGGAAGCCCTTCGAGTAGGTGGCGTAGACCAGCTTGCGATCGTCGAAGCGGTAGGTGATGGTGGCCTTGGGCGTCGTGCCCGACCCGTCCGTGACCCGGTAGAGATTGTCGCACGGCGCGCCGCCGAAGCCCGGCACCGTGGGATCGGCGCACAGCGCCTCCTTCGACTTGAAGCCGTAGAAGCCCTGCAGGGAGTTCTTGTACTTGAAGTAGCGCAGGCCGCCGAGCAGGCTCAGGTGGGAATTGATGTCCCAGGTCGCCTCGCCGAACACCGCGCTGTCGCGGTCGATGCGCAGTTCCTTGGTGAGCCACCAGGTGTTGGCCCAGCCGTCGACGCTCTGCGCGTCGGAAGGACCGGAGATCACGTAGCGCTGCTGGATGTCGTGCTGCTGCTGTTGCAGGAAGGCGCCGACCACCGCGTGCACCGGCAGGTCCTGCGGCGTCTGCAGTCGCAGCTCGTGGCTCCACATCTTGTACCCGTCGCGGCCCTCGATGAGCTGCGTCGGGTTCACCGGGTTGCCGGCGTTGTCGTAGAAGTAGCCGCGCGGCTGGTGGTAGTAGACGGCGTAGCCCACCGAGTAGTCGGTGTAGTCGGAGTGGGTGACGTCGTCGCGGGTCAGGAATCCGCCGGCGTAGGTCAGGTCGAAGTTGCTGATCTTGCCCTCGACGGTGAGCGACGCCTGGCCCCAGTGGTCGTAGCTGTTCTCCGGGCCGAAGTGCTGCAGCTGGAGGTCGCCGAGCGTCGGGTACAGGGTTTCGTAGCCGGCGGGGTGCTTGGTCTGCTCCTCGGCGAAGATGCCGTTGGCATCGACGCGCTGGCCCTGCAGCACCGGCGTGACGGTCCAGTTGTCGTTCAGCGCGAGTTTGAGCGCCGCGCGGCCGCCGATGGTCTCGACGTCGTTGTAGGCGTGCCCCGCAGTGCCGTAATAGGTCGTGTTCGGAGCCGGATTGGCCGGCGCCGGCCGGTTGTCGTTGGTGAATCCGTAGCCCGGTCCGGTGGAGTAGTTCGGGTAGGTGAGCGAGCCGGGCACGTTGTCCAGGTAGCCGGCGTCCTTGTCGTACCAGCCGACGAGGCGCACCGCCGCGTTGTCGCCGAGAGGAATGTTCACGAACCCTTCGGCGGTGTAGCCGGGGTCCCGTCCGTGCTTGACGGTGTTGAGCTGGACGTCGTAGGCGCCCTTGAACTGGCCGAGTTCCGGCTTGTTGGTGATGATGCGGATGGTGCCCGCCTCGGAGCTCGCGCCGTACAGGGTGCCCTGCGGTCCGGCGAGCGCCTCGACGCGCGCGATGTCGTACATGTGGATGTCGATCGGACCCTGAATGGTCGTGATCGGCTGTTCGTCCAAGTAGACGCCCACGCTCGGCAGCGAGCCGGAATGGTTGCCGTCGCCGCCGCTCGACACGCCGCGCATGTAGACGCGGGCGAATCCGGGTCCGAGCGTCTGGAACGACACGCTCGGCAGGAACTTGGCGTAGTCGTTGAAGTTCTGGACGTTCAGCTGTTCGAGCTTCTCGGTGCCGAGCGCCGTGATGCTCAGGGGCACGTTCTGCAGGCTTTCGGTGCGCTTCTCGGCCGTTACCACGACCTCCTGGAGCTGCACCGTCGCCTCCGTGCCCCCCTGGTCGGCCGCATGCGCCGCCGGCAGGCAGGCGACGATGGCGGACGCGAGCGGCACCACCGTCCGTGTGGCCGCGCAGGAACCCCTGGAAATCGCGGAAATCGGACGCGCAACCGCCCGCCGCAGCTTGCGATATCTGCTTCGAGTCATCTTTTTCATCCCCCATCGTGTCCTGTGCGTCGCGTGTTTCCACGCGCTCCCTAGCACAGGGTTTGTGTGTCAGTGGCCGAAGACCGGCACCTTCGGATAATAGTCCAGAACCGGCCCGAGTGCTCGTCGCAGCGGTTCTAGCCAGGGTTCGAAGTGCCGCCACTGGTCCAGGCCGTCGCGGAAGATCGGCCGGCGCACCTGCTCGGAGCTGGCCGTCCGCACCGCGCGCGAGTTCTCGTAGAACCGCAGGCACGCCGGGTCGAATTCCAGGCCGCAGTAGTCGAGCAGGCGGCGAACCTCGGCCTCCGTGTCCTCGACCAGCCGCTCGTAGATGACCCGGTGCACGCGCCCCGGCAGCACCGTGTCGACGTGTGCCATGAGCTCGACGTAGTCCCGGTAGTAGCGGCCCACGTCCGTGAGGTCATAGGTGAAGTTCTGGCCCATCGCGAAGTGCTGTTTGAAGTTCGAGAAGCAGCAGGCGAGCGGGTGGCGCCGGGCGTCGATGATGCGCGCATTCGGCAGCGCCAGGTGGATCAGTCCGACGTGCGCGAAATTGTTCGGCATCTTGTCGATGAAGTGCGGCCGTCCCAGCTTGCGGTGCACGCGGGTGTTGCGCAGATACTCCTCGCCCAGGGTCCGCCAGCGCTCCTCCGGCACTTCCGCCAGCACGTCCGGATAGCGTCCCGGCCGGGGATCCTGCGGCCGCCACGCCAGCCGGCGTGCCATCGCCGTGATATCGCCCAATTCCATCGTTCCCTCGACCAGCGGATGGCTCGCCAGGATCTGTTCGAGCAGCGTGGAGCCCGAGCGCGGCAGGCCGACGATGAAGATCGGGTCGCCGGCGGGGCAGCCGAGGCCCGCGCGGCGGGCGAAGAAATCGGCCGTTAACAGCGACCGGGCGCGGCGCACCCGGGCGGCGTTCTCGTCGGCGTCGTAACGCACCTCGGCGCGGCGCAGACGGTTGGCCTCGGCGTAGTGGCGGAAGGCGTCTTCCCACTCGCCGCGGTCCTCGAGCGCCTTGCCCAGCGCGAATTCGAAGTGCAAGCGCTCGTGCCGGTCGAGCGCGTCGCCGCCGGTGGTGAGCGCCCGGCGCATCGCCTCGACGTCCTCGTCCCCGAAGCGGAAGGTCTTCAGGTTGGCGAGGCTCCAGTACGCCTCGCCCAGCAACAGGGTGAGCTCGATGCTGCGCCGATAGGCCGCGATCCCGTCGCGATCGCGACCCGCCGTCTTGAGCACGTGTCCGTAGCTCATCCAGATCTTCGCCTGGCCGGGATTGTGCCGAAGCACGTCCTCGTAGAGTCCGATGGAGGCGTCGTATTCGCCGATGCTGCCCAGAATGGCGGCCTTGAGATTGCGATAGCCGGCGTGCCGCGGTTCGGCGGCGAGCAGTTGATCGACTTCGGCGAGCGCCTCGGTGGCCTTGCTCTCCCGGTGCAGCACCAGCGCCAGGTTGAACCGAGCCGCGCTGAATCCCGGCGCGAGCTCCAGGCAGCGGCGGAGCAGCAGTTCCGACTCCCGATAGCGACGCAACCGCCCCGCCACTTCGGCCAGCATCCGCAGCGCCGCCACGTCGTTGGGCGCTCCCTTGAGGTATCCCTTGAGCTGCGTCTCGGCGTCCGGCAGCCGGTTCGCGGCAAGCGCGGCGCCGGCCGAGAGCAACGCGGGATTGCGGGTCGAACACTCGAGGTAGCGAGCGAAGGCGCGATCGGCCTGGCCGGTGTCGCCCGCCTCGGCATGCAATTCGCCGAGCGCCAACCACGCCGGCGCGAGCGTCTGCTCGAGGGCGACGGCCTGCTCGAGCGCCTCGCGGGCATCCGCGTCGCGGCCCAGCCCGCGCAGCGCCAGACCGCGCTCGCAGTGCCCGGGGGCGAACCCGGGGTGCCGTGCGAGCAACTCGTCGAGGATGCGGATCGGCTCGTGCGCATCGCCGAGGCGGCGTCGCGCGCGCGCGAGCGCCAGCAGCGCGCGAGGCTCGCCGGGCGCCACCTTCAGTATTTCGAGGGCCTGCTCCGCCGCGAGGTCGGGACGGGTGTCGAGCAGCCGCGCCAGGTGCGCGAGCGCCGTGGCGAGCGTGCCGACCGGTTCCGAAGAGGCACTCATGCGCGGGGGCCGGCGATCGCCGGGAGTGGGGTCATGCCGGGGTATGGAAGCGCCCCGGGCGGAGACTGTCAACCCGGCTGCGGCTGCGCCCGTGGCGGCCGCGGCGGTGGCGGCGGCGGCGGCGGTGGCGGTCTGCCCAACCGCGGCGTCGCGGTCAGAGCAGCAGTGCCACGCCGCCCAGCGCGCACAGTGCGAGCACCAGCTGCTCGAACAGGCGCTGATCGATGCGCAGGAGCATGAGCCGCCCGCAGTAGGTGCCGAGCAGCACCGCCGGCAGCAGTGCAAGATTGACGGCGAAGCTGCCGAGGTCGATGAGCCCCAGGTGCACCATGAAGGGCACCTTGAACAGGTTCAGCAGCAAAAAGAATATCGCCGCCGTGCCCACGTACTGCATCTTGGGAAGGCGCATGGCGATGAGGTAGATCGCCATCAATGGCGCGGCGGCGTTGGCGATCAGGGTCACGAATCCGGCGAGCGTGCCGGTCCCTATGGCGACGCCCCAGTGCACCGGCGCGCCCTCCGCGGCCGCGGGCGCGCCGCCCCGGGAGCGGCGCACGTGGCTCAGGATGGCGAGCGCGAGCACGATGCAGCCGACCAGGACGCGGGTCGCCCGGTCGCTGATGGCGCCGAGCGTGAAGTAGCCGAGCACCACGCCGAGCGCCGTCCAGGGGAACAGCCGCCAGACGAAATTCCACTGCGCGTGCGCGCGGTAGGAGAGCACCGCGACGCAGTCGCCGAAGATCAGCAGCGGCAGCACCAGGCCGCTCGCGTGCTTGCTGCTCGGGAACACGTACGCGAACAGCGCCACCGACAGGATCGACACCCCGGTCAGGCCGGCCTTGGAGACGCCGACCATGAGCGCACCGATCGCCGCGCACGCCCACTGCAGTCCGTCCAGATGATTCATGGTCATTCGCGATCCACCCGGCGTGGCACGCTATCATGCGGCGCAGCCGATGCCGAATCTCTATCGCGACACCGCCGAGCCGGGACCGTCGACCTACCCGCTGGAGGCCGACCTGAACGCCGACGTGGCCGTGGTCGGCGCTGGATTCACCGGGCTGTCGGCGGCGCTGCACCTCGCCGAGGGTGGCGCCGCAGTCGCCGTGCTGGAGGCCGAGGAGCCCGGATTCGGCGCCTCGGGACGCAATGGCGGCCAGGTGAATCCCGGCCTGAAGGCCGATCCCGACGTGGTCGAGGCCGATCACGGCGTGGAGCTGGGGCGGCGCATGAACGCCTTCGCCGGCGGCGCGCCGCAGTTCCTGTTCGACCTGATCGCGCGCACCGGCATCGCCTGCGAGGCGCGACGCAACGGCACTCTGCGTGCCGCCGTGACGCCGCGCCAGGCCGAGCGCCTGCGCGTCACCGCCGCGCAGCTCGAGAGGCGCGGCGCGCCGGTGGAACTGCTCGACGCCGCGGCGGCGGCGCGTGCGACCGGCACGGATCGCTATCTCGGCGCGCTGCGCGACGCCCGCGGCGGCGATCTGCAACCGCTCGCCTACGCGCGCGGGCTGGCGCGTGCGGCGCTCGCAGCGGGCGCTCGAATCCACTGCGGCACGCGCGCGACGGCGCTCGAGGCCGTGCCGTCGGGCTGGCGCGTGCGCACCGCGTGCGGATCGGTGCGCTGCGGGCACGTGTTGATCGCCACCAACGGCTACACCGACGGACTGCTGCCGGGCCTGGCGCGCAGCGTGGTGCCCGTGTTCGGCGCGATCGCGGCCACCGAGCCGCTCGCCGCGGCGCTCGCCGCGACGGTGATGCCGTCGCGATCGGTGCTGTACGAGAGCGGTGCGGTGACGGTGTACTACCGGGTGGATCAGGCGGGGCGATTGCTGCTGGGCGGCCGCGGCCCGCAGCGGGAGATCGAGGACGCGCGTCCGATCGCGTACCTGCTGCGCTACGCGCGCCGCCTGTGGCCGCAGCTCGCGGGCGTGCGCTTCACTCACGCCTGGGGCGGCCGGCTGGCGATGACCGCCGACCACTATCCGCACGTGCACGAGCCCGAACCCGGGCTGCACGTCGCGCTCGGCTACAACGGCCGCGGAGTCGCGCTCGCCACCCGCGTGGGCGCGGCGCTCGCGGCGCGCATCCTCGAGCCCGGGCTGCCGTTCGACCTGCCGATCACTCCCGTGAGGCCGATCCGCCTGCACGCGGCCTGGCCGCTTGCGGTGCGGGCCGCGATCCTGCGCGGCCGGTTGCGTGACCGGCTGGGACTCTGAACGGTCTGCGGTCGGCTCAGGTATCGGTGAAGAAGCGGTGCAGGCGGCGCATGTCGACGACCACGTCGTAGTGCGCGCCGGCGGGCAATTGCGGGCCGGTGGCGAAGTCGTAGCGCTGGTCGAGCCGCGACAGATTCGGGTGCAGATCGTGCATGGCGCGCTTGAACATCTCCTTCGGCACCCACTCCGAGTTCGAGGACAGCGATCCGAACTCGTCGTGGTAGATGCTCGCGGTGGAGATGTCGGCCGGTGTCGAGGCGATGGCGAAGATCCGCGGCCGGGTGGGATCGAGGTGCACGTGCTTCGCGCCGCTCAAGATCAGCTGCCACTCGTTGCCCTGGGGCACCGCGATGAGCGCGTAGGCGTGGTGCTGGGCGGTGAACAGCGCCACGCCGAGCGCGAGCAGGGCCGGCATCCGGCGCGCCGGACCGCCCAGGCCCTCGGTGAGCGAGCGCAGCGACGCGACCAGGAAACACAGCAGCACCGCGGTCATCGCGAAGATGGTTCGATAAGTGGCGTAGCGCTCGGCCGCCACCAGGCTGACGGCGAACGCGGCGAGCGGCAGCGCCAGCAGCGCGAACGCCCACAGCAGCCCGCGGCCGCGCCCGTGACGGCGCCACTCCACCACGGTGCCGGCGACGAGGATGGCCGCCGCGACGGCCACGCTTGAGAGATACAGGCGGTGGTGGCGACCGTGATCGTCGTTGAGCACGAAGGGGCTCAGGGCATTCGGCAGCGGCTCGCGCAGGAACCAGAGCAGCTTCTCGATCCAGTGCTGCTCGAAGGAAATGCGGCCGGATTTCACGAACACGTGCGCCGCGTACAGCCCGCTCATCGTGGCGTAGGCCGCCGCCAGGGCGAGCCCGAGCAGGGCGAGGTGCGCCGCCAGCCAGCGCGCCGTGCGGCGGGGGTCCTGGTCGCGCGCGCCGATCAGCGCCGCAGCCAGCGGCACCACGTAGAACATGGCGCTCGGCTGGTAGGACAGGGCACAGGCCACCATGATGACCAGCCCGAGCAAACCGCGGCGCAGCGCCGGGCGCGTACGGCCCTCGCGCAGCGACGCCAGCGCGGCGTCGGTCGCGAAGAATCCGGCGATGCTGAGCAGGGCGGTGAGCGCGTAGGGCCAGCCCACGGCCCAGGCCGCGATGACCTGCGCCGCCGGCAGCAGCGCGATCCACAACGCGAGACACAGGCTGGTGTTGAATGACCAGCCGAAAGTGCGCAGCGTCCGCAGCATCGCCAGGGAGATCGCGCCGAGCAGCAGGGAGGCGGCGAGGCGCAGCCACTCGAGGTTCTGCACGCTGGTGGTGGCGCCGAAGCTCGTCTGCAGCAGCCAGCCGTAGAGCGGACGCGCGTGCGAAGCGCAGAAGGCGAGCACCTTGCCCGGCTCCTCGTGCGCTTCGCGCAGGTTCGAGTAGTCGTCGCGCAGCCCGTAATCGTGAAAGGTCGCGGGCCAGTAGGTGACGAGCGGCACGAGCAGCAGCGCCAGCGTGAGCATCCAGGGCTTCAGCCCGAGCAGGGCGCGAGGGCGATCCGACAGGGACGAGGCGGTGCCGAGCGGCAGCGCGACCGCCGGCTCGCCGAGCGGCGCTTTGTAATGATTGGTCGTCTTCATGGGCTTCCGCTGCAGAGTGCGAGCGATTCTAGCGGTCGCTGACACCGAAAAGCCCCGTCACGGGTCCCGGTCCAGGTTAAAAATTCGTTAAGGTTTCGGGGTAGACTCGAGGCGATGTGCGGCCGCTACGTTTCGCCCGACGACGCCTCCATCGAGCGCGAATTCAATCTGGTACGCGGTGAATGGCGCTTCCCGGACCACTTCAACGTCGCGCCTTCGCAGGCCGTGCCCGTGGTCCGCCACCTCGACGGAGCGCTCGTCGGAACGCAGGTGCGCTGGGGTCTGGTGCCGTTCTTCGCCCACGGCAAGCCCGGCAAGTACAGCACTTTCAACGCCCGCATGGAGGGCCTCGCGACCAGCGCGAGCTTCCGCGGGCCGTGGCGCCACGCGCAGCGCTGTCTGGTGCCGGCGCGCGGCTTCTACGAGTGGCACGTCGAGGCCGACGGCCGCAAACAGCCCTACTACGTGCGGCTCGCCGATCAGGACATTTTCGCCTTCGCCGGCTTGTGGGAGCGGTCGCGTCGGGAGGATGGCAGCTGGCTTGCGTCCTGCACGCTGATCACGCGTCCGGCGAACCGGTTGATGGCCGAGATCCACAACGCCGGACGCCGCATGCCGGTGATCCTGCCCCGCGAGCGGCGCAACGACTGGCTGCAGGTGCCGGTGGCGGCTGCCGAGGAACTGCTCGCAGCCTACCCGGACGCACTCATGGTCGCCCATCCGGTCGGCACCCGCGTCAACAACCCCCGCCACGACGAGCCGTCCCTGATCGATCCCCTGCCCGCGCCGCCGGCAAATTGACCTTCGGCAGGGGCTGAGGCCGATTTCATGACGCGGGTCGCAGCAGCCGCGACGCCTCCGGCCCTACCTTGCCGGAGCGGCCGCACGAGGCCGCTTGGGGGCAGGCGACATGTTCGGCGCAAGGGCGGTGTCTTCGGCGGTGCAGGATCAGCGGCGACGCGTGCGGCGCCCGCGACGCATCGCCGCAGCTCTGCTGGCGTTGGCCCTCCCGGCCTGGGCGACCCCCGCCGCCGCCGCGATCTACACCTTCGTCGACGCCGACGGCGTACGACACTTCACCGACCTGCCGGACGACAGTCGGTATCGCCGCCTGTCGCTGTCGCCGCACGAGCGCACCGAGAGCGGTGATCGCTATGATCCGAGGCTGATCGCGCGCGCCAACCGCTACGACGCCATCATCGAGAACGCCGCGTCGGCGGCCTCCATAGAGGCCAACCTGCTGCGCGCGGTGATCGTGGTCGAATCCGGCTTCAATTCGCACGCGGTGTCCAAGCGTGGCGCCATGGGCCTGATGCAGCTGATGCCGGCGACGGCCAGCCGCTTCGGTGCCGTCGATCCATTCGATCCGCGCGAGAACGTGCACGCCGGCGCACGCTATCTGAAGGCCCTGATGGACCGTTTCGGCCAGAACGTGCGCCTCGCGCTCGCCGCCTACAACGCCGGCGAAGAGGCCGTCGAGCGCAGCGGCGGACGGATTCCCCCCTACGAGGAGACCCAGGCGTACGTGCCGCGGGTACTGCGGATCTATCGGCTGCTCGGTGCGGCCCGCGCCTCCTGACCCGATCGGGCCGCGCGCGCCCCCGCCGGGCGCGGCACGTTGAATTCCCGCGCCGGCACCCCAATGCTGCCTCTCGCCATGAGCGCGATCGTCCCCGGCACGTCATGACGCCGCCGCTTCCGGTGGGCGAGGAAGTCACCAGCGACGGTTTCGTCGCCGTGACGAGCGGCACCCGCAGCGCCTGTGAAGAGGCGGGGCTGGTGCTCGCCGCACGCGGCATACCGTACGTGCTCGATCCGGGTGGGACCGGGGAACAGCGTCCGCCGACGTGCGTGCTGTTCGTCGCGCAGACGGTCGCCGCGGCCGCGCGCGAGGAACTGGCGCGTTACGCCGCCGAACGCCCGGCTCCCGTGGCGCGAGCCGCCGTCCCGTCGCTGCGACTGTTTCCCCGGCGTGCCGCCGTGCTGGGCGCCGTCGTGTACGCGCTGATTCTTTTCGGTGTGGCGTTGCTCGAGGGCCAGCGCGCCTTCGGCATCGACTGGGTGCGGGCGGGCGCCCTCGATACCCGGGTGCGGGGCGAGTGGTGGCGTGCCGTGACCGCGCTGACGCTGCACGCGGGGCCCGAACACCTGTTCGGCAACAGCCTGTTCGGAGCGGCGATCGGTGTGCTCGCTGCGCGCCTGTTCGGCGTGGGAATGGCCTGGGCGGGCATACTCGCGGCCGGCGTGCTCGGCAACGGCCTCGACGCGCTGTTCGCGCCCCCGGCCTATGGAGCGCTCGGCGCTTCCACCGCCGTGTTCGGCGGACTCGGACTATTGAGCGGCTTCACCTGGCGGACCGGAGCGGTGCCCGTCGAGGAGCGTTGGCTGCGCCGCGGCGCGCCGCTGGTCGCCGGCATCGGGCTCCTGGCGATGTTCGGCGCCGGTGCGCCGCAGGTCGACGTGTTCGGCCACCTGTTCGGATTCGCCAGTGGCGTCGCCGTCGGACGCGCCTATGCACCGCTCGCGCAGCGGCCGCTGCGCGACGTTCGCCTCCAGATGACGGCCGCGGGCGTCTGCCTCGCGGCCGTCGCGTGCGCCTGGGTGATCGCGATCAACTCTTCGGCATGACGCCGCCGGGCGTGAGCTTGTCGATCGCCTGTGGCAGCACGGCCGACAGCTTCGCCGCCAGATCCTGAGGCGACAAGCCGAACTTCGCCGCAAGCTCCTGCACCGTGTCCGAGCCGAAGGCCTGGTGGATCTGGTCGGCCGTAATCGGCGCGTTGGCGCCGGTACCGATCCAGGAGCGCACCGTTCCGCCCAGTCCCTGTTGTTCCAGCTGCGCGACGATGCCCTGCACACCGCCGTGCTTCTCGATCAGTCCGTTGACGACGGTGGCCATCTCGGCGCCCACCGCGCCCCCCAATATTCCGTCCAAGAAACCCATGGTCGATCCTCCTAACGCTTGGCGAGCAGGTCGCGAATCTCTTCGAGCAGCACTTCCGACTTGGGCGGCGGCGGCGGGGCCGCGGCCGGCGCGGGCGGCGGCTTCTTGAGCCGATTGATGCCCTTGATCGCGAGGAAGAGGGCGAGCGCGATGATGGTGAAATCGAAGATGGTCTGGATGAAGGCGCCGTATTTCACCAGCACCTCCTTGCCGGTCGGATCCTTGCCGAGGGAGATCGCGAGGTCCGAGAAGTTCACGCCGCCGATGACCTTGCCGAGCACCGGCATGATGACGTCGCCGACCAGGGAGGAGACGATCTTGCCGAACGCGCCGCCGATGATGACACCGACCGCCAGGTCGACGACGTTGCCCTTCATGGCGAATTCTTTGAACTCAGCTGCTAATCCCACGGTGGTCACTCCCTGTTGTTGCGCCGCTTCGTCGAACGCCCGCAGAGCTTCGCGGAAAAGCGCTGCCGCGTAAAGTCTTCAGTGCGCTGCGCCGAACACCTTGCGCAGCAGCGAGCTCGCCTGGCCGAGCGGGTCCTTGCGGATCGCGCGTTCCTCCTCGGCCATCATGAGATACAGTCCATCCAGCGTCTTGCCGGTGACGTAGGCCTCGAGGGTCGAGTCCTCGGGCTTCAGCACGCCGAGAGCCACTCCCTTGGCGGCGACGGCGTCGTAGGTTTGGGTCAGATGAACCTTGCGCGTCTCGTCCGCCACGATGGGAGCGAACTTGGCGGCGAGCGGCTTGTAGGTGACGCGCCGGAAGTATTGCGTCGCCGCGTCGTCGCCTCCCGTCAGGATCTGCTTGGCGTCCGCGACGGTCATCTGCGACAACGCCTTTTCCAGCAGCGCCTTGCTCTCGGGCACGGCGGCCTCCGCGGCGCGGTTCATGGCGACGACCAGCGCGTCCGCCTGATCGCCGAGTCCGACCATGCGCATCACGCCCTCGGCCTTGGCGAGCTTCGGCGGCAACGGGATCTTCACCGCCGGATTGTCGAGGAAGCCGCCGGCGACGCCCAGCCGGTCGACGGCGTGCCCGATGCCCTGCCGCAGCGCCTGCTTCAATCCCGCCGCGGCATCCGCGTCGGTCAACGACGATAGTCCCGCCGCGGCGGCCGGCTTGGAGCCGGTCGCCAGCCCGAGGCCGGTCGCCAGCGCGATGCCGAGGCAACCTGCGGCCAGCCGAGAGGCGGAGCGGCGCGACCAGAGCGTGTTCATCGAAGTGCATCCGTTGCCGAGTACTGGCACGAATATACCGGGTATGCGTTACGATTCCAGAATCGCGGCGGCGTGTGTTGCACTGTTCGTCGCCTATTCCCTGCCGGGTTGTGCCACCGTTTCCCTGCCGGGTTGTGCCACCGTGCCCGCGTCCCCGCTGCCCACCGTCTCCCAGGTCGATTTGCCGCGCTTCATGGGCGACTGGTACGTGATCGCCTGCATTCCGACCTTCATCGAGAAGGACGCGTACGCCGCACGCGAGTCCTACACGCTCGCGCCCGACGGCACGGTGGCGACGACGTTCACCTTCCGCAAGGGTGGGTTCGACGGACCGATCAAGACCTATCACCCGCGCGGCTTCATACGCGACCCGAGCAACGCGGTATGGGGCATGCAGTTCGTGTGGCCGATCAAGGCCGAGTATCGCATCGCCTACCTGGCGCCCGACTATTCCGCCACCGTGATCGCGCGCAGCGCCCGCGATTACGTCTGGATCATGGCCCGCAGCGCGACGCTCGAGCCGGCGCAGTACGAGCGGCTGCGCGGGCTGGTCGCCGGGCTCGGCTACGACGTCGCGCGCCTGCGCCTGGTGCCGCAGCGCGCACCCTGACGCCGGCGGGGCGCCACCGCGCTGTGGCAGACTGGCGGCGTGGACGCCATCCTGACGCTCAACGCCGGCTCCTCCAGCATCCGCTTCGCTTTTTTCAGCGCCACCGCGACGCCGGTCCGGTCCCTGTGGGGGCGCCTCGAGCGGATCGGCCAGGGTGATGCGGCGCTGTGGATTCGCGCTGCGGATGAGCCGGCGCGCAGCGAGACCTGGGGCGCGCTCGATCGCGATCAGGCAGTCACCGCGCTGCTCGCCTGGCTCGAAGCGCGCCCGGAATTCGCGGCGCTCAGGGCCGTCGGGCACCGGGTGGTGCACGGACTCGAGCACGCCGAGGCGCAGCTCGCGAACCCGGCGCTGCTCGCCGAACTCGCCGCGATCGCGCCCTACGATCCGGAGCACCTCCCGGCGGAGATCGCGCTCATCGAGGCCCTCGCGCGCCGGCTGCCCGGGACGCCGCAGGTGCTCTGCTTCGACACCGCGTTCCATCGCTCGCTGCCGCCGGTGGCCGCGGTTCTGCCCATTCCGCGGCGCTACCGCGAGCGCGGCCTGAAGCGGTTCGGGTTCCACGGACTCTCGTACACCTTTCTATTGCAGGAGCTGGATCGTCTGGGCGACCCGGCGGCACGCGCAGGGCGGGTGGTGCTCGCGCACCTCGGCAACGGCGCGAGCCTCGCGGCCGTGCGCGACGGGCGTTCGATCGACACCAGCATGGGATTCACGCCGCTCGGCGGAGTCATGATGAGCACGCGTGCCGGGGACCTCGACCCCGGAGTGCTCGCCTACCTGCTGCGCTCCGAGGGTCTTTCGCCCCTGGATCTCGAGCGCGTCCTCAGCCGCGAATCCGGACTGCTGGGCGTCTCGGCGCGCAGCGCGGACATGCGCGATTTGCTCGCCGCGGAGGCCGACGACGAAGCCGCCGCCGTGGCGGTCGGCATGTTCTGCTACCAGGTGCGCAAGTGCATCGGCGCCTACGCGGCGGCGCTCGGCGGCATCGACACGCTGGTGTTCGCAGGCGGTATCGGCGAGAACTCCGCCACGATACGCGCGCGCATCTGCGAGGGACTCGAGTTCCTCGGCATCCGCCTCGACCCTGGGCGCAATGCGTCCGGGACCGGCGACATCGGTGCGGCCGCGGCCGGCGTGTCGGTGCGCGTCATCGCCACCGACGAGGAACTCGTGATCGCACGCGAGGCGACGCGCTTCGTCGCCGCCGCGCGCGCGCCGCAGGCCTCAACGGCCGGCGGCGGCGACGCGTGAGGCGGTGCGCGCCGGCTCCTCGGTGAAGCGCGACTGCTGCGCCCGCCACCAGGACGCCGTGAGCAACTCGCCGTGGTGGCGCAGAAACACCTCGCGCAAGGCCGGCGGTATGGCGAGGAACTGCAGCCACTGTTCGGGGAAGACGTCGTGCGGCCCGCAGTGGAACCAGGGCTCGGCGCTGGTCTCCTCCTCCTCGCAGCTGGGTCGAGGCAGGTCGCGGAACATGCAGTCGGTGAGCAGACAGATCTCGTCGTAATCGTAGAAGATCACCCGGCCGTGGCTGGTCACGCCGAAGTTCTTGGTGAGCAGATCGCCGGGGAATACGTTGCTCGCCGCCAGATCGCGCAGTGCCTGCCCGTAGTCGATGATGGCCGCCTCGGCGGCGGCGGGCTCGGATTCGCGCAGGAACAGGTTCAGCGGGCGCAACCGCCGCTCGACGTAGCAATGCTCCACGATCAAGTCCCCGCCCTCGATGCGGCAGCTCTCGCTCGCGGCGGCGAGCAGTTCCTCGGCGAGGGCCGGCATGAAACGCGCCAGCGGCAGGCGCAGCCGCTTGTACTCCTGCGCGTCCACCAGGCGCCCCGCGCGGTCGTGGCGGAACACGAAGCGGTAGCGCTCGATCACGTCGGCGCGGGTGCTGGTCTTGGGGGCGCCGAAGTGGTCGCGGATCACCTTGAAGACGAGGTCGTAGGAGGGCAGGGTGAACACGATCATCACCAGGCCGCGCTCACCGGGGGCGTGCACGAAGCTGTCGATGGACGCCGCCAGGTGCCGCTGCAGGGCGAAATAGCGCTCCGTCTTGCCCTGCTTGGCGCGGCCGAGCACGGTGTACAGCTCGTCGATCGACTTGCGCGGCATGAAGGAGCGCAGCAGGGTGATCGCCGCGCTCACCACCGGCAGGTCGACGT
Organism: Gammaproteobacteria bacterium; assembly: GCA_027459765.1. Classification (GTDB taxonomy): domain Bacteria; phylum Pseudomonadota; class Gammaproteobacteria; order Steroidobacterales; family Steroidobacteraceae; genus Bog-1198. The sequence goes on along the minus strand of DAIDHD010000041.1, from coordinate 30,825 downwards.
GGAAGTACGAGCGCGAGTAGCCGAACAGCGACCCCACTTCCGCGCGCGACAGCATCACCGAGTCGACGTCCACGCCGGCCGGAGAGTTCGAGAATGCGATCACCAGCGGCGTGAGCGAACCGTCGCCGATGATGCGGCCGACGATGAAGGCGTGCATGCCGCGATAGAAGACGGGTTCGATCAACTCGATGGATTCGGGAGTGCCGCCACCGCGCCCGGTGCTGAAGTAGCGTCCTATGTCGGCGCTGACGCGATGCACGACCGCATCGGGGCGCGCGATCGCCGCGCCGAAGGGCAGATCGGCCAGCATCTCGCGCACCGCGCCCGGCAGCGAGCTGCCCACGCGGTAAACCCGGATGGGAACCGCCCCGGAGGCGCGCCCGACGCTGGTCGAGCAGAACTCCACCGCCGGGTTCACGCCGACGGTTCCGAACAGATCGCGGGTCACCGAGTTGAAGAAAGTGCGGTAGAAATCGCTGTCCGGGCGCCGGGCGACGACGAGGTCGTAGGCCTGCTTGATTTCGCCCCACAGCGGCTCGTCGGTGACGCGCTCGCGCAGTTCGATCGCGAGCGCGGCCACGCAGCGCCCGACCCGATGGCCGTACAGTTCGATGCGGGTGATCGCATCCCGCTGCGCCGACTGCCAGTCCTCGGCGAGGAAGTTGAGCGCGGCCCGTCGTGTGATGCGGCCGAATTCCTCGTTATATGCCTTGAAGTGCTCGGCGATGAGCGCGGCGTAGTCCTTGGGCTTGCGCGCGAGGTCGCCCGCGGCCTCGCCCAGCGCCGCGTTCACCGATACCTCGTGCCGCGCGCCGCCACGGTCACGCCACCTCGCGTGCCGCGGCGCCGGCGGCGCCGTGGAATTGCTCGGTCTCGGTGCTGCCGGCCATCGCGCCGGTGGAGTGTGTCCCGGCGGTGATCGCCGTCTGCACGGCGTCGAAGTAGCCGGTGCCGACGAACGCCTGGTGCTTGGTGGCGCGGTAGCCGGCGGGCTCCTGGCCGAATTCGCGTTGTTGCAGTTCGGAGTAGCCGAGCATGCCCTGGTCGCGGTAGGCGAGCGCGAGTTCGAACATCGACAGATTCAGGGCATGCCAGCCCGCGAGCGTGATGAACTGGAAGCGGTAGCCGAGATCCGCCAGATCCTCGCGCCAGCGGCGCATGCTCGCGGCGTCGAGTCTGGCCTGCCAGTTGAAGGACGGCGAACAGTTGTAGGCGAGCAGCTTGCCCGGAAATTTCTCGTGGATGCCGGCGGCGAATTCGCGCGCCTCGCCGATGTCCGGCTTCGCCGTCTCGCACCACAGAAGGTCGCTGTAGGGTGCGTAGGCGACGCCACGTTCGATCGCCGCCTCGATGCCGGGCTTGACGTAGAAGAAGCCTTCGCTCGAGCGTTGACCGGTGAGGAATCTGGCGTCGCGCGGGTCGTGGTCGGTCAGCAGGAGGTTGGCCGAGTCCGCGTCGGTGCGCGCGATGATCACGGTGGGCACGTCGAGGACGTCGGCGGCGAGTCGCGCTGCGACCAGCTTGTTGATCGCCTCGCCGGTGGAGACCAGCACCTTGCCGCCGAGGTGACCGCACTTCTTGGCGGAGGACAGCTGATCCTCGAAGTGGATGGCCGCGGCGCCGGCGCGGATCACGGCCTTGGTGAGTTCGAACGCATTCAAGTTGCCACCGAAGCCGGCCTCGGCGTCGGCGATGATGGGCACGAGCCAGTCGATGGCGTGCCTGCCTTCCAGGTGGTGTATCTGGTCGGTGCGCAACAGCGCGTTGTTGATGCGCTCCACCAGGCGCGGCACCGAGTCCACCGGATACAGGCTTTGATCGGGGTAGACCTCGCCGGCGGTGTTGGCGTCCCCCGCCACCTGCCAGCCGGAACAGTAGATGGCCTTCAGGCCGGCCTGTACCGCCTGGATCGCCTGGTTGCCGGTCATGCAACCGAGGGCGCCGACCGGTTCGCCGGCGTGTAGCGAGCGCCAGAACTTCTCCGCGCCGAGGCGCGCGAGGGTGTGTTCGATGCGCACCGAGCCGCGCAGTCGCGCCACCTCGCTCGGGCCGTACGGGCGCTGCACACCTTCCCAGCGCGTGCTCATCGGGTCGATGGTCGTCGTCATCGCGAATCTCCTTCTGGCCGCCGGCGCACTTGCGTCGACGCGCGAGAGGAGACTAGAGTGTTTATGGAGCGAATTTACACAATAGAAATTTCACAATGTTAATTTCACTTTTGTGAGGGTGTACCGATGGCCGGACTGATCCGCCAAGGCCACTTTCTCGGCGCAAAGCTGCGGTCGCTGCGCAAACGCAACGGGCTCACTCTCGATGAACTTTCCGCACGTTGCGTGCAGATCGACGCCGAGGCCGCGCCCTCGGTGTCGTACCTGAGCATGGTCGAGACCGGCAAGCGGGTGCCCTCGGGCGCCATGCTCGAGATGCTGGCCGGCGTGTTCAGCAAGGACGTCCGCTGGTTCCTCGACGAGAACACCGAACTCGAGGCGGCGCCGCCGCCGCGCGAGCGCGGCGGGCTCGCCGCCATGCCGCTCGAGCCCGCTTTCCTGTTCTCGAACGACCTGCTGCAGATTGCGCTGCCCGAGTTGCTGTCGCAGACCGGCACCACCGGCCGGCAGTTCGCACAACTGCTGATCCGAGTCTGGCAGGAGACCCGCCACAACAGCTTCCCGGACATCGAACGAGCCGCCGAGGAGTGCGGTGGCCGGCGCATGCCGCTGTCGCTCGTGGAGGTGTTCGAGATCTGCCGCAAACACGGCCTGGATGTCCGCTGGTTCGACAGCGACGCACGCAAGCCGAGCGGGGCGTTGCTGCGTTCGCGCTTCGAGGCGCCGGGTACGGTGCTCGTGAACCGCAGGTTGCAAGCGCAGGAGGAGCGCCTGAAGTACGACTTGGCGTTCTTCATCGGTCACAAGATCCTGCACAACGGCGACGGCGCGATCTCGCCGCACGCCACCGCGCACCGCGTCGACGTGGCCGAGTCGGAGTCGACGCCCGGCATGGGCGCGCAGGACGTGCTGCTCGCGTGGCGCGAGTTCGAGTGCAGCTTCTTCGCCGGCGCGCTGCTCTGCCCGCGACTGCCGTTTCGCCGCTTCCTCGTGCGCGAATCGCACTCGGTGGCCGCGCACCACAAGCTCGGCGTGACCCCGGCGCTGGTCATGCGGCGCATGACCGCGGTCTCGCCCTACCGGCATTGGCACTTCTTCGACGCCTATGCGCCCGGCTACCTGCGCGCGGTGTATCGAGGCAACGGCATTCCACTGCCCTGGGGCAACATGAGCCTGGTGTCCGACCCCTGTCCGCGCTGGGCGGTATTCCGGTTGTTGCGGGAATCCGTGCCCGGTCCGTTGCAGGAGACCCCTACGTCGCAGATCTCGGTCATGGAGGACGGCAAGCGCCCGCGCCTCTATTGCTGCCACTCCCTGCGCACGCGCGACGCCGGCGACGAGGTGCACGTGCTGTCGGTGGGGGTCGATCTCGCGCCGGGACTCGAAGCCCAGGGCCTGGATGCCGAAGACATCGTCGCCTCGGTGGCGGACGCCTGCCGGCGCGGCGGCGGCGACGGCGCCATCCCGCCGGCCGCGGCCGCGGCGATCCGCGCCGTCTCGCAGGTTCAGAACATCGCCTGGATCGCGGCCGCGCTCGAGCGGCGCGCGAGCGTGATCTGTCCCCGCAGCGGCGCCTGTCCGCGCGTGCCGAGGCGCTGCGCGCGATTGACGGACCCCGGGGGCGCGGGCGTATAAGGTTTCGAAGCGCCCGGACTCAAGACGGCGCGGATCGGGCCGACAGGGATACGAGGACCCAATTGGCAACGATGTCGCCACGACGCGAGGGTTGCGCCGGCGCCGACGACCGGTGAACTCGTGACCGACCGAATACTGATCGTCGACGACAACCTCCTCAATCTCAAACTCGCCAAGGAACTGCTCGTCATCGCCGGCTTCGCGGTGGAAACGGCGATGGACGCCGACGAGGCGCGCGCAGCGCTCGACGCCGCGATACCCGATCTGATCCTCATGGACATCTCGCTGCCCGGCATGGACGGTCTGACGCTCACCCGGCTCCTGAAGTCCGAGGCGCGCTTTGCGCGGTTGCCGATCGTGGCGCTGACCGCGTTCGCCATGAAGGGAGACGAGCAACTCGCGCTCGCCTCCGGCTGCGACGGGTACATCGCCAAGCCGGTCGACGCGCGCCGCTTCGCCACGCAGGTGCGTGAAATCCTGCAACGAGCGCGTACGGCCGGCGGTCCCAACGCACCGGGAGCGGCGTGAACTTCCTGCCCCACGGCTACTGCTTCGCCTGGACGCCCGGGCTGCTGTGGTCGATGGTGGCGGCGGACGCCTCCATCGCGCTCGCGTACTTCTCCATCCCGGTGGCCATCGTGGCGGTGGTGCGCCGGCGCGGCGACTCGTCGGTGAATTCGCTGGCGCTGCTGTTCAGCGCCTTCATATTCGCCTGCGGCATGACGCACGTGATGGACGTTTGGACCATCTGGGAACCTTCGTACCGATTCCAGACCTTCACCAAGATCGTCACCGCCGCGCTGTCCGTGATCACGGCGGTCGCCACCTGGCAGCTCATCCCGGTGCTGCTCGGCTTGCCGACTCCGCGCGAGTGGCGCAGCGCCACGCACTCGCTGGAGGAGGAGTCGCAGCGGCGCATGGACGCGGAGAACGACCTGTTCGGCCTGCAGCAGAATCTGGCGGTGACGCTGGCCAGCATCGGCGCCGGACTCATCGCCACGGACCGACGAGGCCGCGTCACGCACATGAACGCGGTGGCCGAGGCGCTCACCGGCTGGAATGCGGTCGCCGCCCGCGGCCGCCCCCTCGGCGAGGTGTTCGTGCCCGCGGACGAGGACGGGCAGAGCGGAGGCAACCCGGTGGATCGGTTGATCGCCGCCGGAACGAGCGTGACCGAATCGCGCCACCTCGACCTGCGGGGCCCGGGAGGCGAGCGCTTCGAGATCGAACTGAAGACCGACCTCACCCATGCCCCCGACGGCAGCGTGCGCGGCCTCGCGCTCGTGTTCCGCGACCTGTCGCGTCTCGCGCGCGCCGAGGTCGACGCCAGCCGGCTCGCCGCCATCGTCGCATCCTCCAACGACTCGATCTTCGCCAAGACGCTCGACGGCACCATATTCAGCTGGAACAGCGGTGCCGAGGCGATGTTCGGCTACACCGCCGAGGAGATTCTCGGTCAGACGGTCTTCAAGCTGGTGCCGCCGCAGCGGGTCGACGAGGAACGTCGGGTGCTCGAGAGGCTGGCGCGCGGCGAACAGGTGCCGACCTTCGAGACCCTGCGTGTCGCCAAGGACGGCACGCTGAAGGAAGTGTCGGTGACGGCTTCGCCGGTGCGCGACGGCCAGGGGCGCATCGTCGGCGTTTCGAGCATCGCACGCGACGTGTCGCAGCGCCGGCTCGCCGAGGAGGCGCGGCTCAAGGCGCTCCGCCTGGAGGCGGAGAACCGCCAGATCCAGGAGTCGAACCGCCTCAAGAGCCTGTTCCTCGCCAACATGTCGCACGAGTTGCGCACCCCGCTCAACGCCATTATCGGCTTCTCGGACCTCCTCGAGTCCGGGGCCGTACCACCGGAGTCGGCCAAGCACGCCGAGTTCCTGGGCTACATCGGCACCAGCGGCCGGCACCTGCTGCAGGTCATCAACGACGTGCTCGACCTCTCCAAGGTGGAGTCGGGGCGGTTCGAGTTCCACCCCGAGCCGGTGCGCCTGTCACCGGTGGTACGGGAGGTCGCGGACGTGCTGCGCACGGCCATGCAGGACCGGCACGTGCCCATCCATACGCAGATCGCGGCGGATGCGGAGGAACTGCAAGTCGACCCGGCGCGGCTCAAACAGGTGCTCTACAACTATCTCTCCAACGCCATCAAATTTTCCGAGGACGGTGCACCCGTGACGGTGCGCGCGCGTGCGTTGCCGGGGGAGCGCATCGGCGTCGAGGTGGAGGATCACGGCGTCGGCATCGCCGCCGCCGATCTCGAGCGGCTGTTCACGGAATTCCACCAGCTCGACGGAGGGCTTTCCCGCCGCCACCAGGGCACGGGCCTCGGGCTGGCGCTGACCCGTCGACTCATCGAGGCGCAGGGTGGCAGCGTCGGGGTTACCAGCGAACCCGGCCGCGGCAGCGTGTTCTACTTCGTCATCGACCGCGTTTACCGCCGTCCGTCGGCCACCGGTCCGCTGCAGACCGCGGATTGAGGCTCTCATCCTGGGCAGCAACTTGAGCAACAGGCCGGCGCGGCTGATCCTAAGCAACGATTCGCAGTAATATCGGGCGTCGGGCAGGAGGTGAGTCACCATGCAACCCGTTGCACGATCCATAGTCGGCGCGCTGGCCGCGGCACTGGCCCTCGCCACGGCGGTGTCCGGGCCGCGAGCGGCGCTCGCCGATCCGCCGTCGCCCTCGGCCGGCGCCTGGGAGTTCCTGCGGCCGCAGTTCTACGGCGACCGGGACATCGGCGTCGTGGACGAGTCCTTCATGCGCATCGAGGCGCCGTCGAGCACGCCGGATCCGGCGGCGACGCCGATCACGGTGCACTTCGGCGCTGCCGCCGTGGGACACATCGAGCGCCTGCGCCTCATCATAGACAACAATCCTTCGCCGCTCGCCGCCACCGTGGAATTCGCGCCCGGCGCGCGTATCGCCGACCTCGGCCTGCGGGTGCGCGTGGACCGCTTCACCTCCATCCGCGCGGTGGCCGAGACCCGCGAGGGCCGCGTCGAGATGCGCAGCCAGTGGGTGAACGCCAGCGGCGGCTGCTCGGCGCCGCCGACGGCGGGCGAGGGCGGCACGCTCGGTGCGATGCGCTTTCGCGCCTCCGCCGACGACCGCATCCTGCAGGTGAGCATTCGCCACCCGAACCACTCGGGCTTCCAGATCGATCCGAAGACCGGCGACCCCATTCCGCCGCACTTCATCGCCAAGCTGCGCATCACCTCGGGCGGTGAACCCCTGCTGACCGCCGAGACCGGCATTTCCTTGAGCGAGAACCCGACCCTGCGGCTCACGAGCGACCGGCCGTTCGCGGCGCCGGTGGACGTGCAGGCCGAGGATTCCAAGGAGGCACGGTTCAGCGGCGAGTGGCGCGGCGCGTCGGTCGCGCGCGTCGACGCCGCCCCCTAGCGCCCGTGTCCAGGCGGCTTGGTGGTGCGCTCGCGTGGGTGTGCGCACTCGCGTGGGCGTGCGCGAGCGCGCTGGCGGCGACCTTGCCGCTCACCGAGGTCGCGCCCGGCGATTACGTGCACCTCGGCCGGCCGCTGCCGCTGGATGCCCCGGGGCACGACGACATCGCCAATCTCGGCTTCATCATCGGCACGCGCTGTGTGGCCGTCATCGACACCGGCGGCTCGGTGCGCATGGGCCAGGCGCTGCGGGCCGCGATCGCCACGCGCACGCCGCGGCCGATCTGCTTCGTGATCAACACCCACGGCCACGTCGACCACGTGCTCGGCAACGGCGCCTTCGTCGACACCGGTGCGACGTTCGTCGGCCACGCGGCACTGCCGGGCGCGCTCACGCGCAGCCGCAGCTTTTTTCTCGAGAACTATCACGATGATCTCGCCACCGCGGACGGCCGCGCGCAACTGGTGTTGCCGACGCGCACCGTGAGCGATGCGCTCACCCTCGATCTCGGCGGGCGGCGTCTGACCTTGCGCGCCTGGCCGCCGGCGCACACCGACGCCGATCTGACCGTCACGGACGAGAGTACGCGGGTGTTGTACGCGGGCGACCTCCTGTTCGTCGGGCGCGCGCCGGCGCTCGACGGCCGGCTCGAGGGCTGGCTGGCGGCCATCGATGCGCTCGCGGCCACGGCGGTGGCGCGCACGGTGCCTGGTCACGGCCCGCTTCCCGCTCCCGGCGCACCGACCGCGCGGGCCTGGGCCGCGGAGCGCGCCTATTTGACGGCGCTGCAGGCCGAGGTGCGCGGCGATCTCGATGGCGGACTGTCGCTCGAGGACGCGCTGCGCAAGGCCGCCACCGAGCCGCACGGCCCATGGCTCCTGTGGGAGAGCGTGCACCCGCGCAACGTGGCGCGGGTCTATCGCGATCTCGAGTGGCGATGAAGCGCCGCGCGTTCCTGAAGGCCGTGCTCGCCGCGGGCACCGCAGCGACGGCCGCGCGCTCGCCTGGCCGCAGTCGCGGCAGGGTGCTGATCGTCGGCGGCGGCTTCGCCGGTTCGGCGTGCGCGCTCGCGCTGCGGCGACTCGATCCCGCGCTCGACGTGGTCCTCGTCGATCCGGACGAAAGCTACGCCACCGGACCGATGAGCAACGAGGTGCTGGTCGGCTGGCGAAGCCTGGCGTCGATCACGGTGACCCGTCGCGGTCTGCGTGCCGCCGGCGTGCGGGTGCTCGCCGGCCGCGTCGCCGACATCGACGCGGCCGCGCACGGCGTGCGCCTCGAGGATGGGCGCCGTGAGCGCTACGACCGGCTGGTCGTCGCCCCGGGCATTCGCTTCCTGTGGGAGCGCATCGTCGGCTACGACGCCTTCACGGCGCGCAGCATGCCGCACGCCTGGCAGGCCGGAGAACAGACGTCGCTGCTCGCCCGTCGGCTCGCGGCCCTGCCCGCCGGCGGGGTGGTCGCCATCTGCGTGCCGGGGGGACTCATGCGCTGCCCACCCGGACCCTACGAACGGGCGACGCTGATCGCCGAATATCTCGCCCGCCGCCGGCCACGGGCGAAAGTACTCATCTTCGACGCCAACAATCACTTTCCGCGCCAGGATCTGTTCACGGAGGCCTGGCGCTCCCGCTACGCCGGCCGGGTCGAGTGGATCGCCGGAACGGCGGGTGGCTCTTTGAGCGGCGTCGATGTCACGCGCTCCACCTTGCATGTCGAAGGAGGAACGCAACGTGTCGACGTCGCCAACGTCATCCCGCCGCAGGCGCCGGGGCTCATCGCGGCCACCGCGGGGCTGAGTGCGGGGCACGGCTGGTGTCCGGTCGATTCGCTCACCTTCGAATCCACGCTGTCGCCGGGCGTGCACGTGATCGGTGACGCCTGCATCGCCGGCGCCATGCCCAAGGCCGGTTCGGCGGCGGTATCCCAGGCCCGCCAGTGCGCCGCCGCGATCGTCGCGGCGCTCGCGGGGCGCGCGCCGCCGACCGAAGAACTAACCAGCGTGTGTTTCGGGCTGGTGGCCCGCGATGCGGGGCTCGCGATTCCGGCGCGCTTCGAACTGCGCGCCGGGCGCTGGAGCGCGATGCCGGCAGTCGACGTCGCCGCCGCGGCGCAGGCCGCCGCCGGTGGTGGCGGCCACGATCCGTTGTGGCCAGTGGCCGGACTCGCGCTCGATCGCACCTCGACGGCGGCGGCGCAGGCCGCGCGACGCTGGTACGCTGCCACGCGGGCGGCGGCGTTCGCCGACTGACCTCGCACTGGTGCCGTCATAATTTCGGCGAAAGTGCGGTCTACTCTAGGCAATGACCGGATGCGGATGCCGTGCGATGGGCGCAGGCGCCGGCGTCCGGCCAAGATCGGGGAAACCTCATGTCCGAAACAACGCCTGTCGCCGTGCGTGGCCTCAACGTTCTGGCGCGCAGCGCCGATTTCCTGCAGCCCGCGTTCCTGTTCGCGAGCCGCGTGTACGTCAGTTGGCAGTTCTTCAAGTCCGGTTGGCTCAAAGTCACCGACTGGTCGTCGACGTTGAGCCTGTTTCGCGACGAGTATCACGTGCCGCTACTGCCGCCCTACGCGGCCGCGGTGTCCGGCGCCTTCGGGGAACTGTTCTTCTCCAGCGTGATCGTGCTCGGTCTGGGCGGGCGGATCGGGCCCATCGGCCTCTTCTTCGTGAATGCGATGGCGGTGATCTCTTACCGCGACGTGCTGCTCGCCGACGGCGCCGAGGCCGCGCTGGCGCAGCACGTGCTGTGGGGCTTCATGCTCCTGATGCTGATCGTGTTCGGCACGGGCTCCTGGTCCAGCGACCGGCTCATCGGCCGCCGGCTGCCGGCGGCCAAGGCCTGGTGACGGCGCGCCCGGGACGTCAACGCGGCGGCGAGCCCACCGTGAGCCCGACCGAACGGGCTTCCGGCCCGAACGCGGTCAGCAGCACGAGCGCGATCACCACGACCGCCACCGTCCACGACAGCACCGTGGCGTAGTCGCCGGCGTGCGCCTCGGCGAAGCCGGCCTGCAGCGGACCCATCTTGGACATGGCGAGATTGCCGAGTTGGTAAGCGAAGCCCGGCAGGATGGCACGGACCGCCGGTGGCGACAGTTCATTGAGGTGCGCCGGTACGATGCCCCAGGCCCCCTGGACCATGAATTGCATCAAGAATCCGCCGATCGCGAGCATCACCGCGGTCTGTGCGTAGGCCCACAGCGGAATGACCGGCAGGGCCAGCAGCGCCGCGAGCACGATGGCGCGGCGCCTGCCGATGCGCTCCGAGAGCGCGCCGAAGCTCATGCCGCCGAGCAGGGCGCCGAGATTCATCACGATCGAGATGTTGCCGGTGGTCTTGGCGGGGAACCCGCGCTGTGCCTGCAGGAAGGTCGGATACAGGTCCTGGGTGCCATGCGAGAACGCATTGAAACAGGCCATCAACGCCACCAGGAACGCGAGGGTGGGGAAGTAGGCGCGCACCGCCTGCCAGACGGCCGCCGCCGAGGCGTGCTGCGGCGTGGCCCCGGCCAGCCAGGCCGGCGACTCGTCCACGGCGCCGCGGATGTAAAGCACGAGCAGCGCCGGCGCCGCGCCGATCATGAACATGCCGCGCCAGCCTACGTGCACGAACAAATACCCGAACACCACCGACGCCAGCAGATAGCCGATCGCGTAGCCTTCCTGCAGCAGCCCCGAGAAGAAGCCGCGACCCTTGGCGGGCAGCGTCTCCAGCGCGAGCGCGGCGCCGACGCCCCACTCGCCGCCCATCGCGAATCCGAACAGCGCGCGCAGTGCGAGCAGCGTGGAAAGATCCTGGGCGAAAGCGCAGGAAAACTCCACCGCCGAGTAGGCCACGACGTTCATCATGAGCACCGGCCGCCGCCCGTAACGCTCCGCGAGCCAGCCGAAGACCAGGGCGCCCAGGGGACGGAATGCGAGCGTCAGGAATATTCCCTGCGACACCGCGTGTACGTCGGTGTGGAAATCCGCGCTGATCGCCCGCAGGCAGAACACGAAGATGAAGAAATCGAAGGCGTCGAGCGCCCAGCCGCCCAGCGACGCCAGGAAGGCGTTGCGCTGGGCGCGCGTGAGCGCACCGAAGTAGCCGATCACCTTGGTCCCGTCAGCGTGCGAGGTAGGCGTCCGCAGCCGCCGCGAGCCGGTCCCGCTCTGCGAATCTGAACCGGGCGGTCTCCATGCCGCGCGCCACGGCGTCGTTCATCTCCGCCGGAACGCGGCTGCGCACCCAGGACTCCACCTCGTCGAGCGGAATGCCGCTCCAGAACGCGGTCGGCACGTACTGTGCGGTGACCAGTGGCGCGAACGTCGCCACCGGCTTCATGAGCCGATCCAGATTCTCGTGCAGCACGCGCCAGGCGAGCTGCTGGTGGTCCGCCGCGAGCGAGAGCACCAGGCGCAGTCGAACGGCGTCGGCCTGCGGCGGGATCTCGTCGGACAGCGCGATCTTAGCCACCTGATCGGCCTGTGCGGGGTCGCGCACGTCCGTGAGCGCGCCGTAGAAGCGCCGCAGCTCGGTTTCGTCGCGCGCACCGCGTGCCAGGGCGTGCAGCTGCTCGAAGGTGGCGGCGTCGGCGTGCTGCGCCACCACGCCGAGCACCGCGCCCTGCTGGTCGGGCGGCAGGCTCGCGCGGTCGGTGCGGAAGGCCTGGAAGCGTCGCTGCGCCTCGGCGACCACCTGCGGATCGTCGAGGTTGCCGAGCCCGCCGATCAGCGCGATGCGCAGGTTCTTCACGTCGGGGGTTTCGCCGGGACGCTCGTCCCAACCGAGGCGCGCCAGCACGGGTCCCAGGAGCTTGCGGCCGAAGGCGGCGAAGGCCTCGTGGCCGGGGCGGCCGCGCTCGGCGTACTCGATGCGGCCGATCGCGCCGCCGATCTGCGTCCACGCGCGCGAGTCGAGATCCTCGCCCATCGCGCTCGCGAGGCCCAGGTAGGTCGGCAGCGACTCGATCCCGGACTCCACCATTGCCCACTGGTTGTCGAGCAGCGCGATCCGATCCGCATCCGGCAGCGCGCCGAAAGCGCGCGTGTCGAGCGCGAGCGTCGCCGGGTCGTAGTGTGCGCGATAGAAACCGAGCGCGCCGGCGTCGACATTCACTGGCTCATCGCAGCGCCCGGCCGCGATCGTCTGGCCGTCACGCGTGAGTAGCACGGCCTTCGGCACGCCGCCCGTGCCGACGCGGATCTGCAGCGGCACCTGCCAGTGCGAGCTGCCCGTGGCCGTGCCCTGCAGAAGGAACCGGTGCTGGGACAGCGTGAGCGTACGTGAGCCGCCCGCGTCGCAGGACGCCGCCACCTCGACCACCGGGAATCCCGCCTGTTGCGTCCAGCCCGCCACGATCGCACCGACGTCCTGGCCGCTCGCCCCGCCCAGCGCCTGCCAAAGGTCGGCGGTGGTGGCGTTCGAGAACGCGTGCGCCTTCATGAATCCGCGGATGCCGGCGCGGAACACGTCCGGGCCGAGATAGGCCTCGAACATGCGCAGGATCGACTGGCCCTTGTTGTAGGTGATCTCCGGATCGAAGGCGTTGGTCGCCTGCAGCTCGTCTGTGACGTGCTGTTCGATCGGGTGTGAGGCGGCGCGCGCGTCGGCGGCCATGGCACGCTCCTTGTCGGCGTCCTGGGCTTCCCACCACTTCCAGGTCGGATTGCGCAGGTCGGTCTCCTTCGCCGCCATCCAGGAGGCGAAGCTCTCGTTGAGCCAGATGTCGTCCCACCAGGCCATGGTCACCAGATCGCCGTTCCACTGGTGCGCCATCTCGTGCGCCTGGATGGCGAACACCACCTGCACGTCGCCGATGGAACTGGAAGGCGACAGCAGCAGCGTCTGGTCGTTGTAGGTGATGGCGCCCCAGTTCTCCATCGCGCCCTGGAATCCCCCGGGCACCGCGATCGAATCCAGCTTCGGCAGCGGATAGGGCACGCCGAAGTAGTCGTTGTAGTCGGCGAGGATCTTCTGCGCGTTGGCGAGCGCGACGGCGCCCTTCTTCTCCTCGCCGCGCACCGCCCACACGCCGAAGCGGGTGCCGCCGTTCGTGGCGGAGATCTCGCCGAGATCGCCGCCCGTGTATTCGATCAGATAGGAGGGCATGCGCGGTGTCTTGCCGAAGCTCACGGTCGCGAGCTCGCCGTGCACCACCCGCTTGGCCACCGGCATGTTGGACACGTTCTGCCACGCCGCGGGCACGGTCACCGTCAGGCGAAACGTCGCCCGGAACGCCGGCTCGTCCCAGCACGGAAACATGCGGCGCGCGTCGGTGGCCTCCATCTGCGTGGACAGGAGCACCCCCGAGCGACCGTCCGCGCCCTTGTACGGTTGGGCAAACAGCCCGATCGGCTGCGTCTCGATCCTGCCCTCGAAGGTGAAGCTCAGGGTGTGCCGGCCCTTCGATGCCGGTGCGTGCAGCGTAACGGTGGTCAGCTGCGCCTTGTCGTCGGAGGTGACGTGCGCGACCGGCTTGCCGTCGAGGCGCACGTCGCGCAGCACCTGATTGAGCGAGTTGAATTGCAAGGTGGCGGTCGGCCGGCGGACCTCGACCAGCACGGACTCGCGCCCGCTGATGCTCATGGCCTTCGCATCCGGCTTGATGGCCACGGCGTAATCGAGGGGCACCACGTCCTTGGGCAGCCGGCCGGGCGCCGAGTCGAGGGAGAAGGCGAACCCGCCCGCCGCCGGCAACAGCAGGGCGGCGGTGGCAAAGGCTTGGAGGGGGCGGAGATTCTTGCGGTTCTTCATGAATGCGGACTCACTCTCGTGGATCGCGGAAGGGGTGCAGGGTGCAGGCCCGGAAGCATAGCCAATCCGCGCGCGTCGTCCCACCTCCGCCGCGCAGCGGCCGCCCCCGGGGCAGGACGGTCAGCCCCGAGCAGGAGCGAGCGCGCGGAGGATGTCGCGCCAGGTGACGATGCCGAGCGGCCGGCCTTCGCCGTCGATCACGGGAACGCACGAGATGTCGTGCGCGAGCAGGCTCGACATCGCCTCCGCCAGCGTCGATTCCGGCGCGAGCGTGACCGGCTGGCGCGACATGACCTGGTGGACCCGCTTGTTGAGGGTTGCGGCGTCACGCGCGGTTTCCGACAGGGTGCCGACGTAGGGACTCAAGGCGCGCAGCAAGTCCCGATCGGAGAGCACACCCTGCAATCGCCCGCCGTCGACCACCAGCAGGTGGTGAAACCCGGCCCGGTCGAAGATCTCGCGCACGGTCGCCAGGGTGTCGTCGAACTCGACCGTCACCAGCCTCGTCGACATGAGCTCGCGCAGCGGTCTGCCGGTGTTCAAGAGCGCTCCTCGCCCCAGGCCGGATACGCGCGCAAAACCTCGACGTAGTTGTGGATCACGTCGGTGTGGGCATCCTCCTGCCAGCCGCCGACCTCGGCGTTCTTGTGCAGATCGCGCGGACGTCCCCGGGAGTCGATCGAGTAGAGCGTGAAGTCGAGTGCCGCACGGGCCTCCTCGGCGAGACCCGGCGAATCGCTCGCCGCCGCGTACAGCGCCAGCACCGCGCCGTAAGTGGCGTTGATTCCGCCCCAGGCGTTCGGGTCCTCGTCCTGTTCGTGGCAGACCGTGACGCCGTATTCCTGGTGCGTGAAGGTCCGGCGCACGAACTCGACGAGGCGGCCGGCGCACGCCAGCCACTGCGGGTGCAGCGTGGCGCGCCGCTCGAGCAGATAGCGGGCGAGGTTCAAGGGCGACCAGGCCGTGCGGTTGGTCGGCGTCTCGTGGTCCTCGAAGAACTGCGCGAACAGCGCGCCGTCCGACGAGGCGCTCGGAATCTGGTAGTCGCGGATCCAGCGCCACAGCGCCTCGCGCGGCGCGACGAACTCCGAATGGCCGGCGTCGAGCAACGCGTCGTAGAGCCGCAGCGCGTACACCATGTTGCCGCTCACCGGCCCGCGGGGACTGCCGTCGCGGTAATCCACCCGGAACGGCCAGGGCGAATGTTGCGCGTCGCCCGGCGCCTGGTGCGCGGCGAGTACGCGGGCGTTGTGCAGGGCCTGATCACGGTAACGAGCCTCGCCCGTGGCCGCGGCGAGACACAGCAGCGCGTAGCCGGCGATCCCGCCCTTGTCGGGCTCGATTTCGTAGGGACGATCCCCCTGCGAGCCGGCGTCGGCCGGCAACGGCAGCCGATCGCGGACGCCGGTCGAGCGCGTGAATCCCGGGTAGTTCCCGTCGGCCGGCGTCAGCGTCTCGCGCACGAGGTAGTCGCCCATGGCGCGCGCGGTATCGACCCAATGAGGGTCCCGACCGCCACGCAGGGCGTGATAGCCGAGGTAAGACAGTATGCCCATGCCGTTCTGGGTGGCGGGAATGGTGTCGGTGCGCCCGGGGTGCGGATTCCAGTCGCCGTCGAGGAAGGTCGAGGTGACGAAGCGCGGATAGCCTCGATCCAGCGGACAGCTCCGGTAAAAGTGCATCTCCAGGTCCAGGGCGCGATTCCAGCTCGTCCAGGGCAGCAGCCGCCCGCTCGCGTCGTACCTCACCCGGTGGCCGGCGAGCGCCGGCGCTTCGCTGTGCGCTCTGGATTCCATGGTGCCCAAGCGTAGCCCGAACGGGCCGGGTTGGCACGCGGACGCTACAATGGCGGCCATGTTCGTCGATTCCCACTGCCATCTGGATTTTCCGGGACTGCGCGAGACCCTCGCGGAGCGCCTCGCCGCCATGCGCGAGGCGCAGGTGACGCACGCACTCTGCGTCGCGGTCAATCTCGACGATCTGCCCCGGGTGCTCGAGGTGGCTCGCAGCGCCGAGAATCTGTGCGCCTCGGTCGGAGTGCACCCGGACTACGAGAACGTCACCGAGCCGAGCGTGGCGGACCTGGTCCGGCTGGCGCAGCAGCCGAAGGTGGTCGCCATCGGCGAGACCGGGCTCGACTACTACCGCCTGCAGGGCGACCTCGAATGGCAGCGGCAGCGGTTTCGCGTGCACGTGCGCGCCGCTCGCGAGACGGGCCTGCCGCTGATCGTGCACACGAGGTCGGCCGCCGAGGACACCCTGCGCATCCTCGCCGAGGAGCGTGCGGCGGACGTCGGCGGGGTCATGCACTGCTTCACCGAGAGCTGGGAGGTTGCGCAGCGCGCGATGGATCTCGGCTTCCTGATCTCCTTCTCCGGCATCGTCACATTCAAGAGCGCGCTCGAACTCAAGGACGTGGCGCGGCGGATCCCGCTCGACTCCATGCTCATCGAGACCGATTCGCCGTACCTCGCGCCGGTGCCGTTTCGCGGCAAGACCAACCACCCGGCGCTGGTCCGGTACGTGGCCGAGGAGATCGCCCGATTGCGCGAGACGTCCGCCGCGGAAGTCGGGCGCGCGACCACGAGCAACTTCTTCGAGCGGTTCCTGCGCGGTCGGCGCGCGTCTGCGGCGCCGTGAGCGCGCGCGAATACGACTACATCGTCGTCGGCGGCGGATCGGCCGGCTGCGTGCTGGCGAACCGACTGACCGTCCGGGCGGACGCGAGGGTGCTGCTCCTCGAGGCCGGTGGCCCGGACACGAGTCCCTTCATCCACATGCCTGCCGGAATCGCCCGCCTGGTAGACCACCCCCGTCTCGACTGGCGGTTGCGGACCGAGCCGGAACCCGAGCTGCTCGATCGGCGGCTCTATTGGCCGCGCGGGCGCACGCTCGGCGGCAGCAGTTCGATCAACGCGATGTGCTACACGCGCGGCCACCCCGGCGACTACGACGAGTGGGCGACGCTGGCCGGCCCGGGCTGGAGCTTCCGCGCCGTGTTGCCCTACTTCAGGGCGGCGGAGGACCAGCGTCGCGGCGCCAATGAGTTCCACGGCACCGGCGGTCCGTTGTCCGTCTCCGACCTCAAGTACCGCAATCCCCTGAGCGCGGTGTTCGTGGAGGCCGGCGTGGCGGCCGGCATGCCGCGCAACGAGGATTTCAACGGCGCGACCCAGGAGGGAGTGGGCTTCTACCAGGTCACGCAGCGCGACGGTCGCCGCTGCAGCACCGCCGTCGCCTATCTGCGGCCCGCGCGCGCGCGGCCGAATCTCGACGTGCTCACCGGTTGTCTCGCCACCCGCGTGCTGTTCGACGGCCGGCGTGCCACCGGGGTCGAATTCCGCCACCGTGGCGCCGCGCACACCGCGTTCGCGCGCGCCGAGGTGCTGCTCACGGCGGGATCGATCGGCTCGCCGCAACTCCTCATGCTGTCGGGCATCGGGCCCGCCGACCACCTGCGTGCGCTCGGCCTGCCGGTGCTGCTCGACCAGCCCGAGGTCGGCGCCAACCTTCAGGATCACCTGGACTATTGCACGCTGTACAAGTGCACCCAGCCGGTGAGTTACGACTTCAACGCCTGGCAGGAAGCCCTGGTGGCGATACGCTATCTGTTGACGCGCTCCGGTCCCGGGGTGAGCAACGTGGCGGAGGCGGGTGCATTCTGGCGCTCTTCCCTCGCGCCCGACCGACGCCCGGACGTGCAACTGCACTTCGTGCCCGCGCAACTAGACGATCACGGCCGCAATCGCCTGCCAGGTCACGGGTTCACGGTGCACGCCTGCGGCCTGCGGCCGCGGAGCCGCGGCCGCATCTTCCTGCGCTCGGCGAACCCCGCGGATGCGCCGCGCATCCACGCCCACTACCTGAGCGAGCCGGCCGATCTGGACGTGCTGCTCGAGGGCATCCGGGTGTCGCGCGCGCTCGTCGCGGCGGCGCCGTTCGCGCGCTACCGGGGACGCGAGGTCTTCCCGGGCGACGGCATCGTCTCCCGCGCCGACCTGATCGCGAGCGTGCGACGCAAGGCCGAGACCATCTACCATCCGGTCGGCACCTGTCGGATGGGCGGTGACGCGTGCGCCGTGGTGGATCCGGACCTTCGGGTGCGTGGCATCGACGGATTGCGGGTGATCGATGCGTCGGTGATGCCGCGGCTCGTCGGCGGCAACACCAACGCGCCGACGATCATGATCGCCGAGAAGGCGGTGGCGGCGCTGCTCGGCCGGGGCGCACCCGCGGTCGTCTGACGGGGCGGGCGATCGACCGGTCAGCGCCGGAAGGTGCGCGCCGCCAGTTCGCCCACGATGCCGCGCCGGAAGGCGAGCACGCACACCACGAACACCGCGCCGATGATCACGGTCACCCATCCGCCGACCAGGTCGGAGAGGTATTCCTGGAGGGTCACCACCAGTGCCGCGCCGATGACGGGGCCGAAGAAGGTGCCCGAGCCGCCCACCAGCGTCATCAGGATCACTTCGCCTGAATTCGCCTGGGTCACGTCCGAGAGCGTGACGAAGCCGAGCACCAGCGCCTTGAGCGATCCCGCGAGCCCCGCGATGGCCGCCGACAGCACGAACGCGAGCAGCTTGTAGCGGTCGATGTCGTAACCCAGGGACACGGCCCGGTTCTCGTTGTCGCGGATCGCCTTCAGCACCTGCCCGAACGGGGAGTGCACGATGCGCCGAATTAGCAGGTACACCGCCACGAACGCGGCGAGCACCGCGTAGTACATGACCAGGTCCGACTTGAGCGGCAGGAGCCCTGCGAGAGCGCCGCGCGGCACGTCCTGAAGGCCGTTCTCGCCGCCGGTGAAGGGGGCCTCCAGACAGACGAAGTACACCACCTGGGCGAGCGCCAGGGTCACCATCGCCAGATAGATGCCCTGCCGCCGGATGGCGAGCGCGCCGACCACGAGTCCGAGCGCCGCCGAAACCCCGACGCCAGCCGCGACGCCGGCGATCGGACCGCAGCCGTGCGCGGTCATCAGCCAACCGGTGGCGTACGCCGCCGATCCGAAGAAGGCCGCGTGGCCGAACGAGAGCATGCCGCTGAAACCGAGCAGCAAGTTGAACGCGCAGGCGAACATGGCGAAGCACAGGAGCTTCATCATGAAGATCGGATAGATCCCGAACAGCGGCACGCACAGTGCGAACAGCGCCGCGAGCACGTAGAATATCCGGGTGCCGTTCACGGTCACTCCTTCCCGAACAGCCCGGCCGGCCGCAGGATGAGCACCACCGCCATGATCACGAACACGATCACGTTGGAGGCCTCCGGATACACCACCTTGGTGAATCCCTCGATCAATCCGAGCCCGAGTCCGCTGACGATGGCGCCCAGAATCGATCCCATGCCGCCGATGACCACGACCGCGAACACCACGATCACCAGCGAGCTTCCCATGTGCGGGGTCACCAGGATCACTGGCGCCGCGAGCACGCCGGCGAGCGCCGCCAGGGCGGCGCCGCCGCCGTAGGTGGCGGCGAACAGCAGCGGCACGTTCACGCCGAAGGATTGCAGCAGGGCGCCGTTCTCGCGCGCCGCGCGCAGCGTCGCGCCGAGGCGGGTGCGCTCGATGACGAACCACACTCCCGTGCACACCACGATCGACGCGAGGATCACCCAGCCGCGGTAGATCGGCAGGATCATGAACCCCAGGTTCCACGCGCCGCGCAGCGCCTCCGGCACCGGGTAGGAATCGCCGGACGAGCCGAACAGCTGGAAGAGGGTGCCCTCGATCACCAGCGCGAGCCCGAAGGTGAGCAACAGCCCGTACAGCGGCGGCAATTTGTACACGTGCCGCAGAAGCGCGCGCTCTGCCGCCAGGCCGAGCACGGCGACGGCCGCCGGCGCGGCCAGCAGCGCCACCCAGTAATTCAGGCCGAGCCACTTCATGCCGAGAAGCGCCGCGAACGCGCCCAGCGCGTACAGGGCGCCGTGCGCGAAGTTGACGACGCCCATCAGCCCGAAGATCACCGCGAGGCCAAGGCTCAATAGGGCGTAGAACGCGCCGTTCACGAGCCCGAGCATCAGCTGCCCCAGGATGACGGCGAGGGGCACCCCGAAGACCGTGGTCATGCGCGGTTCATCTCCGCGCGCTCGGGCAAAGCCCGGTGATCGGTCCGAAGGCTTCCTCGCCCTTCATCTGCTTCACCAGCTTGTAGTAGTCCCAGGGATACTTCGACTCCTGCGGCGACTTGACCTGCATGACGTACATGTCGTGCACCATGACGCCGTCGGCGCGCACGTAGCCGCCCTTTGCGAACATGTCGTTGATCTTCGCGCGGTGAAGTTCGGCCATCACCTTTTCCGGATCGGTGGTGCCGGCGGCCTTGACCGCCTTCAGGTAGGTGAGAGTGGCCGAGTACACGCCGGCGTGGTCCATGGTGGGCTCGGCCTTCATCTTCTCGAAGAACCGCTTGGAGAAGGCGCGCGTCTCGTCGTTCAGGTCCCAGTAGAACGAGGTCGTGAGGTAGAGGCCCTGCGCGCTCTTCAGGCCGAGGCTGTGGATGTTGTTGATGAAGGCGAGCAGCGCGGCGGGCTTCATGCTCTTGGTCAGGCCGAATTCGTTGGCCGCCTTCAGCGAGTTGCTGAAGTCCTCGCCAGCGTTGGCGAGACCGAGCACCTGGGCGCCCGAGCCCTGCGCCTGCAGGAGGAACGAGGAGAAGTCCGAGGCGCCGAGCGGCGCGCGCACGGCGCCGAGGTTCTTGCCGCCGCTCGCCTCGACGACCTTGGAGGCCGCGTTCTGCAGCTGCGTGCCGAAGGCGTAGTCGGCGGTGATGTAGTACCAGGTCTTGCCGCCCGCCTTGACGATGGTGCTGGCGGTGCCGTTGGCGAGCGACGTGGTGTCGTAGGAGTAGTGGATGGTGTAGGGCGTGCAGTCCTCGTTGGTGAGCGACGAGCCGCCGGCGCCGACCGCGAAGAACGGCACCTTCTTGGCGCCGGCCACCTTGGCCATCGCGATGCTGACGCCGGTATTGGAGCCGCCGATGAGCATGTTGAGACCGTTCTGGTCGGCCCACTCGCGCGCCTTGGAGGCGCCGACGTCCGGCTTGTTCTGGTGGTCGGCGGTGAGCAGCACGATCTTGCGGCCGAGCACGGTGCCGCCGAAGTCGGCGATCGCCATCTTGATGGCCTCGATGCCGCCCTGGCCCTGCACGTCGGCGTAATTGCCGGACAGGTCGTCGATGTCGCCGATCACCACCTCGTTGGCGGCGCCGAGAGCGCTGCCGCAGCCGCCGAGGGCGGCAATGCCCATGAACGACAGCAGGGCCGAATGTGTTCTGTTCATCGTGGCTGACTCCCCTCTTGTGAAAAGCGTTCGAAACCCGGTCAGACGGCGAGCTGTGCCTGCAGCGCCGACATCTTCGCCGGCAGCTCGCTCGCCGAGAAACCCTCCACCACCTGTCCGTGCTCCATGACGTAGAAGCGGTCGGCGAGCGGCAGCGCGAAACGGAAGTTCTGCTCGACCAGCAGGATGGTGTAACCCTTCTGCCGCAGCGTCTGGATCGTGCGCGACAGCGCCTGCACGATCACCGGGGCGAGCCCCTCGGATATTTCGTCGAGCAGCAGCAGCTTCGCGCCCGTGCGCAGGATGCGTGCGAGCGCCAGCATCTGCTGCTCGCCGCCGGAGAGTCGTGTGCCCTGCGTCGCGCGCCGCTCGGCCAGATTCGGGAACATCCCGTAGATCTCCTCGAGCGACATGCCGCCGGAACCCACCAACGGCGGCAGCATCAGATTCTCCTCGGTGGTGAGGCTCGAGTAGATGCCGCGCTCCTCGGGGCAGTAGCCGACGCCGAGACGCGCGATCTTGTGGGGCGGCAGGTCGCTGGCCTCCACCCCGTTGATCATGATCGAGCCGCTGCGCGAGCCGACCAGGCCCATGATGGCCTTGAGCGTCGTGGTGCGTCCGGCGCCGTTGCGGCCGAGCAGGATCACCACTTCGCCCCGGTCGACCCGCAGGTCGACGCCGTGCAGGATGTGGGACTCGCCGTAGAAGGCGTGCAGGTCGGTGATCCGCAGCAACTCGACGCTCATGCGTGCGCGGCTCCGAGTTCGGCGTCGGCGCTACCCATGTACGCCTCCACCACCTGCGGATTGCGCGAGACCTCCTCGTAGGGGCCGTCGGCGATGATCTGTCCGCGCTGCAATACCGATATGCGGTCGGCGATGGTCGACACCACGCTCATGTTGTGCTCGACCATGAGGATGCTGCGATTCGCGGAGACCTTGCGGATCAGGGCGGTGATCCGGTTGACGTCTTCATGCCCCATGCCCTGCGTGGGCTCGTCGAGCAGCATGAGCTTGGGATCCATGGCGAGCGTCGTGGCGAGTTCCAGAGCCCGCTTGCGGCCGTACGGCAGTTCGACCGCGATGACGCGCGCGAAGTCGGCGAGGTCGACCGCCTCCAGAAGCTCCATCACGCGCCGATCGAGCGATCCGAGGCTCGATTCGGAGCGCCAGAAGTGGAACGAGGTGCCGAGCCTGCGCTGCAGCCCGATGCGCACGTTCTCGAGCACGGTCATGTGCGGGAACACCGCGGACATCTGGAACGAGCGCACGATGCCGCGGCGCGCGAGTTCGGCCGATCCCGCCTCGGTGACGTTCTCGCCCCGGAACAGGATCACTCCGCGGGTCGGACGCAGGAATTTGGTCAGCAAATTGAAGAACGTCGTCTTGCCGGCACCGTTCGGACCGATCAGCGCGTGAATGTGGCCTTCGCGCATGCGAAAATCGACCGCATTGACGGCCGTGAAGCCGTTGAACTCCTTGGTCAAGCCGCGAGTTTCGATGATCGGTGTGTCAGCCATCGCTCAAGGATTTCCGCCGGACGCGCGCGTCCACTCAGCGGTCGTTATAGTTTGGTGACCTTTATTCTGCCTGATTGCCCCGGCTCTTCGCCATGACGGACGCCGATCCACAGGTCCGGGTGCGGCGGCGCTGGAACGACCCGGTCAGCGCCGTGGCGTCCATCGGCCGGCTTCGCGAGCTCAAGGTGCGCAACGACCCTGGCGGCGTCTGCAGCCCGCTGCCGCGGGGCTTCCTCTACGCCCGTGTCTGGTGCGACCAGCTCGCCGGCGGCGATGCCCTGCACGCCTGTGACGCCGGCTCGGCGCCGCACGAAATCGAGGTCTGCGTGCTGGACCGCGACAACCCGCCCGCGGTGATGCTCGAGCTGCGGCGCCGCCTGCGGCGCTGACGCACTCGCGATCGGGGTCGAGCCGCCGCGGGCCCGCTCAGCGGGCCGCCTTCGTGAAGATCTTCTTCGGGCACAGCGCGTGAACGCCGACGTTGCCGTCGACGAGCTGGGTGATGTCCAGGTCCACCGCCACGCTCGCCAGCATGTAGGCGTCGTCGCGGCTCAGGTGCTTCTCGGTCTGCAGGAATTCGATCATGTCGCGCAGCGCATGCTCCGTGGCCTGCTTCAGGTCCGGGCTGAATCCCATGGTGATGTAGTAGTCCGGAGTCTCCGCGCGCGGCCACACGAGATGCCGGTCCTTGCGAACCACGAAGCGAAACGTCCCCGTGAGGTAGGTCTCGAGCGCGGTGATGTCCACCTCGCCGTTGCCCTGCGCGGCGTGTCCGTCGCCCGCCTCGAACAGCGCGCCCTTCACCGCCACCGGTATGTACAGCGTCGTGCCCGCCACCAGCTCCTTGTTGTCCATGTTGCCGGCGTGGGAGAAGGGAGGCGCGCTGTCGATCTTGCCGCCGGCGGGCGCCACGCCCATGCTGCCGAAGAAGGGCCGCAGCGGGATGTCGATGCCGGGCGCGAAGCGCGCCATCATGTGTTGCCGATCGAGCGGCACGATCTTCCAGCGGCTGTAGGGATACTCCATCGGCAGGAAGCCGCGGTTGAGTCCGAAGGCGTTGCAGGCGAAATTGGCGTCGATGTCGACCTTCTCGATGTGCACCTCGAGCACGTCGCCGGGTTCGGCCTCCGCGATGGACACCGGTCCCGTGAGGATGTGGCCGCCCGGTCCCCGGTCCTTGACCTCGTCGTAGATGGGTTGGGTGTACGGCGGTATGTCGGCCGCCGCGACGCCCCGCTCCTGCATCTGTTGCGGCGATCCGCAGGTGGAGAGCGTCTGCATGCGGACCGTGTCGCCGGAGTGCACCGTGAGCACCGGCTTCGACTGGCCCGAGTAGTAGCCCCAGGCGACCGTGCCCGGAGTCGCGGGCAGCACGTAGTCGGCCGCCGCGGCCGGGACCGAGCAGGCGAGGGCGAGCCACATGGCGCAAGGGACGGTCGTGAACCGGGACATGGTCGGGTCTCTCGTGCGAAGCGCGCGCGGCGCCGGAGAGCCGATGGTACGGGATGGCGCGGCCGACCGCGACGCGGCTATGCTTCGGCCATGCGCTCGATCCTCGTCTGCGTGCTGATGGCCTGCATTGCCGGGTGCGCGGTGTGCAAATCGACCGATACGCCGGAGATCTGCCGGACCAAGCAGCGCGACCACTCCATACCTCGCCCCTGAGGCATAATCGGCGCCCGTATGAGCAACCACACTGCGCCACCGGCGCGCGGCGCACGCTGCCGCTTCTGCGGACACGACGATCTGGCGACCGTGGTCGACCTCGGACTTTCGCCCCTCTGCAACACCCTGGTCGAGCCTGGGTCGCTGGGGGCGGCGGAACGATTCTTCCCATTGCACGCGCGCGTGTGCGCACGTTGCTTCCTGGTGCAGTTGGAGCAGTTCGCGGCGCCCGAGGAGATCTTCGGCGAGTATTCGTACTTCTCCTCGTTCTCGGACTCCTGGATCGAGCACGGCCGCCGCTACGCCGCCGCGGTCCGTGAACGGTTCGGGCTCGGCGCGGACAGCCTGGTGATCGAGATCGCCAGCAACGACGGCTATCTACTGCAGCACTTCCACGCCGCCGGCATTCCGGTGCTCGGCATCGAGCCGGCGGCCAACGTGGCCGCCGCCGCGCGCGTGAAGGGGATCGACACCGACGTCTCGTTCCACGGCCTGGCGAACGCGGCGCGCATCGTCGCATCGCGCGGACGCGCGGACCTCCTGATCGCGAACAACGTGCTGGCGCACGTGCCGGATTTGAACGACTTCGTGGCCGGCCTGGCCGCGCTGCTCGAGCCGCGAGGAGTGGTGACGCTGGAATTCCCGCATCTCGAACGGCTCATGGCCGAGAACCAGTTCGACACCATCTATCACGAACACTTCAGCTACTTCTCCTTCGGCACCGCCGAGCGGGTGCTCGCGGCGCACGGCCTGACGGTGTTCGACGTCGAGGAACTGCCGACCCATGGGGGTTCGCTGCGGCTGTACGCGCGCCATGCCGCAGACGCGTCGCGCCCGGTCACGGCCCGGGTCGCGGCGCTGCGCGAGCGCGAACGCAGCGCCGGATTCGACGGCCTCGACGTCTATCGCGCGTTCGAGGAGCGGGTCAAGGCGACCAAGCGCGACATCCTCGAATTTCTGATCCGGCTCAAGCGCGACGGCAAGCGCATCGTCGGTTACGGCGCGCCCGGCAAGGGAAATACGCTACTCAACTACTGCGCCATCCGCGGCGACTTTCTCGATTACACGGTGGATCGCAATCCCTACAAGCAGGGCAAGTACACCCCGGGCACGCGAATTCCAATCCATGCGCCCGAGATGATCGCGCGCACGCGCCCCGACTACCTGTTCATCCTGCCCTGGAACCTGCGCGAGGAGATCACCGCCCAGATGGCCTTCGTGCGCGAGTGGGGCTGTCGCTTCATCGTGCCGATACCGGCGCCGCGCATCCTGGACTGAGCTCAGCCGCCGGTCGCGCGGTAGATCGGCGCGCCGCCGACCCAGGTCTGAAGCACGCGCACCTTCCACAGGTCCCGTGCCGGGATCGCGAAGGGGTCGCGGTCGAGCAGCACGAAATCGGCCCATTTGCCCGCTTCGAGCGATCCGAGGCTCCCTTCCTGGTGCTGGGCGTAGGCGGCCGTCAGCGTGAAGGCGCGGAAAGCCTCCTCCAGGGTCATTGCCTGCTCGGGGTGCCAGCCGCCGGGCGGCAAGCCGTCGCGGTCCATGCGCGTCACCGCCGCGTACAGACCGTAGAAGGGATTGGGCGACTCGACCGGGAAGTCCGATCCGCCCGCGAGCGGCGTACCCTGTGCGAGGAAGGTGCGCCACGCGTAGGCGCCGCGCAGCCGCGCAGGTCCGAGCCGGCGCTCGGCCATGAGCCGGTCGCTGGTGGCGTGCGTCGGCTGCATAGAGGCGATGAGCCCCAGCGGTACGAAGCGGGGGATGTCCTCCGGGGCGAGGATCTGGGCGTGCTCGATGCGATTGCGCAGCGCCCGCCCGTCGACCACCCGATAGGCCGCAGTGAACGCGTCGAGGACCTGGCGGTTGGCCGCGTCGCCGATCGCGTGCACGTTGACCTGATAGCCGGCACGCAGGGCCGTCTCGATCTTGGCGCGCAACTCGGCGTCCGACAGGAATTCGAGCCCGCGCTGTCCGGGCGCATCCGCGTAGGGAGCGAGCAACGCCGCGCCACGGCTGCCGAGGGAGCCGTCCGCGAACAGCTTGACCGCGCGCACGGTGAGGTGATCGCCGCCGTAACCGATCAGCGGCCCGGCGGCGGACAGCGTGCGGAAGTCCTCGCCCGTGTCGCGGATCATGGCGTAGATACGGGTGGTCAGCCGGCCGCGGTCGGCGAATTCCCGGTAGAGCGCCACGTCCGCGGCAGTCACTCGGGCGTCGCCCACCGAGGTCAGTCCGACGCTCGCCAGGCGCTCGAGCGCCGCGGTCAGGGCGGCGGCGCGCTCTGCGTGCGACGGTTGCGGCTGAACCGACCGTACCAGCTGCCGCGCGGCGTCGACCAGCACGCCCGTGGGCGTGCCGTCGGCGTCGCGCTCGATCCGGCCCCCGACGGGGTCCGGCGTTTCGCGGGTTATCCGGGCGGCGCGCAGCGCGGCGCCGTTGACCCAGAGCGCGTGCTTGTCCACCCGCTCGAGTGCGGCGGGCCGGTCCGGGACCACCGCATCCAGTTCACGGGCGGTCGGGAATCGTCCCAAGCGCCAGCGCTCCTGGTTCCAGCCCGACCCGATTATCCAGCCGCTCCCGGGGTGCGCGGCCGCGTACCGACGCACCTGCGCCAGTGCCCGCGGGAGCGAGTCGGTCGCGGTGAGATCCAGTTGCGTGGCCTGGAACCCGAGATCGAGTACGTGGCCGTGCGCGTCGATCAGTCCGGGCAGCAGCGCGCGGCCGCCGCCGTCGATGCGCCGCGCCCCGGGGTAGCGGGCGAGGAGGTCGCGCGCAGTGCCGGTCGCGAGCACGCGCGCGTCATCGATCGCGAGCGCGTCGAAGGTGACCAATCGGTCGCCGGCGAAGGTGTGTCCGCGCACGTGCACGAACACGGTGGGTGCCGCGTGGGCGGCGAGTGCGCCGAGCAGCGCCGAAATCCACACCCATCGCAGGCAGCGTCCAACGTCGGGCATCGTCACTCCTTCGCGCTCGGCGCGACTATACTCTGCGGCCTCACGCCAATCCACGCGGCCATTCGCAGAGGTCAACGACGTCATGGTTCAACCCCGTTCCCGGCCCGGATCCTGGTCGATCGTCGTTGCGGGCGCGCTGTCCACGGTGCTCGTTGCCACGACCGCGCTCGGCGCATCGCCCCCCGGGAGAGCCGCTTCCGCGGCCGCGGCGGGCGAATTGCCCGACCTGCACTGGCGCATGATCGGTCCCTTCCGCGGCGGCCGTACGCGCGCCGCGGTCGGAGTCGACGGCGAGCCGAACGTGTTCTACGTCGGCGCCGTGAACGGCGGCGTGTGGAAGAGCGAGGATTACGGCCGTACCTGGCGGCCGATCTTCGACGACCAGCCGACGCAGTCGATCGGCGCCATCGCGGTGGCGCCCTCCGACGGCCGCATCGTGTACGTCGGCAGCGGCGAAGGCCTGTTCGCGCGCCCCGACCTGTCCGTGGGCGACGGCATCTACCGCTCGGCGGATGCCGGCAAGACCTGGGAGCACCTCGGCTTGCGCGACGGCGAGCAGATTCCGGCGCTGGCCGTCGACCCGCGCGACCCGAACCGCCTGTTCGCCGCGGTGGTCGGGCATCCTTACGGACCCAACGAGGAGCGCGGTCTGTTCCGCTCGACGGATGGCGGCAAGACGTGGCGCAAGGTTCTGTATCGGGGCCCCGACGTCGGCGCTTCGGACGTCGCGATCGATCCCAAGCACCCGGACACCGTGTACGCAGCCTTCACCGAATCGCGGGTCGGGCCCTGGGAGGACGACAACGAGTACGCGGGCACGCGTGGCGGCTTGTTCAAGTCCACCGACGGCGGCGAGACCTGGCATTCGCTCACCCGCGGCCTGCCCCAGAACCTGACCCAGATCCAGGTGGCGATCGCGCCGAGCGCGCCCGAGCGCCTGTATGCCACCGTCTCGACCTCCGACAAGCACGAGTACGCGAGCGACGCGGGGATGGGCCTGTACCGTTCGGACGACGGCGGCGAGTCCTGGCGGCGGATCACCGACGATCCCCGTCCCGCGATGGGCATTGGCGGTGGCGACCTGCCGGTGCCGCGCGTCGATCCGCGCAACCCCGACGTCGTCTACAGCGCGAGCATCGTCACCTGCCGCTCGCTCGACGGCGGCAAGACCTGGGCCAGTCTGCGCGGCGCGCCTGGCGGCGATGACTACCAGAACATCTGGATCAACGGGGTCGATCCGCGAATCCTGCTGCTGGTGAGCGATCAGGGCGCGGTGGTCAGCGTCAACGGCGGCGAGACCTGGAGCTCGTGGTACAACCAGCCCACGGCGCAGATCTATCACGTCGCGGTCACCGACGAGTTTCCCTACCGGGTCTGCGGCGCGCAGCAGGAGAGCGGCTCGGTGTGCATTTCCAGCCGCGGCAACGACGGGGCGATCACCTTCCGCGACTGGCATCCCGCCGGGATCATCGAGTACGGCTACGCCGCTCCCGATCCCCGGCATCCCTCGATCGTCTACGGCGCCGGTCGCGCGGAGGTGTCGCGCTACGACACGGTCACCGGGCAGGTGCAGAACGTCACCCCCATCCCGCTGCGGGATCCGCGCTACCGCACCGATCGCACGGAGCCGCTGCTGTTCTCGCCGCTGGATCCCGGCTTGTTGTTCTACGCCGCGAACCTGGTGTTCGAGACCCGCGACGGCGGCGCCTCCTGGCGCGCCATCAGTCCCGATCTGACGCGCGAGCATGCGGGCCACCTCGACAACGTGCCGGCGCTGACGGACGCCGATGCAGCCAAGCGGCGCGGCGCGGTGTATTCGCTCGCTGCGTCCTACCAGGACGTCGACACGCTCTGGGCCGGCACCGACGACGGTCTGGTCTGGATCACCCACGATCACGGCGCCCACTGGCAGCCGATCACTCCGCCGGACCTGACGCCGTGGAGCAAGGTCACGCAGATCAGCGCCTCGCGCTTCGACGCGCGCACGGCCTATGTGTCGGTGAGCCGGTTTCGGGTCGACGATCGGCGCCCGTACGTGTACCGCACGCGCGACGGGGGTGCGACCTGGCAGCCGATCGTGAACGGGCTGCCCGCGGACGGCGCCGTGAACACCGTCCGCGAGGACCCCGTGCGCCGTGGAATGCTGTACGCGGGCACCGAAAACGGCGTGTGGTTCTCGCTCGACGACGGCGAGCACTGGCGCTCGCTGCAGTTGAACCTGCCGCACACCTCCATGCGCGACCTGACCGTCAAGGACGACGATCTGATCCTCGCCACTCACGGGCGTTCGTTCTGGATTCTGGACGACATCGCGGCGCTGCGGGGACTCGCCGATCCCGCGACGCGCGACGGCGTGCGGGTCGTCGTGCCGACGCTCGCGACCCGCGTGCGTCGCGACACCAACACCGATACGCCGCTGCCGCCGGACGAGCCGGCGGGCGAGAACCCGCCGGACGGGGCCCCGATCGACTATCGACTGCCGGCGGCCGGCGCACACCACGTGGTGATCGAAATCCTGGACTCGAAAGGCACCGTGCTCCGGCGGTACTCGAGCGACGACCGTCCGCAGCCGGACGCCGCGGAACTCGCCGCGCAGCTGATACCGCCATACTGGGTGAAGCCGGCGCAGATACCGGCGGCCAGCGGCGGCTGGCACCGGCTGGTGTGGGACCTGCACGAGACCGCGCCGCTCGCCACCCGCTACGAATATCCGATCTCCGCGGTGCCCCACCGAACGCCCCGCGAACCGCTCGGTGCGGCGGTGGTACCCGGCGAGTACCGGGTGCGACTGCTGGCCGACGGGCGCGAGGCCACCGCGACCCTGCACGTGCGCATGGATCCGCGCGTGCCTGCGAGCAGCGACGATCTTGCGACGCTGTACCGCTCGCAGCACGCGCTCGCGGCCCTGGTCGAGCGCAGCGCTGCGGCGGATCTGGCCGCGCACTCGATCCGCGAGCAGATCGCCGCGGTGCGCAGGCGCCTGCCGGCGGCCGACCCGACGCTCGACGCGCTGGACGCTGCCGTCGCGGCTCTGCTCGATGGGACCAAGGCGCCGGCGCCGGTCGAGGCGACCAGTGCCGCTGCGGCGGATTCCGACTCGCGCGAAGGGCTCGACTCGGTGAGCGGTGCGGCGAGTGCGCTCTATCAGCAGATCGGACAGGCCGACGCGCGCCCGACCGCGGCGCAGGTGGACGCGGCGAAGACTCTGGGTCCACGGGTCGATCGACTCACGGCGCGCTGGAACGTGCTCGAAAGAGAGCAATTGCCGCGGGTGAACCGGCGGCTCGGGCAGTTGCACGCGGGCGCGCTCGATCCGCGGCGCGCGCCGCAAACGCAGGCGGCCGCCGTGGACGAGGATTAGAACCCGCGGGAGTCTTCAGGCGCTCTGGCGCTGTGCTGCGCGGGAGCCGACGAAATCGAACGCCGCACGCACCGCGGCGTTCACGTGCGCCACCATCTGGGCGCGTTCCTGGTCGGATACGTAGAAGTTGAAGTCGATGTCATGACGGATGTAGCG
>DAIDHD010000037.1 GCA_027459765.1 Gammaproteobacteria bacterium | reverse complement strand
CCCTGGACGAGACCATTCGTGGAATCGCGACTAACGATTCGTTAGTCATTCTTAAACATGCGGAGCAGGATCCAGTCTACGGCCCGGTGTTGCAAGAGATATTGCAACGCATATTCTCGATGGCCTCTCCGGAAATGCAAGATGACATTGTGCTCGGCGAATCATTGATCTTCATCAATTCGCCAAGGCGTTTAACGGCCTATCACTTAGACTTGGAGTCGAACTTCCTTCTTCAGGTCGCTGGAGAAAAGTCCTGCTACGTATTCGATCGATCCGATCACACCATCGTTACCCATCGTGAACTAGAGAATCACTGCGGCGGCAACCCCAACAGCGCCATCTTCAAAGCGGAGCGCCGATCAGAAGCACACTTCCACCTCCTGACGGCCGGTCACGGCGTGCACTTTCCGAGCACCGCACCGCATTGGGTCGAAAACGGTGACTCAGTTTCTATATCCATAAACGTGAATTTCGATCTAGTCTCTATTCATCATCGTTTGCGCCGAATTTATCGCACGAATCATCGCCTGCGGCGCTGGGGATTCGACCCTACTCCACCGGGAGTATCAGGGATTCGGGACGCTCTCAAGGTCGGCATATCGACCGGTATCAGTAAAGTGGCCCAAACCGCTCGCAAAGTAGCCCGTACTCCAGATCCGGCTGATCGGTACCCGAATTGGCGACCTAAACGGACCTGAACTGCACTATCGGCACTGAGGTATTGGTGAAGCCATGGAAGTTATCTCCATCGCATATATCAACGCGTTGGTGTCAGCCACGAACACTTGGGCTAATTACCCGCGTCAGCGGCCGGTTACGTCGTAAAGGGTATCGCGATCGGCCACATCCACGACCGCACCGCCACTGCGATTCGTACACAGGTGGCGATGACGTTCGATAACTCCACCAACAGAATGGATTCGCTGCACCAGTCGCTGTCGCGCTCGAACAGAGCTCGCGACCTGATCGTCCGGTCGCCCTCGATCAGCAGATACGCAACCACGTTAGTGTCGACGAGCACCACGCTACTCGCGACCCTCCGCGATCGCTGTCTCGATGCCCTCCAGATCGAGACGCGCGCCACCGCGCAGGCGCACCGGCTTCGGCAGGCGGTGCGGATGCTCGCTCTCCGGCGAGGCCGCCATGCCCCCCCGCGTACAGGGAGCGAGCCGAAACCGCCGAAGACGGCAGGACCTCAGCCGAGCACGGCCTTCAGCGCCCGCACCACCCGCGGCACGTCGTCGTCCCCCATGGCGGGGAACAGGGGCAACGTGACCGTCTCCCGTCCCACCCGCGCCGCCACCGGCGTCGCCTCCGGATCGTACCCTTGGGAGCGGTAGTAGGTGAGGGCCGGGATGCAGGGATAGTGCACGCCGACGCCGATACCGTGTGCCGCCATGTGCTTCTGGAACTCCGGTCGCGTCATGCCGTGCGCCGGGAAATCGATGAGCACGGTGAACATGTGCCAGCTGTGACCCTCGTCGCCGCGCGCCGGCAGCACCACGCGGTCGTAGCCCGCAAATTCCTCGAAGTACCGGTACGCGAGCGCGCGCCGGCGGGCATTGAAGCCGTCGAGGCGCTTGAGCTGGTCGATGCCCACCTGGGCCGACACGTCCGGCATGTTGCTCTTCGCACCCGGGAAGAGCACGTCGATCTCGCCCTCGGCGTTGCGCGCGATGCCGTGGAAGCGGTAGCGCTCGAACGCCGCCGCGGCGTCGCGGTCGGCCGTGGCGATCGCACCGCCCTCGATGCTGGTCATGTTCTTGTTGGGGTGGAAGCTGAACACCACCAGGTCGCCGAAGCTGCCGATCTTGCGCCCGCGATACGCGGAGCCGATGGCGTGGGCCGCATCCTCGACCACCCGCAGCGAGTGCCGCGCGGCGATCGCGTACAAGGGGTCGAGGTCCACGGAAAGGCCCGCGAAGTGCACCGGCATGATGGCGCGCGTGCGCGGCGTGATCGCCGCGCTCACCTGGTCGATCACGAGATTGCGGGTCTCAATGTCGATGTCGACGAACACCGGACGCGCCCCCACGCGCGCGATCACGTTGGCGCTCGCGGCGAAGCTCATCGCCGGCACGATCACCTCGTCGCCCTTGCCCACGCCTGCGACTTCGAGGGCCATCTCGAGGCCGGCGGTGGCGGAGGTCATCACCCGCACCTCGCGGCCGCCGCCGACGTAGGCCGCGAGCGCCGCCTCGAAGGCCAGCACCCGCGGGCCGCTCGCGAGCTGGCCGGAGCGGAATACCTCGGCCACGGCGGCGATGCTCTCGGCATCGATCGACGGCCGGGTGAACGGCAGAAAGGGCCGCGACGCGGAATCGGTCATGAAGAACTCCTGGAGACGAGCACGACGCCCACGCAGATGAGCGCGATGCCCGCCATCTTAGCGGGCGAGAGGGTCTCGCCCAACCAGAGCGTACCCGCGGCCGCGACCACGACGTAGCCCAAGGAGAGCATCGGGTAGGCCGTGCTCACCGGCGCCTTGGCGAGCGCCGCGATCCAGACGCACACGCTCGCGGCGTAACAGCCCATGCCGAGCCAGAACGGCACACTGCCCGCGAGCGCCCAGGCGGCGTCCCAGACCATGCGCGGCAGGTTGCCGGCAAGCTGCGCGAGCGACCGGGTCGCCACCTTCAAGAGCAGCTGGGCACAGGCGTTCAAGAGCACGCCGCTCACGATCAACACCCAGGTGAGCGCGCTCACGAACGGGCCACCAGCACGCGGCGCAGGTTGCGGGCCACCTCGCGCATGGGCACGCCCCGGGCGCGCAGGCGTTCGTAGGTCGACAGTTCCATGACGGCGTAGGCCTCCCCGCCGGCGTTCCAGCGATCGATGAAAGAATCCAGATCCGCGATGGCCATACCCGGAACGTGCCTCAGGCCATAGTCGAGCTCACCGCGATAGGCGACCGGCAACAGGGTACGGCGGGCGTAGAAGGACAGCGTGTGATCGTAGGTGCCGACGCTGTACACGGGCACCGCGGCCGGTACGCCGGCGAGCGGCGCCGCGAGCGCCACGCCCGAATACGCCGGCGCCACCACCGCGGCGGCGCGCATCAGGATGAGCCAGCCGAGACAGGCGGCGGCGCCGAGGGTCACCGCATCGCGGGTCGCCGGCCGATCGCGCGGCGCGAGCACGGCAAGCCCGCCGGCCACGAACAGCGCTCCGGCCAGCATCGCCGGACGCGCGATCGCAAAGAACAGCGCGTGGCGCGGGCTGGGCGCGAGCACCGCCGGCAGTGCGACGCCGGCGACCACCAGCGCCACGCCGACGAGGAGCGCGAACGCGGCGCCGAGCTTGAGATCACGGCGCAGGGTCGCGGGCGGCGCCGAGGCGAGCAGCAGCGCAAGCGGGGGGAACGCCGGCAGCACGTAGGGAATGAGCTTGGAGTCGGAGAGCGAGAAGAACAGGATCACGAACGCCATCCACAGCCACAGGAAGCGCGCCGCGTTGAACTCGCCGCGCGGCGCGCCGCGGCGCCAGTCGAGCGCGAGCGAACGCAGCGCGCCGATCGACCACGGCGCCGTGCCGAGCGCGAAGACGGCGAGGAAGAACCAGCGCGCCTCCTCGCGGTCGGCGCTGGGCGTCAGATAGCGCGCCAGGTGCTCGTGCACGAAATAAAAGCCGAGAAAATCGTCGAGTCGACGCGCGGCAAGGAGGTGCCAGGGCAGCACCAGCACCGCGAACAGCGCGAGCCCGCGCACGAGCGCGAGCCGGCGCCAGAGCGCCAGGTCACGCGCGACCGCACTGTAGAGCACGAGCGTGGCGCCGGGGATGGCCAGCGCCACCACCCCCTTGGTGAGCACCCCGAGCGCCACGGCCGCCCAGGCGGCGAGCATCCAGCGGTCGGCGCGGCGCGCCGCCTCGGGAGTGCCGGCGGCGCGTGCGTGCTGCGCGGCCAGAAAGGCCGCGAGGCTCAGCGTCAGATAGAAGGTCAGGCTCATGTCGAGGGTGAGCAACTGGGCGAGGATCACGGTCAACGCCATGCCGCCGAGGAGCGCCGCCGCGCGCCAGCCGGTGGCCGTATTCCACAGCCTCCCCGCCGTGAAGCCCACCAGCAACAGGGTGCCGATCCCGCACAGCGTGCTGTAGAGCCGCGCCGCGAAGGCGTTGAGCCCAAAGGTGCGCAGCGCGAGCGCCGTCATCCAGTAGGTGAGCGGCGGCTTCTCCACGTAGGGCACCCCATCGAGGTGCGGCACGATCCAGCCGGAGCCGGCCAGCATCTCCCGCGGGATCTCCGCATAGCGACCCTCGTCGGGGTTGAACAGCGGCCGCGCGGACAGCGCGGCGAACCAGGACGCGGCGATGAGTACCGCGAGCGCGACGTACAGCCAGCGCTCGCTGGGCTTGAGCGCCGCCGGATCGGCGCTCACGCGGATCGCACGGCGTCCGCCGTGACCGCGAGCAGCCCCGAGCGGCCCGGCACGGTGCCGCGGCCCACCCGGCGCACCGGCAAGGCCGCCCGGTCGAGCGCATCGGCGAGGCTCGCCATGCGCACCAGGCGCGCACCGGCGGCGAGCCAACGATCCACTAGCGCCTCGAAGGCCGGCAACAGGCGCTGGCCCTCGAGCTCGGCATGCAGGGTGAACACCTGGCGCGAGCGATCCTCCGCGGCGAGCGAGCGCCGATATACCGCCTCCGCGATGTTCGCGGCGTCGATGCCGTCCACCCCCAAAAGTTCGTCGAAGGTGGGAAGCGTGGTCGGCAGCTGCGGGCAGGGGCTCGCGCCCGCGGCGAGCTGCGGCCGGAACGGCGCTCCGCCGCGGGTGTCGCTCGCGTAAGTCAGGCCGTACTCGCGCTCGAGCTCCAGGCCGTGGTCGTTCATCTGCCAGCCGGCGGCGGCGTGTGAGGACGGCGCGAAACCGAAAACCTTACGGAAGGCCTCGATGCCGCGCTCGAATTCGCGCCGCGTCCAGGCGCCATCCGCCGTCGCGACGCCGTCCTGCCAGCGCACGTGATCGAAGGTGTGCAGGCCCACTTCGAAGCCGCGGGCGTGCACCTCCCGCATGACGTCACCGGCCTTGGCGCCGATGTCGGGTCCCGGCAGGAGCACGCCGTAGAGCAGCGTCTTCAAGCCGTAGTGTTCGAGGACGGAGGTGCGCGCCACCTTCTCGGCGAACCCCTTGCGAAACACCCGGCGAATGGCGCGCCCCGTGTGATCGGGACCGACGGAGAAGTAGAACGTGGCGTCGGCGCCGCGGTGCGCGAGCGCCGCGGCGAGGCGCGGCACGCCCTCGCGGGTGCCGCGCAGGGTGTCGACGTCCACTTTCAGGCCGATGAGCGCGCCCTCGAGCGGGCGCGCGCCACCGCCGTCGCCGCTCTCAGGCATCCGGGTTCAGGAGCGCCGAGGCGCTCGGCAGTGCGTGCGCGTAGGCGTCGAAGATCGCCGAGAGGGCCTGGCGCATGTCGGTCTTCGGCGCCCAGCCGAGGTCCGCCATGGTGTTCTTGATCGACGGCATGCGCGCCGGGATGTCGGCGTAACCCTTGCCGTAGTAGGCAAGCGCCGAGGTCTCCACCAGGGTCACCTTCCGCGCCGTGGGCGCGTACTCGGGCCGGCTCAGCGCGACCTCCAGCATCATCTGCGCAAGCTCGCGAATGGAATACGAGTTCTTCGGATTGCCGATGTTGTAGATCTTGCCGTCGGCCACGCCCCCCGGATTGTCGATGATACGGGTCAGGCACTCGATCGCGTCGTCGATGAAGGTGAAGGCGCGGGTCTGCTTGCCGCCGTCGACCAGCTTGATCGGCTCGCCGCGCACGATGTGGCCCAAGAACTGGGTCAGCACCCGCGAGCTGCCCTCCTTCGGGCTGTCGAGGCTGTCGAGCCCGGAGCCCACCCAGTTGAAGGGCCGGAACAGCGTGAACTGCAGTCCCTGCTGGCCGTAGCCCCAGATGACGCGGTCCAGGAGCTGCTTGACGCAGGAGTAGATCCAGCGCTGCTCGTGGATGGGGCCGAGCACCAGCGGCGAGGTGTCGGGATCGAATTCCGGGTCGCGGCAGGCGCCGTACACCTCGGAGGTCGAGGGAAACACCACGCGCTTTTTGTACTTCACGCAGTGGCGGATGATCGGCAGGTTGGCCTCGAAATCGAGCTCGAACACCCGCAGCGGTTCGCGCACGTAGGTGGCCGGGGTGGCGATGGCGACCAGGGGGAGGATCACGTCGCACTTGCGCACGTGGTACTCGACCCACTCCTTGTTGATCGTGATGTCGCCCTCGACGAAGTGAAAGCGCGGGTCGCCGAGCATGGTCGACACCCGGTCGGAAGCGAGGTCCATGCCGTAGATGCGCCAGTCGGTGTGCGCGAGGATGTACTTCGAGAGGTGATGGCCGATGAAGCCGTTCACGCCGAGGATGAGAATGTTCTTCAAGTGCGGGTCCTCGAGAGCTTGTCTTGGTGTTCAGTGTAAACCGACCGGCTGGCGGGCGAGCACCGCCGGCGGGGACTGCGGATCGACCGGGGTATCCCCGGCGCGCAGGTCCAGGAGGGCGAGGCGCCGGCCGTCGGCGCAGTCGACCACCCAGGTGCCGGCCTCCGCGTAGAGACAGGGCGCCGCCTCGGGATGGCGGGCGGGCCGCGGATCCAGACGGGTCTTCAGCACCATGAGCCGGGTGCCGGCGACCTCGGTGAAGGCGCCCGGGAACGGCGGTGCCACCGCCCGGACGAGGTCGTGCACGGCGCGCGCGCCGGCGCTCCAGTCGATGCGGCCGTCCTCGGGCCGGCGCCGACCAAAATAGGAGCCGCGGGCGAGGTCGAGGGGCACCGCCGCGGCGGTGCCGGCGATGAGCCTCGGCAGGCTGCGGGCCACCACGCGCGCGGCGGCGGCCGAGACGCGCTGCGACACCTCGAGCGCCTCGTCGTTCTCGCCGATGGGCACGGCCTCCTGGTCGACGAGCGCGCCCGCATCGGGCTTCTCCACCATATAGTGCAGGCTCGCCCCGGTCTCACGCTCGCCCTTGAGGATGGCCCAGTGCACCGGCGCGCGGCCGCGGTATTTCGGCAGCAGCGAGCCGTGCAGGTTCAAGGCGCCGCGGCTCGGCACGGCGAGCCACGCCGGCGAGAGAAGGTGCCGGTAATAGAACGAGAACAGAAACTCCGGTTTCGCGCGCACGCCCTCGGCCACCCAGTCGGCGGTATTGGCGTCGACCGGCGTCACGGTGCGGATGCCGTGCTCGGCGGCGAGTGCGGCGACGCTGCCGAACCAGCGCCGCTCGTTCGGATCGTCGTCATGCGTGAACAGCAACGGAATCTCGACGCCGGCCACGATCAATTCGCGCAGACAGCGCACGCCGACGTCGCTGTAGGCGAACACGACCGCGCGGGTCACTGGGCCGCGTCCCGGGATTCGGCTTCCAGCACCGCCTGCACGATGTAGCGCGGCCGCTCGCGCACCTGGGCATAGATGCGCCCGACGTACTCGCCGAGGAGGCCAATGCCGAAGAGCGCGATGCCGATCAACAGGAACACGATTCCGAACAGGGTGAAGAGACCCTCGGCTTCCGGTCCGATGATGAGCCGCCGCACGAACAGGTACGCCACCAGCAGCGCCGAGAACCCCGACACCACCATGCCGACCATGGAGAAGAGCTGCAGCGGCACCACCGAGAAGCCGGTGACGAGGTCGAAGTTCAGGCGAATAAGGCTGTACAGGGAGTACTTCGACTGTCCCGCGTGGCGCTCCTCGTGGGCGATCGGGATTTCCACCGGGCGCATCGCGTACAGCGAGGCGAGCGCCGGAATGAAGGTGTTGACCTCACGGGTCTCGTTGAGCGCCGCCACCACCGAGCGCGCATAGCCGCGCATCATGCAGCCCTGGTCGGTGATGCGCACCGGCGTGATCCACTCGCGAATCTTGTTCACGCCGCGCGAAAGCGCACGCCGCCAGAACACGTCTTGGCGCTGCTGGCGGATGGTACCGACGTAGTCGTAGCCCTGATCCAGCTTCTCGAGGATCTTGCCGATCTCCTCGGGCGGGTTCTGCAGGTCCGCGTCCAGGGTGACGATGTACTCGCCACGCGCATAGGCGAGCCCCGCCATCACCGCGGAGTGTTGCCCGAAGTTGGCGTGGAACAGCACCACGCGGGTGTGCGCCGGGCGGCGCTGGAACTGTTCGCGCAGCAGCGCCGCCGAGCGGTCCTTGCTGCCGTCGTTGACGAACACCACCTCGTACGCGACGGCGAGCGCATCGAGCGCCGCGTACAGACGCGCGAACAGCGTCGGCAGCACGGCCTCCTCGTTGTAGACCGGAATGACGATGGAGAGCTTCGGGGCGGCGGCCATGGGCGTCGTTGATCAGTGATCGGCGGCGACCGCGCCCTGCGCGGTGAGGAGCGCGAGCACCTCGCGGGTCTTCTCCTGCATGAGCGCTACCGAGCCGCGCGCCTCGACGTTTAGACGCAGCAGCGGCTCAGTGTTCGAGGAGCGCAGATTGAAGCGCCAGTCGGCGAACTCGAAGGAAATGCCGTCGGTGCGGTCGACCGCGCGGGCGGCGGCGCCGTAGCGCGCCTCCACGGCCGCGATGGCGGCCTTGGCGTCGGGGACGCGGTAATTGAGCTCGCCGCTCACCGGGAAGCGCGCCATGCGCTCGCCCACCAGGCGCGAGAGGGACTGGCCGGTCTCGCACACGATCTGCGCCACCAGCAGCCAGGGGATCATGCCGCTGTCGCAGTAGGCGAAGCGCTGGAAGTAGTGGTGCGCACTCATCTCCCCGCCGTACAACCCATCGACCTCGCGCATTTTTTGCTTGATGAAGGCGTGGCCTGACTTGGACAGCACGGGGACGCCGCCCGAGGCTTCGACCACCTCGATGGTGTTCCAGGTGAGGCGCGGGTCGTGCACCACCTTGCCGCCGGCGTGCCCCTCGAGGAGCACCGAGGCGAGGAGCCCCACGATGTAGTAGCCCTCGATGAAGCCGCCGTGCTCGTCGAACAGGAAGCAGCGATCGAAGTCCCCGTCCCAGGCGATGCCGAAATCGGCGCCGTGACGGCGGATGGCCTCGATGGTGGGCGCGCGGTTCTCCTCGAGCATGGGGTTGGGGATGCCGTTCGGAAAGTGCCCGTTGGGCTCGTGGTGGATTTTCAAAAATTCGAACGGCAGGTGCGCCTCGAGCTGGTCGATGACGAGGCCCGCGCCGCCGTTGCCGGCATTCACCACGATCTTCAAGGGACGGAGCTTGCCGGGGTCGACGTAGGACAGGAGGTGCTCGACGTAGGCCGACATGGTGTCAACCACCCGCCGCGTGCCGACCCGCGCCGGCGCCGGGAAGGCCTCGGCTTCCGCGAAGCGGCGGATGTCGGCGAGACCCGTATCGCCGCTGATCGGCCGGCTTCCCTCGCGCACGAACTTCATGCCGTTGTAGTCGGCCGGGTTGTGGCTCGCGGTGACCATGATGCCGCCGTCATAGCCGCCGTGAAAGGTCGCGAAATACACCCCCTCGGTGCCGCAGACGCCGATGTCGTCGACGTCGACGCCGCTGTCGAGGAGCCCGCGCGTGAGCGCGGTCACCAGCGCTTCGCTCGAGAGACGGATGTCGCGGCCGACCGCGACGCGCTTCGGGTTCAGGAACTGCGCATAGCCGCGGCCGACCCGGTAGGCGACGTCCTCGTTCAGTTCGCTCGGGATCCGGCCACGCAGGTCATAGGCCTTGAAACAGGTGATGGGTTTCATGAGATGGCGTCTTGCGTCAGGTGTTCGTGCCTTGCCGACCGTAGTTGTCCTCGAAGCGTACGATGTCGTCCTCGCCGAGGTAGGACCCGGATTGCACTTCGATGAGGTGCAGCGGCACCTTGCCAGGATTCTCGATGCGGTGGGTGGCGCCGATCGGGATGTACGTGGACTGATTCTCCGACAGGAGGAAGGTCTCCTCATTGCGGGTGATGCGGGCGGTGCCCTGCACCACGATCCAGTGTTCGGCGCGGTGATGGTGCATCTGCAGCGACAGCACCCCGCCCGGCTTCACCGACAGGCGCTTGACCTGAAAGCGGTCGCCGTTGTCGAGGCTGTCGTAGCTGCCCCAGGGCCGGAACACCTCGCGGTGCAGGGCGGACTCGCTGCGGCCGGACGCCTTGAGCTTGGCCACCAACTCCTTCACGTCCTGTACGCGATCCTTCGGCGCCACGAGCACCGCGTCCTTGGTCTCCACCACCACGTGATCGGCAAGGCCCACCGTCGCGACCAGCCGGCTTTCCGCGTGCACGTAACAATCATGGGTGTCGTGCACCAGGACATCGCCCTGAAGCACGTTGCCGTCCTCGTCCGACGGCAGCGCGTCGAACAGCGAGGACCACGAGCCGACGTCGCTCCAGCCCGCGTCCAGGGGCAGAACCACCGCGTCGCGGGTCTTCTCCATCACGGCATAGTCGATCGAATCGCTGCGGCAGGCCTCGAAGCGCGCCTTGTCGATGCGCACGAAATCGAGGTCGGTCTTGGCGGCCTCGAAAGCGGCTCGTGCCGCGTCCAGGATGTCGGGCGCATAGGCCTTGAGTTCCTCGAGGTAGCGGCTCGCCTGGAAGACGAACATGCCGCTGTTCCAGGTGTACTCGCCCGAGGCGACGAAGGTCTTGGCCTTGTCGAGACCGGGCTTCTCGATGAACTGCGCCACCTGAAAGCCCGGGCCCACCGCCGCGCCGCGGCGGATGTAGCCGTAGCCGGTTTCCGGCGCGTGCGCGACGATCCCGAAGGTGACGAGCTTGCCCTCGGCGGCGAGCGTCGCGGCGGTGGCCGCCGCCTGCTGGAACACGCGGGCGTCGCGGATCACGTGATCGGCCGGCGCCACCACCAGGATGGCCTGCGCATCGATCTTCTGCGCCGCCAGGGCGGCGAGCGCCACCGCCGGCGCGGTGTTGCGACCGACGGGCTCGAGGAGAATCGCCGCCGGGGTGACCCCGATCGCGCGCGCCTGCTCGGCGACCATGAACCGGTGCGCCTCGTTGCAGACGATCACGGGCGCGCTCGCGCCGGCGATGCCGGCGAGCCTCAAGGCCGTGTCCTCGAGCATGGTGTGATCGCTGGTGAGCTTCAAGAGCTGTTTCGGATACAGCTCACGCGACAGCGGCCAGAGACGCGTGCCGGCGCCACCGGAAAGAATGACGGGGATCAATTTGCTCACACGGACTCCTTGTGTGGAACCGCCGTACCGGGCGCCGCCGTGGCACCACGGCCCACCGCGTAGTAAGTGAACCCTAGGCCCGCCATGAGCGCGGGGTCGTAGAGGTTGCGGCCGTCGAAGACCACCGGTGCCGCGAGCGTCGTCTTGATGCGCTCGAAATCGGGGCTCCGAAACTCCTGCCACTCGGTGACGATGGCGAGCGCATCGGCGCCGGCGAGGGTTTCCTCGGCCGAGCCGCACAGGGTCAGATCGGCACGCTTGCCGTAGATGCGC
>DAIDHD010000028.1 GCA_027459765.1 Gammaproteobacteria bacterium | reverse complement strand
GGCTCGAGATCTTTCGCTTGCTGGTGGAGGCGGGTCCGGAGGGCATGGCGGCCGGTGACATTGCGCAGCGCGTCGGCATTGCGCCCTCGTCGCTCACTTTTCACGCGCATTCGTTGCTGCGAGCGCGGCTCGTGGTGCAGCGACGAACGGGGCGGCACTTGTTGTATCGGGCGGATTACACCGCCATGAACTGGCTGCTCGAGTACCTCACGCGCAACTGCTGTGGACGCGGGCAGACGTGTGCACCGGCGTGCGAGCCCGGGTGCGACCCCGCATCGCAGCTGCGCTTCGCAGCCGCGCGTCGCCGTACGACTGCGCCCCG
Organism: Gammaproteobacteria bacterium; assembly: GCA_027459765.1. Lineage (GTDB taxonomy): Bacteria > Pseudomonadota > Gammaproteobacteria > Steroidobacterales > Steroidobacteraceae > Bog-1198. The sequence continues at coordinate 80,978 of DAIDHD010000028.1, read as the reverse complement.
CGTGCGTCGGGTTCGTGACTGATCGAGGGTGGGTGTTGCCATGGAATCAACGTACAACGTGCTCTTTCTGTGCACCGGTAACTCGGCGCGTAGCGTGCTCGCCGAGTCGTTGCTCAATCATTGGGGCAAGGGCCGCTTCCGCGGCTACAGTGCTGGAAGCTTTCCGAAGGGTCGGGTGCACCCGATCACACTTGCCCTGCTGGCACAGGCGAAATTGCCCACCGACGGTCTGCGCAGCAAGAGCTGGGACGAATTCGCCGCGCCCGGCGCGCCGGCGCTCGACTTCGTCTTCACGGTCTGTGACGACGCGGCTGGCGAGGTCTGTCCCGTGTGGCCCGGGCATCCCGTCACGGCACACTGGGGCGTGCCCGATCCGGCGGCGGTGGACGGCACGGACCTGCAGAAGTGGCAGGCGTTCCGGTCCGCCTTGAGAACTTTGGAGAATCGCATCAAGGTGTTCGTGTCCCTGCCCGTCGCGACGCTCGACCGGATGGCGCTGAAGGCACGAGTGGACGCCATCGGCCGGCTCACGGAGCAGACGCCCGATGGCGGCTGAGTCGCTGTCGCAGCGGCTCGTGGCGGAGGCGATTGGTTCGCTGTTGTTGACGGCGACCGTGGTTGGCTCCGGCATCATGGGAGAGCGACTGGCCGTCGGCAATGCCGCGATCGCGCTCTTGGCCAACACGGCGTCGACCGTGGCGGTGCTCGCCGCCTTGATAGGGCTGTTGGCGCCCGTCAGTGGCGCGCACTTCAACCCCGTCGTGTCTCTGGTGGAAGCGCTGCGCCGCCGCTTGAAGCCGGGGCATGCGGGCGCCTATGTCCTCGTGCAAATCGTGGGCTGTTGCGCTGGCACCGTGCTGGCCCACGCCATGTTCGGAATTGACCTGTTGCAGGCCTCGAGTCACGCCCGCAGCGGTGTCGCTCAGTGGCTCGCCGAGGGAGTGGCCACCTTCGGCCTCATGCTGATCGTAGTCGGGCACCGCACCCCGCGCGACGCGACCTGGATGGTCGCGGCGTGGATCGGAGCCGCCTACTGGTTCACCTCCTCGACATCATTCGCGAATCCGGCGATCACGGTTGCGCGCTCGCTCACCGATACGTTTTCCGGTATCCGAGCGACCGACGTGCCGGGCTTCGTCGCTGCGCAACTCGCCGGCGCCCTGGCGGCACTGCCGACCGCGCACGTATTGTTCGGAGCGCCATCCGGGGTGGAGGCGGCGCACTGAGGTTGCCGCGCAATTAGGTTGTCGCGCAATTAGGTTGCCGCGCGCCGAGGTGGTCAACGGCCGGTACCTGCTTCGAGGGGATGGTAAGCTCGCCAGATGAGACGAGCCACGCTGACGTTCGCCACCTTTCTTGCCGCCGTCGTTTGCTGCGCCAACTCAGTTGCGTCGCGTGCCGCGACCGTGGACACGCCGATGCGCGTATTCACGATCAACGATCACGTCTGGGCCTTCTACACCGGGCGTCCGCCGCAACCGAAGGATGCGATGGCCTCGACCGACTGGGCCGACTCCGGTGCCTACGACGTCGGGGTGTGCACCTACGTGATTCACCGCGGCGACCGTGCGCTGGTCTACGACACCTATCCGAGCGTGGTGCAGGCGCGGTGGGTGCGCGATTACCTGGAGTCGCACGGTATCCGGCACTTCATGGTCGTGAACAGCCACTGGCATCTCGACCACGTCGGCGGCAACGCGGTCTATGCCGACGTCGACCGGCTGGCCACGCGCCGCACGATCGAGATCCTGCGGGCGAAGCGGGCGGCGATCGAGGCGGGCACGGAATGGGGGCCGCCGCGCATCCTGCCGCTCGTGATCCCGAACGTGCCGGTCGACGGCGAGCGCACGCTCGAGATCGGCGACGTGGCCGTACAGCTGCGTCCGATCGACATTCACTCGGCGGACGGACTGGTGCTGTACATTCCGGCGGATCGTCTGCTGTTCGCCGGCGACACCCTCGAGGACACGGTGACCTTCGTCAGCGAACCCGAGGGTCTGGCCGATCACGCCCGCAACTTGAAGCGCATGAGGAGCTGGAACATCGCTCGCATCCTGCCCAATCACGGCAATCCGCAGGTCATCGCCACCGGGGGCTATCAGCCCACGCTGATCGATGCGACGCTCGATTACATCACGCGCTTGACCCGGCGTGTCGGCCAGCCCGGTTTTCTCGATGGTACGCTCGAAGACTACGTTGGCGATTCCGTCGCACGAGGCTGGGTCTCGGTGTGGTGGGCCTACCGCGACGCTCACGCAATGAATCTGAAGAGAGTGGCGGAAACCTACAAGGACAGGGCAGCGGCTGCGGTCTCGCAGCGGCGTGCGATCTCGTCCAACCCGTAGTGGTAGACGTCACCGGCCGTATAGTCGGTGAGCCATAAAGCGTCCCGACCGACCTCGAGCGAGTCGCCGCCGGCGCCTCGCCACTGACACAGCACGTGTCCGGTCGACGCGTCGGTGATCGACAGCGGGACCTTGATCATCGTGGTCCAGACGAGTCCGTGGCCGAGCTTGACGTCGCCGCCGGGACCGGGGGTCTCGAGCGCGGTCGAGCCCACGGTGCGCCGTGTGCCGGCGTCGATGCGCGTGAGCGTGCCGTCACCCTGATCGAGCGTCCAAACGGAGCGCTCGTCACCCGCCAGGAAGCGGGGCCGGGGCCCGGTCGGTATGGAACCGAGAACCGCCCCGGTTCGGGCATCGATCGCCACGACGCTCGCACCGGTGGAGCGCGTCACCCAGATCCTGTCGTGCGCGAACACCGGATTCAAGGATCCCGCCGGCACGGCAATCCGTCGGCTCACGATCATGCGCGCGGGGTCGATTTTCGCGAGGGTGGTTCGGTCGACGACCAGCCACACCGCATCCGTACTCACGGTGATGCCGCCCTCGCGCGCCGCAGGACCCGCGCCGGCCACCCACGTGAGGTCGTGAGTGCGCAGATCCACGCGCGCGAGACTCGCGGGTTTGGTGCACAGGGGTATCCACAGGCCGCCGAAGCCGACGGCGAGTCCCGAGCAGGGATTGCCGGGCAGGGCGACTCGGGCCGCGATCGTATCGGTACGCGGGTCGATCTCGACGACACTGAAGGGCCCGGTCGTCGCCACCCACACCGCGCCGTCGGAGATGGCGACCCAGTCCGCCGTCTTGCCGAGGTGGATCCGTGCCGCAGGCGTCAATTCCCCGATCGACAGATGGCGTGAATCAACGGGGTGGTCGACGGGACTTGCCGCCGCGGCGGCGACGTCCGCGACGGCCATCGCCGTGGTCACGATGGTCGCCGCCAGGAGCGTCGTGAACGACGCAGTCACCGTCGGTGGCATGATGGCACTCCCTCGACTCTCATGGGCAATGGCCGAAGCACTGATGCATCCCATCCACACTCTAATCGACTTCGAACACCGCCGCATCGATACGAGCGGTGCGACCATCCACGTTGCGCTGGCGGGGCGGGGCGAGCCGCTCCTGCTGCTGCACGGCTATCCGCAGACGCACCTCATGTGGCGCCACGTGGCGCCTCTGCTCGCTCGCCGGTTCACGGTCGTGTGCGCGGATCTGCGCGGCTACGGCGACAGTTCCAAGCCGGCGGGCAGTGCGGACCACGCCAACTACGCCAAGCGCGCCATGGCGCTCGACATGGTGGAGGTGATGGCCGCCCTGGGGCACGCTCGGTTCCTTCTGGCCGGCCACGATCGCGGCGGCCGGGTGGCCTATCGGCTGGCGCTGGATCACCCGCAGGTCGTGCGGCGCCTGGCGCTGATCGACATCGTCTCCACCAAGGCGGTGTACGAGCACGCCGACATGGCGCTGGCGACGGCTTATTTCCACTGGTATTTCCTGATTCAACGCCGGCCGCTGCCGGAGACGCTCATCGGCGCGGACCCTGCGGCCTGGCTGCGGGCCTTCGTCGGCGGACTGTCCTCCACCCCGGGGGCGTTCGAGGAGGACCTCTACGCGGAGTATCTGCGCGCCTTCGGCACGCCGGAGGGCATTCACGCGTCCTGCGAGGACTATCGCGCCGGCGCGACGATCGACCTCGGCCACGATCGGGACGACGTGGCGGCGGGTCGGCGGATTGGGTGCCCTACGCTCATCCTCTGGGGCGCGCGCAGCGTGGTGGGACGGATGTTCCGTCCGCTGGAGTCCTGGCGGGAACTCGTCGCCGCCCCGGTCGGCGAGGCGATCGACTGTGGGCACTTCGTGCCCGAAGAGCGACCGGAGGAGACGGCACGCGCGCTGCTCGAGTTCTTCGCAGCGGCGCGTGCCGTGTGAGATCAGTCCTCCATCACAGGTACTTGTTCACCCAGCCGACCCAGCGTTCGAACACGTCCATCTGCCGCACCGGATCTCCGGGGAAGTGCCCGCCCGAGGGGATGGCGTAGAACTCGGTGGTGACGTGATTGTCCTTGAGCGCCCGGTACAGGCCGAAGGACTGGGTGATCGGCACGCGAAAATCGCCGGTGTTGCTCATGATCAGCGTCGGCGCGGTGATGTGGGTCATGGTCGAGGACGGGGACTGGCGGCGATTGATCGCCAGCCCCTCGCCGACGTAGGGTGAGGCGCCGGTGGCCTCGATCTGGGTGACGTTGCCGTCGGACAGATCGTACATCTCCACCCAGTCCGTCACCGCCGCACCGGCCACCGCGGCCTTCCACACGGGGTAGTGGCCCGCGAGCCAGGTGGTCATGAAGCCGCCGTAGGACCACCCGGTCACGGCCATGCGCTTGTCGTCGACGAGGCCGCGTCGCTTCAGGTACTCGACGCCGGACATCACGTCCTCCCCGGGACCCTGGCCCGCGTCCTTGTAGATCGCCGCGAAGAAGGCGTTGCCCGCGTTGTCGCTGCCTCGGTAGTTGGGCTCGAACACGAACCAGTCGTGCGTCGCCATCACCTGCGCGAGCAGGCCGAACTTCTCGCGCGAGGAGGCGTTGGGACCGCCGTGCACGACCAGCACCAGCGGGTAGCGCCGGCCGGGCTGGTAGCTGGCCGGGTAGGTGAGCACGCCGTCGAGGCTGCGGCCCGCCGGGCCCTTCCAGTGCACGGTCTCGCTGCGCGCGAGCGTCAGTCCGGCGAGGGCGTCGTTGACGTGGGTCAACGCGACGGGAGCCGTGGCGCCGGGATCGAGCGCGTACAGTTCGTAGGGGTCCTTCGCCGTCTGGCCGACGAAGACGATCTTGCCGTCGCGGCCGACGTCCAGGTCCATCCAGTAGCCGTTGGTCGGCATCACGTCGCCCGCGGAGGACAGGCGCTCGAAGGAGCCGTCGAGCTTCAGGCGCCAGAGGCCCACGGTGGTGCCGGTGCTGCCGCCGACCAGCAACGAGCGCGAGTCCGCCGACCACCAGGTGCCGTACACGTTGACGTCGACCGGTGCGCTCACGTCGCGACCGGCGCCGCCGTTGAAGGGCGCGAGCCACACGTCCTGGAATTCCCAGGCGTGCCCGTCGCGATTGCGCCAGTACGCCACCGTCGTGCCGTCGGGCGAGATCTTCGGATAGCCCTCGAGCCGGGTCTCGCCGGTGAGCGAGCGAATGGCGCCGCTCGCCACGTCCAGTACCTGAATTCGTGCGAGATATTGATCGCCCGTGGAGGGCGTCTCCTGGCGCACGAACACGATGCTCTTGCCGTCTCGAGTCCAGGCGATGGGCGATGAGGGCGGTCCGGGCGGCAGGCTGGACGGCAGCGACCACGTGCCGCTGGTCAGGCGTCTGGCCTCGCCGCCCTGCGCCGATACCAGCCACAGGTGGGTCGGGCGCACGGCCTCGGTGATGGTGTAGTCGTCGTTGCCGACCGGGAAGGCGTTGCGGAACTTGTCCTCGCCCTTGAGTTCGGGCTTCGGATCGGTGGCGGCGTACGCGATCTGCGTGCCGTCCGGGCTCCAGGCAAACTGCGACACGTCGTCCTTGGCGTGGGTGACCTGCAGCGCCTCGCCGCCGTTCATGGGCAGCACGAACACCTGTTCGTGCTTGTCCGCGTCCTGCGCGAGGAAGGCGAGGCGATCGCCGCTCGGCGACCAGCGCGGCGAAGCCGCGTGACGGCGTGCCCGAGTGAGCGGCCGGGTGCCCTTGCCGACGAGATCCACCAGTACGATTTCGGAGACGTATTCATCGGTGTCGAGATCGGCGCGCGTTTCGACGAGCGCCGCGCTCCTGCCGTCCGGCGCGAGCACCGGGTCGGCGAGTCGCACCTGACGCGCCAGGTCGCGAACCACCGGATGATCTGCCGCGCTCGCCACCGAACCGAGGGTCACCACGCCGAGCAGGGCCGTGCCCAGCCAAGAAGCCTTGTTCATCCCGCAAACTCCCTTCGTCGCTGAACCGAGGACGGCACTATAGCGGGCGCATGGCCGGTCGGCGTCACGGGTTGGCCGCGGCACGGACGATCCCGTCGGCGGTGCTCAGCCCCAGCTGTAGGCGATGCGCAGCCAACCCATGCGGGCCGGCAGAAGGTAGTACGACTGGCTGCCGAATTCACTGGCGGTGACCGGCGGCCGCCGATTGGTGAGATTGCTGGCTTCGAGCGAGATGCGCACGCGGCCGATCGTCTCGAACAGCGTCGCGTCGAGGGTCGTGAAACCACCGACTCGCGCGCTGTTCTGCTCGTCGAGGAAGCGCGGGCCGGTGTAGCGGGCCACCGCGGTGAAACCGACTCCCTGTGCCGGCGTGTACAGCACACCGGTCGTGGCCAGAACCCGCGACGACAGCGGCAGGCGCCGACCGGACACGTCCACGGTCGCGGTACCGTCGAAGAACTGGTAGCGGGTGTAGGTGGCGTCGTGGTAGGCCGCGGTGGCGATGACTTCGACGGCGGAAGACGTCGCGTAGTGCAGTTCCGCTTCGCCACCCGTGAGCAGCTCCGCGCCGGCGTTGGCGAGCGCCCCCGTGGGCGTCGCCACCACCAGGTCGTGGAAGTCGAGGCGGAACCACTCCGCCTGATAGCGAAGGCGGCCGTCGTCGAGGCGGCCGCGGAGGCCGACTTCGACGCTGCGAGCGGTCTCGGGCGCGAGCAGATCGGGAGTGTAGTCCGGCCCGAAATCGATGGCCGCCGGCTTGAAGGCGCTGCGCCAGTCGGCGAAAGCCACCGCCTCGTCGTGATCCGCGCGCCCGTCCCCCGCGAGCCGCACGCTCGCACCCAGGGTCTCGGTCGGGCGCACCGTGCGTTGGCGCACGTCGGCGGCGGCGTTCGCGAACGGCGTGGTCACCAAGTCGCTGGAATTCTTGTGCTCCTCGACTTCGTTCAGGCGCATGCCGCCGGTCAGATTCCAGCGTTCGCCGGGCCGCCAGCCCACTTCGACGTATTGACCGAGGAAGGCGCGGTGGTCGTCGAGGGCACCGATCTCGGTCACCGGTATGGCGGCGGCGGGCGGCGGCAGTACGCTGCCGTCGAGCGGTACCGTGAAGCCGGAGTTGCCGTTCAGGGTCTGCTGACGGGCCCGTCCGAACAATCCGTCCGCGCCCACCACCCAGGACAGGCCCGCTGCGGTCCCGTCCGTGTCACCACCGGCGCCGTGATCGGCCGGCGCATCGGCGAGCAAGTGGGTGTCGAGATACACATCGTCGATGTGACGGCGCTGATCCTGCGAGTCCGCGGTGCCCGACAGGTCCGGGTGCAGGAAGGCGCGCACGTCGGTGACGTCCGCGTGCGACATCGACACGCGGCTGTCCCAGGTGCCGACTGCGGTACGGCGCGTGTAGCCGAGGGCGATCTGGTCGCGGTCTTCGTCGAGGCGCGCGTCGGCCGGGTTGAAGTTCGCATCCACCGGCGTGAGGGTGGTGAGTCCGGCGCCGGCACGCAGCACCGGACTCGGCGGCGCGTCGCGGGTGCGCGCCGCGTCGAGGTCGACGGTGAACGTGCCGTTCTCGCCGTCGTAGGCGCCGCGGTAGAGCGCGTGCTCGCTGGCGATGCGCTCGCGCGGATCGGTGAAGCCCTGGGTGTGGCCGCTGACGGCGAGCGACTGTCGGTACGCACCCGCCGCGGGCAGCACCAGCGACGCGGAGCCGTCGACCGAACCGTAGTTGCCGATCGCGAGATCCGCCTCGCGCGCGGCCTCGCCCGCCGGGTAATGCTCGACGTGGACCACGCCGACGAACGAGGTGGCGCCGTAGGTGACGGGCGCCGCCCCCTTGAGCACGTCCACGCGCGCGACGTCGGTGAGATCGAGGGTCGCGATGGCGGGATTGTAGGTGCCACCCCAGGGCACGCCGTCCTGCACCAGGAGGAAGGCGTCGAATTCATGCAAGCCCCAGAAGGCCGGCACGGCGCTCTGCGGTCCGGCGTCGCCGCCCGGGGGCGCGTCGACGCCGGCGATCAGGCCGAGGACGGAGGGCAGCGTATTCGCGCCGCGTGCGCGCAGCGCGGGTCCGCCCTCGGTCGAGAGCGCAGCGGGAACGAGGTCCGCCGGCTCCGGTAGCCGTGTCGCCGTCACCTCGATCTCGTCCGCGATCTCGGCGTCGTTCGCCGCCGCCGGCAGCGCCACCAGGCCGGCAAGGATCGCCGCGAGGCGGGCGTCGCGCACGCGGACCATCAATCGATCGGGGCTGACCACTCGTCGGCCGCGACGGCGGCAGCGGTGGGTTCGGGCGGCGGCGCGACCGTGGCGACGTCGCGCCACCACGGGCGCAGCGCGCAGGGCTGCGCGGGTTCGGCCGGCTCGCCGATGCGCGGCAGTATCAGCGGCACGTTGCGGCGCTCGGCGCCGGCGAGCAGGCCCTCGACGGGTTCGTCCCAGGCGTGCATGGCGAGTGCGAACGTGCCCCAGTGCACCGGCAGCAGCGGACCGCCGCCGAGCAGCGCGTGTGCCTCGAGCGCGTTGTCGGGACCGAGGTGAATGTCTCCCCAGGAGGGGTGATAGGCGCCGATTTCGAGCAGCGTCAGGTCGAACGGTCCGAACTGGGCGCGGATGCGGGCGTACACGGGGGTGAGGCCGGTGTCGCCGCTGAAGAACACCCGGTGCCGCGGACCGCGGATGACGGCCGACGACCACAGGGTCGAATTGCGATCGTTGAAGCTGCGGCCGGAGAAGTGCTGCGAGGGCGTGGCGACGATCTCGACGTTGGTGCCGGGGACGCGGTGGTGTTCCCACCAGTCGAGTTCGACGATTCGCTGCGCCGGAATGCCGAAGCGCATCAATCTCGCGCCCACACCGAGCACGGTGACGAACGGCACCGTCGCGCGGCGCAGCGCGCGGATGGTCGAGTAGTCCAGGTGATCGTAGTGATCGTGGGACAGGAAGATCGCATCGATCGGCGGCAATTCGCCGAGCCCGACCGGCACCGGCTGGAAGCGCTTCGGGCCGAGGAATCGCGACGGGGAGGCGCGAGGACCCCACACCGGGTCGGTGAGGATGCGCGCGCCGTCGATCTCGACCAGCACGGTCGAGTGCCCGAGCCAGGTGGCGCGCAGCCCGCTGCCGGGCGGGCGCCGCCAGGTGTCGCGCGGATCGAGCACGGGCAGCGGTCGCTCCGGCACGCGCCGCCCGCGTTCGAAGAAGAACTCTCGCATGGTCGGCGCCGGCACGTCGGTGCGCCGCAGCCCGGGGTCGACCGGGTGCGGATTGCGGAAGGCGGTGCCGTCCCAGGCGGGCGAGGCCAGGATGCGCTCGCGGCGGGCGCCGGCGGCCCGGGCGGCGGGATCGAGCTTCACGAGGCGGTTCACGGTCGGCGCGGGCGCGGCGGCTACATGCCGGATTCGATGGGTGTGTCGATCGCACCACCCGACTCGGCCCACTCCTTGAAGGCACCGAGGTTGTAGACCTCGTGGTAGCCCAGATCCTTCAGCGACTTCCCGGCGAGCGCCGCGCGCCCGCCGGAGGCGCAGTACAGGATCACCGGGCGGTCCTTGGCGAAATGCACGTCGTGATACGGCGAAGCCGGATCGGCGCGGAATTCGAGCATGCCGCGCGAGACGTGCACGGCGCCGGCGATCTTGCCGGTCTTCTCGACCTCCGGCGCGTCGCGTACGTCGACCACCAGGGCGCGGCCGCCCGCCATCAGTTCGCGTGCCACGGCGGGCGTGATGCGCGGCACGGCGGCGTTCGCGGCGTCGATCAGTTCCTTCACGGTCAGGGGCACGGGGAGCTCTCCGGTGGGGCCGCTGCGGGGCCCGCATTGTACCTGCTCGGGTCCTCGGGTAGGTACCTGCGGCCTGGGCGCTCGGCGCCGCTTGCGCCGCAGCGTAATATCGGGATTTCACCTCAATCGGGTTACGATTGGTCGACCGCTGGTCACTGCGTTCCCCGCTCGTCAATCCCGTGCGCCAGGAGGCGTACCTCATGCCGAAGATCATCGAACCCGCCCGTGACATCGACGTGGTGCACGAAACCGACGTGCTGGTCGTGGGCAGCGGACCCGGAGGACTCGCCGCCGCGCTGGCCGCGGCGCGGGCCGGGGCGCGCACCACCCTGCTCGATCGCAACGGCTGTTTCGGCGGCAACATCACTCAGGTCGGGGTCGAGGGATTCGCCTGGTACCGGCACGAGCACACGGTCGATTGCGAGGGCATCGGCATCGAGTTCGAGCAGCGCGCCAAGGCCATGGGCGCGTCGATGCCCGAACCCCAGTCGCTGAGCGAGGCGCTCGACGCGGAGATGTTCAAGTGGGTGGCCGACACCCTGGTCGAGGAGGCCGGCATTCACCCGATGCTGCATCGGCTCGGTGTCGCGCCGATCCTGGAAGGGGATGCGATTCGCGGCGTGATCACCGAGAGCAAGGCGGGGCGCGAGGCCGTGCTCGCAAAGCGCGTGATCGACGCCACCGGCGACGCCGACATCGCGGCGCGCGCCGGCGCCCCGGTGCGCAAGACCCCGAAGGAGCAGATGCTGGCGGCGTCGGTGATGTTCTCGATGTCCGGCGTCAACAAGCACCGCTTCATCGAGGCCGTCAAGGCGGATCCGCAGACCTACGCCGACTGGGGCGGCAACGGCGAGTGGGACTACGAGACCACCGGCAAGGAAGACGCCATGTTCTCGCCGTTCCTGCGCAAGCCGTTCAAGAAGGCGCTCGAGGCGGGTCTCATCCCGAAGCACTTGAGCACCATCGCCGGCACCTGGGGATCGGTCACCGATCAGGGAGACCTGACCTACCTCAACCTGGTGCACATGCCGGCCATCGACGGCACGAATCCGGACGATCTCACCGCCGGCGAGATCCGCGGCCGCCGCGAGGCGATCTACGCCATGGAGGCGTTGCGCAAGTTCATGCCCGGTTGCGAGGGCGCGAAGCTGCGCAATTTCGGGATGACCATCGGCATCCGCGACACCCGCAAGATCGACGCGCTCTACAACCTCACCGGCGAGGACGTGCGCGGGGAGGCGCGCTTCGACGACGCCATCGGCATCTTCCCCGAATTCATCGACGGTTACGGCTACCTGATCCTGCCCACCACCGGCCGCTACTGGCACGTCCCGTACCGCGCGCTGGTGCCGAAGCGGGTGCAGAACCTGCTGGTGGCCGGGCGCTCGATCGGCGGCGACCACGTATCGCACGCCTCGGCCCGCAACATGATGTGCTGCGCCGTCACCGGACAGGGCGCCGGCGTCGCTGCGGCGGTTTCCATCCAGCGCGGCGAGTCCTTCGCCGAACTCGACGTGGCGGCGGTGCGCGCGCAGCTCACGCGGCAGGGAGCGCGGATCCGCTGAGCCGTGCCGACGCCCGCCTCGTGAAGTAGGCGAGCGACAGGGTGGTACAGGCGAGACCGACCAGCACGGCACAGTAGATGGTGTAGCGGAACACCGTCAGCCACTCGAGCCGCATGAAGGCGAAATTGCGCCACAGCAGCAGTGCGCAGCTACCCGCGTAGCCGGCGGAGTCCGCGACGTAGATGAGGAAGCCGGCGGTGGCCACCCGCCCGCTCACCGCCACCAGCCGATCGAACAGCATGGCGTTGAAGGGCGTGTAGACCACGTACATGCCGGTTCCGCTCGTGATCATCCAGGCGAGCGGGCCGATCAAATGCGCATCGAAGGCGAGCGTCGCGCCACCGAGCAGCAGGAGACCGCCGATCACCAGGCCGTGGATCGCCGCCAGTGCGCGCTCGTTGCTGCGTATCTTGACGACCGCCGCCATGGTGGCGAGCGCCACCAGCGCAACCGGGATCTCGCTGGCGGTGAACACGGTCGCGGGATTCGCGAAGCCCAGCGCCGACCACAATTCGGCGGCGAAGTTGTCGCGGAAGTCGCGCACGGCGGTCGCGAGCACGTAGGTCACCACCAGCAACGTCACGCCGAGCCCGTATTCGGCCAGGAACGCCCGCACCTCCGCGAGGCTCATCGGCGCACGCCGCACGCGAGCGGCCTCGTCGGCCGCGTCCGGCGGCGGCAGCGCGGCCAAGCCCCACACGGACAGCACCAGCAGCGGCACGAACACCAGCCCCGCGGCGGCCGGCATCCAGAATCGCGACACGCCCCAGTCGCGCATCAGGAGGATGCCCACCGATTTCACCGCGCCGGACGACACGATGAAGCTCGCGCACAGTACCGCGCCGAGGATCTCCGACGTGCGCCGGCCCTCCATGAAGGAGAACACCAAGCCCCAGATCATGCCGAGGCACAGGCCGTTGACGAACATCGCGGCCACCTTGGCTGGTGCGGGCAGCAGCGCGAAGCCGACGAGGGCGAACCAGGAGATGCCGATCAGGCCGAGTATGGTGCGCGTGCGCATCTCGGGCTTCATGCCGGCGATGACCTTGATGCCGATGAACTTCGAGAGCGCGTAGCCGAGCACCTGGGCGATCACGAGCGCGATCTTGAAGTCCATCGCGGCCGTCCAGCCATCGACCGCATCGAAGCCCGCGGCCGTGAACGGCTTGCGAAAGGCGTACATGGAGAAGTAGCACGCGAAGCCGGCGGCGGAGGCGAAGGCCGTCAGCACGGCGGCGGGTGCCCGCGAGAGCCAGCGAGTGAGAGTGCGCGTCATGAGGATCCGTGCGATCGAGTCGCCGCCATCAAGCCGCGTCATTGTTGCATTCTCATGACAGCGTTGCACGCGGCACCCGCGGCGATTTCGCGCGCAGCTTCGCTATACTGCGCGCCGACTCCTTCGCTGGACGTTCATCCTCGTGACTCGACACACCGCCTCCTCCCACTACGACGTGGCCGTCATCGGCGCCGGTATCGTCGGCCTCGCCACCGCGCTCGCGGCCGCACGGCGCGGCGCGCGCGTGGTGGTGATCGATCGCGATGCGCAGGCGAACGGCGCATCGGTGCGCAACTTCGGATTCATCACCGTGACCGGACAGGAGCGCGGCGCCATGTGGCGGCGCGCGCGCCGCAGCCGTGACGTGTGGATGGAGGTGGCCGCCGCGGCCGGAATCGAGGTGGTGCACCAGGGCCTGTGGATGACGGCACGGCGACCGGAATCGGTGGCCGTGCTCGAAGCGTTCATGAGCACCGAGATGGCACAGGGCTGCCGGCTGCTCGATGCCGCCGAGGCGCGCCGCCGTTGCCCTGAAGTGGCAGGTGGCGAGCTTCTGGCGGTGCTCGAGAGCACCGTGGAACTGCGGGTCGAGTCGCGCGAGGCCATTCCGCGCCTCGCCGCGTGGCTCGAGCGCGCGCACGGCGTGCAGTTCCTGCGGCAGACCGCGGCTCTCGCCGTGGAGCCGCCGGGCGTGCGCACCTCGCGCGGTCCGGTGCGCGCCGACCGGATAGCGGTCTGTCCGGGGGACGACTTCACGGCACTGTATCCCGGACGCCTCGCCCTCCCCGGTCTCACCCGCTGCAAGCTGCAGATGCTGCGGCTCGCCTCTCCCGGCTTTCGGTTGCCGGCGGCGCTGATGTCCGATCTCGGGCTCGGCCGCTACCTGGGTTATGCGGCGCTGCCCGCGGCCGCGCCGCTCAAGGCTCGGCTTGCGGCGGAGCAGGGCGAGCACCTGCGCCACGGGATCCATCTGATCGTCGTGCAGAGCGCCGACGGCAGCCTGGTGGTCGGCGACAGCCATCACTATGCGCCCACGCCGGATCCATTCTCGCGCGAAGACGTCGACGCCCTGATCCTCGATGAGTTTCGCGCCGCGCTCGGCTGCGAGCCGCCGGCGGTTCTGGAGCGCTGGAGCGGCACGTATGCGTCCGCGCCGGATCGCGCCGTTCTGCTCGACGAGCCGCAGCCCGGGGTGCAGATCGCGATCGTCACCTGCGGCGCCGGCGCCTCGACCGGGTTTGCGCTCGGCGAAGAAGTCGTCGAGAAGCTGTTCGCGGCGGAGGTGGCGGCGTGAGCGGTACGGGCGGTACGGGGCGCTTCGATCTGGTGATCTTCGACTGGGCGGGCACCATGGTCGATTTCGGGTGCACTGCGCCCGTCGAGGCGCTGATCGCCGCGTTCGCCGCCGAAGGGGTCGCGCTGCAGTCGGCGGAGGCGCGGCGCGACATGGGCAAGGCCAAGATCGACCACGTCAGGAGCCTGCTCGCCGACGACGCGGTGGCGGCGCGCTGGGTGGCGCGCCATGGCGCCGCCGCCGGCGCGGCGGACGTGGAGCGCCTGATGCGGCGCCTCGAGCCGTTGATGCGCGAATCGGCCGCGGCCGCCGCCACGCTGATACCGGGCGCGCGCGAGACCTTCGAGGGATTGCGCGCGCGCGGCATCCGCGTCGCCTCGTCGACGGGCTATACCCGCGCCATGATGGGCCCGGTCCTGGAGCGCGCGGCCGAGCAGGGCTATCGGCCCGAATACCTGGTGTGTTCCGGTGAGACTCCGGCAGGCCGGCCGACGCCGCTGATGATCTACAAGATCTGCGCGGAACTGGGGGTCTGGCCGTTGCAGCGCGTAGTCAAGGTGGACGACGCCGTGGCCGGCATCGAGGAGGGCAAGAACGCCGGTGCGTTCACCGTCGGCGTCGCCTCCGGCAACACCCTGGGGTGCTCATTGTCGGAATTCACCGCGCTCGCTCCGCAGGAGCGCGCGCCGCGGCTGGCGCGTGCGCGCAGCGAACTCGCCGCCGCCGGCGCGGACCTGGTGCTCGATTCGGTGGCCGACCTGTTGCCGGCGCTGACGGCGCTCTGCTGAACGCGGCGCCCGGCCGGGTCGCGGCCGGGCGCGTCAGTCCCGGTAGGTGGTAAGCGAATCGCTCAGGGCCGTCTCGAGTGCGCCGAGCCACGGCGCGTAATGGCGCCACTGGTCGAGTCCTTCGCGATAGATCGGGCGGCGTACCTGCTCGGAACTTGCGGTGCGCACGCTGCGCGCGGTCTTGTGGAACTCGACGCAGCCCGGCTCGAACTGCAATCCGCAGAACGCGAGGATGCGGCGCACGTTGCCCTCCAGGTCCTCGACCAGGTCCTCGTGCTGAACCCGCAGGATCCGCCCCGGCAGCACCGCCTGCCAGTGCGCCATCAATTCGAGGTACGTGCGGTAGTAGCGTGCGATGTCGTCGACGCTGTAGGTGAATTCCTGGCCGCTCGCGAACAGCTGCTTCAGGTTGCCGAAACAGCAGGCCATCGGCTCGCGCCGCGCGTCGATGATCTTCGCGTTCGGCAGCATGAGGTGGATCAGACCGAGGTGGCGGAAGTTGTTCGGCATCTTGTCGATGAAGAACGGCTTGCCGCTGCGGTAGACGCGCGTGTCCTCGAGATATTTCGCGCCCAGCCGCGTGAAGTCCGCCGGCCCGAGTTCGGCGAGGACCCCGGGATAGCGCGGGTCGTCGAGGTCGGGATCCCGGCCCTGCAGGTCGAGGACGATGCGCGGCACGTCGGCGAGCTCCTGCGTGCCCTCGACCTCGGAGTGCGATGCGAGGATCTGCTCGATGAGCGTGGAACCCGACCGCGGCAGGCCGACCACGAAGATCGGATCGGGCCGGGGATCGCCGAACCCGGCGCGGGCGGCGAAGAATTCCCGCGTGCACACCTCGCGTTGCCTGCGCGTGTTGGTCTCGATGATCTCCGGGCGGTAGCGGCTCTCGGAACGCTTGAGCGAGTTGCCGAGCGCGTAGTAGCGCCAGGATTCGGCCCAGTCGCCGCGGTCCTCGTAGGCCTTGCCGAGCGCGAAACAGAGGTGATAGCGGTCGACGAGCCCGGTCTGCTGTGAGCTCTCGCCGGCCCGCATGTGTTCGATTTCCTGGTTCGTGAAGCGATACGTCTTGAGGTTGGCGAGGCTCCAGTAGGCATCGCCGTAGTTCGGGCGCGCCGCCGCCGCCGAGCGATACTCTTCGATCGCCTCGTCCGTGCGTCCCTCGGTCTTCAGGGAGTGCGCGATCGACAGGTGCAGATCCGCGGGCTGCGGCGAGCCGGGCAGCAGCCGACGGTACAGCGCGATGGCCTTTTCGTGCTCGCCCAGGCCGACACAGGTGGTGGCGTACAGCGTGAGGTACTGGCGATCGTCGGGCGCGACCGCGAGCAGCTTTTCCAGTTCCTCCCGTGCCCGGGCGTGCTTGTGCCGGTCGAGCAGCACGCGCGCATAGTCGAGGCGCGCGGCGCGGTAATCCGGCGCGATGTCGAGCACCGCCTCGAGCAGCAGTTCGGCGTCGTCGAGCACGTCGCGCGCCATGCCGATGCGCGCCAGGAGGCGCATCGCCTCCACGTCGTCGCCCCGGGCAAGAAGATAAGGCCGGATGACCTGTTCGGCAGCCGTCAGCTCGCCGTCCGAGAACAGGCTGGTCGCCTGCACCACCGGCGGCGCCAGCTTCTTCAGGGTGGCGACGTGCGCCGCGGCGGTGGCTGCCTCGTCGGTCTGGCCCGTCATGCGGTACAGGCCCTCGAGCAGGCTCCAGCTCGCCGGCAGCGCCGGATTGATGTTCACGGCCGTCAGGAAGGCCTCGATGGCACGCGGCGCGTCGCGCAGCGCCACGTAGCAGTGGCCACGCTCCTGATGCAGGCGGCTGTAGCGCGGGTGGTGGCGTTGCAGCGTTTCGAGGGCCGCGAGCGTCTCCGGGACGCGTCCCAGGTGCCGTAGCGCCACCGCCACCAGGAAGAGCACGTCGCGGTTCTCCGGCACGTCACGGGCCAGCGCCTGCGCCGCCGCGAGCGCCTCCTCGAAGCGCCGCTCGGCGAGCAGCCCGCGGATGCGGATGACCTCGGCCTCGACGGGCGAGGGCGGACGAACGCCGGCCGTGGCGGCGTGAAAAGACTGCTCGGCGGGTCGTGACATGCGCAATTCGCCGGATGAAAAAAGGCGGGCCGCAAGGCCCGCCCCGGATTCTAACCCAGCCCGCGCGCGCCGCGCGGGATCGATCAGAACTTGTAGCCCAAGGTCACTCCCAGGACCCGCGGCCGCAGCGGCACTTCCGACTTGATGAACTGCGCCGAGGAGGTGAACAGGCTCGCATCGGAATTGCTCAGGTTGTTGCCGAAGACCTGTACGCTCCAGTTGTCCTTGGCAATGGCGAACGCGGCGTCGTAGGTGGTGTACGCCGGCTGCTCGTAACGGAGGAAGGTGGTGCTCGGTATGGTTTGTGTGTTTCCGTCCGTGTAGGTCGCCGGTTGGTTGAACATGGAGCCGACGTGGTTCGCACCGACCCAGGCGTACGCCTTGTAGTCCGAGAACGACCAGTCGTAGCGCGCCCGCAGGTTGAACTCGTTGGACGGCGAGAACGCCGGCACGGTGTCGACCGCACCAAAGGGGTTCTGGAACGGCACGTTCGCGCCCGCGCCCTTGGAGTAGGTCTGGGTGATGCACTGCCCGAACGTCGGACTCGCCGCGATGTTCGACTGCAGACATGGCGAGGTCTTCTGCCGCGCCCGGTTCCAGGAACCCGAGCCCATCAGCGTGAGCCCCTCCGTGACCTTGGCCGTGAGCTGCAGCTCCAGTCCGTCGACGTTGTACTGCGGTCCGTTGACGCCGAAGGTGGTGTTGCCGAGCGACACCGGGTTGTAGAAGAGGAGCTGTACGTCGTTCCAGGTCATGTGATAGGCGGACGCGTTCACGAGCACCCGGTGGTCGAGGAATTCGCTCTTGATGCCGATCTCCTGGTTGGTCAGGGAATCGGGCGCGTACCCCGCCGGCGTGCGGTACTGGGGCACCACGTTGCCGGAGGCGTCGAGGATGGTGGCCTTGTTGCGCTGGGAGCGGTTGAACGCGCCGGGGCGGAAGCCCTGCGAGTAGGTGTAGTAAGCCATGGTGTCGGGCGTGATGTGCCACGTCAGATTGCCGCGGCTGCGGAATCCCGAGTAGGTGGCGTTCAAGCCCTCGGCGTTGATGTTGGTCTGTCCGCCGCTGCACTGGCCGTTGGGCACGTTCACGCAGCCGGAGCCGGTGGCGTAGACCGAACCGGTCTCGTACTCGGTGTAGCGATACCAGCGCGTGCCGCCGGTGAGCGTCAGCACCTTCGGGATCAGATCGTAGTCGACGGAGGTGAACAAGGCCGTTTGCTTGTAGCCGCGCTGCGCGTCCTCGCCGAAGGCGGTGTTGTCGTTGCGCACCCCCGGATCGGTGGCGGTGGAGCCGGGCGCGGTGGCGACGTTGGCCACGCAGGGCGGTCCGCCGGCGAGCGAGGCCGCCAGCTGTTCCGGCGTGCACGAGGGGATGGTCTTGTAGAGGAAGTTCATCACGTCCTGGATCTGGAAATCCTCCCAGTACGCACCGAAGATGCCGCGCACGCGCCGGTCGTCCGGCGTGCTCAGACGGAACTCGTGGCTCTGATGGGTGTTGCGCACCGAATCGTTCCAGGAGGTCACCGGCGAATAGCAGATTGGCGGAGTGCCGGCGCCTAGCGCGCCGGCGGAACTCGGGCCGCCGGTGCAGGAGTAGTAGAAGCCGCCCGCACTGCGCGCGTAGTTGGTGTAGTCCATGGTCTGGTCGATGTGCCGGACCATGTAGCCGCCGGTATAGATCGCCTTGAGGTCACCGATCTTGCCGTTCACCGTCCATGACGTGTTCTCGAAGCGGTCGCGGTCGTAGGACGGCGTGAACGCGGTCACCTGCCAGGGACCCAGGGCCTGGCCGTCGGAGCCGGTCGGATACTGCGTGAACAGGCCGTCCGCCTCCATGTTCTGGTAGGACTGCGCGATGAGGACGTTCCAGTCGTCGTTGATCTGGTAGAGCGCCGAGAGGCGCATGCCGGTGTAATCGACCGGGTTCGACGCGCGGCGCGCGATGGCGTAGTTGTTGGCGACCGGGCTGCCCGGCACCGCGCAATACCCCGTGGAACTCGGCTGGCCGTTCGGGCAGAGGCCGCCGGCGCCCGGCGTGATGCCGGCGTAGAAGTTGCCGAGGTCGCTGTTCTTGCGCGTGAAGGTGCTCGGCACGTTGTCGATGTAGCCGCCGCGGTGATCGTCGTAGATCACGCCGCGGATCGCGAGCTTGTCGGCGATGATCGGCAGGTTCAGCGTGGCGTTGACGGCCGTGTTGGGGTCGCCGTGGGCGGTCACGCCATAGGTCGCGTTGGTCTCGCCCTCCACCTTGTCGAGCTTCGGCTTGTTGGTGATGTAGCGCACCGCGCCGGCTTCCGCTCCGCCGCCGAACAGGGTGCCCTGCGGTCCCTCGAGCACCTCGATCCGCTCCATGTCGACCAGGTAGACGTCCACGTTGCGCGCCGGAAAGGTCAACGACTGATCGTCGAGATAGGTCGCAACGTTCGGGAATTGCGCGATGGTGGCGCTCGACTGGTTGCCGGCGAAGCCGGCGCTCAAGCCGCGCATGAAAATGTTCCCGGAGCCGGGACCGTTGGTGCCGAAGGACACGTTCGGCAGGTACTTGAGCGCCTGGTCGAAGGTGGTGACGTTGAGGTCCTTCAGTTGATCGCCGGTGATCGCCTGGATGGTGATCGGAACGTCCTGGATCGACTCGTTGCGGCGCTGTGCGGTGACGACGATTTCCTCGATGCCGGTCGCCGCGCCGCTGTCGGCGGCGCTGGCGGTGGCGTCGGCCGCGTACGCCGCGCCGGTCTGCACGCCGAGCGCGGCCAGAATCGCGAGCTTGAGCTTCTGGTTGGTGTTCAAAGCGATCTCCCTCTGTTCGATTGATGTTCGTCCGAGGCCCATCCCCTCGTGGAGGGCGGAGAGATTAAGATCGGCAAGTTGCAGACACGTGACACGGGCGCCTGCCGCGCGGTGTCGCGAGAAAGATCATCCGGCGGCGCCTTGGGGCCGCCACGAACAGGGAGAAACTCAGTGCTCGAAAAGACCACCGTGACGAACAGGGCTCTCGCGGCTGCCGTGGCCGCCGTGCTGGCGGCCGGCGCGATCGCAATGCCCGCCTCCGTGCAGGCCGGGGGTGCGACCGACGCAGCGCCCGGCACCCGCTCCACGTGGCTCGCCTGCGGCGCGATCTGGGACGGACGCGGCGGCGGGACCGCGGGTCCCGCGACCATCGAGATCCGCGGCGAACGGATCGTGGCGATTCACCCCGGGGCGGCGGTCCCGGCCGGCGAGAAGGCGGTGGATCTCTCGGGGGCGACGTGTCTGCCCGGACTCATCGACACCCACACGCACGTGCTGCTGCAGGGGGACATCACGGCCGAGGACTACGACGCGCAGCTCCTGAAGCAGTCGCCGGAATACCGCACCATTCTCGCCACGGTGAACGCGCGCCGCGCGCTCGGCTGGGGCTTCACCACCATCCGCGACCTCGAGACCGAGGGCGCCGGCTACGCCGACGTCGACGTGAAGACGGCCATCGAGCGCGGCGTGATCCCGGGTCCGAGGATGCAGGTGGCGACGCGCTCGCTGGACGTGACCGGCGCGTACCCGCTGCTCGGCTACGCGCCGGCGATCGTCGTGCCCAAGGGTGTGCAGGAAGTGGACGGTCCGGACGGGGCTCGCCGCGCCGTGCGCGAGCAGATCTCGCACGGCGCGGATTGGATCAAGGTGTACTCAGACCGCAGCTACCGGCTGCGTCCCGACGGGGTGCTCGACGACATCCCGACCTTCACGCCGAACGAGCTCGCCGCGATCGTGGACGAGGCGCACCGCGAGCGCCACAAGGTGGCCTCACACGCGATGGCGCTGAACGGCGTGCACAATTCGGTCGAGGCCGGGGTCGACTCGATAGAACATGGCAACTACATCGCCGACGAGGACCTGAAGGCCATGGCGCGCAAGGGAATCTACTACGTGCCGACGATCTTCGTGGGCGAGTACGTCGCCGAGGGTCGGGCCAAGGCCGGCGCGCCGGTGTGGCAAAAGATGGGTGCCATCCACCAGGATACGTTCCGGCGCGCGCTCAAGGCCGGCGTCAAGATCGCCTTCGGCACGGATGTGGGCGGCTTCGACTGGCACATCGATCCGGCGCGCGAATTCGGCTGGATGGTCAAGTACGGCATGACTCCGGAACAGGCGTTGCGCTCGGCCACGGTGGTCGCCGCGCAGCTTCTCGGGTGGGATGACCGCCTCGGTACGCTCGAGCCGGGCAAGCTGGCGGACATCGTCGCCGTCAGCGGGGATCCTCTCGAGGACATCACCCGGTTCGAACACGTGCGCTTCGTCATGAAGGACGGCGTGATCTATCCGCCGGCCGAGTCCGGCACCTGATCGCCACGGGGTGTCGAAGCGGGCCGCCGCCCCGGCAGGCGCGGCGGCCCGCCGCGCGTCAGTTCTTGTCTTCGAGCGGATAGGTGCGCACTGCCGGCGCCGCCGGCGCGGTGCCGGTCGGCTGGCCGGTCGGGGTGGCCTGGCCGGGTACGGGCTCCTGGCCGGCGGTCGCCGGCCGGTCGGCCGCGGGCTGCGGTGAGGTGCGCACCACCGTGCGGGTCGCCTGAGCCAGGTGCTCGAGGAAACGCTGCGCTGCGGGCGGCGCGGCGGGCGCCTGGCCCGAGAAGATCTCGGAGGCGGTGACGCCCGGCTTGCCGTAGAAGTCGGCGTTCGCGCCGCGCGCGATGGCGATCACGCTGCCGTCGAGGGCGATACCGCCGAACAACCCGCGCGTGCGCGCGTAGGTGTACACCTCCGAGTCGAAGGTCATGTCGGTGCCCGCCGAGCCCTGACGGCCCACCGGCCCGGCAGCCACGGACGCGTCGGCGCCCAGCGCGAGCTTGCCGCCGGCGATGCCCTCGATCCCGTTCTTGGTGGTGAACACCAGTACTATGTCGGAATTCTGCGCACCGGCCTGGAAGCCCCAGCTGCCACCGGTGAGCGAGATGAATACCGGGTTGCTCCACGGCGCGTTGAGTGAATCGCGAACCACCAGCACGCCATTGCCGTGCCGGCCGCCGAAGATGAACGCTACCTTGGTGACGTCAGGAATGATGGCGATGCCGTAGGCGCGTGCGAGCAGCGCATCCGGCACGCGCTGGTCGGGCATGCCCTGGATCTCCTCCAGCACCTCGGTCGCGGTGAGGAGCTTGCCTTCCTCGCGGGCGCTGCCGGCCCACGCGCGCGGCGCGAGCGGCGGCGCCGACAGCAAGGCGAGTGCGAGCAGCGCGCTCGCGGCCAACGTCAGTCTATTCATGTTCGTCTCCTGCGGTCGCGCCCGACGGCGGATCTCATTCGTCAGTGGACCCCGCCGGGGGCATTTGGTTCCGGGAGCTTACTCTCGAAGCCGCTGCGCTAGAATGGCGAATTTGCGGCGGGCGAGGTGAACGCGTGAGCAAGGTCGTCGTGATCGCACACCGGGGTGCCAGCGGAGAGCGCCCCGAACACACCCTCGAGAGCTACCGGCGCGCCATCGAACAGGGTGCGGACTACATCGAACCGGACCTCGTCATGACCCGCGACGGCGTGCTTGTGGCCCGGCACGAAAACGAGATCGGCGGCACCACCGACGTGGCCGATCACCCGGAGTTCGCCGCGCGCCGCCGTACCCAGGTGATCGACGGCGAGACCCACACCGGCTGGTTCACCGAGGACTTCACGCTCGCCGAGCTGAAGACCCTGCGGACGCGCGAGCGCCTGCCGCAGCTGCGCCCCGCCAACTGCGCCTTCGACGGCCGGTTCACGGTGCCCACCTTCGACGAGATCCTCGAGCTGCTGACGGCGGCGAACGCGGCGCGGCCCGGCCGCCCGCCGATCGGGGTATATCCGGAGACCAAGCATCCGGCGCACTTTCAGAAGCTGGGATTGGCGCAGGAGCGGCCGGTGCTCGACGCGCTGGCACGTTTCGGACTCGATCGACCCGACGCGCCGGTTTTCGTGCAGTCCTTCGACCCCGCGAATCTCGCTGAACTTCGCGGCTTGACCCGCCTGCCGCTGGTGCAGCTGCTGGAGCATTCGGTCGACGACGTCGCCGGCATCGCGCGCTATGCCGACGCCATCGGCATCTACAAGGAGCTCGCGACCCCGGCCACGGTCGAAGCGGCGCACCGCGCGGGCCTGAAGGTGCACGTCTGGACCTTTCGCGCCGAAAACGAATTCCTGCCGGATGATCTGAAGCGCGGTTCCGATCCGGCGGCGCACGGCGACCTGCCGGCGGAGATTCGGCGCTTCCTCGAGCGCGGGATCGACGGATTCTTCGTCGACTTTCCCGCCATCGGGGTCAGGGTCCGCGACGCCTTCGCGTGAGCGGGCGGGACGGGCCGCGACGCGACCCGTCCCGGCGATTTCACATCTCGGCGGTCCAGCCGCTGCACCAGCCCGCCGTCGCCACGAGCTTGCCGGGGAAGAGTGCGCAGGGGCGATAGGCGTCGCCGTCCTTGCCCTGCAGTTGCATGCAGTTGGCGCAACTGGAGCCGCGCACGTAGCCCGGATACTTGCGGGCATCGACCTCCGCGGCATTCTCGACGTAGCCGAGCTTCACCGCCGCCGGATCGCGCACGTCGAGCCGTGACGGGGATGCGGCGGCCCGCGCCGGTCCGCGCACCCCGAGGCTCACCGCGCCGAGCGCGGCCGCTCCGGCGCATTTGATCCACTGACGGCGATCGATAAGTTCCTTCATGTCAGCCTCCGACGAGCCTGGGCGGTTGCAGGCGCCCGTCACCCGACGGACGCTCGACCGGATTTTGCGGTATCGTCAGCGACTTTTCGAGGGCTGCCATTGAGACCGATCACCTGGGTTCGTGCCGCACAGTTGCTCTTCTGGGCGGCGCTCGCGTTCACGTTCTACAGCGCGGTCGTGCCGCCGAGCCGCGCCCTGCAACTCGTGCCGTGGGACAAGGCCGAGCACTTCATCGCCTTCTATGCGCTCACCGGCGTGGCCGCGGCCGCCTTTCCGCGCCGCTCGCTGGCGCTGATTGCGCTCGCGCTGTCCGCTTTCGGCGCGTTGATCGAGGTGGTGCAGGGGCTGCCGTTCGTGCACCGCGACCGCGACTTCTGGGACTGGGTCGCCGACAGCCTGGCGATCGCGGCTGCGCTCGCGCCCATGGCGCTGGTGTGGTGGCGGCGCGAAGCTCAAGGTCGCTGATGCCGGGCCCGCCGCCGGTGGGCGGGCGGCGCGCTCAATAGAACATCGACAGGTAGATCTGGTAGATGTTTGCGCCGTACTGGTAGAGGGGCTCGGTGCCGGGCCGGAAGGCGGGCAGTTTGTAGTCCTTGATGTCGCGGAAGTCCGAGTACTTGAACTGGACGTGGCTCAAGTCGGCGGTCACCGTGCCGCGCTTGAACACCCGCCAGCCGTCCGGCAGGAAGGCGTAGGTCGCCTTCAAGCCGATGGTCTGGTTGGTGGATGCGGCGAGGTTGCGGTCGCGCGCCTCGAAATTGAAGGCGTTCGCGAACGGATACAGGTCGGCGTAGAAATTGGCCTGGTTCTGCTCGTAGTAGCGCACGCGCCCCTCGAGGATCCAGACGTTGGAAATCGGGTGGGTGTAGTCGAGTTCGACCGTGTTGCCGCGAATGCCCCAGGTGTCGCTGTAGTAGCGGTAGGATGCCGACGCCGCGGCCCGCCACGGAAGGTAATACTTGATGCGCCCCTCCACCGCCGTGCTGGTGTGCGTGTTGGGGTACACCTGGGACGCGAGCGAGTAGCCGAGTGCGTTGGTCGGATCGAGGTAGCGGATCGAGCGGTAGGGATTGGCCAGATAGCCCTGATCCGTGATCACCTCGAGCGTCGCCCCGGCGATCAGGTTCTTGGTCAGGATCTGCGAAATGCCCGCCTCGTAGCTGCGGCTGGTGGCGTGGCCCAGCCAAACCACCCGCGGCTGGAACGCCGTGCCGTCGTTCTCGCCCACCTTGTCGCGGGTGTCGGTGAAGCCGAGCGTGACCGTGGTGAGATCGCCGAACATGTCCTGGCTCAGCGAGAAGTGCGTGGTGTTCGAGATGTAGTCGCGCTCAGCGCTCTGCGTGTACGACAGGTTGTACTGGGTCTTGTCGTGGATGAACTCGACCGACAGGCTCTTCTGCTTGCGTTCGTCGCGGATCACGCTCGCGTTGCTGAGCACGTCCACCGAGGCGCCGCTCACTTTGTCCACGAAATAGTTGCCCTCGACCGCGAACTGTTCCGAGAACTTCTTGCGCACCAGCACGGATTCGCCCGTGATGTCCATGCCGCCGCCGCGGTAGTCGCTGTAGAACACGTCGGCGCGATCGTCAGGGAGCACCGCCGCGCCCGCCACGCCCACCAGCAGGGCGAGCGTCGCGGCGGCGCGCCGGGCCGCCGCGACGGGGAAATTCGCGGGCGCCCGCCGCATTAGTTGCAGCCGCAGCCGCCGCCGGCCGTGCCGGTGGCCCCGCGCGAGCCCTCGCGCGAGTCGTACACGTGGTCGAGGTACGCGCCGGAGATGGCGTCCCGCTGCCACGACATGATCGGGTCGGCGAGACGATCGCGCTCGTACGGCTTGACCCAGGGCTGTATGCCGCCGCAGGCGCCTAGCGCCAGCGTCGCCGCCGCGAGCGCGAGTGCCGCCGCCACGCGGCGCGAGTCGACGAGGTTAGGGCGCGTCATGGCTCACTCCCGGATGAGTTGGCGGATGCGGTCCTGGTACTCGTTCTCGTCGCCGGGGCGGTAGCCGCGGTGCACGTAGCGCACGTTGCCCTTGCGATCGATGATCACCGAACTCGGCATTTCGTCGACGTGGTAGGTCTTGCTGACCTGGTTGGCGGGATCGAGCAGCACCGGAAAGCTCACCGGCCGACGCGCCAGCAATTCCTTGACCGGCGGCGCCTCCTTGTCGACGTTGACGCCGATCAGCGTGAAGCCCGCCGGCTTGTACTTCTTGTACATCTGGTCGAGCAGCGGCATCTCCTGCTGGCACGGGCCGCACCAAGTGGCCCAGAAATTCAGCATCACCACCTGGCCCTTGAACTGGTTCAGCGCCTCCTGGTGCCCGTCGGGCGTGGTCAGCGTGAAGTCCGGCGCCGGACCACCCGTGTCGCCCGCGAACGCGGCGCCGGCGGCGATGACGGCGGCCAGCGCACCGCCCTTGATAATCCTTCCGATGATCTGTCGCATGGTCGTCTCCTCAGCGTTGGTCGTCGTCCCTCAAGGAAAGGGCACGATACGTCAGAAGAAGGTGGTCAAACCGAGCACCGCTTCTATGTTGTCGACGTTCTTGGTCCGGCCGGTGAGATTGGTCTCGAAAATGTGGTCGCGCACGTCGAGGTGCAGCGCCAGCCAGTCGGTGATCAACAGGCGCTCGCCCACGCCCAAGTTCAGGGCGAAGTGGTCCTGCTGGGCGAATTTCACGTCGCCCATGCCCACGGTGACGTACAGCGCCGAATTGAAGGCGCGACCCTTGCCGAGAAATATTTCGCCGGGAAGCACGTTGTAGCCGACGTCCAGGTCGTAGTAGGTGAAGTAGCGGCCGGCATCGCTCACCACCGTGATGTTCGGGAACACGTCCTCGAGGCTGGTGGTGCCCGCCTTGGAGCGCGCGGCGAATGCCTCCAGGAATATGTCCTCGGAGACGTGGTAGGCGGCGCGCACCCCGTACACGGGATTGGTGCCGAAGTCCTGGATGCTGAGCGCGCCGAAGTAGGCGCCGAGTTCGACGTCCTTCGCCTTGATCTTGGGCGTCTTCACCTCGCGCCGCTTCACCTGCGGCTCGATCACCGACGGATCGCCGGGGGGGTCCTCGGCGACCACCTGGCTCGCGGGCTTCTCGCCGCGGTGGAACCAGCCGCAACCGGTCAGCAGTGCCGTGGCTAGAAGAACACTGCCAAGTCGAGTTTCCATTCTTCCGGTACCTCGTTCTGATTCTGGTTGGTGAACACCACGTACTTGCGCCACTCGGCGCGCCACATGAAGCGGCGCGTGATGAAGCCGCGCAACCCCGCCGAGACGTAGGCGAGCTGGTTGCGCGTCTGCAGCGGCTGCGGGGGCACCTTGTTCTGTATGTACTCGTACGCCGTGCCGATGCCCGCCGTGGGCGACACCCACTTCCACTCGGGAACGAACGTGTGGCGCAGGCCGAAGGCGGCGATGTACCGGTTGTCGATGGTACCGAGCGCCTGTTGCAGGTCGAAGTCGGCGTCCAGGCTGTCGGTGATCGCGTAGTCCAGATAGCCGTTGATGAGGTTCTCGTGGTTGAAGACGCCGTAGCCGGCGCCCAGCTCCCAACGGTGGCTCGCGAAGTCGGGGTAGGGCGGGATCGGCGCCGGACTCCCGTCCGCGAGCTTGGTCATGGCGAGTTCGGTGCGCCGCACCCAGCCCTCCTGGCCGCGCGGCGCCCGCACCTTGAACCAGTCGGTGCGGCTGAACAGCACCGTGACCGTCTCGTCCCGGCCGACCACGTAGACCACCGGGAAGCCGCGCCCCGGGCCGCTGTGCATCTCCAGATACGGCGCGGTCACCACCACCTCGACGGGGGGCGTCCTGGCTTCGGGCGAGGCACCGGGAAACACCAGCGACAGCGCGAGCAGACACGGCGCGAACAGGCGTCGCATCAGCTCAATTCGCCGCGGGCGCCACGAACGGATCGTTGTAGAACTGACCGCCGATGTCGAGCCATTCGGAAATCAATCGCAGCTCCGCCGCCGTGAGAAAGCCCTGCGTGTGATCGACCGTGCCGGCGGCGCCGCTGCACGTACCGAAGGCCTTCTCGAACACCGCAAAGAAACACACCGACCCGTTGGCGCTGCCGGCGGTGGCCGGCGGCGCCAGCGACACCGGCACCATGATCGTCGTCGGCTGTCCGGTGGTCGGGTCCGGGGGACCGGGCGCCGGCACCAGCAGGTCCTGCAACACCCCCATATTAATTGTCTGCTCATTATGTGCAAACAGGAGTTCGGTGTACGAGGTGGTGACGCTTGCGTCGGTCGATGATGCGCCGCCCGTGAGGTCGAGATTGCCGGCCGGTACCTGCACGGCCTTCTGCGGGCTCACCGGGTTGTGGCAGTTGGTGCAGGTGTTGTCGGCGGTCACGTTGCCATTCGCGTCGAGCACCTGGCGCGGGAAGTCCCACAGCGACTGGATGTGATAGGGCGGGGTCGTGCTGTCGGGATAGTGGATCACGCTGCGGCACAGCGCGTCCCAGGTGACGCAGTGCGCGTTGCTCGGCTTCGGGGTCGACAGATTGGCGTAGAGGTAGGCGAAGGACGGGTTGACAGTGAGCGCGGGATTGGTGGTGTCCGTCCACACGTCCACGTAGCTCACGTCGATGCTCGGCACCTGGGAGCACGGCACGGTCGAACCCGTCTTGCAGGTGTTGGCGACGCGCGTGTCCGCCATGGTGTCGCCGGTGTTGACCACCGGCAACGCGGCCGTGGTGTTCGGGAACGGGCTGCCCGCCGCGGTTGCGCCCGCGTACGCCGACGCCCACACGCCGTCCCTGCCGTGCGACAGGGGGAAGTTCGGATCGGTCTTATTGGCCGGATCGTGGCAACCGGTGCAGACGCGGGTCTCGCCCGGCGCGAGCTGCAGCCAGCTCGTGTGCTGCGGGCCGATGCGGCGCGCGTTCTTGTCGAGAATCTCGATGGTGAACGGCACGTTGGCCGGCAGTTCGAGCTTCACCGAGCCGTCCGGCTCGATCGGCGCGTAGGCGAGGATCTCGCGCATGCCCATGCCGGCCGGACCGAACGCCGAGGCATTGATCTTGCGCACGTCCTTGGAGGGGATCTCGACCGGCTTCTCGACGCGAATGAAGCGCGCCGGCCGCTGGTCGGCGCTCGCCTGCGATGGATCCGCCAGGGCCGGGATCCCGCTCACGGCCGCGGGAGTGCCTGCGCCGAGGTGCGTCTTGGCCGCCACGGTGTCCACTCCGTCGAAGTCGTAGACGCTGCGGATCTCGAGTACTCCGAGTCCCGCGTTCGCGAGCGTGGTTGAGGCGGCGGTCGGCGTGGTCACCGGCGCCGCCGTCGGCGCCGGCGAGCGCGCCTGCAGGATCACCGGCTCGAGGATTTCGAGGCCGCTCTGGGCGCCGATGATGGGGCTCAGCGTGCCGTGGTCGAGATCGTAGACCCAGATGGTGTACTGCGGCGGCGCCTCGGTGACGTTGGCGCCGGCGGTGTTCGAGGCGTCGCAGATCTGGGTCGCACCCTGGACCAGAACCAGGCACGGCGCCCAGCTCACCAGCATGCGATTGGTGCCGTCGTACAGCGGCGTCACCGAGGCGAAGCGCCCGCCGAGCGACGGGGTGTTGGCGTCGGTGGTGACGCCGAGCGAGGTGGTGCTCACCTGGCCCGTACCGGGCGCTCCGCCCGGCGTGGAGGGCTGGTGGATTTCGACGAAATTCGCGGCATCGATGGTGACGATGTCGCCGCCCTGCTGCGTTCCCAGGAACGGTCGCACCAGGGCGAGCAGCTTGCCGTCCGCCCGCTGGCGTGCGCCGAGGAACTGCACCACGTTATCGTTGGTGCCGGCGACGTTCGCGCCGGTGGCGTGGCTATTCTCGCCGTAGAGCAGCTGCAGCCCGGTACCGTCGGGGTTGACGACGTACAGGCTCACCTGGTCGCCGTTGATGGACTCGTAGCGCGAGAACACGATGCGCCCGTCCGCGAGCACCGACGGCGCGAAGTCGTGGTTGGTGTTGAAGGTGATCTGTTGGATGTTGCTGCCGTCGGCGTTCATGACGTGCAACAGGAAGATGTCCTGCTGAGCATCGTGCGTGCCGTCGGTCTGCGCCGGGTACTGGGGGCGGCCCTCGTCGATGAGGATCGCCTGGGTGGCCGCCTGGCGCGTGGAGGCGAACACGATGCGCCCGTCCGGCAGGAAGTGGGCGCCGATGTCGTGGCCGCGGGTGGTGTCGTCGTTCGTGAGTTGCGTGACCGTCTTGGTGGCCACGTCGTACTCGTAGATCTTCCAGGTCGGCTGGTCGATCGCCTTGGCGTTCGGGATGAGCGGCAGGCGCAGCGAAAACAGCAGCTTCTTGCCGTCGGGCGAGACGTCGAGGTCTTTCACGTCGCCCTGTCCCTTGGTGATCGAACCGGTGACGTTCACCTCGGTGCTGCCGGCGCTCGCCTGGTCGCGGATGTACAGGTCGCCGCCGGCGGTGGACGTGATCAGGTCGCCGGCATCGATGTCCTTGGCCGGCGGCGGCCGCTTCACGTAGGCGATCGGGTAGGTGAAGGTGCCGGGGTCCTGCGCCTGCACGCCGGCGAGACCCGGCGCGTGCCCGCTGACGCCACCGGCGCAGCCGGCCAGCACCGCGAGCAGCGCCGACAGGATGAGGCCCCACGAGGGCCGCGTGTTGAACTCATTCGTTCGCATATTTGGATGTTCGTCCGGCGTTCGTGTGCATTCTGTTAACACACTCACAGAAGAACTTCGTCGCTTCCGCTTCCCTTGCCGCAACGGACGGAAACGTGGACGAATCGGAGAGCAGGATACGGGGCGGCATATACGCGCAGTACTGTCGCGAAACGCCGACGTCGGCAAGTCGAGACATTACGCCGGCCACGGCGCCACGCATAGAGTCCGCTCAACGCACACCAATTTCACCAGCGGGTGGATGCTCACATGAAGTACGGGATGGCAATCACGGAAGCGGCGCGGCCGCCGGCGTCGACGCACCGGCCCGCCGCGACACGCGTCGCGCTGCGCGCGGCGGCTTGCGGCGTGGCCGCGGTGCTGGCGGCGTCGGTCGCCGCCGCCGCCGGCCTGACCAAGGATCAGGCCAAGCGCATGTACGACCGCGTCGCCGGGGTGGTGGCTCCGGACGCGACCCTCAATTCCATGGTCGGCATGGATCCGACGCAGGCCGCGCTCAACATCGTCACCAAGGACCCGGCGTTCTACAACAACACCATCCGCAACCTCGCCATGCCCTGGACGAGCCGCAGCCAGACGGTGTTCGCGCCGCTCAACGACTACGTGGCCACCGTGGTCGGCATGGTGCGCGACGACGTGCCGTTCAACACCCTGCTGAGCGCGGATCTGCTGTACGTCGCCGACTCCGGGTCGATGAGCGCCGGCGTGCCGGCCTACTCGCCCGGCAACAACGACATGTACCAGGCGCTCGATGACCTCAACATCGACCTGAAGGCGCACCTCGTGCCGGTCACCCAGTCGTCGGTGACGGGCGTGCCCGCGGCGGCCACGGCCGGCGTCATCACCACGCGGGCCGCGGCGTCGGCCTTCTTCATCAACGGCACGAACCGGGCGATGTTCCGCTTCACCATGATGAACCACCTGTGCTCGGACCTGCAGACCATCATGGACACGACCCGGCCGCCCGACCGGATCCGCCAGGACGTCACCCGCAGCCCCGGCGGCGACAGCAGCCTGTTCCTCAACAACTGCATCGGCTGCCACAGCGGCATGGATCCGATGGCGCAGGCGTTCGCGTACTACAACTTCAGCAACACCGATCCGACCACCGCCGGCACCACCGGCCAGATCGTGTACACCGCCGGACAGGTCCAGCCCAAGTACTTCATCAACAACACCAACTTCCCGCAGGGCTACGTTACCCCGGACGATCACTGGGACAACCGCTGGCGCGGCGGCGTGAACCAGCTCCTCGGCTGGGATCCCAACCAGAGCGGCAGCGGCCAGGGCGCCAAGTCGCTCGGCCAGGAACTCGCGGGCAGCCAGGCGTTCGCGAACTGCCAGGTGACCCGGGTGTTCAAGTACGTGTGCTTCCGCGCACCGAGCAACGCCGCCGACCGCAGCCAGGTGGCGACGATGGTGGCGAGCTTCAAGGCCAGCAACTACTCGCTGCGCCAGGTGTTCGCCGACGCCGCCGTCTACTGCATGGGGAATTGACCATGAACCTCTCCCGCATCCTCGCCCCGATCGTGCTCGCGGCCGCCCTCGGCGCGACCGCGTGCAGCACGGGCGGCGCGCCGACTACCGCGGTGCAGGGCGCCGCCCCGGCCACCAGCGCCGCCAATGCGTACACGGGTCCGGCGCCCGCGACGGCCGACGTGCAGGCCTTCGCGGTGAGCTTCTGGAACAACGTGCGCGGTTCGAACCGCTGCGGTCAGTGCCACAACGCCACCACGCCGGCGCAGATGCCGAACTTCGCCCGCAGCGACGACGTCAATCTCGCCTATGCGCAGGCGAGCGGACTCGTCAACCTGCAACAGCCCTCCACCTCCATGGTGGTCACCAAGGTGAGCGGCGGCCACAACTGCTGGCTCGCCGATCCGAACGCCTGCGGCCAGATCCTCACCACCTGGATCACCAATTGGGCCAGCGCCTCGGGTGCGAGCGGCGTGACCAAGGTGCAGCTGCAGGCCCCGCCCGTGCAGACGGTGGGCCAGAGCCGCAATTTCCCCGCCTCCTCCAACGACTTCGCGCAGACGGTGTATCCGCTGCTGTCGCAGTACTGTTCCAAGTGCCACTCGCCGAACGCCTCGACGCCGCAGTCGCCGTACTTCGCGTCGAACGACGTCAACCAGGCCTATCAGAACGCCATCCCGAAGATGGACCTGAACGTGCCGGCGAACTCGCGCTTCGTCGAGCGATTGGCGCTCGAGAACCACAACTGCTGGAGCAACTGCGCCCAGAACGCCGCGACCATGCTCGCCGCGATCCAGGCCTTCGCCAACATGGTGCCGCTCACCAGCATCGATCCGTCGCTGGTGGTCAGCAAGGCGCTCTCGCTCACGCAGGGCACCATCGCGAGCGGCGCCAACCGCTTCGACGCGAACGTGATCGCCAAGTACGAGTTCCAGACCGGCACCGGCCTCACCGCCTACGACACCAGCGGCGTCGACCCCTCCGCCGACCTCACCATCACCGGCAGCGTGACCTGGGCCGGCGGCTGGGGCATCAACGTGGGGCCGGGCGGCAAGGCGCAGGCCTCGACGACGGGCTCGAAGAAGCTGCACGACATGATCGAGGCCACCGGCGAGTTCTCGGTGGAGGCCTGGGTCGCGCCCGCCGTGGTGGCGGCCGACAAGTCCTACATGGTGAGCTACTCGGGCGGTGACAGCACGCGCAATTTCACGCTCGGCCAGACCAATCAGCAATACGACTTCATGATGCGCAGCTCCGCATCCGACTTGAACGGCATGCCGCAGCTGCAGACCTCGGCCACCGGCAACGTGCTGCAGGCCTCGCTGCAGCACGTCGTGCTCACCTACGACCCGGTGAACGGCCGCCAGATCTACGTCAACGGGGTCAACACCGGCGTGGTCGACCCGCAGAAGGGCGTCACCATCTCCAATTGGGACGACACCTTCGCGCTGGTGCTCGGCAACGAGGTCTCGGGCGACCGCTCGTGGCAGGGCCTGATCAAGTTCGTCGCCATCCACAACCGTGCGCTCACGGCGGCCCAGGTCAAGCAGAACTTCGACGCCGGCGTCGGGCAGCGCTACTACCTGTTGTTCAACGTGGCGGACGTGACCGGCGTGTCGCAGGGCTACGTGATGCTGACCGCGAGCCAGTACGACAGCGCGAGCTACCTGTTCGCGACGCCGACGTTCATTTCGCTGGATCCGACGGTGACGCCGGACAACATCCCGATCAAGGGCATGCGCATCGGCATCAACGGCACCATCCCCACCGTCGGGCAGGCCTTCTCCACCCTGGACACCACGGTCACCGCCTCCAACTACACTGCGCAGGGCGAAGTGCTGTCGAACATCGGCACGGTGATCGCGCTGCAAAGCGGGCCGCTCGCCGACCAGTTCTTCCTGAGCTTCGATCAGCTCGGCTCCGCGACGCACGTGACGGTCGAGGCGGCGCCGGTGCCGACCACGCCCACCGATCTCGCACCGGTGGCGGCGGTCGGCGTGCGCACCTTCGCGCAGATCAACGCGAGCCTGTCCGCGCTCACCGGGGTGCCGACCAACCAGACCGACGTGCTGTCGACCTATCAGCAGGTACAGCAGCAGCTGCCGGCGGTCTCGACCTTCGAGAGCTTCTCGGCGGCCAACCAGGTGGGCATCGCGCAGCTCGCGATCCAGTACTGCAACGTGGCGGTCAACACGCCGAACCTGCAGGCGGCCCTGTTCCCCGGGGTGACCTTCAGCGCCTCGCTGTTCCAGAGCGCGGCGGGCGTGAATCAGGTGTCGAGCGCGCTCGCGGCGCGGGTGCTCGGCACCGGGCTCGCGAGCCAGCCCGGACCGACCACGGTGACCAACGAGGTCAACAATCTCATCAACACGCTGTGCACGTCGTCCGCCTGCAACACCACCAGCCGCGTGCTGGCGGTGACCGCCGCCGCCTGCGCGGCCGCGATGGGCAGCTCGGACATGCTGGTCGACTAGCGTCGCCTTAGGACTTCGGAGAGGTTTCGACTCATGAGAAAGTTACCCAAGAGCCGTGCGCTGCGCGAACCGCTGCTGCACGCCGATCACGCCCGCCCGGTCACGCGCCGGCAGTTCGTCGCGCAGGGGTTCCTCACCGGGGCCGCGACGCTGGTCGGTCCGAGCCTGCTCGGGCTGCTGGCGGATCCGCGGGTGGCGAAGGCGACTCTCGCGACCGACATCCAGCAGGCGGTGAGCGCCTGCGGCATCACCACCGGCGCGGGCAAGATCCCGTTCATCTGCTTCGATCTCGCCGGCGGCGGCAACATCGCCGGCTCGAACGTGCTGGTCGGCGGTCCCAAGGGGCAGCTCGACTTCCTCACGGTCGCGGGCTACAACAAGCTCGGCTTGCCCGGCACCATGGTCCCCAGCTCGAGCACCACGGGCAGTTT
This sequence comes from Gammaproteobacteria bacterium, assembly GCA_027459765.1. GTDB lineage: Bacteria > Pseudomonadota > Gammaproteobacteria > Steroidobacterales > Steroidobacteraceae > Bog-1198. Next base: position 46,236 of record DAIDHD010000028.1, on the reverse strand, counting down.
CGTCGACGCGACGCTCGGACTGCGCTTCCACTCCGACAGCGCGCACCTGCGCGGCATCAAGGCCCGTGCCACCCACGCCTCGGTGTATGCGAACACGAACGGCACGGTGATTCCGGCGCTGTCGCAGAACGACACCAACACCAATCCGCACAATCCCATGTACGGAATCTGGCAGTTCGGCGCGCGCGGCGGCCTGCTCGACCTCATCGGATCGGTGAATTCCCCGTCCGGCGGCAACTCGATGGCGCCACCGACCATGGTGATCCCGAGCGCGACCCCGGTGAAGGTGTCGAGTTCGGCGGACAGCAAGGGACTCGTCAACACCGGCCAGCTGAGCACGCTGTTGCCGAATCCTTCCGACGTGACCAACGTGCTGGAATCGATGAAGCGCATCAGCGACGCCAAGTACGGCGTCGTCACCGCCTATGCCGACGCCACCGCGGACGCCGCAGCGAAGCAGATCCAGACCTGCAGCTACACCAAGGCCGCGTACGTCGTCGACCGCTACTCGAGCCCCTCGGCGGTCAATCCGGATCTCGACCCGAACATCGTCGGTTCGGGCGGCATCTTCAATACGACCGAGTACCAGTCCAACCCCGACTACCAGAAGACCGCGGCCATCATGAAGCTTGTGATCGACGGCAACGCGGCCGCCGGCACCATCGAGATGGACGGCTTCGACTATCACACCGGCGACCGCGCCACCGGCGAGGCTCGCGACTTCAATCTCGGCAACTGCATCGGCGCCTGTCTCGAATACGCGGCGCGCGTCGGCAAGCCGGTGATGATCTACGTGTTCAGCGACGGCTCGCTGGCGAGCGGCGGCATGATCGACAACTCCGCCGGCGGGCGCGGCAAGGGAGTGTGGACCGCGGACAATCAGAACACGGCGGCGGCGTATTTCCTGGTGTACAACCCGGCTGGCAAGCCGCTCCCGGCGCAGGCCAATCCCGAGGCGAGCCTGCAGCTCGGTTACTTCAACTCCGACGGATCGCTCAACACCACGGGGAGCCCCGCGGGCAACAACGTCTTCAATCTGGCGCAGATCGTCGTGCTCAATTACATGGCGCTGCACGGCGCGCAGGCGCAGTTCCCGACGCTGTATCCCGCGCCAAACCTGAACAACACCCTGGGGTCGGGGTCGGCGCTCGACTCGTTGATTTCGTTCCAGCCGCTCGCCGGCCTCGTGAACGGCCGGGTGCCGGGCTGAAGGCGGGCGGCCCGGAACGCGCGGCCACGGCGTCGCGACGACGGCATAACACGAATGTGCGCGGGTTCGTGCGGCGCGGGGCGAATCGTGCGCCGCGCCGCGTTGACACTGCGGAGCACGGTGTGCGATTTTGCATAATGTCCGAACGAGGCGCGGCCGTCACCACACGGGACACGGCGCTCGCCTTTCGCGAGCCCTTCCTCGACGACGTGACGGAGTTGCCAGCGAGATGAGCGGAGTGCGGCAGCGCGGTGCCGTGGGCGCATCGGTTCGTGGCGGTTGGCGCCGCGTCGCGTCGGCATTGCTGCTCGGCGCGTCGCTCGCCGCGGCGGCGGCGCCCGGACCGGCGCTGGTCGGCCAGAGCGCGCCCGATTTCGTGCTCAAGTCCCTCGATGGGCGCAACCTGCGGCTGTCGGAATACCGCGGCCAGGTGGTGTTGCTCAATTTCTGGGCGCGCTGGGCCGGCGATTCGCGCGCGGAGATGACGGCGCTGGATCGAATCAACACCGTGTACGAGCGCGCCGGGCTGGTCGTGCTCGGCGTTTCGGTCGACGACGACCTGCGGCGCTCGCGCGAATTCGCCGACGCCATGAAAGTGTCATATCCGCTGCTGTTCGACACCGCGGGCGATGCGGGACGGTCGTACCGGCTGCAGAAGATGCCGGTGACCATGCTCGTCGACCGCTCCGGCATCGTGCGTTATGCGACCGTCGGTTTCAAACGGGGCGACGAGCGCGATTTCGTCGAACACATTCGGGAACTGCTGCGTGAGTGACTATAGGTCTTCCATGATTCGAACACTGCGATTCTCCGCCGGTCTCGCCGCCGCGCTGCTGTGTGCATCCGCCTTGGCCGCGTCGCCGCCCACAGGGTCGTCGGCTCCGGCGCAGACGGCGGCTCCCGCGCAAACGCCGACCGCGACCGCGCCCGCGTCGGCCACGGCCGGATCGGCGCCTGCCGCGGACGCTTCCGCTCCGGGGGATGCGTCGCCGGGCGGCTTCAAGACCCTCGACCAGGAGGTACAGGGGCTCAAGAAGGACGTGATCGATCTCAACAAGGACCTGTTCGTGCTCGAGGAGGAGCTTCTGTTCCCGGCCAACACCCAGGTGGCGGTCTACGTCTCGATGGACGTGGGCACGTTCTTCGCGCTCGACTCAGTCACGCTCAAGATCGACAACAAGGAGGTCAAGAACTACCTCTACACCGCGCGCGAGGCGGATGCGCTGTTGAAGGGCGGTGTGCAACAGCTCTATCTGGGCAACCTCAAGGTGGGCAAGCACGAACTGGTGGCCTTCTTCACGGGCAAGGGACCGATGCAGCGCGACTACAAGCGCGGCGCGTCGATCAATTTCGAGAAGGGCGTCGGTGCCAAATACCTCGAGCTGAAGATCACCGACCGGGTGCCCAAGCACCAGCCCGAGTTCACCATCAAAGACTGGGAGTGAGGTGGCTCGCGTGAAGCTCGGTTCGCGCCTCTGCGTCGCCGGCGTGCTGCTGCTCGCCTTCGCGTCCGGACACGCGGCTACCAGTTACGTGAAGCCCGATCCCGACGGGCTCCCGCCGCAGGACGTGCGCGATCTGCCGTACGGCGACGTGCTGTTCTACTTCTTCCAGGACGACTATTTCGACTCCATCACCCGGCTGCTCGCCGCCCGGCAACTCGATCGCCTGCCGCACACGCAGGGCGAGGCCGAGCTGCTGCTCGGCGGACTGTACCTGTCGCTGGGAGAACACGTGGAGGCGGGTCGCATCTTCGAGGCGCTGCTCGCGGGCAATGTCTCCGAGGCGGTGCGCAACAAGGCGTGGTTCTATCTGGGCAAGGTGTGGTACCAGCGCGGCTACCTCGACGAGGCGGAGCGTGCGCTACGACAGGTGTCCGACAAGATCCAGCCGCGCGTGGATGCCGAGCGCTGCATGCTGCTCGCCGAGGTGATGATGAAGCGCGGCCGCTACGACGATGCGGCGGCGGAACTGTCGCACTGGCGCGGACCGCCGGACTGGACGGCGTATGCACAATTGAATCTCGGAGTGGCGCTGGTTCGCGCCGGCAGGCTCGACCAGGCCGTCGCCCACCTGGACGGCGTCGGCCGAATGCAGACCACCAGCGAAGAGCTGCTGGCGCTCAAGGATCGCGCCAACCTCGCGCTCGGCTTCGCGCTCATGCAGGCGAAGCGTCCGGCCGATGCGCGTCCCGTGCTGGAACGAATCAGGCTGGACGGACCCTATTCGAGCAAGGCGCTGCTCGGCGTCGGCTGGGCGGATTCGGCTCTCGGTGACTACAAGCGCGCGCTCATTCCGTGGCTGGCGCTGCGCAAGCGCAACCTGCTCGATTCGGCGGTACAGGAGTCCTATCTCACGGTGCCGTACGCCTACGACCAGCTCGGCGCGACCGGCCAGGCGGCGGACTACTACAGCGCGGCCATCGACTCCTTCGATGCCGAGACCCGGCACATCGACGCGTCCATCGAACAGATTCGCGCGGGCGGCCTGCTCGACCGTCTGCTCACGGACGACAAGCAGAAGAACCTGACCTGGTACTGGCAGCTGTCCACCCTGCCGCAGGCGCCGGAGTCGCGCTACCTCTATCAGCTTCTCGCCAGCAACGAGTTCCAGGAAGGCCTCAAGAATTATCGCGAACTCAACTTCATGAGCCGCAATCTCGAGCAGTGGGCCGCCGACGTGGCCGCATATGACGACATGCTGGACACCCGCGACAAGGCGTACCAGGAGCGCGTGCCCAAGGCCGACGCAGCGCTGGCCGCAACCGACCTCGCCGCGCTCACGCGCAAGCGGGTCGAGTTCGAGTCGCGGCTCAACGAGATCGAGAAGACCAACGACGTGGCCGCGCTCGGCACCGCCGAGGAGCAGCGCACCTGGGCCCGGCTGGAGCGCATCCAGGCCTACCTCGCGGCGCATCCCGACGATCCCGACCTCGCGGAAGCGCGCGACAAGTTCCGTCTCATGAAGGGCGTGATGTACTGGCGCCTGTCGGAGAGCTTCAAGGCCCGCCTGTGGAACGAGCGGCGATCGGTCAAGGAGCTCGAAGCCGCGCTCGTGCAGACGCAGCGGCGCGAACTGGCGGTGCGCCAGGCGCGCACCGCCATGCCCAGGGACGACGGCCAATACGCGGCGCGCGTCGCCGCGGTGCGTGCGCGCATAGAGGCGCTGCAGAAGCGTCTGGGCGAGATTCGCGAGCGGCAGAACGAGTATCTGCAGGCCATCGCCATCAAGGAACTGCAGAACCAGAAGCGCCGCATCGAGACCTATCAGATCCAGGCACGCTACGAACTGGCGGCCATCTACGACAAGACCAGCGACAAGGCGGAGCAGCCCAAGCCGGCGCCCGCCAAGGCGGCGCCAGCGGCTGCGGACGCGCCCGTGAAGGCTCCGCCGTGAAGCCCGCGTACGTCCACCTGGGGCTCGTCCTGTTCGCGTCGGCGGCTTGCGCCGCACCGCCCAAGAAGCCCGCGACCATCAAGGACCTGGAGGACCAGCAGGTCGAGATCAGCGCCGAGCCGCCCAAGGGCGTCGACGCGAGCAAGGCCATGGACAGCTATCGCCGCTTCCTCGACTTGAACGCGGGCGACGCGGCGCTGCGCGAGGAGGCGCTGCGCCGCCTCGGGGATCTCAATCTGGAGAGTTCGGAGTCGGAGCGCATCGAACGCGAGCTCGTGACCAACGAGGGATTGCGCGCCACGGAGGCGATCCACCTTTATTCCGCGCTGCTCGCGACCTATCCCCAGTACGAGCGCAACGACGCCGTGCTCTATCAGCTCGCGCGCGCGTACGAATTGGACGCGCGGCCGGACGATGCGCTGCACGCGCTCGATCGACTGGTGGCGACCTACCCGAAGAGCCGCTACTACGACGAGGCGCAGTTCCGTCGCGGCGAGCTGCTGTTCGCCGAGAAGCAGTATCCGGGGGCGCAGGCGGCGTACGAGGCCGTGATCCGGTCGGGGCCGGCGTCGGCCTTCTACAACCAGAGCCTCTACAAGCACGGCTGGACGCTCTTCAAGGAGGGGGAGACCGAGCGCAGTCTCGATTCCTTCGCTCGCGTGCTCGACTCGGTGCTGGTGTCGAAGCGCGATCCCGCGCAGCTCATCGAAGTGGACTCCCTCAGCCGCGCCGACCGCGAGCTGGTCGGCGACACCTTCCGCGTCATGGCGATCACGTTCTCCTATGCGGATGGTCCGAAGAGCGTCGGTGAATTCATCGCGCGGCGCCCGCCGAGGCCCTACAACTATCTCCTCTACTCGCATCTCGGCGACCTCTACATCGAGAAGGAGCGCTACACGGACGCGGCCGACGCCTACCGCGCATTCGTGGCGCGCGATCGCAACAACGAGAAGGCGCCGCTGCTCGAGATGCAGGCCATCGAGGCCTACGCCAAGGGCGGCTTCCCGGCGCTCGTGCTGCAGGGCAAGCGCGAGTTCGTGCAGAACTACAGCTACGGTACGGCTTTCTGGCAGGGTCGAACGCCGCAGGGCGAGCCCAAGGTGGTCGCCGAGCTCAAGACCAACCTCAAGGACGTGGCGCAGTACTACCACGCGCAGGCGCAGCGAACCAAGGACCCGGCCGACTTCGACGAGGCCGCCAAGTGGTATCGCAGCTACTTGAAGTCGTTTCCCGACGATGCGGACGCGGCGGTCACTAATTACCTGCTCGCGGACACGCTGTTCGAGAGCAGGCACTACCTCGAGGCGGGCCACGAATACGAGACGACCGCCTACGGTTACGGCCACTACGAGAAGGCGGCCGCCGCCGGTTACGCCGCGATCGTCGCCTACAGCAAGGAGGAGGAGGGCGCCGCCGGCGACGCCAAGGCAAAGGTCCACGCCCTCGGGCTCGAGAGTTCGCTCAAGTTTGCGCAGACGTTCCCGACGCACCCGGAGGTGCCGCAGGTGCTGACGCGCGCGGCGACCGAGCTGTACGCGGCCAAGGACTACGCGCGCGCGCAGCAGACCGCGGAAGCGCTGCTCGCACACCAGCCCCCCGTCGACGCCGCCAAGCAGCGGATCGCCTGGACCGTGATCGGCAATTCCAGCTTCGAGCAGGGCCGGTTCGACCAGGCCGAACGCGCCTACCGCAGCGCGCAGGCGCTGATGGCGGCGGGCGATCCGGAACGTCCCGCCATCGTCGAGCGGCTCGCCGCCTCGATCTACAAGCAGGGCGAGGCTAAGAACGCGGCCGGCGACGGCGCCGGAGCGGTCGAGGATTTTCTGCGCGTGGCGAGCGAGGCGCCCGACTCGAAGGTGCGCGCAAACGCAGACTTCGACGCCGCGGCTCTGTTGATCACGCAGAAGCAGTGGCCGCGCGCCATCGGGGTGCTGGAGAGCTTCCGGCGCAATTTCCCGCAGAGCCCGCTGCAGCCCGACGTGACCCGCAAGCTCGCCGTGGCCTATGCCGAGTCGAACCGGCCCGGCGAGGCCGCACGCGAGTTCGAGTTGATCGCTGCTTCGCCCACGGAGACGCCCGACGTGCAGCGCGAGGCCACCCTACAGGCCGCCGATCTGTACGAGAAGGCCGGTGACGCGGCGAAATCTCGTGCCATGCTCGAAGCGTTCGTGAAGCGCTTCCCGCAGCCCCTCGACCCGGCCATGGAGGCTCGCAATCGGCTGAGCCTGTTGGCCGCCAAGACCGGTGACACGGCCTCGCGCGATCATTGGCTGAAGGACATCATCGAGGCGGACCGCGCCGCCGGGGCGGCACGCACGGACCGCAGCCGTGCGCTCGCCGCCAGGGCGACGCTTACGCTGGCGGCGCCCGAGCGCGATGCGTTCCGGCGCATCAAGCTGGTGGCGCCGCTCAAGAAGTCGCTGGCCGAGAAGCGCAAGGCGATGGAGGCGGCGATCCTGGCGTACTCGCGCGCCGCCGACTACCAGGTCGCCGAGGTCACCACCGCCGCGAACTTCGAGAGCGCCGAGCTCTATCGCCAGCTCGGCAAGGATCTCATGAGCTCGGAGCGGCCCAGGAACCTGAACAAGGACGAACTGGAACAATACGACGTGCTCCTCGAGGAACAGGCGTTCCCGTTCGAGGAGAAGGCCATCAAGCTGCACGAGGTGAACGCGGCCCGCACGCGTGACGGCGTCTACGACGAGTGGGTGCAGAAGAGCTTCGCGGCGCTGGCCGAGCTCGATCCCGGCCGCTATGCCAAGGTCGAGACCGGCGAACAGCGGGTCGAGCAGATTCGCCCGGCGCCGCCCGTACCGGCGGCGACGACCGAGCCGGCAGAGGTTCCTGCGCAGACCACGACGCCGGCCACGGCGGCGAAGCGGCCGAAGGGCGCAGCAGCCGCACCGCCGCCCGTCGCGACGGCACCGCCTGCGCCGGCGCCGGTGCCCGAGCGCGCCAGCGAGTCGTTCGCACAGGCGCTCGAATCCATGCGCGCGGAGCGCTGGACCGACGCCGAGCTCGAGCTCAAGCAGATCACGCTGGCCTATCCGGATCTGCCGGGACCGTACGTCGACCTCGGCATAGTGTGTGCGCGCGGCGGCCGTCTCAGCGAGGCCCAGGAAGCCTTCGGGCGGGCGCTCGCGATCGACCCGAAGGACGCGGTCGCGGCCGACGAGTCCGGTATCGTGTTGCGGCGCATGGGCAAGTTCGCGGAGGCCGAGGCGGCGTATCGGCGTGCGATCGAGGCCGATCCCGACTATGCGCCGGCCCACTTCAATCTCGGCATTCTCTACGACCTGTACCTGCAGCAGCCGAAGCCCGCACTCGAACAGTTCGAGCGCTACGTGGCGATCGCGGGCGAACGCAAGCCGGTGAGCGGGTGGCTGGTGGACTTGCGCAAACGGGCCGGCGTTCCCGCGCCCGCGCCGGCACAAACGCCGGCCACACCACCGGCGGCCGCCAATTCGGAGGCACCACCCCCATGACGCACCTCATGCTCCGCGGTCTGCCGCTCGTTGCGGCGAGCCTCCTCGGCACCCTCGCGCTGGCACAGACACCGGCCGGCTCGCAGACGCCTGCTGGCCCGCAGACACCCGCAAGTTCGCAGCCGACGGAGGGTGCGCAGACACCGCCTACGCCGCCGCGCGGCGCAGCGGCGCGCGGTGCGCTGGAGGAGGCGGGCGAGCCGCGTGCGCGGACTTCCGCCGCGACCGAGGCCGCAACTGCGGCGACGCCGACGTCAGCCGCTCCCCCGGCGCCGCCCGGCCGGCGCGAGGCACGTCCGGGTGGCAAGCCCGCGGCCGATCGGCTGGACCTCGGAACGGCCACGGTGACCGGCGATCGCGAACAGCCGAAGGTCATGTACGTCGTGCCCTGGAAGAGGGCAGACATCGGCGACCTGGCCGCTCGGCCCATGAACAGCTTGCTCGACGAGGCGCTCGCGCCGGTGGATCGGGACGAGTTCCGGCGGGAAGTGCAGTATTTCCGCGCCGTGAACGGCGAAGCGGCGCAGCAAGGCGGTTCGCGGGCCGCGGCACAGGGTGAGAAGTAGGTCCTAGTCGATTTTACGAAATCTGGTTGAATCGGCTTTCAAGTGGCGGCATGGATTCTGTAGGAGCGCGCAGATGAACTTCATCAATTCGGTGGTCAATTTCTTCAAGGACGGCGGACTGTTCCTGTATCCGCTCGCCGTCATATTCGTGGTCGGGGTGTCGATCGCGGTCGAGCGGTTCGTGTACCTCACCCGCGAGACGCTGCGTAATCGCAGCCTCTGGGACGAACTCGTACCGGCACTGAGCGCCGGCAATTTCAAGCAGGTGGTGGGCCTGACACAGGGGTCCAAGGCGTCGATCGCCACCATCCTCAACTACGGGGTGTCACGGGTCGCGACCGCACGCCGGCGCGACGACATCGAGAAGGCGATGGACGAGAGCCTGCTCGAAGTGATCCCGCGCATCGAAAAGCGCACGCACTACCTGTCGTCGCTTGCCAACGTCGGCCTGCTGATCGGCCTGCTCGGCACCATCACCGGCCTGATCCGGGCGTTCGCGGCCGTGGCGACGGCGAATCCGGCCGAGAAGGCGAGCCTGCTCGCCGAGGCCATCTCGGTCGCGATGAACAACACCGCCTCCGGTCTCGGCGTCGCCATCACGCTGCTGATCGCGCACATGTTCCTCGAGGCGAAGACCACTGCGCTGATCGACAGTCTGGAAATCGCGTCCGTGAAGTTCCTCAACTCCATCACGGAGCGCCAGGGTGGCGAGAGCGTGGCGGCGGCTCCGGCCCCGAGCCCCGCCGCCGCGGGACGCGCGCCGGCGGCTGCGCGCAGCGGCGTCTGACCGACGGGCAGGCCGCTCCCGTGGGGCACAGAGCATGAAATCCAAGTCCGCGCGACTCGTGCGACGCAATCACGCCCGCTACCACCAGGGACGTGACGACCTCAACATCGTGCCGATGATCGACATGATGGTGATCCTGGTGTTCTTCCTGATCTTCACGGCGGTATTCACCAAGACCAACATCCTGCAGCTCAATCTGCCGGCGAGTTCCACCGCGCCGGTGGAGCTGCCCAAGGGCCTGAAGCTCGAGATCATCATTCGCCCCGACGACCTCGTGGTTAACGACCGCAACTCCGGCCCGCTCAAGGTCCTGCCCAACACGGCTGCCGGCTACGATCTCGATCATCTGTCCGAATTCATGCGCACCGTGAAGGCCCAGTTCCCGCAGATGACCGACGCCACCATCCTGCCGGGACCGGCCGTGTCATACGACACGCTGGTCCAGGTGATGGACGCCGTGCGCGTGTACCAGCTGCCGGTTGCGCCGTTCTCCAAGGCTGAATTGTTCCCCGACATCGCCATCGCGGACGCCCCGACATGACCCCGTATCGCATCAAGCGGCACCGGCTCCGCCGGCACGGCGGCAGCCACTTCGCGCTGGTGCCGTTCATCGACATGATGACCATCCTCGTGGTGTTCCTGCTCGCACACACCGCCGAGGTCGACATCCTGCCGAACACCAAGAACATCTCCATCCCGCAGTCGATCTCGGATCGCAAGCCGGGTGCGACCGTGGTGGTCATGGTCACGAAGGACTCGCTGTTCGTCGACGGCCAGCCGGTCGGCACGGTTGCCGACCTGGTCGCGAATCAAGGACCCGTGTTCGCGCCGCTCAAGGCGGCGCTGGTCGCCGAGCGTGCCAAGTCGCTGAACGTCGAACAGCAGTCCGACGTCACCAAGCGCGAAGTCACCATTCTGGGGGACAAACAGACCCCTTACAGCGTGCTCAAGAAGATCATGCTCACCTGTAGCGACGCCGAGTACGGCAAGGTCTCGTTCGCCGTGGTCGAGCGCGAGAAGGCGGCCGGTTAGATGAGCTCCGCCAACACCGTGCAGAACGCCCCCTCGCCGTTGTCGCCGTTCTATCGGCGCTACGATCTGCCGTGGTCGCCGGCGCAGGAGATGGAGCGGCGCTTCCGCGTCATCCTGCGCAACCTCGCCATCGTCGCGGCGATACTCGCCGTGCTGTTCACGGTGTTGCCGAAGCAGCAGACGGTGGTCAATACCGAGTCGCTGCCGGAGCGCGTGGTGCAGTTGGTGATGGAACCGCCGCCGCCACCGCCGCCGCCACCGCCGCCGAAGGAGGAACCGAAGCCCGTGGAGAAGGCGCAGCCGGTGCAGAAGCCGGTGCCCAAGCCGGTGGATCCGCGCGTCAAGGCATCCAAGAGCGGCCTGCTCGCCAACATCGACGATCTGGCGGCGCTGCGCGACCAGGTCGACGTGGACAAATTCGCGAAGGACCAGGTGAAGACGCGCGACCCGGGCGACGTCAGCATGGTGCAACGCGCGCTGATCACCGCCAAGGCAGGCGGAACCAGCGGCGGCATCAGTGCACCGACCAGCAGCGGCCTCGCCGCGGGATCGGGTTCGCTCAACGGCATCCGCACGGCGCAGGTCAAGGATCCGAGCCTCGCCGCGGGCGGACACGGCGCGACCCGTGCCGGCGGCAGCGGCAAGGCCTCGCGCAGCGCCGACGAGATCGCGCTGGTATTCACCCGCAACAAGGGAGCGATCGACGCGCTGTATGCCCGTGCGCTGCGCGACAACCCGGCCTTGCAGGGCAAGGTCGTGATCGAATTGACCATCGCCCCGTCCGGCGAGGTCACCGCCGCGCGCATCGTTTCCAGTGAACTCAAGGATCCGGAGTTCGAAGCGAAACTCCTGGCGCGCATCCGCTTGTTCAAGTTCGAGGCCAAGGACGTCGCGCCGCTCACCGCCACCAAGCCGATCGACTTCTTCCCCGCCGGATGAACATCCAGTCCGAAATCGAGTACTTCAGCGACCTGGGCGTGGTCGACAAGGCGCGCTTCATGACCCGGCTCGTGTACGAGATCGCGGAGGAGGCGAAGATCGGCGCCGGCGAGGGCGGCGACGCCGCGCGTTTTCGCTTCGCCAACGAGATCAACCAGCGGATCGCCCGCTTCGCGTACCAGCTGATGAGCGAGGATCCGGGGCGGCCCGCGGACGACGTGGTGATACGCATGCTCCTCGGCGCCCGGGCCGACAAGCAGGCCGAACGCATCGTCCAGAACGCCTACCGGCGCGTGCTCGGCAATTTCGAGAGCTTCGACACCACGGTGCTGCTCAACGCGCCTTGAAGCGCGCGACCGCGGCAGGTGTCCTCCGGGCGCGTCCGGATCATAATAGGCGTTCCCCGCGTGGCTGCGACGCCCGCGGCCGGCGGGAGAGCGTCGTCCATGTACCGGCAGAACATTCAATTCCCCCCCAAGGACGAGGCGTTGCGCGAAGACGTGCACGCCCTCGGCACCTTGTTCGGCGAGATGCTGCGCGAGCAGGGCGGTCAGGACCTGTTCGGGCTGGTCGAGGGCGACCGTCTCGCCGCGATCCAGCGGCGTGAGGGCGGCTCCGGGAGCGGTCCGGGGGGCGGCGCCGAGGAGGCGGGGTCGCTCGAGAGGCGCACCCGCGGCCGCACGGCGGCGTCCGCCGCCGACCTGACGCGCGCCTTCGCGACCTGGTTCCAGGCGGTCAATACGGCGGAGCGCGTGCACCGCGTGCGCCGCCGCCGGGAATACCAGCAGAACTCGCGCGCGCCGCAGCCGGGCGGCATCGCCGACTGCATCGGCCGATTGCGGGCCGACGGCGTCACGCTCGAACAGGTGCTCGCACTCATTGACTCCATGAGCATCGAGCCGGTGTTCACGGCCCATCCCACCGAGTCGACCCGGCGCACGCTGCTGCGCAAGCAACAGCAGATCGCCCAGCTCCTGCTCGACCGGCTCAATCCCGCGCTCAACTTCCAGGAGCTGGAGACCTTGTGGGCGCGGATCCGGCTGGAGATCACCACCATCTGGCAGACGGCGGAGCACCCGCGCCAGGGGCTGACCGTGGCGGACGAGCGCGAACACGTGCTGTTCTACCTCGGCGAGATCCTCTACCGCGTCGTGCCCACTTTCTACGAGGAGATCGAGACGGCGCTGGCGCACGCCTACTCGGTGCCGGTGGAGACCATCGAGGTGCCGTCCATCCTCCGGTTCGGCTCCTGGGTCGGCGGTGACATGGATGGCAAGCCGGACGTGCACGCCAAGACGCTGCGCGACACCCTGCAGCGGCACCACCGGGTGATCGTGTCGGCCTACTTCCGCGACTGCCGGCAGCTCGCCGAGACGTTGAGTCAGAGCGCGAGCCGAGTGGGCGTGACCACCGCGCTCGCGCAGCGTATCGAGGTCTACGAGGAACTCCTGCCCGGTACGCAGGCGCTCGCCCCAGCGCGGCACGACCGCATGCCGTACCGCATTTTCTTCGGCCAGATCGCCGAGCGGCTCAACGCAACCTTCGAGGGCGCGCCGAGCGCCTACCAGAACGCCGAGGAGCTGCTGGCCGACGTCGAACTGGCCGCGCAGAGCCTGAACGCGAACCGCGGCCGCAACGCCGGCTACTTCCTGGTACGCCGCCTGCTGCGGCGGATCCGCACCTTCGGCTTCCACGTCGCCACCCTGGACGTCATTCAGCACGCGAGCGTGCACCACCAAGTGATCGCGAGCGGACTCGGACGCGCCGACTGGCCGTCGCTGCCGGCGAGCGAGCGTCTCGCGAACCTGCGCGACCTGCTGGCGCGGGACCAGGGTCCGCTCGTGCCGCTCGATCCGCTGGGCCGCCGTACGCTGTGGGTGTTCGAGGCCATCGTCACCGCCCGCCACAAGTTCGGCGAGCGCGCCATCGGTGACTATGTCGTCAGCGGCGTGCGCGGACCCGAGGACGTGCTGGCGGTGTTGCTGCTCGCGCGCTGGGCCGACATGGTCGACAAGCGCAGCGGGGAGTCCCCGCTCGACGTGGTGCCGCTGCTCGAGACCCTGGAAGCGCTGCAGGGCGCCGGGGAATTGCTGCGCGCCCTGGCCGCGGAACCTGCGTACCGCCGTCACCTCGCCGCGCGCGCCGACCGGCAGACGGTGCTCCTCGGGTTCTCCGAGTCCGACAAGCAGGGTGGCATCGCGGCCTCCCGCTGGGCGGTGCAGTCGGCGCAGATGAGTCTCCTCGAACAAGGGCGCGAAGCCGGCGTGATCGTGACCCCGGCGTACGCGCGCGGCGGTACCGCTTCGCGCGGCGGCGGCCGCACCGAGAATCTCGTGGAGGCGGCGCCGAGCGGTTCGATACGCGGCGTGCTGCGCCTCACGGAGCAGGGCGAGGTGGTCAACCAGAGTTACGGACTGCGGCCGCTCGCCATGCGCACCCTGGAGCGCACCTTCGCCGCGGTCGCCTTGACGACCGCGGATGCGCACGCCGGCAGGCACTCGACGGTGGCGCCGCAGCGCCTGGCGGCGATGCGCACGGTGGCGGAGAGGAGCCTCGCGGTCTATCGCGAACTGGTGTACGGCGAGCCCGGTTTCCACGACTACTTCCGCGCCGTCACGCCGGTCGACGTGATCGAGCGGATGCACATAGGCTCGCGGGCCGCAGCCAGGCCCGGCGCGACCGGCCTCGACGCGCTACGGCCGATTCCCTGGGTGTTCGCCTGGTCGCAGAGCCGGCACATGCTGCCGGGGTGGTACGGCGTGGGCAGTGGACTCGCCGCCGCCGCCGCGACCCACGGTCCACAAGCGCTCGCGGACATGCTCGCGGGCTGGCCGTTCTTCCGTCATCTGGTCGACGACGTGGAAGCCATGCTGGCGCGCACCGATCTCGGCATAGCGAGCCTGTACGACGAATTGGCGGACGCCGACTTCGCCGCGCTGCGCGCCGCCATCGCGCGCGAGCACGAACTCGCCGTGCGACAGGTCCTCGAACTGCGTGGCGCCACCCGGTTGCTCGACCGCGATCCCACCCTGCAGCGCTCGATCACGTTGCGCAACCCCTACGTCGATCCGATGCATCTCATGCAGGTCGATCTGCTGCGGCGGTGGCGCGCGGCGCAACGCGCCGACGAGGATACGTTCGCCGCCCTGTGCGCCACCATCAGCGGCATCGCGCAGGGACTCGAGGCCACCGGCTGAACCCGCGGGCTCGCCCGAACGGGCGCGGCCGGGACGACTCAGCACTCCGGGACGTTGACCGCGAGCCCGCCCTGCGAGGTTTCCTTGTAGATGGTGGACATGTCGAGGCCGGTCTGGCGCATGGTCGCGATCACCTGGTCGAGGGACACCTTGTGCGAGCCGTCGCCCCGCAAGGCGAGCCGCGCCGCGTTGATGGCCTTCACCGAGCCCATGGCGTTGCGCTCTATGCACGGGATCTGGACCAGTCCCGCGACCGGGTCGCAGGTCAGCCCGAGGTTGTGCTCCATGCCGATCTCGGCGGCGTTCTCGACCTGTTCGTTGCTGCCGTTGAGGGCCGCCGCGAGACCGGCCGCGGCCATCGAACAGGCGACTCCGACCTCTCCCTGGCAGCCCATTTCCGCACCCGAAATGGAGGCGTTCTGCTTGTACAGCATGCCGATGGCCGCTGCCGCGAGCAGGAAGCGCAGCACGCCTTCCTCGTCCGCACCCGCCTCGAAGCGACGGTAGTAGTGCAGGACCGCCGGTACGATGCCGGCCGCGCCGTTGGTCGGCGCCGTGACCACCTGGCCGCCCGCCGCATTCTCCTCGTTGACCGCCAGGGCATAGGCATTCACCCAGTCGAGGGCGAACATCGGGCCGTCGCGGTCGGCATTGAGGAGCTGCCGATACAGCTTCGGTGCGCGGCGGCGCACGCCGAGCACGCCCGGCAGCAGGCCGCCGCTCTCGAAGCCGCGGCGGACGCAATCCTGCATGACCTGCCAGATGCGCAGCAGCCCGGCGCGAATTTCCGCCTCCGAGCCCCAGGTCCGCTCGCGGGCGAGCATCAATTCGTGAATGTCGAGACCCAGCCGACGACCGAGGCCGAGCAGTTCGGAAGCGGAGGAGAACTCGAACGGCGGCGCGGCCCGGGTCGGCGCGCCGGCGCCGCTTTCACCCGCCTTGACCACGAATCCGCCGCCGATGCTGTAGTACTCCTCGCGCGCAAGCACGGTGAGGTCGGCCGCGTGCGCCGTGAAGCGCATGCCGTTGGAGTGGCCCGGCAGCACCTGGTCCGTGTGCAGCAGCAGGTTCATCGGTTCGTCGAAGGCGATCTCCCACCGCCCGAGCAGGCGGATGCGGCCTTGGGAGCGGATGCGGGACAGGGTCGGCTCGACCAGTGCGCAGTCCAGGGTGTCGGGCCGGTGACCCTCGAGTCCGAGCAGCACCGCCCGATCGGTGCAATGGCCGCGCCCCGTCAAGGCCAGCGATCCGTAGAGTTGCGCCGAAACCTGCGCGGTGCGCTCGAGCAGGCTGCGCTCCTCGAGCAGGTCGACGAATGCACGCGCGGCGTTCATCGGTCCCATGGTGTGGGAACTGGAAGGTCCGATGCCGATCTTGAAGATGTCGAATACGCTCAAAGTCATGGTGAGGGTCTGCGCGTGGTACTGCGGCGTCATGATACGCCGCTGAGTTATGATCCGCCCGGGAGCCGCCTTGGCTCGAGGGAGAGAACGTGATGCGAGTCAACGGTTCGAAGTTCGGATGGGTGTCTCTGGCGCTGACTTCGTGGGCGGTCTGGCTGGGCGCCGTCTCCGTGGCGGCGGCCGCACCGTCCGCCGTGCCGTCTTTCATCGCCGACGCGGTCGCCGATGCGCATCGACCGGACGCCGATCGGCAGCGCGACGCCAACCGCAAGCCCGGCGAGACGCTCGCCTTCGCCGGCGTGGCGCCGGGGCTCAAGGTCGCCGAACTTCTGCCCGGCGGCGGCTACTACACCCGCATCATCTCCAAGGTCGTGGGACCCGCAGGGCACGTCTACGCGCTGGTACCGGTGCAACCGGCCACGGCGCCCGCCGGTGCGCCTGATTTCGCCGCGCGGGTGCGCGCGCTCGCGGCCGATCCGGCCTATGCGAACGTGTCCGTGGTGGCGCAGCCGTTCAGCGACCTCAAGGTGCCCGAACCCGTCGATCTCGTCTGGACCTCACAGAACTACCACGATCTGCACAACCTTCCGGGTCTCGACGTGGGCATCTTCAACCAACTGGTGTTCGACATGCTGCGGCCAGGCGGCGTGTATTTCATTCTCGACCACACGGCGGCGCCCGGGTCGGGCCTGCGCGACACCGGTACTCTGCACCGGATAGACCCGCAGAAGGTCAAGGCCGAGGTGCTCGCGGCGGGCTTCGAATTCGTCGGCGAGAGCAAGTTGCTGCGTCAGGCGTCCGATCCGCACACTGCCCGCGTGTTCGACCCCGTGATACGCGGCCGAACCGACCAGTTCATCTTGAAATTCCGCAAACCGGCCTCATCCGCCGCCAAGGCCCCGAAACCTTGAACGAACTTCCGCCGTCGAGCGCTTGTCAACGGGATACGAGGGGTCGGCGTTTACGACCGGCATTGCAGAGGTAGCTGCGCTTCATGACCAGTCATTCATCGGTGTCCATCTTTCGGCGCGGGATTCCGGCCCTGGTGGCGGTCGCCGCGGCGACGCTGTCCGCCTGCGTGGTGGCTCCGCCGCCCCGGACCGTGACGGTGGCGCCGCCGCCCCCGCCGCGCATCTTCGTCTACCCGGCGCAGGGGCAGAGTCCCGAACAGACCGACCGCGACCGCTATGAGTGCCACCAGTGGGCGGTTCAGCAGACCGGCTTCGATCCGAGCCGGCCTGGCTCCGGCGCGCAACAGGTGGTGGTACAGCCGACGACGCCCCCGGGTGCCGGCACGGCCGTGGGCGCCATCGGCGGGGCGATCCTGGGCTCCATCATCGGCGGTCCCAACAATGCGGGCGCCGGACTGGTGCTCGGCGGCGTGACCGGCGCCATCGTCGGCTCGGCGGCGGACGCCAACGCCCAGGCGCAGACGGCGCAGGACCGGGCGCAGATCAATCAGGCCGTGGCCGAAGGCCGCGCGCAGTCCGACGCCTATCGGCGTGCGCTGACCACCTGCCTCACGGGCCGCGGTTATTCCGTGAACTGATCAAGCCGCGTCGACGATGCGTGCCGGGCTCGCATAGACGTTGCAGTGCCGCTCGCGCAAGAAGCCGACCAGGGTGAGACCCGAAGCGAGCGCGAGGTTCACGGCGAGGCTCGACGGCGCGCCGATGGCGGCCAGCACGGAGACCCCGGCGCGCAACGCCTTCTGCACGAGCTCGAAGCTCGCGCGTCCGCTCAGGAGCACGACGCGGTCGGCGAGCGGTAGCCCATCCTCGAGCAATCGCTCGCCCACGAGCTTGTCGAAGGCATTGTGCCGGCCCACGTCCTCCGCGAGGTATTCGAGCCCGCCGCCAGCGTCGAAAAGAGCCGCGGCGTGGATGCCGCCGGTGTCGCCGAAGCGCGCCTGAGACGCGCGCATGCGCCCGGGCAGGTCCAGCAGCACCGACAGCGGCAGCCGCAGGTCGCTGTCGATCACGGTGGCCGCCGCGCGCGCGATGGCCGCATCCAGGCCCGTGGTGCCACAGACGCCGCAGGCCGAGCCCGCCGAGAAGCGGCGCGCGGCGGGCATCGCCGCCACGTCGAGCAGCTTCTCCGGGCGCAAGCGCACGTTAACCACGTTGGGACGCCGCGTGCTGGTTTCGATGGCCGCGATGTCGGCCGCTCGCTCGATCACGCCCTCGGCGTAGAGCAGTCCCGCTGCCAGGCACTCGTCGTCACCCGGCGTACGCATGGTGGTACCGAAGGATGCGGGCTCCGGTCCGAAGGCCGGATGGTGCAGCTGGATTTCGAGCGGTGCCTCGACCGCGACGCGGTCCTCCTGGTCGAGGCGCGAGCCCGGACTCGCACGCACCACCCGGACGGCCACCGTCCCGCCGGGCGGCTGCGTGTTGCGGGCCATCAGTTGCGGTAGGTGAACGTCAGGCCGAAGGTGCGCGGACGGAACGTGAACTGGCGCTGCAGTCGGCTGTTGCCGTCGCCCGGATCGATGCTCCAGTTGTAGTTCGTCACCGTGTGCGTGTCGAAAAGGTTGTCGACGAACGGAGACACCTGCCAGCCGCCGAACTGCATGCCCGCCCGCAGCGAGGCGAAGTTGGTCGAAGACAGCAGGTAGTTCGCCGGATCGTACTGCAGCGTGGCCGCGTCCTGGCTCGCGCCGCGCCACTTGGGGGCGCTCTGGTACTCGTCGTCGAAGCGCACGTACGAGTCGCGACCGAGCAGGGCGAATTTGTACTGCAAGCCCACGGTCACGGTGATCGGCGGATTAGGTTGCCCGCTCTGGCCGGAGATAGCGTCACCGCTCGAAACCAGTGGCTGGGCCTCCACGGCCGAGAGGCGCGAATCCTGCGTGTAGCGGGCGTCGGTGTAGCCGGCCGCGAGTTCCACGGTGAACGCATCGCTGACCGCGACGTCGGCCTGCAGGTCCAGGCCCTTGGCGGTGGCCTGGCCCAGGTTCGCGATGAACGAGATCTGGCAGATCGGTGGCACCACGGTCTGCTGGATGTTGTTCCAGCGGATGTAGTACACGCTCGAGGCGAGCTTGATCCAGTTGTCGATGTTGTTCTTGGCGCCGACCTCGAAGCTGTTGACCGTGTCCGATCCGTAGGTCTGCGGCGCCGCCGATATGCCGAAATTCTGGAAATCCGTGCCGCAGGCCGCCTGCGGCACCGGGTTGTTGGCGCCGCCCGGACGGAATCCCTTGGCGTAGGTGAAGTAGTACAGATTGCGCGAGTCGTACTGGTAGTCGACGCTAACCTTCGGCGTAAAGGAGCTCTCCTTCTTGTCGCCGGTGCCGGTCTGCGGCGACAGGAACAGCTGCGGGCCGCCGGTGAGGGTGTTGAAGGAGTACTCCAGGCGCGAGTAGCGTGCGCCGAGGGTGAGCTTCCACTGGTCGGTGAACGCGTAGCTGCCCTCGCCGTAGAGCGCGTACTGTTTGTCCTCGGACTCGGTCTGGAGGAAGTAGGAATCGTTCGGGAAGCGCGGGTCGTAGGTCACCGGCGGGAACGTTGGCTGACTCACGTCGTAGAACCAGTTCGTATACGGCTGGCCGGTCGCGGCCAGCGACAGCTGATTCAGGTTCGGATCGTGGATCTGCTCGAGGTAGCTCTGGCGATTGGCGGCGAAGAACAGGCCCGTGGTCCAGACGAGCGGCGAGGCCGAGTCCTTCGACTGCAGTCGGACTTCCTCGACGATGTTCTGCTGGCCGTTGTCGATCGAGGCCGGCGAGCGGTAGTCGGTCGCGCCTGGCGGCAGATGGATTCCGTTGCCGTCGATCAGGGGGTACAAGCCTGGCAGGATCCCGGAGCCGGCGGGGCCCGCCGATCCGTTCGGCAAGGTGGAGACGAAAACGCTGCGCTGATAGAAGCCCAGGTTGTAGATGGTCCCCTCGTAGCCCGTCTCCTCCTTGCGGTGATAGTAGGAGGTGTTCTCGATGAGCTTGGCGAAGCCGACGTCGCCCTCGACCTTCATCGCGGTCAGGTAGAACCGGTCGGGCGCGGAGCGGCGATCCGGGTCCGCGCTCACGAAGCGGTCGGAGGACGGATTGGAGTAGAGCGGCCAGTACGCCTCGACGTTGTTTCGATAGCGGTCCTGGTAGTAGATGCTCGGCGTGACGGTCCATCCGTCCGCCGGCGCCCACACCGCCGCGAGGCGGAACAGGCTGGTTTGGTCGTAGTTGGCGTTCTTCTGCACGGTCCCGAGCGTGGTCGGATCCACCAGGTCCACGTAGCCGCCGTCGCGGCGGTACCAGACGCTGGCGCGGATGCCGAGCGTGCCGTCGATGATCGGCGTGCCGGCGGCGACACCAGCCTCGTAGCTCGGGTCGCCGCCCTGCGTGTACGAGACCTCGTCGCGGCTGTAGACGCTGCTCTTGGTCAAACTCGGCTGGGTGGTGATGTAGCGCACCGTGCCACCCTCGGAACCGGCGCCGAAAAGGGTGCCCTGGGGGCCGCGCAGCACTTCGACGCGGTCGATGTCGAAGGTCTTCGGCAGCGCTTCGTCCGGGTTGAACGCGAGTGCGCGCATCTGGATGGGCGTGTCGTCCAGATAGATGCCGGTGGTGCCGGCGCCGCCGGAAGAGGCAATGCCGCGGATGGAGATGTTGTTCGTACCGGAGTTGTCCACGTTCACGCCCGGGGTGAAACGGGCGACGTCGTTGAAATCCTTGATGCCGCGCTCGTCCAGCGATTCCTGGGTGAACGCGGTGACGCTGATCGGCACCTTGCTCAAGGATTCGTCGCGCCGCGTGGCCGTGACCACGATTTCCTGTAGCGGTCCCTGGGACCCCTGCTCGGCGGTGGCATCCGCGAGTGCCGCACGTGCTCCGAAGGTGCCGTACGCGGCACCGGCCCCCAGCAGGGCCAACGAGACGCAGCGGTGCAGGTAAAAGGCACGCGACGGGAGCGAGTTGTGGCGCATACGCATCGTTACATCCCCGAGTTTGTTTGCTCCGAACCTTAGCCGCCCTGCGGCCGAAAGGCAATGCGGCCGGCCCCTGATTTCCCGCCGCGCGCCGCACCCCGGGCGACTGTGGGATCATTACCACATGAAGACCTCCACCGATCGAGCCGCCGGCAAATCCTTGGGGCCCCTGGCGTCGCTGCTGCCGTTCCTGCGTCCCTATCGCGCCAGAATGCTGGCTGCGCTGGGCGCCTTGCTGGTGGCGACCGTCACCATGCTGGGACTGCCGCTCGCGCTGCGCCAGCTCATCGATCATGGCCTCGCGGCCAACGACGCGCGCACCATCAATCGCTACTTCATCGGGTTCCTGGCGCTGGCCGTGGTGTTCGGCACGTTCGCGGCGCTGCGCTTCTATCTGGTCACCTGGCTCGGCGAACGCGTCGTGGCGGACGTGCGCACGGCGGTGTATCGGCGCATCGTGCGCATGGATCCAACCTTCTTCGAGACCACCCGCGTCGGCGAGGTGCTGTCGCGACTCACCACCGATTCGACCCTGGTGCAGGCGATCGCAGGCGTCAATCTGTCCATCCTGCTGCGTTCCACGTTGAGTCTGATCGGCGCGCTCCTGATGCTGGTGCTGACCAGCGCCAAGCTCACCGCCGCGATCCTGGTGATGATCCCGGTGGTGGTGGCGCCGCTCATCGTCATCGGCCGCCGGGTGCGGGGGCTGTCGCGCGCTTCGCAGGACCGCATAGCGGACACCAGCGGGCTTGCCGGCGAGACGCTCAACGCGATCCAGACGGTGCAGGCATTCACCCTCGAGGAATTGCAGAGCCGGCGCTACGGGGGGGCGATCGAGGACAGTTTCGCGACCGCCTTGCGCCGCACGCGGGTGCGCGCGCTGCTCACCGCCATGGGCATCACGCTGGTGTTCGCGGGGATCACCTTCGTGCTCTGGCTGGGCGCCCACGAGGTGCTCGCCGGCACCATGACCGGCGGCCAACTGGCGCAGTTCCTGCTGTACGCCGGCTTCGTCGGCAGTTCGGCCGCGGCGCTCACCGAGATGTGGGGCGAGGTGCAGCGCGCAGCCGGCGCGATGGAGCGCCTGGACGAGCTGCTGCGTGCGCAGCCGGCCATCATGGCCCCCGCGCAGCCGCTCGAGTGGCCGAAGCGCGTGCGCGGCGCGATCCGCTTCGACAACGTCACCTTCCACTATCCGTCGCGCCCCGAAACCGCCGCACTCGACGGCTTCAGCCTGGAGGTGGAACCCGGCGAGACCATCGCCCTGGTAGGCCCCTCCGGCGCGGGCAAGAGCACCGCGTTTCAGCTCCTGCTGCGATTCTACGATCCGGATTCCGGGCAGGTCGTCATCGACGGACGGCGCCTCGCCGACGCCGACCCGGTGCGGGTCCGGGCGCAGATCGGGCTCGTGCCGCAGGACACGGTGCTGTTCGGCGCCAGTGCCCGCGACAACATCCGCTATGGCCGGCCGGATGCCAGCGACGCCGAGATCGAGGCGGCGGCGCGCGCCGCGGCGGCGGACGGCTTCCTGCGCCAGCTGCCCGAGGGGTACGACACTTTCCTGGGCGAGCGCGGCACGCGCCTCTCAGGCGGCCAGCGCCAGCGCATTGCGTTGGCGCGCGCCATCCTCAAGGATCCGCCCATACTGCTGCTCGACGAGGCGACCAGCGCGCTCGACGCAGAGTCCGAGCGCCTGGTACAGGCGGCGCTCGAGAAGCTGATGCAGGGGCGCACCACGCTGATCATCGCGCACCGGCTCGCCACGGTGCTCAAGGCGGACCGGATCGTGGTGCTGGATCACGGCCACAAGGTGGCGGTGGGAACGCACGCACAGCTACTCGATCACAGTCCCCTGTACGCCCGGCTCGCTGCGCTGCAGTTCGGCGTCCCCGGCGGCGAGGCTGCCGCCGGGGGCTAGCTTTGGCCTAGCTGAGGCTAACCGGGGCCTGGCGTCAGGCGGCGAGCCCCTCGGCGGCGCGCGCCGCCTTGACCGCGGGCCGTTCGGCGACGCGTGCGGCGAAGGCGGTCAGCGTCGGCCAGTGCGACAGGTCGACACCCACCAGACCCGACCACGACAGCACCGCGTACAGGTAAGCGTCCGCTACGGTGAAATCCTCACCCAGCAAGAACCGCTTCGAGCCGAGCTGGCCGCTCAGCCAATCGAGCCGCTTGCCCACTTGGGCGATGGCGGCCTGTTTCGCCTCCGCGCCGAGCGCGGGGTTGAACAGCGGGGAGTAGCTCTTGTGCAGTTCCGAGCCGAGGTAATTGAGGGCCTCCATCAGCCGATAGCGCTCGATGCTGCCGGCGCGCGGCGCGAGCCGGGTCTCCGGCTTCTGGTCGGCGATGTACTGCAGGATGGCCGGGCCCTCGGTGAGCACGCCGATGCCGTCGATCTGCAGTGCGGGTACCGAGCCCTTGGAATTGACGGCGAGGAAATCGTTCCCGCTCTCGGTCTTCTTGCTCTTGAGATTGACCTTCTCGAGGGTGAACGGCAATCCGGCCTCGCGCAGCGCGATGTGAGAGGCGATCGAGCATGCGCCGGGCGAGTAGTAGAGCTTCATCGTGGGCATTCCTCCGGTGGATCAATTCGAGCCAGACATTCTAGCCTCGCCGCCGAGCACGCGCCGCGCGCCCAGGAAGTGGCGTGCGTAGGGCGGTGCGGCGAGGGAGTCGACGCGCACTCGCTCGCCGTAGGACGGCGCGTGGATGAAGAGGTCGTTGCCTAGGGCGATCCCGACGTGCAGCACGCGGTGCTGGAGGCGCATGAACACCAGATCGCCCGGCTCGATCTGCGAGCGGCGTACGCGCTTGCCGACATGCATCAATTGCCGCGTGGTGCGCGGCAGGGAGATCCCCGCGCCGCTCGCGGCGTAGGACACGAGGCCGCTGCAGTCGAAGCCGCCCGGTTGCTTGCCGCCATAGCGATAGGGCTGACCGAGCATGGCCTCGGCGCGGGCGAGGAACACCTGGCGCGGGTCGCTCGATGCCGCGTCCGGCGTGCCCGTCGCGGCCTCGCCGGTCGACGCCGGCTCGGTGACCGGCGCCGACGGTACCGCTTGGGCGGCAGCCGTCGCGCCCCCGGCAGGCACCGCCTCCAGCGGAGTTCCGGTCCCGCGCCCGGTGGGCGCGGGCGGCGCGCTGGCACAAGCCGCCAGCAAGGCCACGCAGAGCCCCAGGGCGAGGAGCGATCGGCCTCGCACCGCTGCCTCGCTTCCTCAGCGCGACGCGGGCGCGGCCAGCGTCGTCGCCAGCGCCGCGCCGACGATGCCGGCATCCGCGCGCAAGGCGCCGATGCGCAACGGCGCTTCGCAGCGAAGCTTGTCCAGGAACCGCTCCGGCTCCTCGGTGATGCCGCCGCACAGGACGATGAGGTCGGGCCAGAGCAGCGCGTGCATTTCGGCGAGAACCAGGTTGAGTTCCGCCGCCCACGCGTCCCAGTCGAGCGCACGCTCCACCTTGGCGCGCCCGGAGGCGCGCTGCTCCGCCTCCATGCCGCGCACCTGCAGGTGGCCGAGCTCGGTGTTCGGAACCAGGCGGCCGTCGACGAACAGCGCGCTGCCGATGCCGGTGCCGAGCGTCAGCACCAAAACGGTGCCGGTCGCGTCGTGCGCCGCGCCGTAGCGCTGTTCCGCGAACCCAGCCGCGTCGGCGTCGTTGATGGCCGTCACCGACCGCCCCAGGTGCGCCGCGGCACGCGCCGCGAGCGGTTGTCCGATCCAGTCCTTGTTGATGTTCGCCGCGGTCCGAACGATGCCGTTGCGGATCACGCTCGGGAACGCGACGCCGACGGCGTGTCCGCCAGGCAGATGCGCCGCCGCGGTGGCGAGCGCGTCGAGCAGTGCGTCGACCGAGCCGTGCGCGGGCGTGGGCACGCTGAAGCGCTCGCTCGCGAACCGGCCGCTTCGCAAGTCGACCAGCGCGCACTTGATGGACGAGCCGCCCACATCGATGCCGACGGCCAGATCCGGGTCGTTCACGTCGAGTCTCCTTCGGGTCGAGACGAGGATTCACACGCCGCGCGGGCGAGCCTGCATATAATAACCACTAAGATGAAATCGATTGAATCGAGTTCCGAGACCCGTCGCGAGGGCCTGCGCCCCGGCACCCTCGAGGCGGCACTGGTGGATCGCCTGACGCGCGGCATGGGCAAATCGCCGGAGACCGCGACGGCGCGCGACGTCTACGACGCGCTTTCGCTGGCCGTGCACGAAGAGTTGAACACGCGCTGGCTCGCGACCCAGCGCCGGGTGGCGCGCGCGCGGGTCAAGCGGGTTTGCTACCTGTCGCTCGAGTATCTGCCGGGCCGGTCGCTGCTCAATGCGTTGCACGCACTGGACGAGGCCTTCCCGCGGGAGGCACGGGCGGCGGTGGAGAAGCTGGGATTCGACCTGGAGGACGTCGCCGCGCAGGAGGTCGATCCCGGGCTCGGCAACGGTGGGCTCGGGCGCCTGGCGGCGTGCTATCTCGATTCGCTGGCCACGCTGCACTATCCCGCCGTCGGCTACGGCATCCGCTACGACTACGGCATCTTCACTCAGCAGATCGCCGCGGACGGCGGTCAGCGCGAGATCGCCAGCACCTGGCTGCGGCTGCGCAACGTTTGGGAGACACCGCGCTCGAGCGCACGCTACGTCGTGCGCTTCGGCGGGCGCAGCCTCGCCGAGGATGGCGCCGAGCCCACCGGCCCGCACCGTTGGGTCGACACCCAGGACATCACCGCCATCGGTTTCGACCAGCTCGTGCCCGGCAATCGCGGCCCGACGGTCAACCACCTGCGCCTCTGGTCCGGGCGGGCGTTGACGCCGTTCCATATCGAGGCCTTCAACGCCGGCGATTACCCGGCCGCGGTGCGCGAGCAGATCGAGGCCAAGAACCTGTCGCGGGTGCTGTACCCGGACGACTCCACGCCGCAGGGCAAGGAACTGCGCCTGCGGCAACAGTACTTCTTCGTGAGCGCGAGCCTGCAGGACCTGCTGGCCACGCACACTGCGGAAGGTCGGGATCTCTCCGAGCTCCCGGATTCGGTGGCGATCCAGCTCAACGACACCCACCCGGCGCTCGCGATACCGGAACTGATGCGTCTGCTGGTGGACGAGCACGGCGTGCCGTGGCGACAGGCGTGGGCGATCACGCGCGGCGTGTTCTCCTACACCAACCACACCTTGCTGCCCGAGGCGCTCGAGACGTGGCCGGTGAGCCTTTTCGAACGCCTGTTGCCGCGGCATCTGGAAATCATCTACCTCGTCAACCGCGAGTTCCTGGACGCATTGGAAGCGAGCCACCCGGGCGACGTCGAACGTCAGCGCGCGGTCTCCGTCATCGAGGAGAACGGCGACAAGCGGGTGCGCATGGCGCACCTCGCGGTGATCGGCAGCCACCGCGTCAACGGGGTGGCCCAACTGCACACCGAACTCATGCGTCGCCACGTGTTCGCGCAGTTCGCGTCGCTGGACCCCGACAAGTTCGTCAACGTCACCAACGGCATCGCCGTGCGCCGCTGGCTGAAACAGGCGAATCCCGGACTTTCGGCGCTGCTCACGGAGCGTCTCGGGTCGGCGTGGGAGAACGACCTGGAGGAACTCGGCCGCCTCGCCGGAGCCGAGCAGGACGGTGAATTCCGGCGTCTCTTCCGTTCCATCAAGCGGGCCAACAAGCAGCGACTGGCCGCGGAGGTCGCGCGGCGCACCGGCGTGGCCATCGACATCGATTCGCTGTTCGACGTGCAGGTCAAGCGCATCCACGAGTACAAGCGGCAGCTCCTGAATCTGCTGCATGTGGTCACGCGCTATCTGCGCATACACGACGAACCGACGGCGTCATGGGTGCCGCGCACGGTGCTGTTCGCGGGCAAGGCGGCGCCCGGCTACGCGATGGCGAAGTCCGTGATCAAGCTCATCAACCAGGTCGCGCGCACCATCAATGCCGATCCGCTGATGCGCGACCGCCTGAAGGTGGTGTTCCTTCCGGACTACGACGTCTCGCTCGCACAGCGCATCATGCCGGCGGCGGACCTGTCCGAGCAGATCTCCACCGCCGGCATGGAGGCTTCCGGCACGGGGAACATGAAGCTCGCGCTGAACGGCGCGCTCACCATCGGCACACTCGACGGCGCCAACATCGAGATTCGCGACCACGTCGGCGAGGAGAACATGTTCATCTTCGGCCTGACCGCCGCCGAGGTCGAGGCGCGCCGCGCCGCCGGCTACCGGCCGCACGCCGCCCTCGACAGCGCCGCGGCGCTGCGCCGCGCCGTCGAGCTGGTCGATTCGGGGCACTTCGCCCCCGATGACGTGCGCGACGCGCGCGCCGTCGTCAGCCGCCTGCTCGCCGACGGCGAGCCGTACCTCGTGCTGGCGGACTTCGCCGACTACGCGCGCGCGCAGCGCGCCGCGGACGATCTCTACGCCGATCCCGAGAGCTGGAGCCGCAGGGCGGTGATCAACACGCTCAACATGGGACACTTCTCCAGCGATCGCAGCGTGCGCGAGTATGCCGAACGCATCTGGCGCGTCGCGCCGGTGATCTGACCGGGTGAGTCGCTTGACCGATCCGGCCCTGACCGATTACGACCTGTACCTTTTCGGCGAAGGGCGCCACGAGCGCATATACGAGAAGCTCGGCGCGCACCCCACGTCGCGCAACGGCTCGGCGGGGACTCAATTCGCCGTCTGGGCTCCGAATGCCGAACGGGTGAGCGTCGTCGGGCCCTTCAACCAGTGGAACGGCAATCTCGCGGTGATGCAGCCGCGCGGCTCCTCGGGCATCTGGGAGACGTTCCTGCCGGGTCTCGGCGAGGGTTGCGAGTACAAGTACGAGGTGCGCACTCGCCAGGGCCACCTTCTGCACAAGGCCGACCCGTACGGCTTCGCGATGCAGCTTCGGCCGGACACCGGTTCGCTGGTCGCCTCGCTCGACGATTACGCCTGGGGGGACGAGGAGTGGATGCGGCAGCGCGCGGCGGACGATCCCCGGCGGCGGCCGATCAGCGTCTTCGAGGTCCACCTCGGCTCCTGGCGGAGGCCGTGGCACGAGCGCAGGCCGCCATTCATGAACTGGCATGAGGCGATCGAGCAACTCATTCCCTACGTGCTCGATTTGGGCTACACGCACGTCGAGCTGATGGGCGTCGCGGAGCACCCGCTGGACGCCTCCTGGGGCTACCAGGTCGGCGGCTACTTCGCCGCCACGGCGCGTTACGGGTCGCCGCGCGAGTTCATGCAATTCGTGGACGCGTGCCACCGGGCGGGCATCGGCGTCATCCTCGACTGGGTGCCGGCGCACTTTCCCCGCGATCCGCACGGTCTCGCGCACTTCGACGGCACGGCGCTCTACGAGCACGAGGATCCGCGCCTGGGCGAGCACCGCGACTGGGGCACGAAGGTGTTCAACTACGGCCGCCACGAGGTGCGCAACTTCCTGGTGGCGAACGCGATCTTCTGGGCCGATCGCTACCACGTCGACGGCCTGCGGGTCGACGCCGTCGCCTCGATGCTGTACCTGGACTACAGCCGCAACGAGGGCGAGTGGCTGCCCAACCGCCACGGCGGCCGCGAGAATCTGGAGGCCATCGACTTCCTGCGCCAGATGAACGACGCCGTGCACCGCTCCTTCCCGGGGTTCCTGACCATCGCCGAGGAGTCGACGGCCTTCGCCGGCGTCACCATCCCTCCCGCTCACGGCGGGCTCGGTTTCAACTTCAAGTGGAACATGGGTTGGATGAACGACACGCTGCGCTACTTCGCCGAGGACCCGATCCACCGCCGCTACCACCACAACCTCATCACCTTCTCGTTCGTGTACGCCTGGTCGGAGAATTTCATCCTGCCGATCTCGCACGACGAGGTTGTCCACGGCAAGCGGGCGCTGATCGCGAAGATGCCGGGCGACGAATGGCAGAGACGCGCGAATTTCCGCCTGCTGGTGGGATACATGTGCGCGCACCCCGGCAAGAAGCTGCTGTTCATGGGCTCGGAGTTCGGCCAGTGGCGGGAGTGGCGCCACGACGATCAGCTGGAGTGGTCCCAGCTCCAGGACCTGGCGTACCTCGGCCTGCGCGATTGCGTTCGCGAGGCGAATCGGCTGTACCGGGCGCTGCGTCAGTTGCACGATCTCGACTGCGAGAGCGAGGGCTTTCGCTGGCTCGAGGTGAACAACGCCGACGAGAGTGTATTCGCCTTCGAGCGCCGCTCGCGGCCGCAATTCGGCGACCCTCCCGTGGTGTGCGTATTCAACGCAACGCCGGTGCCGCGGAACCGTTACCCGTTGCGTGTGGTCCGCGCCGGGGAGTATCGCAAGCTCCTGGACACCGACGCGGCCCACCTCGGCGGCTCGGGCTACAACCGGCAATCGAGCGCGTCCGCCCGGGAGGGGGCGGGCGACTGCGTGCTCGAACTCGACCTGCCGCCTCTAGGCGCACTCATCCTCGAGGGGCCGCGCTCCTGAAGGGCGCGCCGCGAGCGCATCCGGCCATGAAGACCATCCCGTCCGGCGCCCCGCATCCGCTCGGCGCGACCTGGACCAAGAGCGGCGTGAATTTCGCGCTGCGCTCGAGCCGCGCGACCCGCGTCGAGCTGTGCCTGTTCGACGAGGCCGGCGAGGAGCGCGCGCGCGTGGATCTGCCGGCGCGCACCGGCGACGTGTGGCACGGCTTTCTCTCGCCGCGCCGCGCGCGCCCTGGAACCGGCTACGGTTATCGCGTGCACGGCCCGCAGCAGCCCGAGCGGGGGCTGCGTTTCGACCCCGGGGTGGTCCTGCTCGATCCGCACGCGCGCGCCGTGACGGCCACCGTGCCGCCGCGCGCGCGGGTGGTGGAGCGCGAATTCGACTGGAGCGGCGACCGCCCGCCCGCCGTGCCGTGGCGTGACACCGTCGTCTACGAAATGCACGTCAAGGGCTTCACCCGCCTCCACCCGGGCGTGCCCGAGTCGTGGCGCGGCAAGTATCTCGGGCTGACCGCGCCCGCGGTGGTGTCCTACCTCGAGTCGCTGGGCATCACCAGCGTCGAACTCCTGCCTTGCCAGGCATTCCAGAGCGAGCCGTTCCTGCTGGAGCGGGGGCTGGTGAACTACTGGGGCTACAACCAGATCGCCTGGTTCGCGCCGGCGACCCAATACGCCGTCGAGGATCCGGTGGTCGAGTTCAAGACCATGGTGAAGACGCTGCACGCCGCCGGCATCGAGGTGATCCTGGACGTCGTCTTCAATCACACCGCGGAGGGCAACGAATCGGGTCCGACGATCTCCTGGAAGGGCATCGACAACGACGTCTACTACCGGCTCGTACCCCAAGACCCGCGCTATTACGAGAATCTGACGGGCACGGGCAATACCGTCAATTGCGCTCACCCCGCGGTGCGCGCGTCGATCGTCGAGTGCCTGAAGTACTGGGTCGAGGAGATGCACGTCGACGGATTCCGCTTCGACCTCGGCACCGTGCTCGCGCGCGACCGCCAGGGCTTCGACGCCGATTCCGACTTCTTCGCCGCGGTGCGCGCCGAACCTGCGCTCGCCTACACCAAGCTCATCGCCGAGCCCTGGGACGTCGGCTGGGGCGGCTATCAACTCGGCCGGTTCCCGTCGGGATGGTCGGAGTGGAACGACCGCTACCGCGATGCCGTGCGCTCCTTCTGGCGCGGCGACGCGGCCAAGGTGGGCGAGCTGGCGGAGCGAATCGCCGGTTCCAGCGACTTTTTCCGCCACGGCGGACGCAAGCCCACCGCCAGCGTCAATTTCGTCACCGCGCACGATGGGTTCACGCTGCGCGACCTCGTGAGCTACAACGACCGGCACAACGAGGCCAATCTCGAGGGCAACGCCGACGGACACGGCAACAACCTCAGCTGGAACTGCGGCGTGGAGGGGGCCACCGACGACCGGCAGACGAACGAGCTGCGCGCACGTCAGGCGCGCAATCTGCTCGCGACCTTGTTCCTGTCCCTGGGGGTGCCCATGCTGCAGGCCGGTGACGAGTTCGGGCGCACCCAGGGCGGCAACAACAACGCCTACTGTCAGGACAACCCGTTGTCGTGGATCGACTGGTCGCTGCTCGAGACGAATCGCGATCTGTGGCGCTTCACGCGCCACTTGGCGCACCTGCGGCGGCGGCACGCGGAATTCCGCCGCGACACCTTCCTCAAGGGCATCGCCTCCCGGGCGGGAGCGAAGGACGTGACCTGGCTGCATCCTCGCGGCGAAGAGATGTCGCAGGCGGATTGGCAGGACGGCGACCTCAAGACGCTCGGTGTCTGGTACGGGCCGCGGACCGCGGTGGCGGGACGTCTGCTGATGCTCTTCAATGCTGATTCGCGCGAGGTCCGCTTCGGCCTGCCGCGCGCGGGCGTGCAACGGCCATGGACCCGCCTGATCGACACCGCGACGGCCGACGTGGAGCCGCTGCGGCTCGACCAAGGCGACGAGTATCCCTTGATCGCGCGCAGCCTCGCGCTGCTGGAGTGCTGACGCTCTTGGACATCGAATCGATCGCTCGATTGGCCCGCTTGCACGGCATTGGCGACGCCTACCACGACTACCGCGGTGAGTTGCGGTACTTCGACGCCACCGTCAAGGCGGCTCTGTTGCGCGCCATGGGGGTGGCGATCGAGGATCCGGCCGCCGTCGCGGGCGCGCTGCGCGGGCGCGAGCTCGGCTGCTGGGCACGTTGGCTGCCGCCCGTGGTGGCGGCGCGCGCGGCGCGCGTCGGCCTCGATCTGAACGTGCCGCTCGCTGACGCGGCAGCCGATTTCACCTGGGCCATCGAACTCGCCGGCGGCGGGCGGCGCACGGGGACGGGTCGTCTCGGCGATTGCCCGGAGATCTGGCGCGGCGAGGTGGCGGGAACGGCTCTGTCGCGGCGCCGCCTCGAGATACCGGAGGATCTGCCGCCCGGCTACCACGAACTGACGCTCGCGGTGAGCGGCCGTGAAGTGGGCTCGTCGCGCATCATCGTCTCGCCGCCCGAGTGCTTCGAGCCTGTGCAGATCCGCGGCGGCGGGCGCCTGTGGGGCCTCGCCGTACAACTCTACACGGTTCGTTCCCGTGACAATTGGGGCATCGGGGACTTCGCCGATCTCGAGCGGATCATCCGCTGGCTGGCCCCGCTCGGCGCGGGCTTCATCGGCCTGAACCCGCTGCACGCGCTGGCCCCGGCGGATCCCGCGCGCGCAAGCCCGTACAGCGCCTCGAGCAGGCGCTTTCTCAACGTTCTGTACATCGCCGTGCCGCGGGTCGAGGAATTCGCGACCTGCGCCGCGGCGCGTCGACGTTGCGAGGATGAGGATTTCCGGCAGCGTCTCGCGCGTTGCCGGGCCGATTCGCTGGTGGACTATCCGACGGTCGCGGCGCTCAAGCTCGAGATCCTCGCGCTCCTCCATGAGGATTTTCGCGTGCGCCATCTCGCCAACGGCAGTGCGCGAGCGCGCGAATTTCGCGACTACGTGACGGCCGAGGGAGTCGCTCTGGATCGACACGCCTGCTTCGACGCGCTCGACATGCACCTGCGTGCCACGCGAGGCACGGAATCGGGGTGGCAGAACTGGCCCGAGGAATTTCGCGATCCCGGTGGCCCGGCGGTCGAACGGTTCCGGTCGGAGCACGCCGCTGCGATCGATTTTCAGCGCTATCTGCAGTGGCTCGCCCATCGGCAACTCGACGAGGCGCAGCGACTTGCGCGCGAGCTCGGGATGCCCATCGGCCTTTACGGCGATTACGCGGTCGGCGCCAGCCCCTCCGGATCGGAGACCTGGGCCGACCGCGATGGCTATCGGCTCGGGGCGGAGATCGGAGCGCCTCCGGATCCGCTCGCGCTGAAGGGACAGGGCTGGGGAATCCCGCCGCAGGATCCGGTGCTGATGGAGGAGCGGCGGCTGGGGGATTTCATCGACCTCATCCGCGCCAACATGCGCCACTATGGCGCTCTGCGCCTCGATCACGTGATGTCGCTGTTCCGGCTCTGGTGGGTGCCGGCGGGAGGCTCGCCCGCGCAGGGCGCATACGTGCATTATCCGCTGTATCCGCAGCTCGCCGCGCTCACCGTCGAGAGCTGGCGCGAACAGTGTCTGGTGGTCGGCGAGGATCTCGGGGTGGTGCCCGAGGAGATGCGCCGCGCCATGCCCGAGTTCGGCGTGTACCACTACAAGGTGCTCTTGTTCGAGCGGGACCACGCGCACTACCGGCGCCCCGGCGAGATCGTGCGGCGCGCGCTCGCGACCGTGACCACGCACGACATGCCCACCTTGCGCAGCTTCTGGGAAGGACAGGACATCGAGCTGCGCCGTGCCCTCGGACTGTATCCGGATCCGGAGTCGGCCGACCGCGTCGCGCAGGAGCGCGAACGCGAGCGGGCGATGCTGCTCGCGGCGCTGCGCGCCGAGGGCCTCGCGCCGAGCCTGCCGGCTGCGCCCACCGAGCCGTTCACGGCGGATCTCGCCGCGGCCCTGCACGCGTACCTCTCGCGATCCAGCGCCGCGCTCGCCGCCGTGCAGATCGAGGACCTCCTCGGCATGGTCGACCCCGTGAACGTGCCGGGCACTCACCTCGAATATCCCAACTGGCGCCGCAAGCTGTGCGCGGATCTCGAGGACGTGGAGCGCCACCCGGAGGTGGCACAGGCTCTGGCCGCGATCGCGCGTGAGCGACCGCGCGCTTCAGCCAGTGGCGGGTAGCGGTTCGCCCTGAGCGCGGGCCGCGATGGCCCAGATCACGCCGCAAACGATCACGGCGGCGGGCACGATCATCACCGCGGTGGCGAGCGAGGTGGCGTCCGACAGCGCGCCTATGAGATACGGCGACGTCGCATCGCCCAACAAGTGGATCGCGAACACTTCGAGCGCGACCGCGGAGGCGCGCTGGTTGGGACGGACCAGGTTCACGATCGCGGCATTGATGGGGCCGGTGGACAGGAACAGGAGCAACTGCGCCACGACCATCGCCGCGACGTAACCCGAGCGCGAGGTGCTCGCCAGTGCCAGCCAGACGAAGGGCGCCGAGCCGAGGGTGGCGAGCGCCGAAATCCACAGGTAAGCGCGCCCCGAACGGCGCAAGGCGCGATCACCGAGCCAGCCGCCGAGAAAAGTTCCGACGAAGCCGGTCACGACCACGATCGCTCCGAAGCTCACCGTGGCCTCGGCTCGGGGAACGCCGCGTACCCGCTCGAGGAAGGCCGGCATCCAGTAGGCGAGGCCGCCCACCGCGAACGTGTAGGCCGCGTAGCCGAGCACCGTGAGCACGTAGGCGCGGTTGCCGAGCAGCGCGCGATAGGTCGCGGCGACGCCAGCACCCGCACCCGCACCCCCACCTGCACCGCTGCCGCCGTCCGGGGCCGGCCGATCGCGGCTGCCGCGTGGCGGATCGGTGAGGCGCAGGCACAGCGCCGCGAGCACGAGTCCGGGCAGTCCGGCGGCAAAGAATGCCGCCCGCCAGCCGTAGTGCGCGTCGATCAGCCCGCCCACCACGAATCCGAGCGCGGAACCGACGGGGATGGCGCAGAAGAAGATCGCCATGACGCGGCCGCGACGGTCGGCCGGGTAATAATCGGCGAGCAGGCTCGGCGCGATGGTGCCGTACGCCGCCTCGCCGATGCCGACGGATGCGCGCGCCGCGAGCAGCGTGAAATATGCGCCGGCGAAGCCGGACAGCACGGTGGCGAGACTCCAGAGGCCGACGCCCATGGCGATCAGCCGCGGCCGCGAGCGTCGGTCTCCGAGCGCTCCGAACACGGGGGCCGCCAGGGTATAGACGATCAGGAATCCCGACATCAGCGAACCGAGCTGTGCGTCGTCGAGGTGCAGGTCCGAAGCCTTGAGGCTCTCGACCAGCGCGGAGACGACGTAGCGATCCAGGTAATTGAACAGGTTGATGAAGGAAAGCACGGCGAGGCCCAAAGTCGCCGATCTGTTCCAGGAATTCGCGGCAGGATCGTTCATGCGCCTGCGGCATCTTAACAAGACGCGTGCGCGCTGCGTCGGACTACTCCGATACCGGGGTGGCGGCGCCCGACCTATACTCTGCGGCATCGTTCCACTCGAAGCGGCGGCGGCCGGATGGTGAGGCAGGCATGCAAATCGCAATGATCGGCTTGGGCAAGATGGGTGCCAACATGGCCGCGCGGCTGCTGCGCGCGGGACACGACGTGGTGGGGTTCGATCCCGCCGAAGCCGCGCGGCGGGCGCTGGTCACGGCGGGCGGTCGGACGGCTGACTCCCTGCCGGGCCTCGTGCGCGCGCTCGACGCCCCCCGCGCGCTGTGGCTGATGGTGCCGGCCGGGCAGGTCACCGACGCGACCATCGCGACGCTGGCGGACCTTCTCGAGCCCGGAGACACGGTGATCGACGGCGGCAATTCCTACTATCGCGACACGCTGCGGCACGCCGCCGCACTCGCGCCGCGCGGCATCCACCTGGTCGACTGCGGCACCAGTGGTGGCATCTGGGGGCTGGCCGAAGGCTACAGCCTCATGGTCGGCGGCGACGAGCAGACGGTGCAGCGGCTTCGCCCGGTGTTCGAGTCGCTCGCGCCGGCCCCCGACCGTGGCTGGGGCCGCGTCGGCCCGGTGGGTTCCGGCCACTTCACCAAGATGGTCCACAACGGCATCGAGTACGGCCTGATGCAGGCCTACGCGGAAGGCTTTTCCATCCTCATGCACAAGCGCGAATTCGCGCTCGACCTGCACCAGATCGCGCAGATCTGGCGCTCCGGCAGCGTCGTTCGCTCCTGGCTGCTCGACCTGACGGCGGACGCGCTCGGCAAGAATCCCACGCTCGCCGGCATCGCGCCCTACGTGGCCGACTCCGGCGAGGGCCGTTGGACTCTGGCCGAGGCCGTCGAGCTGGGAGTGCCGTCGTTCGTGATCGCGGCGTCGCTGCTCGAGCGTCTGCGCTCGCGGGACGCGGACTCGTTCTCGGACAAGCTGCTCGCGGCCATGCGCAACGAATTCGGAGGCCACGCCGTCAAGGCGCAGTGAGCTCGCGGCCTCAGCCCGCCTGCAGTCCCTCGCGGTGACGGCTGACGGCTGCGCCGTCGCCGGCGCGCAGCCCGCCGTAGACGCTGGTCGACACGGCGGTGAGCACGGCGAGCGCGATCAGGGCGAGGTGTACGCCGTGGATCATCTGCGAGGGCCCCGCCTGCACGCGCGCGGGAATGAACAGGGCCGCCGCCAGCGAGGCGGTGGCCACGCCGAAGCTCACCGCCATCTGCTGCACCGTGCTCGCGATGGTGCTCGCGGCGCTGGTCTCGTTGGTGTCGACGTCGGCGTAGGCCAAGGTGTTCATGCTGGTGTATTGCAGCGAGGCGAGGAATCCGAACGAGAAGGCGAGCCCGACGATGACCGCCGGTGAGGTCGCGGGGCCGATGGTTGCGAACAGGGAGATCATCGCCGCCAGCGCGAGAGTGTTCACGATCAGCACGCGGCGGTAGCCGAAGCGGGCGAGGATTCGCGGCATGGTGAGCTTGAGGCTCATAGCCGCGAGGGCCTGCGGCAGGATGAGCAGGCCGGACTGCACCGGCGTGTAGCCGAGGCCCACCTGATAGAGCAGCGGCAGCAGGAACGGAATTCCGCCGATCCCCAGCCGCGTGAGCAGATTGCCACTAATCGCGATCCGGAAGCTGCGGATGCGCATCACCCGCAGCGCGAGCAGCGGGTGCTCGCTGTGCTGGGAATTGACCGCGTAGGCTGCGAGCAGCGCCGCCGCCATGCCGAGCAACGCCGTCACCTCGCGCGCGCTCAGGGTGTGGTCGCCGAACACCTCGAGCACGTACGAGAGCAGCGAGATGCCGGCGCCGAACAGCACCAGGCCGACGAAATCGAGCGGCGTGCGCGCCTCTGCCTGATAGTCCGGCATGTGGCGATACGCGAGGTACAGGCCGGCGATCCCGATCGGCAGGTTCACGAAGAAGATCACGCTCCAGTGGAAGTAGCCGATGATGAGTCCGCCCGCGAGCGGTCCGACCATCGGACCGATCAGGCCGGGCATGGCGACGAAGCTCATGGCGCGCACGAGCTCGCCCTTGGGAAAGCTGCGCACCATGGTGAGGCGCCCCACGGGCAGCATCATGGCGCCGCCGCATCCCTGCAGGATCCGGCAGGCGACGAGCCAGTGGATGTCCCTGCACAGGCCGCAGAGCGCGGAGCCGAGTGTGAACACGCCGATGGCGGCGCCGAACACGCGTCGGGTGCCGAAGCGGTTCGCCATCCAGCCGCTCACCGGAATGAACACGGCGAGACTCAGCGTGTAGCTGGCGAGCACCGACTTCATGCTGAGCGGCGGCACGCCGAGCGCGGCCGCAACCGCGGGAACCGCGGTGTTGAGGATGGTGGTGTCGAGCGATTCCATGAAGAACGCCACCGCCACCAGCCAGGGCAGCAGGCCGCGGGGCGCCGAGCGCATCGCCGGCGTCCTCAGCCGCCCGCGCCGAGGGCCGTCGCGACGATGCCCTGCGCCTCGGCGAGGATGTCGCGCAGGTGGCCTTCGCCGCGAAAGCTCTCGGCGTAGATCTTGTAGATGTTCTCGGTCCCGGAGGGACGCGCCGCGAACCAGCCGTCGCGGGCGACGACCTTGACCCCGCCGATGGCGGCGTCGTTGCCCGGGGCGCGCGTGAGCACGCGCTCGATCGGCGAGCCCGCGAGCTCCGAGCTCGTCACGCGGCGCGCATCGAGCTGCGCGAGCACGCGCTTCTGCTCCGGCGTGGCCGGGGCGTCGATGCGGTCGGCGAATGGCCGGCCGAGTTCGTCGGTGAGCCGCTGATACGCGACGCCGGGATCGGAACCGGTGCGCGCGGTGATCTCCGCGGCCAGCAGCGCGGGCACGATGCCGTCCTTGTCCGTGGTCCAGGAGCCGCCGTCGAAGCGCAGAAAGGAGGCGCCCGCGCTCTCCTCGCCGCCGAATCCTATGCGCCCGGCACGCAGGCCTTCCACGAACCACTTGAAGCCCGCGGGTACCTCGTAGAGCGCGCGCCCGCAACGGGCCGCGACCCGGTCGATGAGCGAGCTGCTGACGACGGTCTTGCCCACTCCCGCTTCGGCAGGCCAGCCGGGACGATGACGAAACAGGTAGTCCACCGCCACCGCGAGATACTGGTTCGGCACCATGAGTCCGGCGCTCGGCGTGACGATGCCGTGTCGGTCGTGGTCGGTGTCGCAGCCGAATGCGACGTCGAAGTCGTCCTTGAGCGCGAGCAGCCGGCGCATGGCGTAGCCGGAGGAGGGATCCATGCGAATCCTGCCGTCCCAGTCGAGCGTGAGGAAGCGAAAGGTCGGATCCACCTCGACGCTCACCACCGACAGGTCGAGCCGGTAGCGTTCCGCGATCCGCCCCCAGTAGTGCACGCCGGCCCCGCCCAGAGGATCGACGCCCATGCGCACCCCCGCCCGTCGGATCACGTCCAGGTCGACCACCGAGTGCAGGTCGTTGACGTAGCCGTCGACGTAATCGTGACGGTGCGTGCAGGAGGCCCGCCGGGCCGCCGCCGCCTGCATGCGCCTGACGCCGCCGAGCCCCTCCGCCAGCAGTTCGTTGGCGCGCGCCTCGATCCACGCGGTCACCCGCGTGTCGGCCGGACCGCCGTCGGCCGGGTTGTACTTGAAGCCGCCGCCGTCGGGGGGATTGTGCGACGGGGTGATCACGATGCCGTCGGCCAGCCCCGACGAGCGCCCCGCGTTGTGCGCGAGGATGGCGTGCGACACCGCGGGAGTCGGCGTGTATTCGTCGTGCGCCGAGATCATGGTGTCGACGCCGTTGGCGGCGAGCACCTCGAGCGCGCTGGCGAGCGCCGGCGCCGACAGCGCGTGCGTGTCGGCTCCCAGGAATAGCGGGCCATCCACCGAGTGCGCGCGCCGGTGATCGCAAATCGCCTGGGAGATGGCGAGCACGTGGTGCTCGTTGAAGCTCGCGTCGAACGAAACGCCGCGGTGGCCGGAGGTCCCGAACGACACCCGCTGCGCCGGTACGCCCGGATCGGGGCGTTCGGTGTAGTACGCCGTCACCAGCCGCGGCACGTCGACGAGATCCGCGGCGGTGGCCGGCTCGCCCGCGCGCGGATGGACGCGCCCGCTCATGCGGTCGCGAGCGCGGCGCTCTTGGCGCCGATGCGCGCGAGCAGATCGTTCCAGGACTTCACGAAGGCCTGCGCGCCGTCGGCCTGCAGCCGCGCCG
Source organism: Gammaproteobacteria bacterium (assembly GCA_027459765.1). Taxonomy (GTDB): domain Bacteria; phylum Pseudomonadota; class Gammaproteobacteria; order Steroidobacterales; family Steroidobacteraceae; genus Bog-1198. The sequence goes on along the minus strand of DAIDHD010000028.1, from coordinate 7,156 downwards.
CGAGCGCCTGCACGTCGACGCCGCGGCCCGAGAATTGCGCCAGCACGTGCCGCGCCTCGCCACCGTCGCGCGGCATGAGTGCGCCTGCGGCGCCGGAATCGGCGAACGCCAGCAGCGTCTTCTCGGGCATGGTGTCGATGGTGTCCGGGGCGGCGAGGGCCTCGACGTACAGATTGGGGGACGCCTGCGGATCCTTCACGCCGGTGCTCGCCCACAGTAGCCGCTGTCGCAGGGCGCCGGCCGCCTCGAGGCGCCGCCAGCGCGGGCTCGCGTGCAGCTCGCAATACGCCCGGTAGGTGTCCATGGCGACCGCGATGCCGAGCCGGTTCTGCAGCTCGGGCGGTACGCTGGCCGCCACGGCGCGATCCCAGCGGCTGACGAACACCGAAGCCACCGAGCCGACCCGCGGATCGAGGCCCGCGGCCAGTCGTCGTTCCACCGCGCGCAGATACGCGTCGGCCGCCGCGAGGTACTGCGCGGTCGAGAACAACAGCGTCACGTTCACCGGGATCCCGGCAAAGATCGATTCCTCGATCGCCGTGACCCCGGCGCTCGTCCCCGGAATCTTCACGAACAGATTGTCGCGCCGGGCGCGTTCGCGGATCTCCCGCGCCGCCCGCACGGTCGCGGCCGCGTCGTCGGCCAGCAGCGGCGAGACCTCCATCGAGACCCAGCCGTCGATGCCGCCGCTGGCGTCGTAGATGGGCCGGAATACGTCGGCGGCGCGCGCCAGGTCCTCGAGCGCGAGTTCCAGGAAAAGCGCCTCGCCCGACAGGCCGGCCGCCGACTTGGCCGCGATGCCGCGGTCGTAGGCGGCCGTGCCGCGGATCGCCTCGTCGAAGATGGTCGGATTGGAGGTGAGCCCCGTCACCGACAGCTCCGCCACGTAGCGCGACAGGGTGCCGTCGTCGAGCATCTGGCGCGTGATGTTGTCGAGCCAGATGCTCTGGCCGAGTTCGTGAAGTCTGCGCGTGCTCTTCATGTGACCACCTCTCCTGCTCAAACCTCTTTGCGCTCCGGCGCGGGGTCGTGCCACGTGCCTTCGCCGTCGACGATGGCGTGTGCCGCCTGCGGTCCCCACGAGCCCGGTTCGTATTCCACCACCGGCTGCGGGTCCCGCAGCACCGGGTCGACCACCCGCCAGGCGGCCTCGACGCTGTCGTCCTGGGTGAACAACGAGGTGTCGCCGCGGATCGCGTCGCCGAGCAGGCGTTCGTAGGGTGACTTTTCCGTGACGGTCTGATGACGCACCACGAGTTCCACCGGCTCGCCGTGCATCTCCTCGCCATTGCGCTTGACGAGCGCGCCGGCGGCGATCACGACCTCCGGGCTCAGACGGAAGCGGAACCGGTTCGCCGGCATCGCGTCGTCGCCGCCGAACACCGCCAGCGGCGGTGCGCGCAGGTTGACCGTCACTTCCGTCGCCGTCACCGGCAGGCACTTGCCGGCGCGGATGTAGAAGGGCACGCCGGCCCAGCGCCAGGTGTCTATGTGCAGGCGCAGCGCCGCGAAGGTCTCAACCTGGGAATCGGGCGCGACGCCCGGCTCCTGCCGATAGCCGCGAAACTGGCCGCGCACCACCTCGCGCGGCTCGAGCGGGCGCATGGCGCGAAACAACCGCAGCTTCTCGGCCTGCATCGCCTCCGGTTCGTGTCCCGCCGGAGCGTCCATCGCGAGCAGCGCGGTGACCTGCAGCAGGTGGTTCTGCACGACGTCGCGTACCGCACCGACCTCCTCGTAGAAGGCACCGCGTCCCTGCACGCCGAACGATTCGGCCATGGTGATCTGCACGTCCTTGACGTAGTGGCGGTTCCACACCGGCTCGAGAAAGGCGTTGGCGAAACGGAAATAGAGCAGGTTCTGCACCGCTTCCTTGCCGAGGTAGTGGTCGATGCGGAATATCGACGCTTCCGGAAAGACCTCGTGCAGCGTGCGGTCCAGCGCCTGCGCGGTTGGCAGATCGCGGCCGAAGGGCTTCTCGACGATCACGCGCGCACCGCTCGCGCATCCCGCCGCGGCGAGTCCGCGCACCACGTCGGCGAACAGGCTCGGCGGGATCGCCAGGTAGTGAATGGGCCGGCTCGCGCCGGCCAGGACCTCCCGCAATCGGGCGAAGGTGGCCGGATCCGCGTAATCCCCGTCCACGTAGCGCATGCGCTCGGCGAGCTTGGCGAAGCAGCCGGGCTCGTAATCCCCCGCGTGCAGCACCGCCTCGCGCGCCCGTTCGATCAACCGCTCGAGCGTCCAGCCGGCGCGGGCGATGCCGATCACCGGGATCACCGGGCCGCCGCGGTGGACCATGGCGTACAGCGCCGGAAATATCTTCTTGTAGGCGAGGTCGCCGGTGGCACCGAAGAAGACGAACGCGTCGGAGTCTGGCCTGTTCATGGGATGAGCCGGAGCATACAACGCACTACATTAAAGTTGATAGGCGACGCTCAACAGCAGCCCTTCCGCAACATCCCGCCACAGCCCCGGCGGCCGGGGCGCGTAGGGCGCGGCGCCGGGCAGCAGCGCCTCGATCCATCGCGCCAACCACGCGACGTCGCGCTCGCCGTAGAACGCCACCGCCGATTCGTAATTGAGCAGCAAGCTGCGCGAGTCGAGGTTCACGGAGCCGCACAGTGCGAGATCCTGGTCGAATACGACGGCCTTCGCGTGCACCATGCGCGGCAGCAGATGAACGCGCACGCCGACCGCCGCCAGCGCGCGCAACGACCGGTTGCGGGCGAAGTCGGCGAGCCGGTGGTTGGACGTCGCCGGCAGACACAGATCGACGCCCACCCCGCGGCGCGCCGCGAGCCTGATCGCGGTCTCCAGGCTCGTGTCCGGCACGAAATAGGGCGTCACCGCGAGTATTCGTCGGCGCGCGTGGCAGCAGGCATCGACCAGCAGCGCTTGCACGGTGTCCTCGGGCTGGTCAGGCCCGCTGGGGACGAACTGGGCCGCGGCGGTGTCGTCGGCGTCCGTCGCCACTGTCGCCACTGTCGCCGTAGCCGAAGGCGGTGGCGCATTGCGCGCCGGGGCGCCACCGGCGGCGCGCCAGTCGCTGTCGAACTGGTCGGCCGCCGCCGCTGCGACCGGCCCACGCAGGTCGAAGGACAGGTCGAGCCAGGCTGGCGCAGCGGCGGTTCCCTCGAAGTACTCGCCGGCGAGATTGCGGCCGCCGCCCCACAGCCGCGAGCGGTCGGCGATCACCCACTTGCGGTGGTTGCGCAGATTTCGCGGGCTCGGGGTGCGGCGCGCGAGCAGCGGGCTGAACACCGCCGTGCGCACCCCGTCGTTCTCCAGACGCACCAGCCGCGATCGAGGCAGCCACAGGGCGCCGACGCCGTCGAGCAGCAGGCGAACCTCGACCCCGCGTCGCGCCGCCTGGCGCAGCCGCTGCGCCGTCTCGCGCCCGAAGTCGTCGTCGCCGAGGATGAAGGTGCACACGTCGAGGCGTTCGCGCGCGCCGTCGAGCATCGAGTGCAGCGCGGCGCGAGCCGCGGCGCCGTCGTGATGCCAGCCGACCCTTGCCGGCGCCGCGGGCGGCAGACCGAAGCTCTCGATCAACTCCTCGGCCCAGTGTCGCGCTGCGCCTGTACGCCGGCGGGGCACCGCCGGGCGACGGGTCAGCTTGCGCCGTCCGAACAGCAGGTACGCCGGCAGTACGACGTAGGGCAGGGCAATCAGCCCGAGCACCCAGGCGATGGCCACCGCGGGCGGGCGCCGCTCGCGCTCCGCGCGGGTGGTGAGCACGTACACCAGCAGACTCAGCGCGATCGCCAGTGAGTGCGCGGTGAGGCCCGGGTGCACGGCGCTCATCGCGGCAAGTTCTAGACACCGAGCCGGCGCAGCACGGCGGGCAGGAGTTCCGGCAGATCCTCCGCGATCAGGCCCGGGCCGAATTCCGCGGCGCAGGCGCCGTGCAGCCAGACGGCCGCGGCCGCGGCCGCAAACGCATCCATGCCCTGCGCGAGCAAGCCCAGCACGAACCCGCCGAGCACGTCGCCGGAGCCGGCGGTGGCGAGCGTCGGCGGCGCGTTCGCGTTCACCACGGCCCGACCGTCGGGTGCGGCGACGACGGTGTCCGCTCCCTTCAGCGCCACCACGGCGCGAAGCCTGCGCGCGGCGGCGCGCGCACGCGTCAGCTTGTCGCCGGTCGCGGGGAAGAGTCGCGCGAATTCTCCTTCGTGCGGCGTGAGCACGCACGGCCCGCGCACGGCCGCGGCCAGCGCGTCGACCTCGCCCTCGAAGGAGGTGAGCGCATCGGCGTCGAGCACCACCGGCTTGCCGGTGGCGAGCATGTCGAGCGTCGCCCGGCGCGTGGATGCACCGACACCGGCGCCCGGTCCGATCAAGAGCGCGGTGAGCCGCGGTTCGGCGAGCGCCGCGCGCAGGTCGTCGGCACTCGAGAGCGGCTTCACCAGCACGCTCACCAGCGCGGCCGCGTAGACCGGCCAGGCCGCTGCCGGCGTGACGATGGTGGTGATGCCGGCTCCGGCGCGGGCCGCGGCGCGGGCCGCCAGACGCGCGGCGCCGGTGAGCCGTTCACCGCCGTACAGCAGCGCGTGGCCGCGCGAGAATTTGTGCGCATCGACGCGCGGCGACGGCAGCTCGCCGCGCCACGACGACGGATCGTTCTCGAACGCGAGCACCGCGAGATCCTCGAGCGCGGCCGCCGGGGTGCCGATGTCCGCCAGCACCACCTCGCCGCAGAGCGCGCGGCCGGGCAGCAACAGGTGGCCGGGCTTCTTGCGCGTGAAGGTCACCGTGCACTGCGCGGGAATTGCGCCGAACGACTCGCCGGTGTCGCCGGCGACACCGCTCGGCACGTCCACCGCCACCACGGGCAGGCCGAGCCTCGCCACCCGCTCGAGCACCGCGCACACGTTGGGGGGGAGGGGGCGGTTGAGACCGGCACCGAACACGGCATCGACGACGAGTTCGGCGTCCTCGACCGCCGCCGGCACCATGTCCTGTACGGCACCTTGCCAGCGGGCTGCGAAGTGGGCGGCGTCGCCGCGCAAGCTCGCCATCTCGCCCAGCAAGGCGACCCGGACGGGCCAGCCCCGGCCTGCGAGAGCGCCGGCGACCACGAAGCCGTCGCCGCCGTTGTTCCCGGGTCCGCACAGCACGGTCACGCGGCGCGCGGGCCAGCGTCGCTCGATCTCGCGAGTGACCGCTTCGCCCGCTGCCCGCATCAATTCGACGCCTGGCACCCCGAGCGCTACGGCGCGGCGGTCGCTCTCGGCCATCGCCGCCACATCGAGCAGCGCGTTCGCCGGCACCGGTGCGGCCACATCACCTCCGGCTCGGGTCAGCGCTTACCGCGACCAGGGTCTTGCCGAAGTTGCGTCCCTCGAGCAGGCCGAGCAGCGCCTGCGGGGCGTTCTCCAGGCCCTCCACCACGTGCTCGCGGTAGCGGATGCGTCCTTCACCGAGCCAGCGACTCATCTCGCGCTCGAATTCCGGCTGCAGAGCCGCGAAATCCTCGAAGATGATGAAGCCGCGCACGGTCAGACGCTTGACCAGCACCGCGCGCAGCAGCGCGGCGGTCCAATCGTTGCCTGCGGCGGGCGGGCGCGAGTCGTAGTGCGCGATCAGTCCGCACACCGGCACGCGGGCGCGGGGATTGAGCAGCGGCACCACCGCCCGCAGCACGGCGCCGCCGACGTTCTCGAAGTACACGTCTATGCCGCGCGGACAGGCCTCGGCGAGCGCGGTCGGGAAATCGGCGGCGCGATGGTCGATGCAGGCGTCGAGGCCGAGCTCGCGCACCGCCCACTCGCACTTGTCGGCCCCGCCCGCGATGCCGACGGCGCGGCAGCCCTTCAGCTTCGCGATCTGTCCGACCACGGAGCCCACCGCTCCGGTGGCGGCGGCGACGCACACGGTCTCGCCGGGCTTCGGCTCGCCGATCGCGAGCAGGCCGGCGTAGGCGGTGAACCCGGGCATTCCGAGCACACCGAGCGCGTACGACGGCCGCGGAATCGTGTCCGGCAGCCGTCGTGCCGAGGCGGCGTCGACCACGGCGAATTCCTGCCAGCCGGAGTAGGCCACCACCCAGTCGCCCGGCGCGAAGCGCGCATCGCGCGACGCCTCGACCCGCGCCACCGCGCCGCCGACCATGACGTCGCCGACCGCGACCGGTGCGGCGTAGGACGGCGCATCGCTCATGCGGCCCCGCATGTAAGGATCGAGCGACAGGTACACGGTGCGCAGGAGCAACTGGCCCTCGCCGAGCGGCGGCACCGGAGCGGTTTCCAGCCGAAAGCAATCCGGCGTGGCCGGGCCGTCGGGACGTGCGGCCAGCACCACGCGCCGGTTGGTCACGGGTTGCGTATCCACGGGCGACTTCTGCATCGGTATCGTCCTGTATATCGGTCCAGTCGCCGCGATCGCGCCTGCGGTAGCGGCCGCGCAGGCTTTGCGGGTAACCTGCGCGCGGGAATCATACCCTCAATCGCCGCGCCGCTCGCCGTACCGGCGGTTTGCCTCCTGAACGAGTTGCGCAAAGGACTAGCCCATGGATTCTTGGTCCTGGATCGAGTGGTTGGACCGTCTCGAGCGCGTGCTGCGCGCGGCGCGTCAGGACGTGAAGGGCTTTGCGCGCGCCGGCAGTGCCAATCTGTGCGCTGCGCTCGAGCGCTCGCGGCGGCAGCTCGGCGCGCTCGCTGCGGAGTTGCCGACGCTCGACGCGAAGGTGCTCACCGCCGCCGGTGAGGAACCGGACGATACGCGGGTCGCCGGGCTCGCTGACGCCATCGCCACCAGCATTGCCCGGCTCGATGAACTGGCGAATTCGACCGCCGTGGAGGAGCGCGGCGGGCGCGAGCGCTCGCTCGCCGCCGCCGATGCGGCGCTGCGCGAAGCCGAATATCAGGCCGCGCTGCTGGTGCGTCCCCGCCGCCGGCGCGCGTGAACGCGCGCCGGCGGGAAGGATCGCGAGCCTACCTCAGAACTTCTGTCCGAACTTGATGCCGACCAGCCGCGGCCGGTAGATGCCGTGGTAGACGGCGTAGGCGCCGCAGGTCGCCTCGGTGCACTCCGCGTACCGATAGATCTCGGCGCGACGGTCGAGGAGATTGTTGACGAACAACTCGACGCTGAACGGGCCCTTGTCGGCGCCGATGGTGGCGTCGAACAGCGCGTAGGCCGGCTGCTGGCCGAG